>NZ_JNIF01000004.1:716952-1433905 GCF_000702445.1 Bryobacter aggregatus MPL3
GGACGCCAGTGGCAGCACGCCGCTGCATGAAGCCGTGCGGCAGGGCAAGGCAGATCTGGTGAAAGATCTGATTGCTCGCGGTGCTGATGTGAATGCGAAGACCGCGACTCCCAAAGGCCCGGCAGGTGGAAATCCGTTTCGAATGAATGGTTTGACGCCATTTCTGACCGCCGCTCAAGCTGGAAACGTCGAGATGATGAAGCTATTGCTCAGCAAGGGAGCCGACGCGAAGGACAAGACCGCCGAGGGGGCAGGCGCGCTGATGCTTTCCACCTTCAGCCGCAAGCTGGCCCCGGTAAAGTTCCTCGTGGAGAACGGCGCCGACGTGAACGAAGCGCCCAAGGGAAATGGCGGCGCGCTGCACTCTGCGATCCGCTTTGGCCTGAACGACGTCATCCAGTATCTGGTCGATCATGGCGCGGACTTGGCCGCGAAGGATCGCTTTGGCCGTACGCCTCTTGAAGAGGCCGAATTTGAGGCTCCGAAGCCAACCATCGAACTGATGCGCAAGCTCGAAGCGGAGCATAAGAAGTGAGATATCTCCTCCTGCTGTTCAGCTCCATCGCATTTGCCCAGCAGGTGGGGATTTTTGAAGCGCAGTCCTCTGTGGGGACACCGGCGCGTGCAGGATCGGCTCGATTCGATGCGGGCAACTACACCGTGAGCGGCGGTGGCGCCAATATGTGGGCCAACTCCGATTCGTTCCATTTTGTCTGGAGAAAGGTGAGCGGCGATGTGTCGCTGACTGCGGATATCCGCTTTGAGACGAAGGACGGCGAGGCCCACAAGAAGGGCGTGCTGATGTTGCGGCAGACTCTGGATGCGGACTCGGCCTACGCTGATGCTGCCCTGCATGCCGATGGACTCACCTCGCTGCAGGCACGGGCTGCAAAAGGAGAGCGAACCCACGAGATCCAGGCTAATGTCACTCGCGCTTCGCGCCTGAAGGTCGAGAAGCGCGGAAACTATGTTTCGATGTGGGTGGATGGCGCCCGCGCAGGGGGTGCTTTCAAGGTTGCTCTCGACGGAAGTTTTTATGTCGGCTTAGGCGTCTGCGCGCACAACGATCAGAACCTCGAAACTGCCGTGTTTTCAAATGTCGTGCTGGAAGCGCCGCAGAAGCTGATCAGCACCCTGGAGACGATCACGGTCTCCTCTACCGATCGGAGAGTCGTCCAGGTTTTTGAGGGACGGGTCGAGGCTCCCAATTGGACGCCCGATGGCAAGAACCTGCTCTATAACGGCGAGGGCCGGCTGCACAAGATTGCGGTCACAGGCGGCCCTTCTGCGTTGATCGATACTGGAATTGCCACCCGCCTCAACAACGACCACGGCATCTCGCCGGACGGCAAATGGCTGGCGATCAGCGATAACTCGCAGGATACGAAACGAAGCCAAATTTACATTGTGCCTTTTGGCGGCGGTGCTGCCCGCCGTGTAATAAAGCTCGCGCCCTCGTACTGGCATGGCTGGAGTCCGGACGGCAAGACGCTCGCCTATTGCGCCGAACGGAACGGAAATTTCGACATCTACACGATTCCGGTGGAGGGCGGGGAAGAGACTCGTCTTACCACTACGGAAGGCCTCGATGATGGTCCGGATTACTCGCCGGACGGCCAATGGATCTATTTCAACTCGATTCGCACGGGACTGATGCAAGTCTGGAAAATGAAGGCGGATGGCAGCGGGCAGACGCAGGTCACCGCAGACCAGCGGAACAACTGGTTCCCCCACATCTCGCCGGATGGCAAGCAGATGGTCTACATCAGTTTCGAGAAAGATGTGGTTGGCCATCCCCAAAATCAGGAAGTGATACTGCAACTGATGAACCTGCAGGATGGCTCCATCAAGACGCTTGCCAGGCTCTTTGGCGGGCAGGGGACGATCAATGTGCCGTCCTGGTCGCCCGATAGCAAACGGCTCGCCTTTGTGAGCTATCAGTTAGTGCCGTAATTTTCAGCAGAGATGCTGAGTTCGGGCTGGATCAACTGGTTCTCTTCGAGACCGATGTCATGGGTGGGAAGGGTGAACCAGAAGCGGCTGCCTTGGCCCTGTACGCTCGTCACACCCACTTCACCGCCGTGGGCTTTGGCCATGTGCTTGACAATCGCCAGACCCAGGCCGGTGCCCCCAAGTTCCCGGCTGCGGGCTTTGTCCACGCGGTAGAAGCGCTCAAAGAGCCGCGTCAGATCTTCTGGAGGAATGCCCGCGCCGTTATCCTGGACGGCAAGCTCGACGAAGGGAATCTTATAGATCGGATGATGGACGACGCGGGATTGAAAGACAATGCGCCCTCCTTGCGGTGTGTACTTGATCGCATTGTCCAGAAGGTTGGAGAGCACCTGATGGACAGCTTCTGAGTCGCAGAAGACTTCGAGCGCTTGTCCGTCTGGATCTTTGGGCACAGGATCAATTGCAAGCTCGATGTTCTTCTTTGCTGCGATGGGGAGCATCGATTCCTGGCAGTCGCGCAGCATGGCCTCAACATAATAACTGGCGAACTGAAACTTGGTGATTCCAAGCTCGATTCTCGAGAGCGTGAGAAGGTCTGCGATGAGACGGCCGAGACGTTCTGAATTGACGCGGATGATGTTGAGGAAGCGGATGTTGTGTGTCGGCTCGTCGATCGCTCCGTCGAGCAGCGTTTCGGTATAGCCCTGGATGGAGGCGAGCGGGGTCCGCAACTCGTGGGAGACGTTGATGATGAAGTCCTTGCGAACCCGTTCAAGCTTCTCCAGTTCGGAGTGTTCCCTCTCCAATTGCTCAAACATCGCCTCTAACTTTTCGCCTGTCTCATTCAACTTGTTTCCCAGGATGCCGAGTTCGTCAGTGCCTGTCTCACTGAGCCGCGCCTGGAAGTTTCCTTGTGCCAACTGCGCGGCGTACTCAATGATGTGACCGAGTTTGCGGGACACCCAGCGGGCGAGAAATGCGGTGAGCAGGATGGACGGGAGAAAGGCAATGAGGGTTGCGGTGAGGAGGTGACGGCGGGTGATGTCCACCTGCGTCTGTACTTCTTTGAGCGGCACGGCCAGGCGCAAGGCTCCGCTGGGGGCGGGCACGGCGACATAGAGATAGTTGATTCCAACCGACGCGCTCTGCCGCTTGTCGAACCCAACTTCGCCGTGGAGTGCGGCTACGATCTCGGGGCGCTTCGCATGGTTCTCCATGGTCTTGCCGGGGCGTTGCTCGGTGTCTGCGGCGACCGTGCCATTGCTGCGGATGACTGTAATCCGCCCTCCTGCGGCGCGGGATAGATCGGAGAGCCGCTGTGGGTCCAGAACCATCTCTTCGTCGAGGGCGAGGATGCGGCACTTCTGTGTGAGTTCAATCTTGAGCGTGTCGACATAGGTGTCTTCTGCAATGCGCGACGCCATGAAGTCCACTGCAATCAAACAAGTCACCAGCACGCCGACGACGGCGGCGATCAGCTTCAGAAAAATGCGGCCTGTGAGTCCGGGCATAAAGAGAAAGGGCTGCACTCAGGATAGCTACGACTTCGTTACAGTTGATTGAACATGACACGGAGAGACGCGCTGATGACAATACCCGCTCTGAGCTGGAGTGGCGCGATGCAAGCCCAAACCCAGCCGCAGGGCGATTGGTACGACCGGCCCATGCGTTGGGCCCAGGTGGCCTTTACGGAAGACGATCCGGGCAATTACGACCCGAAGATGTGGCTCGATTATTTTAAGGAAATTCACGCGGACGCCGCCTGTTTGAGCGCCGGCGGCTGTGTTGCCTTTTATCCGACAAAGATTCCGCTGCACTATCGCAGCAAGTATCTGGGCAATACCGATGCTTTTGGCGACCTGCTGAAAGGCTGCCGCGCACTGGGCATGAATGTGATCGCCAGAACCGATCCGCACGCTTGCACAGAGGAGGCTTTTGCCGCGCATCCGGAATGGGTAGCTCGAACGGCGGATGGCAAGCCGCGGCGGCACTGGGCCGCGCCAGACCTCTACGTCACCTGTGCGCTCGGGCCCTACAACTTTGACTTCATGACGGCAGTGACGCGCGAGATCATGACGCTGTACCAGCCCGATGGCATCTTCTCCAACCGCTGGCATGGCAGCGGAATCTGCTATTGCGAGAGTTGCAAGACGAAGTTCCGCGCTTTCTCCGGGATGGAACTGGCCCCAACGGAGAAGGTGCGGGTGGCCTGGGGGGAATGGAACCAGGCCCGGCTCTTTGAGCTCTGGAAGATTTGGGACGATACGATCCGGGCGGTGAATCCGCGCGCCAGCTTCATTGCGAATTCGGGCGGCGGTGCGCTGTCGGAACTGGACATGAAGACGGTGGGTGAGAAGTCACACACGCTGTTTGCCGATCGGCAGGCGCGGCGTGGCGTGATGTTGCCTTGGGGCAACGGGAAGAATGGCAAAGAGTATCGCGCCACGATGGGAAAAAAACCGATTGGCGGGATCTTTAGTGTGGGAGTGGAAGAACCCTATCGGTGGAAGGATTCAGTGCAATCTGCCGCAGAGATCGAGGTGTGGGCACTGGACGGAGTGGCGCATGGCCTGCGTCCGTGGTTTACGAAGTTCAATGCAAAGCCAATGGATAAGCGTTGGATGCCGGTGGTCTCGAAGATTTTCAACTGGCACTGGAAGAACGAGAAGTACCTTCGAAACGAAGCGAATCTGGCGCAAGTCGCCATTGTGTACTCGCAGCAGACGGCCCACTACTATGGAGGCGACAAGGCGAAGGATCTTGTGGAGGATCCGCAACTGGGCTTCTACCAAGCTCTGGTTGAGGCGCGAGTGCCATTCGAGATGGTGCACGAAGGCTTGTTAGACGCGGCTCATGTCGATCGCTACCGGGTGCTTGTTCTGCCGAATCTGGCGGCTCTGTCCGAGAAACAGTGCCAGCAACTCGAGGCTTATGTCGAACGCGGTGGGAGCATTGTCGCCACCTATGAGACCTCGTTGTATGACGAGCATGGAAAGAAGCGAAAGGATTTCCGGTTGGGTAATCTCTTCGGTTGCCGCGTGAATGGCCCGGGAGAAACCCGGATGCAGAACTCTTATCTGAACCTGGAAGCCGGGACGGACTTCTCCTCCTTGCTGCAGGGTTTCGAGGGCACCAGTCGCATCATCAACGGGGTCAAGCGTGTGGATGCCGCTCCGCTCCAGGCGGGATACAAGGCGCCGCTCACGTTGGTGCCAACTTATCCGGATCTGCCGATGGAGCGTGTGTTTACGACCGTGCCCCGGACGAATATTCCTGGCGTCTTTCTGAAGCGGCACGGGAAGGGCAGGGTTGTCTACTTTCCGATGGACCTCGACCGGACTTATTGGGAGGTTCTAAGTCCAGACCACTTCGTGTTGCTCCGCAACGCGGTCGCTTGGGCTCAGGGAGAGCGGGGTCCTGTCAAAGTCAGCGGTGCTGGACTTCTGGATCTTGCTTACTGGACGCAGAAGGATTCGCTCGCGCTTCATCTCGTGAATCTGACCAATCCAATGGCCATGAAAGGACCCTTCCGCGAGATCTACCCAATGGGGCCATTCGATATCGAGATCGAACTCCCGCAAGGCTTTCAGCCGGGAGCGGCGAAGGCTTTGAGTGATGGCAGCCCGCTGGCCTATCAGGTGGAGGGACGCATTCTCAAGACTCAAATTCGAAAGGTGGAGATACTTGAGGTCTTAGCGATCGACAGAGCGATATAAGATAGGCGAGTCGATCATGGCAACTATTAAACAAGTAGCTCGTAGAGCTGGAGTGAGTGTAGGTACAGTATCTAATGTGCTGTCGGGACTACCTACCGTCTCGACAGACTTGCGCGAGCGTGTCGAGGCAGCGATGCGCGAGATGCAGTATCTGCCGAGCGAAGTGGCGCGGAGTCTGAAGATGAAACAGACTCATACTCTCGCGATTGTGATTAGTGACATCACCAACCCCTTCTTCCCGATGGTGGTGCGTGGTGCAGAGGATGCCGCGGCCGAGAAGGGCTACATGCTGTCGATTTTCAATACCGATGACGATCTGGACCGCGAGCGGAAGGTCTGCGAGATCCTTGGATCACGCCGGATCGATGGGGTTCTTCTGGTACCGGCCCTGGTGCGTGGCGACTATTCGCATGTGGAGCGGTTGATGGCGAATGGCATGCCCGTCGTTTGCGTCGATCGCCTGCCTGAAAAGCTGAAGGTGGACAGCGTGGCTGTCGATAATGCAGGCGGGGTGGCGAGTTGCATTCGGCATCTGGCAGCGCAGGGCGCTACCCGGATTGGATACCTGGGGGGCGAACGCCGGCTGTACATCTCGGCCGAGCGTCTCGCCGGCTATCTGCGAGGGATGAGCGCTGCTGGATTGCGATCGAAAAAAGAATGGGTGTGGGAAGGCGACTTCCGGCAGGAGAGTGGTTACCGGATTGCGATGGAAGTGTTGCCGAAGAAGCTGGTGGATGCGCTGTTTGTCGCAAATATTCCGATGATGCTGGGTGTGCTGCGTGCGGTTGCGGAACTGGGAATGGAGACCCCGCGGGACCTGCTGCTGGCTACTTTCGATCATCTGGATATTCTCGATTCTTTCCGTCCCAGACTCACCTCGGTTGCGCAACCCAGCTACCAGATTGGCCGCCAGGGGGTGCAGTGTCTTCTCGAGAGAATTCGAGACAAAGAACGGCCTGTCTGCCGTCACCTGCTTGATACGGAACTCCGTGTGGGCGAGAGTAGTGTACGCCTCGCGGCGCAGTCTCAAGCAGTTGGTTCCGCTGGTCCAGAGTTGGGATGCTGAGGCTGCAAAGGTAATCAGAGGGGCGATCAGAGCCCGTATTCTGCACCGCAGGCACTGCGGCCCTCAATCCCGGCGGCGGTTCCCCGAAAACGCGGTTAGGGCGAAGACTTCCTACCGCAAAACCGCGTTTTCAACAAGAGCTTGTTCTTCACATGAAGCCAGGAAGGAACGCTTGCGGAACGGCAAGGCAACGTGAGGAAGTGGAGTCCATCCAAGGTCTGGGGGAGGCGCTCGGAATCTGCGCGGCAACAGGACAAAGGCCGGCCGTGTTGAGCAACCTCGGCTTCGGTGTGGCCGGTATAGCCCTGAGCTACCCAGGCCAGATCGGAGAGGCCAGTGCACCGACTTGGGCGCGATCCTGCTCCCCATGCATTTTGGGTGCTTCTCCCTCTATTGGCTCCGCCACCGTGCGACCAACTCTCCGGCGTCGACTGCAGGACACGGCTATGGAGAATCGCTGCTGTCGGTTGTAACTCCCGCAGAGCGCGAAGCATAGCGGCAAAAATCTCTGCCCAGATCCAGCGCTACACCTGCCGATCAACTACTTCCCAGGGGAAAGATCGTTCGGCATCCAAGGTAGCGTAGTCCATTACAGATCTCTCGCAGATCATCGTTCTGCTGCGGTGCGGCTTCCGCCACATTGACGACTTCAGGGGGAAGAAGCCATCCTGCAAGCCTTTCAAGCGTAGAACATGACTGATCAGGAGACAGCCTTTCACCTGGACTCAAGAAGCCCAGCCACTCCCATCGAGTGAGGGGGAGCGCTTGCTGTTGGTTACAATTTCAGCCTCAATCATCGCTTCCAGCCAGACCCAATACTTCGCAGACCGAGTGCTTCATTCCAAAACTCGGCACTGAGACTCCACATTTAGTGAGTGAGCGCGTACAGCGCATAGTTCACACCCAGGCGAAGGGCGTGTGCTGAGAACTTTTCCGGGTAGTCCGGGTCATCGGCAAACTCCCAGCCATCTCCGATGTCCATGTTGAAGCAGATGGCGACGATGATCCGGCCTTCCGAATCGATGATGCCGCGCCAATGAGGGATGACGCCATCCTTCTCATAGCCGGGGCCATGCACGACATTTTGACCCGGCACTTGTACCCGGTCCGTGAGGTCATAGGCGATGTGGAAGATGGGTTCGTTATCGCCGAGTTCGATTACGCGCACATCGGGATCGATCTGCCGCATCCCGGCCATAAAGCCGTTCCAGTCCCGGTCGCCATGAAAGTCATCGACCATCAGAAAGCCGCCCCGGTCGAAGAACTTCCGGAGGCGTTCGGCGTGAGAGGGGCTCAGTCGCCAGTCGTTGGGAGAAACGGCAAAGAGAAAGGGGGAGTCAAAAACACCATCGCTCTCGATATCGATGATGTTCTCGATCGATTGGGTGTGCACTCGTGTCAGGCGACGGAGTGTATCGAGAAAAATACGATCGGACTTGTTGCAGTCGATCCCCCAGCGGGCATAAGCGCGGCCTTCGCGGTTCGAACGGTAACGCAAGCGTCCGAAGACAAATTCTCCAGCCACATGCGCATCCGGAGGATCCTCGACTGGATCCTGCATCTCATGCTCGTACATGGCCCATTTCCGTGTGCCAAACAACTCCCGGCGCTGTCCGAAGGCGAGCACGGCTAAGCTCGCAGAAGCAATGAGCACGCAATGCCATCGGGATAGCATGGCACTAGCTTATGCGATTCTGTCGCCTATTTGACGAAGACGCGGACGGTGTTCGATTCCTTGCCATTGACGCGGATGCGTAGCTTGGTGGACTGACCGGCGGGAAACTGAGACCCAATGCGAATCTGCACGCTGGTCATTCCGACAAAGCCGGGCGTCGCGATCACTTTGAGCGGTTGGATCACCTGATCGCCCGCGATGACTTCAACTGAATCCGCAAGGGGGAACTCCGTGCCGGATGGCACTGCGAAGCCGGCTGGCGGGTTATTGCGATAAGGGCCGATGCCAGTTCCAATCAGATAGAGAATCTCATTCGGAGCCGCCGCCTCGGTGACGACACTGCCGTCTGGCCGGAAGGCGAATGCCAGTTGCGGCTCGCCATTCGTGTCGGTTCCATATTGCCCAAATAGACCAGGCGCATTTCTCACGACTTCAAAATCCGCATTGACCTCCGCCTGACCGGTGCGGGTGAGCGTCAGCTTGTAGTTGCCGGGCGCAAAGTCATAAGGTAACTGGGCATTGATCTGGCTGCCGGATGCATAACTGAGCGGAAGATAGCGGTCCCCAACGCGAGCGACAACATCCGCCAGGCTCTGGGCCCAAACATTGCGTGGGCCAACTTCTTCCTTGGGTGTGAGATTGGTTCCGTAAACGGTGATGAGTGATCCGGCTGCGACACGGCCATGGTCCCCTTCATCCTGTGGTCCAGTGCCGGCGGAGTTGCGAATGCCTGCTGGGTCCAGATACGGAATGGCCTCCAGCTCTGCGACAACGCCGCGCGGTCCGGAAAGCGTTACCGTTGCGGACGGAAAGAGCCCTGCTGTATCGCCCAGCCAACGCCGGAACCTGTAGCCATTGGCTGCCTTGGCGCTCACCGTGACACTGGTGCCGGCATCATAGAACTGATCTGCCGAAGCAGGAGTAAAGGTGAAGGTTGCATTGCCGGGAGGATTCGAAATCGCGCTGAAGCGATAGAGCTGCTTGTAGTTTGCGACCAGCCGCCGCACTGCGGGCTCAAAACCGACAGTGCGATCGCCGGAGCCACCATCAGCCCAATTAGCGAACTCCAGCCGCAAAACATCGGCCTGGGTGACACTGCGCACCGGGGAGATCGTAGCGCTTTCGGTCGGGAGTTTCTCGACGGCGCAAGGAGTCTGGCATTGTTTCCCATCGATGACGACGGGGAGTCCTGCTGGGTTCGTTTCGATTGAAAGTTTGTTGAGCGGCTCATAGTTGGCGACGAGATAGAGGCCATTTTTGACGATCTCTTCGGTAATTTTGAGGGTTTGCGCGGCCGGTCCACCGTTTGACCAGCTCTTAAAGCGCCAGCGCTTTCCGTTCGCATCGACAGACTCATAAGGGGCGGAAAAGGCAATCTCTTGATTCTGGCCAAACCAGAAGTTGTAAGAAGGCCAAGTGCGGTTGTTTACGATCAGCGGCAGGCTCACTTGCGGCTGGGTGACGAAAGTGACGCCGCCTGCCAGGAGAAACTTCCCGGTGATGGTATCTGTCGAAAGATTCGCTCCAGACACTTCAAACAGTGCATTCTGGCCGCCTCCGAAGGACCAGCTATCGAAGACATACTTATTCCCAAACTTATCGAGCTGCAGTTCCGGAGCCGCCAACAAACGGGTACTGCCTTGGAGCCATACGAAGCAATAGTCGGATTTGTTGCCATCGCCGCCTTGGCCCACATTGATGCCTCCATTGGCGGTCTCAATCGATGCGTATTGCTTACACAGATCCACGATTCTTGAATCGGGTGCTGAGGTGCGGATGAGCACCCGGTCGACGATCACATCCAATCCGGCTGGTTCTGTCCCGATCCGGTAGAACTTGCCTGGACCAAAGTTCACCTGGATGGTGAAGGTCTCTGTCAGCGTAAACCGAATGGAGCCGGGCACGCCGATTGCGCCATTGTTGATGAGCCCCGGATTCGAGTTCCAGTCCTTGAAGGCATAACCCACCGCCGGGATTGCTTCCATTTCAACATCGCCAGCCGAAACCCAGTAGTCGCCGGTGGTAGCGAGGAACTCAGAGCCGTCTGCGAGGGACCTCACGTGTGTGTAGCCCGGGAGATCGCCACAAGCGCCTGCGACAGGTTCTGCCGCAGAAGGAGCACAGCCCGCTGCGGGCGTTACAAAGCGCATCCGGTATTGCTTCACCACATTGAAGGTAAGGGATTTCAGGAAGGACCAGGTCTGGATGCGAATCGCATATTCTGTTTGTCCGAGGACGCTCTGCTCGGAAACCTGGACAGCTCCGGTGGGCGGGGTCTGGATCGCATCGGACGTATAGCCAACGGTGTAATTCGAGAACACATAGCGGGTTCCCAATCCGCTGGCCGGCGCGCTCGGATTTTCGATGATGGCAGCGTTTGCGGCATTGGCAAGGAATCGTACTACGTGCACATCTCCCACCTGCCAGCGGAAGACTTGCGCGCTGGTATAGGAAACGTTGTCGACATAGAACGTTGCACCGCTGATGTTGGGTCCGACGGTGACTTGGATAAAGGATCCGCTTTGCCCGAACGAATTCTGGCTTCCCATACAAAAGAGCCAGAGCCCAATCATTCCGAGGATCCGCTTAAGAGCTGTCATGAGTATTGCTTCTTCCTGCTGATCGACCAAAAAGGCAGAGACCTTTATGCGCAACGCAGCACAACGGCCTCCGCCTTTTGCCTTAGCTCTTTGTAGGGTGTTTACCGTAACACTGCGGTGCCGTTCCCGGGAACAGATTCCACTGTTTCAACTGCGACTCGCCGCAGCAGTTTTGAGGTGTTGGTGGCGAGGATCGTATCGAAGACCTCATGCCAAATGCGGAGACCCTGCAGGAGATCGCTGCGGCCGTCCTTCTCGAGCTGACTCCACTTCGGGCCCTCCGCCCAGGCTTCCGGCAAGCCGGCGAGAAGTTGTCCAAAGCATTCGTGGTAGCTGCTGCCGGTGAGGGAAATTCCCCGGAGCGCCTCGCAGAAGCGGTCGGTTTGCCGCATTCCAACGCGTTCTGCGTCTAGATCTTTCCAGTAATCATGAGGGTTTCGCTTCTGACGAACCCAAGGATCGCCGAAGACCACCACTTCTCCAAAATGCTGGGCGATGCGATCGACAAAGTAGCTGGCCCAGATGTCGTCGTAGCGTCCGATATAGGGACTCAGAAAGTAAGCTGGAATGACGTCGCGTTTGATTGCCGTATTCTGCGAATTGAATGGACTCCAGGTTCCAGGCTCCAGTGCGAAGCTGCCTTGCGCAGGATTCTTCCATCCGCGCACCTGGATGCTGCGGTGCATCCGGGTGAGTGCATCAATATCAGGATCGTCCAGCCAGAAACCGGCATTCACCGCGACCTGGACTGGCTTCACGGTGGTGGTGGTGAAGGATTCATAATCTTTCCAGCGCAGTTCCTGCGGATAGCCGCGATGGTAGAAGGGCTGATTGCTTGCATCTTCGAGATGCGCGCAGACGTTGTACCAGCCGCTGGTTGCAGTAATGGTCGGGACTTCGATCGTCGTTCCCA
Source organism: Bryobacter aggregatus MPL3 (assembly GCF_000702445.1). Lineage (NCBI taxonomy): Bacteria > Pseudomonadati > Acidobacteriota > Terriglobia > Bryobacterales > Bryobacteraceae > Bryobacter > Bryobacter aggregatus. Next base: position 728,876 of record NZ_JNIF01000004.1, read on the forward strand.
CGCGCCCGTGGAGGCTGACGAAATCCTGATTCATGATCCAGTTATCATCATCGATCGTGAGGATCGTGTCGGCGCCGTTTTCCCAGGCACGGAGGATTCCGATGTTGCGGCGCTGGATCGAGTCGAAGCGCAGATGCTGCCAGAGTTCGGGGAAGCGCGGCTCAAGATACTGCCGCTGGGCTTCAATATCCATGTATTCCGTGGGATAGAAGTCGCGATCCAATTGGGCGCAGAACTCTTTCACCGCAGCCGGCGTCTTCCGGTCGCCAATCACAACAAAGTCGATCTCCGTATGGCCAAAGTCCTTTGCATTCTTGGCATAGACCCGGAGCAACTCGGGGATATAAATTGTGGTGGTGACAATGGTCGTTTTCATGATTCTCAGTCCTCGAGCGTGACGCCGGTTGCAACGCGGTTGCGGGCAGCACCCAGAACTCTGCTCATACCTTCTTCGAGAGAAATCTCGGGCTTCCAACCAAGTAAACTCTCCATTTCGGTAGGATTTGCGTAGCGGCTGGCAACCCCGACTGGCTTTCCAATCTGCGGTTGTACGGGCGCGTCATAGCCCGCAATTGAGACAAAGAGTGAGGCCAGTTCTTTGAAGTTGGTCAGCCGTCCCGTGCCGATGTTGACCCCCCGGCCATCGGAAATCCGGTCAATGGCGAGAATCAATGCCGTGATGCAGTCTTCAATGTGTACGAAGTCGCGCCCCTGTTCTCCCGTGCCCCAGACCGCAATCGGCGAGTCGCCGCGCGCGGCCCGGAAGGCAATGGCCGGAACCGGATAGGTCAGGTCCTGATCCTCCCCATAGCCCGAGAACGGCCGGACACAAGCGACGCTGAGGCCGTAATACTTGGCGGCGACATAGCTCAGATATTCGCCGGTCAGCTTCGACCAGCCATAGGTCATGTCCGGCATGCCGATTTTCCCGTTCGGGAAGTCAATCGCGTTCTCCTCGAGCGCAACATGACCCTCTTCATCCTGCAGGTGCACCGGATAGGCTGCGCTCGAGCTGGCGTAGAGAACCCGCTGGATGCGTTCCTTGTTGCGTACGGCCCAGAGAAAGAAAGTGCTATCGATGCCCAGATCGATTGCGACCTCCATCGGGTCTCCATCGATCTTCTTCCGGCCGCCCACCACGCTGGCCAAGTGGAAGACACGATCGAAGTCGGGAAGGAGCGGTGTTTCGCCGCGCGGGATGATGCCGAGTTGGCCCAGGAAGAAGGCAAGGGCGTCGCTAGCGATAAAGGTCAGCGAACCCGCGGCCAAGTGATAGCGGATCAGACCGCCAGGCAGTTCCTCACGGCCGGTGGCCTCCTCGAGCCACTGGTCCGGATGGACGCCTGTCGAAAGATTATCAATGCACCAGACCTCAGCCTCCAGGCTGAAGAGGCGGCGGAGGAGATGACGGCCGACAAAGCCGCAACCTCCCGTAACGAGAGCGCGGCTCATGCGAATGTTTCCTTTTGGGCCGGCGCAGCAGTTGGGGGGATGAGGATCAATTCCCGCTCCGGACGGAAGCGAGTTTTGAAGGCGATGCGAAAGTACAGGAAATTCCGCCAGAACGGGTTGTGGCTTTCCCCCTCGACTCGTGCCTTCCAGGTGGTGGGAATTTCTTTCACCCGGGCACCGAGCCGCAACGGCTTCAGCATCGTTTCAAGGAGTAGGGGGTGACGGAGTTCCTCCCAGCGAATCTTCTTGACCCATTCCATTTTGAAGACTCGGAACCCGTAGGTGAGATCGCTCAGTTCGGTCCCATAAAGTAGGGCGAAGGACTTCTGGAACAGCCAGTTGGCAAGAAATTTGACTGGGTTGTAGCCCTCAAAGGCTGGTGCGCCCTTTTCGCCGCGCCAGCGCGTCGTGGTGACAATGTCCCAGTTCCCGCGCTTGGCTTCTGCAAAAATGGCTTTGACATCGTGAGGATTGGTTTCGAGATCACTGGCCATCATCAGCAGATGGGTGCCGGAGGCCCACTCAAAAGCGTCCTGCATGGCGCCACCGAGGAAGGGTTTCTTTTGGTCTTTTGCCTGAATCAGGCCGGGATATTGTTCCACCAGTGCGTTCGCAGCCGCACGTGCTTCGGGCTTGGTGATTTTTCCCATGACAATGAGGATCTGGTGGATGTCACTGCAGTTCTCGAGAAGGAGAATTTTGACGGTTTCGCGCAAACTTTCGGTCTCATCGACCACAGGCAGGATGATGCAGGCTTGGAAAGGGTTTGCCGCCATGTTCGCACTCCTCACAACTCCCGAATCCATCCGATCTAAAAGATGGGCCACTTCAACTTTCGTCTCTGCGGCCCCGGAATAACCCGCAGGAATGTTTCGTTCGCTAGATTGATCGGGAGTCTAGGGTTTTCTCTTTAGTCATTTGGTTGGATTTTCGTTTGTAGCGCCGAAACTCCCCAAAACGAGCGGTGAGGGGGACTCTTCTCGCAACAGCCGCTCGACATGGGCAGAGACTCCTTGGGAATTCCACTTTAGTTCCTTTGTACTGCGTGAGGAACGTGCTTTCCGGGCATGGGATAGCGCATCATAGTACTTGTGCCATTTGGCGTAAATATAGATCTCGACCGGAAAGCGCGTGTCACCTTGCTCGTGGCCATCCTCCTTGCGGGGGTGTTGCTCTATTTTTCTTTCCGGGGCATTGATATGGCGGAACTTGAGAAAACTCTGAAGAGTGCGCGCTTTGCTCCCCTCTTCATGGCCAGTATCTTGTCGATGATTGCCCTTTGGCTTCGTTCCTATCGTTGGCGCGTGTTGTTGAACTGTTCAAACACGCTTCCGATCGGAATGGTCTTCTGGGCGAATGCGTTGGGCTACTTGGGGAACAACGTACTCCCGGCCCGGATGGGTGAGCTTCTGCGGGTGGAGGCCCTGAAGCGCTGCTACGAGATTTCGCGCAGTTTCTTGTTGGCGACGGCGTTGATCGAGCGTGTGATGGATGCAGGTGTATTGGTCTTATTCACCAGCGCCGCATTGATCACGATTCCGGGTCTGCCGCACTGGTTGCAACGGGCGAGTAAGACCTTCAGTATCCTCAGCAGCATCGGAATTCTTGGGCTCTTCCTGTTGCCACACGCCGAGAAGTACGTTTTGCGAATCTTGTCTGGAATCCCGAAGCTTTCCTCGGTTGTGTTGCGCTTTCTGGATGGATTGCGTTCCCTCCACAGCTGGTGGCGATCGTCGCAGTTCTTGTTGCTCACACTGGTGATCTGGCCGATGGACTCCTATACCGGCGTCCTGGTTGCGCAGTCGATTGACGTGCCTCTCCAGTTCCAAACATCCATGGTGGTGTTAGCTGCTCTTGGCCTATCGAGCGCGGTTCCTTCAACACCTGGCTATGTCGGTGTCTTCCAGTTTGTCGCGGTGAATGTCTTATCGCCTTTTGGAATCTCGAATGCGGCCGCATTGGCCTGGATTCTGATCTACCAGGCCGTTACCTACGTGGTGCAGGCGATCTTTGGGCTGATTGGGTTTGGCGTGTTATCCAAGTTCCAGGCCAGCCAGGTGCCCGGTGCGACACCTAGCCCTCTCCCACTCGACGTTTAGAGCTCCTAGAAGAGTTGGGACAAGCGAAGCGGCGCATCGGCATTCTTCCAAGCGGCTTCGTATCGTGGGGCAATCATCGCGGCAGCCTCGAGCTTGCCTTGTGCCTGAAGCGCCTCCATCAGACCGAATAGCGCCCGGCCGCTCTGCCGGTTATTCGCCAATTCCTGGCGAAAGATCGCCTCTGCTTCCTTCTTCTTTCCAGCCTGGAGCAATACCGCGCCCAGGGCTTCCCGCGAAGGCGGATAATACCAGTCTGCCGGCTCATCGTAGCTGAGCGCATCTTCTGCCGCAACCGCTCGCTCCAGCGCAGCAATCGCGGCATTCGTATCCTTGCGGGCGAGTGCGATCTTGGCTTCGAGGATCTCAACTGCAATACCCATGACGTCTTTTTCCAGGTTGAGACCAAAGCCCCGGTCGGGTGCGATTGCAGCCACTTGCTTGCGGAAGGTGGCAAGCGCTTCCGTGGCCGCTTTGGCGTCTCCCTTGGCTGCGAGAGCCATTCCCCGGGCGAACTGATAGATGTTGTTCACACTGACGCTGAAGCTGGCGGGCTCCTCGAGCGTGAGAATCTTGTCCCACTTCTGGAAGCGAACCTCCAGCATGTAAGGCATGGCGAGGGCCGACTCAAATTGCGGCATCATCCGCGCCAGCGGTTCCAGTTCTCTGGCAACAGCGCCAATGGCAACACGCGCTTCCTCATAGCGGCCCATCATGCTCTCCGAGGCGCTGAGAAAGTGCAAATTGTGAATCCAATAAGGCTTGTAGTAAGTCGGAGCACCGACTGTTTCAAAGTAAGCCTTGTCGAGTGCCGCCGCTTTGCGATTCAGTTCCGCGGAGCGCGCATAATTGCCAACACGCATATAGACGTGAGCCGGCATATGGACCAGATGTCCGCTTGCCGGGGCCAGGCCAGCGAGGATGTCCGCACTCGGAAGCGCCCGTTCTGGAGTGAGCGATGCTTCTACGGCGTGGATGTAAATGTGATTCGCTCCCAGGTGATCCGGTTCGCGCTGGAGTACGCTTTCGAGCAAGCTAACGATCTCGAGTGTATAGGCGTTCGGTTTGCCGTCGTGGGTCCAAAGCTTCCAGGGCGTCAGATTCATCAGCGCGTCGGCGGCAAGGGTTTGCGCGTCGAGGTCGTCGGGATACTGCTGGGCCAGTTCCCGCATGGCTAGGGCATAGCTGCGGTCGAGATTCGATCGATCCTCGGGATTCTTTGCGGCATAGCGCTGGGCGAGCGCCCGGATGTAGGCTTGCTCACGTGGCGATGCTTTGGCGAGCAGCGATAGAGCTTTCTGCGACGCCTCGTAGGCAGGCCCCGCATTCTCCGGCATCAGTGGAGCATTGATGTTGTTGCCTAAGGCGAGCCCCAGCCCCCACCAGCACATGGCACAGTTTGCATCGAGTTCTGCTGCCTTTTTGAAACTGGCAGCGGCCTCCGGGTGGTTAAAGGCATAGACCAGCCGCATGCCCTGGTTGGCCCAGGTGCGAGCTTCGGCGTTGTCTGTCGTGACCTGGAATCGCAACTCGCCATAGCCGGGCCAGAGACGAGGCGTGATCTGGCCTGGGTTCAGTCCACCGTGCTGGGCAAAGGCGATGCTCGCGAGCCACGCTAGGAGCGGCGCATAGTAACGGGGTCCCATCGGAATGCTTGCCCTTTCTCCGCACTTTCATTACAAAGGAGTGCCGGTGCTGCCGCACGAAAGCCAAAGGTCGCGTCTTCCACCGGCGGACGCAAGCCACGAATCGATTCCGCAAAAGCCTGATGGTGGAGGCGGTGTGCATCAGCCTGGGCGGTGAATTTGAAATCGGAGTCAGGCGCGATCGGAGCCGTCGAAGGCGGATACTTCTTCCGGTAATCTGCGAGGAAGGCATCCTGATCTTTTTGCGCGAGGGTTCCGATGGAATAGCCGGGCGCGGTCTCGCGCGTATGCTTTTCAAGCCGCAGGGTGTTGTAGGCCGCGGTCATGATGCCCTCGCTGCCGACAAAGCGAAAGCCGAACTGCTCGGTCGCCACGCCGCTCGCCAGGTTGACGCGTAGCGCCAGTGTAAAGGCAGGGTGGGCCTGCGATTTCGGATAGTCCAGCACGGCCAGCATGACGTCTGGCGCGTCTCTGCCATCCTTCCAATAGCGGACTCCGCCGCTGGCGAAAACAGTGGTCGGCCCGATGCTTCCCACCACCGTGTGCAGGCCGCTCAATAAGTGAATGAACAGATCGCCCGCAACGCCGGTCCCATAGTCGCCGTAATTGCGCCAACGGAACAATCGGATCGGCTCAAAGGGCCGCTTGGGCGCATTGCCCAGGAAGCGATCCCAATCGATGTCGCTCTGCTGCAGGTTCACTGGAATCGAATACTGCCAGGCCCCCATTGCCGTGTTGCGATCGAGCCAGGCCTCCACCAGATTCAGTTCCCCGAGCGCTCCTTGCTGGAAGAGTTCGCGTGCTTTCAAAAAGACATGCGAACTGACATACTGGCTGCCGACTTGCAAGACCTTGCCGCTCGCCTTCTCAGCGGCGATCACTCCCAGACCTTCGTCCACGCGTTTCACCATCGGCTTCTGGCAGTAGACATGCTTGCCGGCCTGCAATGCCTCGGTCGTGATCCGCGCATGCCAATGGTCGGGCGTGGCGATCAGAACGGCGTCGACATCCTTCCGTGCCAGCACTTCGCGATAGTCGCGCGTGGTGTAGGTGTCGGGGCCATAGAGCTCGCGCATGTGCTCGAGACGGCTCTGGTAGATGTCGCAAGCAGCCACCAGCTTCGTATTCGGTTGCAGGGTCTGATTGCGCGCATCCCCTTGCCCCATCCCGCCACAGCCGATGAGCGCAATTTGGATTTTGTCGTTCGCTGCCATCCTAGGCCTTCACCTTTGCTGCAATCGGGTCCCATTGCACCTGGCGTTTTTCGAAAACACTGACGTTGCTCATCAGCGCCGGGCCTGCGGCACGAATGCCGAAGAGCGCATCTTCCACCACAGGTTTGCGGCTCCGCACGCTGGCGAGGAAGTTGGCGTGATGGTTCTGGTGATCACTGTAGCGGGGCGGGGGAAGATAGCGTTCCTCTCCATTGGGCCGCATCGAATCCGCCTTTGCTTCCTGCTTCGGGTACTGCTCGCGATACTTCTTGAGGAACTCTTTCTGGGTCGCCTCCGTGAAGGTGTCGATGTTATAGCCCGGTTCCGATTCCCGAGGCTGTTTGGTCACAGTCACGCCATTGCCGACCGTCATGATACCCTCGCTGCCGACAAAGCGGAAGCCGCTTGATTCGCCAGCGCCGCTCACGAAGTTGACGCGCAGCGAAAGGTTGAAGGCTGGATGCGCGTCGGTCTTTGGATAGTCATAAAGACCAAGCATCACGTCCGGAACGTCGCGGCCGTCCTTCCAGAAGCGCAAACCACCGGTCGCATAGATCCGCTCCGGGCCAATCGCGCCGGTAATAAAGTGCATGCCGCTGAAGAGATGGACAAAGAGGTCGCCCGCGACACCGGTGCCGTAATCCTGGTAGTTCCGCCAGCGGAATAGGCGCATCGGCTCAAAGGGCCGTTTCGGCGCCGATCCAAGAAAGCGATCCCAATCGATATTGGCCGGATTCGCATCGGGAGGAATCGAATACTGCCAGGCGCCATTGGCGGAATTGCGATCCCACCAGGCCTCCACCATGTTCAACTCACCAATGGCTCCCGACTTCAGCAACTCCTGCGCTTTTTGATAGACAATGCTGGACACCCGCTGGCTGCCCACCTGGAGGATTCTGCCGGTCTTCTGTTGTGTCTGCCATACGCGCAAGCCATCGGCAGCTTTCTGCACCATCGGTTTCTCGACGTAAACATCCTTGCCCGCCTCCATCGCGTCGATGGCAATTTGAGCGTGCCAGTGGTCAGGGGTTCCGACAATCACGGAGTCGACATCTTTGCGCGCCAGAACTTCTCGATAGTCCCGGGTGGCAAAGAGATGCTTGCCCCAACGCTCCTTGGCCCGCTGCAGGCGGCCATCATAGATGTCGGATACCGCTACAATTTCTGAGCCACCGACCGCAAGTGCGCTATTGGCATCGCCACTTCCCATTCCACCTGCACCGATCAGTGCGAAACGAATCTTGTCATTGGCCGAAAAAGCACGTTGGGGAGCAAGGGCGGCTGCGGAGAGCAGGAAACTGCGCCTGGAAGTCTGCATCCTCACATTCTTTCATACCGGAAAAAACTTGGAACTTGCCTAACGAAATCTTCGTCTGCCAGTCAAACACACAGATGTAGTAGATCCAAATGCCGCAACCGAAACTATCAAAACTTGAAATGCAAATCATGGACGTGCTCTGGAGTCGCGGCGCGCTGCCGATTCGCGAAATCCAGGAGGCCTTCCCGGCGAAGAATCGTCCCGCCTACACCACCATCCAGACCACCGTCTATCGTCTCGAAGAGAAGAAGGCGCTCAAGCGAGTGAACAAGGTGCTGAATGCTCATGTCTTTGAGGCGGTCATCACACGTCAGGCGGCGCAGGGCCGGCTGATCGACGAGTTGCTGAGCCTGTTCGGCGGCCGTACGCAACCGGTGATGGCCCATCTGGTGGAGACTGGCAAACTCACGCTCGACGATGTGCAGGAGACAGAAGAGCTCCTCAAAAAACTGGCGAAAGAGAATCCCCAATGAATCTCTACGAACTGACTCCTTTTGCAAGCCACCTCTGGCAGTCCAGCTTGTTCACACTAGCTTGTGCCTTACTGAACTGGACTCTGCGCCGCCACCGGGCTTCGCTGCGCCATTCGATCTGGCTGGTCGCCTCGGCGAAGTTCCTCGTGCCGTTCTCCCTCTTTGTCCAACTCGGGCATCTCTGGCAATGGCGCAGCAGTACATCGACAATTGCCCCTCCCGTCTTCGAGGTGGCCGAGCAACTCAGCCAACCCTTTACGATGAGTTTTGATCCGGGCTTCGGGTTCCGGCCGCATACCAGTCACTACACCTCGATGCTGGCTGTGGTCTGGCTCTGCGGCTTTCTGGTCCTGCTTGCGCGCTGGTTGCGCCACGGATGGCAGATGCACCAGATCGAGCGCAACGCGCGTCCGCTGCCCATCGAGACGCCCATCCCCGTTCTTGCTGGCGATTCGAGTTACGAGCCCGGTGTCTTTGGTATCTTCCGCCCTGTCCTGCTGATCCCCGAAGGTATCGCCGCCCGCCTCAGCGCTGCGCAACTCAACGCGATCATTGCTCACGAGCTATGCCATGTGCGGCGTCGCGACAATCTTGCTGCCGCCTTCCATATGTTGGTAAGCGCCCTCTTCTGGTTCCACCCGCTTGTTTGGTGGATCGGCTCGAGGCTGGTGGCAGAGCGCGAGAACGCCTGTGACGAAGAAGTGCTGGACCAGGGCCAATCGCCGCTGGTCTACGCCGAAAGCATCCTCAATGTTTGCAAGTTCTATCTGGAATCCCCCATCCCCTGCGCCTCAGGAGTCACCGGCGCTGATCTGAAGAAACGAATCGAGACTATCATGACCCGTCGTCATTTTTCGCAACTCTCCCTGGCCCGCAAGCTGTTTGTTGTTGGTGCCGCCACTGCCGCCCTCTGTACACCGGTGCTCATCGGCATCGCCACTGCGCCTCAAGTTCAGGCTCAGGATGCAGTCTCTCCCACCTTTGACGTCGTATCGATCAAGCCATCAGATCCGAATGGCCGGGGCACCATGTTCCGAGTCGTGCCCGGTGGCGGACTGAACATCGTCGGCGCACCCGTGCGGGAGTTGATCATGTTCGGCTACGGCGTCCGGCAGTACCAGATCTCGGGTGGCCCAGGCTGGGTTGGGACGGAACGCTTTGATGTGACGGCAAAAGGCAGTGCCGATCCGAACGCGCCGTCCGACCCGCGGCAGTTGAACGAAGAACAGCGTCAGGCTTTGCAGCTTCTGCTTCGGAAGCGCATCCAGGCCCTGCTCGCCGAGCGCTTCCAACTGCAGATGACTGAGGAGACCAAAGAGCTTCCTGTCTATCATCTGGTCGAAGCCAAGGGCGGCGCGAAGTTGAAAGTTTCTGATTCTGCTTCTAGTGCCGAGAACCGTTCCATCCGGATGCAACGAGGCATGTTGACCGTGGCGAGTATCTCTCTGACAGAAACGACGACCGCACTCTCTAACATCGTGGGGAGACCGGTGATCGATAAGACCGGCAAAGCAGGACTTTTCGACCTGAAGCTCGAGTGGACGCCCGAAGGGGGCCCCGGTATCCCGGGCGGTCCCGGAGGTCCTGGGGGCGCTGAGCCTCCGCCGCCCGCCGACGCCGCCGGACCCACCATCTTCACCGCACTGCAGGAACAGTGGGGTCTGAAGCTCGAATCGGCGAAGGGACCTGTGGTCACCTATCGCATCGATAGTGTCCAGAAGCCGTCCGCAAACTAGACAGGACTCCCATGCGATTCTTCCTTTGCCTCTGGTGCCTGGGCCTCGTGTGTCTGGCGGAACAGAAAGGGCAGGTCCGCTTCTCAGGCCTGCCTGTGCCGGGCGTCACGATCACTGCCACGCGGGGACAAGCGCAGTTCTCTACTGTGACCGATCTCAGTGGCAATTACTCCTTCCCTACGCTAGCCGAAGGCGAGTGGAAGCTGGAGCTGACGATGTTGGGCTTCGCGAAGTTGGAGCGAAGCCTAAGCAGCAACGAAAGCCAATCCTGGGACTTACAGGTATTGAAGCTCGAGGAGATGAAGGCGCAGGCGGCCGCGCCGCCTCCCAAGCCCGCCGAGATCATCAGCGAAGTCGCGAAGCCCGAGCCGAAACCCAGTGCGGCCTTTGCAAATCTTGATGCCGCCGAATTAGCCCAACGCGCCGCTGACGCTTTGCTGATCAATGGCACGGCAAACAATGGCGCCGCCTCGCCCTTCAGCCAGAGCATGGCCTTTGGCAACAACCGGCGTGGGCCGCAATCGCTGTACAGCGGCAGCCTCGGGATGATCTTCGATCACTCCGTGCTTGACGCCCGGCCCTATTCACTGACCGGCCAGGACACGCCGCGTCCAGACTTTAGCCGCATGCAAGGTCTGGCTTCCTTCGGTGGTCCGCTACGGATTCCCCGTCTTCTCCCGCGAAACGGACCCAATCTCACCCTGACCTACCAATGGACACGCAACAAAAACGTCTCGACCCAATCGAGCTTGGTGCCCACCCTCGACCAGCGCAACGGCATCTTCACCACACCCGTCCTCGACCCCACAACCGGGCTGCCTTTCATCAACAACACGGTCCCTATGAATCGCATCAGCCCGCAGGCCAAGGCGCTATTGCAGCTCTATCCTTTGCCGAACTTCGACAACACTGGCCGCTACAACTTCCAGACGGCGTTGGTGGGCGCAACACATCAGGACAATCTGCAGGCGCGCGGCACGCAGTCCATCAACCGCAAGAACCAGTTGGCTGGCAATGCCGCCTGGCAGAGCACGCGCAGCGACAGCACCAGTCTCTTCGGCTTCAACGACACCACCTCGATCAGCGGCCTCAATCTCGGCCTCAACTGGATTCATACTTTCCGCCCGCGCCTCTACTCGGTGGTGGGCGTGCAGTACAGCAGTCTGCGGACGGAGAACACGCCGTTCTTTAGCAATCGCACGAATGTTTCGGGCGCGGCGGGGATCTTGGGCAACAATCAGGACCCGGTGAATTGGGGGCCGCCGGCACTTACTTTTGCAGGCGGCATCGCGGCGCTCTCCGATGGCATCTACGCGTTGAATCGCAATCGCACCAGCGGTCTCTCGGGTGAATTGGGCTGGAGCCGTGGCCGCCACAATCTTGCCTTCGGCGGCAGCTTCCGCCAGCAACAGTTCAACATTCTTTCGCAGGAAGATCCGCGCGGCAGCTTTGCCTTTACAGGCGCCTCAGACTTTGCCGGCTTCCTCTTGGGTGTGCCAGCCACCAGCGCAATCGCCTTCGGCAACGCTGACAAGTATCTGCGCTCGAAACTCTTCGACGCCTTTGTGCGCGATGACTTCCGTGTGAATCCGGGGCTGACGCTCAACCTCGGTCTGCGCTGGGATTACAGCACCCCGATCTCTGAGATCTACGGACGACTGGTAAATCTGCAACTCAGTCCGGACTTCCGTTCCGCCACGCCCACTCTTGGCAACGGATTGCTGCGGCCCGATCGCAAGAACATCTCTCCGCGCCTCGGCCTCGCCTGGCGGCCCTTCGCCGCATCCTCTACGGTGATCCGCGCGGGCTACGGGATCTATTACGACACCTCGGTCTACCAACTCATCGCGACGCAGATGGCGCAACAGTCGCCGCTGTCCTACAGCCTGCGTGTGGCCAACAGCGCAGAGACACCACTCACACTGCGCAGTGGCTTTCTCGCCTCTGCAGCCACCACGCGCAACACCTTTGCTGTCGATCCGAATTTTCGCATCGGTTCCGCGCAGAACTGGTTTCTGACGGTGCAGCGCGATCTGCCTGGTAGTCTCGTCATGATCGCCAGCTATCTCGGCTCGAAGGGCAGCCACGCGCAACAACAGGTGTTGCCGAATACGGCTCCGGATGGAGCCACTGATCCCTGTCCCACTTGTCCGGCAGGCTTTGCCTATCTCAGCTCAAATGGCGGATCGAACCGCAACGCGGCCCAGTTGGAATTGCGCCGCCGTCTGCGTGCCGGCTTTACGGCAACGATGCAATACACCTATTCGAAATCGATCGACAACGCTGCATTGGGAGGCCGCAATCAGGGTGGTTCTCTGATCGCGCAGAACTGGCTGGACCTGGGAGCAGAGAGGGCCAAATCGAACTTCGACCAGCGGCACTTATTCAATCTGACTGGGCAGTACACCAGCGGCATGGGCAAGAGCGGCCTGATGAGCGGCTGGCGCGGCCGCCTCTTGAAGGAGTGGACTCTCGGCCAGCAACTGATCGTCGGAAGCGGCTTGCCGCTCACCCCGGTTTACTTCCGCGCTGTGCAGGGCACGGGCGTCACGGGAAGCATCCGGCCCGACTATACTGGCGCCGATGTCAGCGCTGCGCCCAGCGGCCTGTTCCTGAACCCCGCAGCCTATGTCGCTCCCGCTCCGGGGCGTTGGGGCAATGCCGGACGTAACTCCATCACCGGGCCTTCGCAGTTCTCCTGGAATGCCTCGCTCGGCCGCACCTTCCGCCTGCGCGGCGACCGCATTAGCCTCGACGGGAGAATGGATGCGACCAACCTGCTGAACCATCCTGTCTTTCCCAGTTGGAACACCATCACCACCAGTTCGCAATTCGGATTGCCCAATCCGGCCAATCCGATGCGCAGCATCCAAACCACCATGAGGCTCCGATTTTAGATGACCCGACGCGATCTGTTCTCCATTCCCCTGGCGGCGATGAGCCTGCGCGCCCAGGAACAACCCATCTTCAGCAGCAACACGCAGTTGGTCGTCGAAACAGTCTCGGTGAAGGATAAGAAGGGTAACTCAATCTCCGGCCTGACCGCTAAGGATTTCACGCTGACCGAAGACGGCAAGCAGCAAAGCATCGCCTTCGTCGAATTCCAAAAGCTGCCGGACGATCCCGCTCCCGACGCTGCCTATACGGCATCGGTAGCGCCGGTAGCGCGTCTGGCGCGGACTCAGATTGCTGCGGAGAAGCCCGGAGATATCCGCTATCGGGATCGCCGTCTCCTTGCGCTCTATTTTGACTTCTCGGCGATGCAGCCCGCCGATCAACTCCGCGCGCTGAGCGCGGCGCAGAACTTCGTCCGCAAGCAGATGACCACTGCGGATCTGATGGCGGTGATGATCTATTCGAGCGGCGCCGTGCAAGTGCTGGAAGACTTCACCGCAGACCGAGCGAAGCTTCTCGAGACGCTGCAGACGTTGCTTGTGGGCGAAGAAGCAGAGACAGCCACCAATCCGGGCGATGCAAGCGCTGTCGATAGCGGCGCAGCCTTTGGACAGAACGACGCTGAGTTCAACTTGTTCAATACAGACCGGCAACTGTCGGCGCTGCAGACGGCGGCCACCATGCTCGGACGCCTGAGCGAGAAAAAGTCGCTGCTCTACTTTGCCAGCGGCCTGCGTTTGAATGGTGCCGACAATCAGGCGCAGTTGAACGCGACGATCAACGCGGCCATCCGTGCGGGCGTTAGCTTCTGGCCAATCGATGCGCGCGGGCTGGTGGCGACTCCGCCGATGGGTGACGCAACGCGCGGCTCGACAGGTGGCATCGGGATGTACAACGGCGCGGCGGGAGGAGCGACGATGTCCAACTTCCAGCGTTCCCAAGATACCTTGTACGCGCTAGCTGCTGATACTGGTGGCAAGGCGCTGATCGATAGCAACGATCTGGGGAAGGGAATCGAGCAAGCGCAGAAGGCGACAAACAGCTATTACCTGATCGGCTACTACACCTCGAACCCGGCTCTCGACGGCAAGCTGCGGCGGGTCAAGATCACCCTCAATAATGGCCTGATCGCGGACCTCGATTACCGGCAAAGTTTCTACGCCGGCAAGCAGTTCCAGAAGTTCACCGCCGCTGATAAGGAGCGCCAACTGGAAGACGCCCTGATGTTGGGCGACCCGATCACGGAACTGACCATTGCGCTCGAGGTGAACTACTTCCAGTTGAACCGCGCCGAGTACTTTGTCCCGGTAGCGGTGAAGATTCCGGGTAGTGAATTGGCGCGCGCCAAGCGCGGCGGCGCCGAGCGGACTCTGATCGACTTCATGGGTGAAATCAAGGAGGGGCAGCTCACGGTTGCGAATGTGCGCGACAAGGTTGAGCTGAAGCTCAGTGGCCAGACGGCGAGCGAACTGGCCACCCACCCCATCACTTATGACACCGGCTTCACGCTGCTGCCCGGCAGCTACACGCTGAAGATCCTCGCACGGGATGCCGAGACCGGGCGCATCGGAACCTATCTGCGCAGCTTCGTGATTCCCAATCTGAATCGGGAAGACAAGCGGGTGCCGCTCAGTTCGGTCGTCTTGAGTGGCCAGTCGGTGGACATGCAAGAGGCGCTCTTCAATACCAAAGATAAGCTGAAGGCGCAAAGTCTGAATCCCCTTGTGCAGGGCGGGCAGAAAATGATTCCGAGTGTGACGCGCGTCTTCAGCCGCTCGCGTGAGATGCAGATTTACTTACAGACCTACCAGCAGGAGCCGGAGATAGCCAAGCCGATGGTGGGCTATGTCAGCTTCTACCAGGGGGCGAAGAAAGTCTTCGAGACTGCCCCCATCGTCGGCGCCGAAGCAGCGCCGGGACGCCTGAAAATGATTCCTTTGCTGTTTCGCATCCCACTCGGAAAAATGCCTCCGGGAGAGTACAACTGTCAGGTGACAGTGCTCAACCCGGAGGCGCAGAGAGCAAGTTTCTGGCAAGCGCCAGTGATGCTGATTCCTTAGTTCCAGCCGCCGCCGAGGGCGCGGTACAACTGAACGACAGAGACTAGTTCTGCCTGGCGCAATTGTGCCAGAACGAGTTCGCCCTGAAATTGATTGCGCTGTGCATCCAGAACTTGCAGATAGCTGTCGAGGCCACCCTGATAGCGCAGGATGGACAGCCGGCTTGATTCGTTCAACGCATCCACCAGCTTTTGCTGTTCCTGCATCTGTTCTGCGTTCTTGCGATAGCCAACTAGCGAATCGGAGACTTCGCGGAACGCGGTCTGGATGGTCTTCTCATAGGTGGCCAGCATCTCGCGCTTGGCGGCTTCGCTGTAGCGGACATTCGCGCGGAGCTGGCCGGCATTGAAGATGGGAATGGTCGCTGTGGGCGCGGCATTCCATTGACGGGCGGCTCCGGTGAACAGATCGAGCAGCGGCCTTGCCTGGGCTCCCAGAAGGCCTGTCAGCGTGATCTGCGGAAAGTACTCTGCACGCGCCGCGCCAATGCGTGCGTTTGCTGCAATGAGCACCTGTTCTGCCTGCCGGATGTCCGGACGGCGGGCGAGTAGATCGGAGGGCAGCCCTGGCGGAATCTTCTCCGGCCCATTCAGTTCCGACAATCGCTTACCGCGCTTCACGGGGCCTGGGTTCTTTCCCAGCAGAATGCTCAGCGCATTCTCCTGTTGTTCGATCGCCCGTTCGTTTGCGACAATCTGCGAGGTCGCAGTTCGAAAGAGTTGCTCGGCTTGCTGGACGTCGAGACCGGTAGAGACGCCGCGCTCGAGCCTCACGTTGGTGAGGCGTAAGCCGTTCTCCGCAATCTCCTTCGTCTTCTTTGAGATCTCGAGTTCGGTGTCGAGTTCCCGGAGAGAAAGGTAGGCGTCCGTGACATCGGCCACGAGCGACGAGATGACGGCGCGGCGAGCTTCTTCCGTGGAGAGATACTGCGCCCGCGCCGCCTCGTTCAGACGGCGGAGCCGGCCCCAGACATCCAGCTCCCAACTCAGCGCGAAGCCAGCCTGGGTATAGGTCACGTCGAGATTCGTTCCTCGGGGGAGAAAGCGATTCTGGCCGATCTGCGAGATGCGGTTGGCGCTCAAGTTGCCGGACGCAGTGACATTCGGATACAGATTAGCTTGCTGTGCGGTGAGCTGGGCGCGCGCCTGGAGCACGCGCTCGGCGGCAATCCGGACGTCGTAATTCTGCTTGAGCGCGGTGTCGACCAGTTCGGTAAGAACTTCGTCTTCAAACAGTGTCGACCACTTGCGATCGGCAATCGATTCGGTTGCAACCGGGCCGTTATCGGCCCGGAACTGCGGCGGCGCCGGCAAATCCGGACGCTTGTAGTTCGGGCCAACGGCGCAACTGGAGAAGAACATCACCAGCAGTGACATTGCGGTTGCCAAGGCCGGCCCTTTGCGGAAGCGCTCGGCCCAGGTCTCGGTGACGACATAGAGCATCGGCACAAAGAAGATGGCGAGCAAGGTGGCGGCCAACATACCGCCAAACACCGTCGTCCCCAGAGCGCGGCGGGATGCCGCACCGGCGCCGGTTGCATACACCAGCGGCACCACGCCAAGAATGAAGGCGAAGGAGGTCATGATGATCGGGCGCAAGCGCAGTTGAGCCGCAGCCACCGCGGCGTCAAAGGGCGACATGCCTTCCTCCCGCCGTAGCTTCGCAAACTCGACAATCAGAATCGCATTCTTCGAGGCGAGTCCAATCAGTGTGACGATGCCAATCTGCGTGTAAACGTCGTAGGCATAAGACCGTGCGAGCACCGCCAGCAAGGCTCCTAAAATGCCCAGCGGAACAGCAAGAATGACGGCAAAGGGGATCATCCAGCTCTCATACTGCGCGGCGAGGAAGAGGAAGACGAGGATTGAGGCGAAACCAAAGATATAGACTTCCTTGCCCTCCGATAACTTCTGTTGGTACACCGTTCCGGTCCACTCATAGCCAAAGCCCTGCGGCAGGACTTCTTTGGCCACCCGCTCCATGGCCTCGACAGCCTGGCCCGAGGTGTAGCCGGGCGCGGCGGATCCAATCAGCTTCGCACTGCGGAAACGGTTGTAGCGATAGATCACCTCAGGCGAAGTGGTATCGTGCATCGTCACCAGGGTGCTGAGCGGCACCATGTCGTTGGTGGCAGAACGGACATAGTAGCGATTGACGTCTTCCGCGCGATCGCGGAAGTCCGGTTCCGCCTGCATGACCACGCGCCAGGTGCGGCCAAAGCGATTAAAGTCGTTGATGTACAAACCGCCGAGGAAGGTCTGCAGCGAATCGTAAACATCGGTCGGCGGAATGCCCAACGCCTGAGTCTTATCGTTGTTGAGCTCCACCTGATAGCCGGGCACCGACACGCGGAAGGTGTTGGCGATCTGGCCGAGCGCCGGTTCCTTGCTGGCCGCAGCAAGGAAAGCATTCGCCGTGTTCGCCAGCTGATTGACGTCGCCCCCGGCGCGGTCTTCGAGCAGGAACTCAAAGCCGCCCGCGGTGCCAAGGCCAAGGATTGGCGGCAAACCAAATCCGAACGAGAAGGACTCCTTCATCGGGAACAGCGCTCCGTTGACCTTGCCCAGAATGGAGGCAAATTGCAGGTCCTTGCTCTTGCGCTCTTCCCACGGAGTGAGCGTCAAAATGATGGTGGCGACGTTTGAGTTATTGGTCTGTGTGGTGAGATCGAGGCCACCAAAGACGGTGGTGTTCTCGACACCCGGAATCTTGCCAACCGTGCTCTGAATCTTGTCCACCACAATCTGGGTCCGCTCGAGAGAGGCGCCGTCGGGCAACCGGACCGCGACGAAAATGACGCCCTGATCCTCATCGGGAAGAAAGCCTCCCGGTAGAATGCGGAAGAGTCCTCCGACGCAGAAGTACAGCGCCAACAATGCGACACCGGCAAAGAAGCTGCGGCGGCCAAAGAGCCGGACTCCCGAGAGATAGCCGTTGGTTGCTTTTTCAAAGCCACGATTGAAGAGCCCGAAGAATCGAGCGAGTGGGCCCGGTTTGCGATCTCTGTCGACCGGCCGCAGAATCATGGCGCTGAGCGCCGGGCTGAGCGTGAGTGCGCTGAAGGCGGAGATCAACACCGAGGCCGCAATAGTCAGTGCGAACTGGCGATAGATCTGGCCGCTGATGCCACCGAGGAAGGCGACCGGTACGAACACGGCGGCGAGAATGAAGGCGATGGCGATCACCGGGCCGGACACCTCTTCCATCGCCTTGATCGTCGCGTCATGAGGTGACATCCCGTGATCGATATTGTGTTGCACCGCCTCCACCACCACGATCGCGTCGTCCACCACGATGCCGATTGCCAGCACTAGGCCGAACATGCTCGTCATGTTGATGGTGAAGCCAAGGATCGGGAACAAGGCAAAGGTGCCGACCACGGCGACAGGCACCGTCAGCAACGGAATCAGGGTGGCCCGCCAATTTTGCAGGAAGATGTAGACGACAAAGATCACCAACAGCACGGCGATGAACAAGGTCTCTACGACGTCCGCAATCGCGGTGCGCACAAACTTGGTCGCGTCATAGCTGACGGTTTGCGCGATGCCGGCAGGGAAATTCTTCTCCGCCTCCGCGAGGAAGTGCCGGACACGATCTGCTGTTTCTACAGCGTTTGCCCCCGGTGCGAGATACGCAATGATGACCGCGGCCGGCTTGCCGCTCAGTTCGCTAAAGCTCTTATAGTCCTGCGCGCCAAGCTCCACCCGGCCAACGTCTTTCAATCGCAAAAACGAGCCGTCTGATTGGGCTCTTAAGATGATGTCGCCAAACTGCTGCGCATCAAGAAGCCGGCCGCTGGCGGTAACGGGATACTGGAAGTCCGTTCCTCGCGGGGCGGGCGCCTGTCCAATCGAGCCTGCCGGATTCTGCCGGTTCTGCGCTTGCACGGCGCGGTTGACGTCGGTTGCCGTCAGGCCGAGCTTCGCCATCTTATCTGGATTGATCCAGATGCGCATGCCGTAGTCTTGCGTCGCCGCCAGCCGGGTATCGCCAATGCCAGGGATACTGCCGATCTTGTCCAGCATGTTGATCGTGGCGTAGTTGCTGAGGAATAACGAATCGTAGCGGTTGTCCGAGGCGGTGACGGCAATCGCCATCAGGAAGGCGGAAGAGACTTTCTTCACCGTGACGCCCACGCGCTGCACCTCAGGCGGCAGGGAAGGGAGCGCGAGATTCACTTTGTTCTGCGTCTTCACCGTCGCCAGGTCAATGTTGGTGCCCAGCTCATAGGTAACGTCGATGGTCAGCACGCCGTCGTTCGAGCTGCGCGAGAAGAAGTACAACATGCCGTCGAGGCCGGTGAGTTGCTGCTCGATTGGTTGCGCGACGGTCTTCTCCAGATCCTGCGCGTTGCCACCGCGATAGGTCGCGATGATCTGCACCACGGGCGGTACCACTTCGGGATAGGTCGCGATCGGGAGATTGGGAATCGCGACGCCACCGAGGATCGTGATGACGATCGCGATGACAATCGCAAAGATTGGCCGGTTGATAAAGAACTTCGCCATGGATCCCTACTTCTTTCCTTTCGCCGCGGGAGCCTGGTAAGGCTCTGGCGCGACGACGGCGCCGGGCCTGGCCTTCTGGAGGCCTTCGACAATCACTCGATCCCCATCCTTTAAGCCCTGAAGAATGATGATCCTGTCGCCCACGCGCTCGGCCGTCACGACACTGCGAACCTGCACTTTGTTGTCGTTTGAAAGAGTCATCACCGATTGCGAACCTTGCAACTCCTGGAGGGCGCGCTGCGGCACGAGCAAGGCATTCTTACGATCGTCAGCACGCAGACGAATGCGGCCAAACTGACCGGGCAAGAGATTGTGCTTCGGGTTCGGGAAGGTGGCCTGTAACTCGAGAGTGCCGGTCTTGGGATCTACGGTGTTGACCGTGTTCTGAATCTTGCCAGGGTAAGGATGAATCGAGTTGTCGGCGAGCACCAACTCCAGCGGAAGCTTGTTCAACTGTTGCGTATTTCCCTGATTCTGATAGTTGAGATACTCTGCTTCGCTGATCTGAAAACGAACCCAGATCGGATCGAGTGGAACGATCGTCGTCAGCGGTTGTGTGGAGTTCCGCGATACCAGACCGCCAACCTGGATCAGGCTGTCGCCGATGCGGCCCGAGATCGGGGCATTGATCGTGCCATATTCGAGATTCAGCTCGGCCGCCCGCAGCGTTGCTTTGCTGGTCTCCACCTGCGCTTTGGCCGTGTCGGCCTGCGCGGTGGTGGTCAGTCGCATTTGCTCGACATTGGCCTGGCGGGCTTTCACATTCGCTTCGTTGGCTCGTTGCGAGGCAACGGCGTTATCCAGATCCTGCTGGGAGGCGGCCTTCTCTTTGACGAGAGGTTCCAAGCGGCGAACATCCTGTTCCGCTTTGACAAGGTTGGCCTGGGCCTGGGCGAGGTCAGCCTGGGCCTGGAGCAAAAGCACCTGCCGCTTGGTAAATTCCTGATTGGCTTCGCTTTGTGCCAATTCGCCTTTGGCCTTGTCGACTTCGGCGCGATACGGACGGATGTCGAGCAGATAGAGAGGTTGGCCCGCCCGGACATCGGAGCCCACCTGGAACAGGCGCCTCTCCACATAACCATCGACACGGCCCCGGACTTCTACCATGTCGCGGGCAAAGGTCTGCGCAGCGTAATCGTTATAGATCGGTACATCTTGGGCTGCAACAGTGATAAAGGAAACAGCGGCGGGAGGCATGGCCGGAGCCGCCTGGGCGCCGGTCGTTTTCGATTGGCAAGAGTTAAAGGTGAGGATTCCCGTCAGCGTCAGTGTGGCGACCGTTGCCGAACGGTAAATACGTGGATACATTGCAGTGATTCCCTTTGCAGTTGGAGGTCCAAATGCCTAAGCTAGTGTTTACTAGGGTTAGAGCAGAATCCAACTGAAAAGTTTCGTGAATATTTCGCGAATTCGCGACGGATTCATGAAGTCTTCTTGTATTGGTACTTGTTGATGCCCAGGTTGCGGATCCGCGATTCGAGCGTGGATGCTGGTACTCCCAGGCGCGCGGCCGCGCCATGGGCACCGGAGATTCTTCCTTGCGTGGCTTCAAGTGCTCTTAAGATCTCTTCGCGAGGATCTTGCAGTTCCGCCCCGGAGATCGTTTTGGGAAACGAAGCCGGGTCGAGTTGAAGAATGGGGCCATCGCTGAGAATGACCGCACGCTCCACCACATTCTGCAGTTCGCGGATGTTGCCGGGCCAGGAATAGTTCTGCATGGAGGCAATCGCCGATTTCTCGATCCGTTCGATATTCTTATGCATGCTCTTGGCGAAGCGGGAGGCAAAGTACTCGACCAGGGCGGGAATGTCGTCGCGGCGGTTGCGCAGTGCGGGCGCCTCCATCGGGAAGACGTTTAGCCGGTAGTAGAGATCTCCTCGAAACTGGCCTCCGGCCACCTCGCGCTCCAGATTGCGATTGGTGGCGGCAATGACCCGCACATCCGTGCGGCGTGTGATGTTGCCACCCACTCGCTCGTATTCCTTCTCCTGCAAGACGCGTAGCAATGCGACCTGCATGTCGGGCGCCAGTTCGCCGATCTCATCGAGGAAAATGGTGCCGCCGTCAGCCGTTTCAAAGCGTCCGATCCGTTGGTTGAGCGCACCGGTGAAGGCGCCCCTCTCATGGCCAAACAATTCGCTGGCGATCAGTTCGGCAGGCAGGGCGGCGCAATTCACCTTCACCAGGGCGCGGGAGGCCCGGGGAGAACGGCGGTGAATCGCACGGGCCAGCAATTCTTTGCCCGTACCGGTCTCGCCGCTGATCAGAACGGTCGAGTCAGTGGGAGCAACTCGATCAATGTCGCGGAGCACCTTCAGTAAGGCTGGGGAAGATCCGATGATCTCCTCATACATCGAGCGCTGCACGATCTCATCGCGCAGCAGAATGTTCTCCTGCTGGACCCGCTCTTTCAGCGATTGGATCATCTCGTAGGCCAGTGCATTCTTGACGGCCATCGTGATGACCTCGCCCGCATCTTCTACCAATTGGATCTCGTAGCGGCTGAACTCCCGCTTCTCGTCGAGATTGAAGTAAAGGGCGCCGAGCAGGTGATCCCGTTTCCAGAGTGGAAGACAAATGTAGCTCCGCACACCGAATTCATAGAAGAGCTCTTCCTCCACATAGAGCTTTTGCTGCTCGAGGTCGGAGCAAACATAGGGGCCGTGGTCGCGCGAGATGGCGCAAAGCCTCGATTCGTGCAACGGTAGACCCTTCTGAATGGTCGGGGCCACAACTTCTTCCGGCACCTTCTGATAACGGGAGATCAGGCCGCTGAGCGATTCGCCAGGAAGGCGAGGGAAGTCTTTGAGGGAAACCGAATGGAGACGGAGAAAGTCCTGATCGATCAAATCGACAGCGATGGCATTGAAACGGATGAGTGGGGAGAGTGATTGGGCGAGTGCATCCAGGACATGTCCCAGGTCGAGGTGCGCATTGGCTGCTTTGGAAATGTCGAGAAGCAACTGCGTCCGGAATCCAGAGGCCTCTGCGCAGTCGTCTGGAGGATAAGGGAATACCGGCACTTTCTTATGATCGCAAGAGAAAAGCTCTTGGTTATGCCACCCGGGACTTCTTCTTTGCCGCCGGAGCCTTCTTGAGGCTCTTCTGCAGGGCTTCAAGGATGTTGATGACGGGCGCCACCTTGGGGGAGGGCGTGGCAACCACTTTCTTCCCCTTGATCTTGCTTTGGATCAGGGCCTCTACCTTCTCGCGATAAGCATCGTGATATTGCGAGGGCTGGAAGCCACCCGATAAGGATTCCACCAGGCTTCGTGCGAGCTTCCGCTCTTTCTCTGAGACTAACTGCTGATCGCTCCGGAACTCCGCGTTCTCCCGAATCTCCTCGGTGTAAAACATGGTGTGCAGAATCAGACCCCGGCTCGCGGCACGAATCACCACCGGATGCTCACGGTTATGCATCGCCAGCCGAGCGATGCCGCTGTATCCGGTATCTTTCATGGCGAGGTAAAGAAGACTGTACGGCTTCTCACCTCCTTCAGCGGGCATTAAGTAATAAGAAGTATCAAGATACACCGGATCAATGGACTTGGCGTCGACAAACTCTAGGACTTCCATGACCTTTGCCGTCTGCGGAGCAACTTTGGCAAGTTCTTCCGGGTCAATAATGACGTACTTGTCCTTTTCGTACTCATAGCCCTTTACGATTTCATTGCGGGTGAGAGGCGCATCTTCATTTTTGCAATAAGAAACGTACTTGATGCGCGAGTGATCTGTTCGGTGAAGAAGATCGAAGTCAATGGTCCGCCGGCGGGCGGCTGTTGCGATTTCAACGGGAAATGACACAAGGCCAAATGTGAGATGTCCACTCCAAACAGAGCTTGCCATATTCTTTTGCCTATCAGACTAGCTCGACTGCGAAATGTTTCTCGCTCCAGCATGGGGGCGGCGCCAGATGCCAAGCAAGCTGCGTGAATATGCCTCGAAGCGCAATTTTAAGAAGACGGCCGAGCCGAAGCCGGGCCGCGTCGCCAAGAAGCGTGTGCTCCAGCCAGGAGAAGAATCGAAGTTCTTCATTCAGCGGCATGATGCGAGCCATCTGCACTACGACTTCCGTCTCCTGATCGATGGCACGCTGAAGAGCTGGGCGATTCCCAGGGGTCCGACTCTCGATCCTGCCGTCAAGCGTCTGGCGGTGGAAGTGGAAGACCATCCTCTGAGTTATGGGGACTTTGAAGGCACCATTCCAGAAGGGGAGTATGGCGGCGGGAGCGTCATGCTGTGGGATCGCGGCACCTTCGAGCTGCTTGGGGAACTTGATGCTCTTGCCCAATTGGAGAAGGGAGATTTGAAGTTTCGGATGCACGGCGAGAAGCTCAAAGGGGAGTTCGCTTTGGTGCGCACTCGCATGAGCGCCAAGAAGCCGCAATGGTTGTTGATCAAAAAGAAAGATGCGGAAGCGGCCAGTGGGTGGGATATCGAGAAGTACGCGGTTAGCGTCCGGTCGAGCCGGAAGCAGGAGGAGATCGCGCAAGGGAAGTCTGTCGGCGGAGGCTTGGGCCGCCGCGCTATGCCGACGTTTGAGAAGCCGATGTTGGCGACGCTCAGCGCAGAGCTTCCGGCTGAGACCGGCTGGGCCTATGAAGTGAAGTGGGATGGCGTCCGCGTCTTATGTGCCATCGATGGCGAGGAGGTGATCCTCACCTCACGGAATGGACTCTCCTACAGCGCTCAGTTTCCGGAGCTGCAAGTATTGTCGCAGTGCTTTGCCGGCCATCAGGTTGTGGTCGATGGCGAGATTGTCGCGCTGGACTTAGCGGGGAAACCTAGCTTCCAGGCACTACAGCCTCGGATTGGGTTGCGAGGGGCCAGAATGGGAACCTTGCCCAAGCTCCTCTTCGGCACCACAGATCCAGTGCATCTCTTCCTGTTTGATCTGTTGTTTCTCGACGGAAAGGATCTGCGGAATCGGCCTTTTGTAGAGCGCAAAGCGGCGCTCACCAAGATCTTTCATCCCGAGTTGACCGTTCATCTCTCCGAGCACTTTGTGACGGGGCGTGAGGAGATTCTGCGAGCGGCTCGCGAGAATGGGCTGGAAGGGGTGATTGCCAAGAAGCTCGACAGTCCCTACCAAGAGGGACGCTCACGCGATTGGCTCAAGGTGAAGTTTCATCTCCGCCAGGAATTTGCGATCTGCGGGTGGATTGAGGGAAAGCGGAAGATTGGCTCATTGGTGCTGGGAGTGCGGGAAGGGAAGGAGTGGGTTTGGTGCGGCAATGTCGGCGCTGGATTCTCCGAAGCTACCATTGGGCCGGTGCTCGAGCAGTTGGAACGTGCGGAACTGAAGCAGAGTGTCTTTAAGGCTTCCGATCTCCCAAGTGGCGCGCATTGGGTGCGTCCCGAACTGGTTGCCGAAGTGGAGTTCGCACAATGGACGGAGGAGGGGAAGCTTCGCTCGCCAGTCTTTCTCGGGATCCGGCCGGATCGAAGACCGGCCGATTGCAGAAGGGAGAAGCCTATCCTGTCTGCGAAGCGCGCCCGGGGCGATCTGAAACTCACGCACCTTGAGAAGATCTACTTTCCTGAGGATGGCATCACGAAGGGACAACTCCTCGACTACTATGATGCCGTGTCCGAGTATCTCTTGCCCTACCTGAAGGACAGGCCCCTCTCTCTCCGGCGCTATCCCAACGGGATTCACGGGCAGAGCTTCTTCCAGAAGAATCTGCCGGAGAATACGCCCAGTTGGCTGGAGACGGTTGTAATTGATAACAAGGACAGCGCTCGCGAGATCCGTTATGCGGTTGCGCAAGACCGGGACTCGCTGTTGTATCTGGTCAACCTGGGTTGTATCGATCACAATCCGTGGATGAGCCGGATTCAGAAACTCGATGAGCCGGACTTCCTCTTGATCGACTTGGACCCATACGAATCAGACTTTCCCCAAGTGGTCGAGGCTGCTCTCTGTATCCGGTTGATGCTGGACGAACTGAAGTTGAAATCGTGGGTGAAGACCAGCGGCGGACACGGGATGCACGTCGTGGTGCCCTTGTTGCCGGGACACAGCTATCCAGACGTCAGTGAATTTACCGGATTGCTTGCCGGGCAAGCTGTCGAGCGCTGGCCCACAATCTTTACCACCGAGCGCACGCTCAAGAAACGTCCCAAGCGGCATGTCTATTTCGATCATGTCCAGGTGGGCCGGGGGAAGACAATTGCTGCACCGTATTCCGTTCGGCCCTATCCGGGTGCTCCTGTGGGAACGCCGCTTGCCTGGGACGAGGTGAGAAAATCCCTCAAACCCAGTAACTTCCACATGGGGAATATTCTCAAGCGGCTCGGAAAAATCGGTGATCTCTATCACGGGGTTCTGGGACGAGGCCAGAGACTGCCGCTCCTTTAATGCTTCTCAGAGCCTTCCATCTGGGCGACGCCCCGCTTGGACTCGCTCAAGGGAGAATCACCAAGACTCAGCTTGGCGCCGGTCTTGATCAAGGAGGTTTCGCTTGGTCCCTGATAGAACGCGTATCCCTTGCGGGTGGACTTCCAGGCGAGCGGACCAGCAACCTTCTTGCCCGCCTTCAGCGTGGCCTCGCGAATGGTGTCCACCATTGCTTCGTACTTTGCATCCCCCTGTTTGAGGCCAGAGAAACTGCTGAGATCGGAGCTGGCCACAAAGACAACATCGACGCCTGGAATCGAGGCGATCTCTGTCGCGATTTTGACGCCGGCGGGCGATTCAATCATCGCGACGATCATAAGATTTTGATTGGCGATGGCGCGATAGTCGTCGCCCCACAGTGCGCCATACTGTCCGCCGCCCTGGCTACGCTTGCCGATTGGCGGATAGTTGGCAAACTTGATGGCATTTTTGACCTTCTCCACGTCTTCTACCATCGGAATGATGATGCCCACTGCGCCAATGTCCATCGCCTTCTGGATATCGCCTTCGGTCGCGTCGGGGACGCGGATGAACGGCATGGCCGGCGCTCCCTTGCAGGCCATGATCATGTGGGCGACATCCTGATAGGTCATGGGGCTGTGCTGCATTTCAATCCAAAGGAAGTCGTACCCGGAGTGCGCCATCGCGCAATAGGTATCGGGATCGGGAATCTGGACGGTGCCACCGACCACTTGTTTCCCGGCGGCGAGCTTCGACTTTACGGTGTTGAAGATGCGGCCAGGCTGCTGGGCGGGGGCAAGAGCGATGCTTCCAAGTACGAGGAGAAGGCTGAGGGAGCGTGTCATCGCAGGCGATCTTATCAGTTTCTGGAACAGAGTGTGCTCCACGCACTCTAATGCCTGACACATGCCTACCAAGTTAAAAACACAAGAGAGCCCGCTCGTGGAAGTTGCCGCTGCGGTCGTGACGAAGAAAAAGCGTTTGCCTCGCCTGGAGAAGAAACGCAACCAGAAATCAGCGGCAGCCCGGGCCGCAAAGGCAGGAACTGCGTAGCCTTATCGTTTGACGAGACCGCGGAAGCTGACTAGAAACTCCAGTTGATTTGGAGATCTCCCTTCCTTCGTCCATCTTGTATAGCGGAACATCGGTTCGGCAATGAGCCGGGAATACTGGAGCTTCAGTCCTGCGCCCACCGTCGCACCGAAATGCGAATTTGTGTCTGGTGCTCCACGGAACACGCGCCGACTGGGATCTGGGCCAACGACAAATCGCGAAGCGGTGTTGGATTCCGGAATTATGAAGGGGTTGGAGGTGGGGATTGCCATGGCGCGGTTGCCCGAGGGAGAGCCGGTAAGGCAATTCGCTCCGGTCGTGATTCCGGCAGAGATCTGTTGCGCTGCTAGGGTCGATGAGAATAAGAGGGGTAGGAAACCGAAATAGCAGAAACGCATGATCTTCCTGACCCTACCATGAGGACTGGCCGCCACGGTCCTGGCAACCTCGATTAAGATAGTCGAGTGAATCGACGTCTCTTTTTAGCTTCCACCGGCGCTGCGCTCGCCGCTCCCAACGATCGAATCAACATGGGTTTCATCGGACTCGGGGGGATGGGCACCAGCCGTCTGAATGGCTTTCTCAAGCATCCTGATGTGAACGTGGTCGCTGTTTGCGATCTCGATACGCTTCGCCTTGAAAAGGCCGCTGCTGTGGTCCGGACGGCGCGTGGCTCGGCTCCCGACACCGTGAAGGAGTTCCGGCGGCTCCTGGACCGCAAAGATATTGATGCTGTCTGTATTGCCACTCCCGATCATTGGCATGCCCTCCCCACCGTGCAGGCGTGCCAGGCCGGGAAAGATGTGTTTGTGGAGAAGCCACTCAGTTTCTCGATTGGCGAGGGCCGCGCCATGGTGAAGGCTGCGCGCAAATACAATCGCGTCACCCAGATGGGCAATCACATCCACAATGACCTGCCGAACTATCGCCGTGTCGTGGAACTGGTGCGTTCCGGGTTGATCGGCAAAGTTGAGCATGTGAACATCTGGAGAACATCCGAGACTAAGGGTCTTGGAACTCCTCCTGACTCGCAAGCTCCTGCGACCTTAGACTATGAGACCTGGCTCGGCCCCGCGCCCAAGCGTCCTTATAATCCAAACCGTTCCCATTTCAACTATCGCTACTTCTGGGATTATTCTGGCGGCATGTTTATCGACTTCTGGTGCCACATCACCGACGTTGCTTATTGGGCGCTGGATCTCCAGGCTCCCAAGAGCGTAGTGGCCACGGGACGCCGCGAACTCACCGATGACAATGGCGAAACGCCCAACCACATGGACCTGATCTATGAGTATCCGGGGCTCAATCTCACCTGGTCGCTCAGTCCTTTCGCGCCTGCGGGCTTTGAGAACCGCGGAATTGGTTGTGTGTTCCAAGGCAGCGCCGGCAGTCTCTTTGTCGATTACGGCTCGCATGAACTGTATGTCAAAGGGAAGCAGGTGACAGACTTCAAGCGTCCGGAGCCGAGCATTCCCGATTCTCCCGGGCACTTGCGCGAGTTTCTCGATTCGACGAAATCCCGCAAGCTGACCACCTGCGATGTTGATTACGGACATCGATTGACCAAGGCTGGCCTGCTGGGAAATATCGCCTACCGGACAGGCCGCCGCATTGTCTGGGATGATGCGAACGAAACAATTGTCGGCGACTCCAAAGCGAACCAGATGGTGACGCGGCATTACCGCAAACCCTGGAAGCTCAGCTAGAACCGACTGGATTGCGAAATCAAAAGACCGGAGCCCATGAGGCCTCCGGTTTTTTTCTTTTACAGTGCTGTGACAGAAAGGACATTCAGTTGAAATCGGAAATTCATACTGGTGTGGTCTTCTGAGTTCGTAGCAGCCGAAAGACTTTGTTGTGCGGCTGCAGATTCGGAGGATTTGTGCGCACGTTTGCGAGATTGCTGTTGATGGTGCTAGCCATGATGAGTGTGGCCCTGGCACAGAATAATGGTCGCTTTACTGGAACGGTGGTCGACGTTTCCGGAGGCTTGATTCCGGGTGCGACGGTGAAGGTTCGGAATGAGAAAAACGGAGCCGAGCGGAGCGCCACCACGAATGAAAAAGGGCTCTTTTTTATTACTAATTTGAGCTCATCCAGTTATATTGTGACTGCGAGCAGTCCCGGCATGGCCGAAACCGTCTATAAAGACGTCAACCTCACCCTCGACCAGGAACGCACGCTGAATATTGTCATGAAGCCGGTCTCGGTTTCGACGGAAGTCACTGTTTCCGGTGGGGAACTGGCCGTGATCGACACGAGTTCCGCGACGGTCGGCGCGAATGTCAACGCACGTGAAGTGGCTGAGATGCCAATCAACGGCCGTCAGATCTCACAACTTTATCTGTTGGCTCCTGGTGCGCAGACGGCGGGTGGTGGCACCTATGACAACATCCGTTTCTCAGGCCGCGCGAACCAGCAAAATGCCGTTCGCTTCGATGGTGTCGAGGCGTCTTCGATCGTAGATGCTTCGCCAGGCAATCTGAATGGCCAGACCTCTTCGAGCTTCCGCTTGCAGGCAAGCCTCGAGACGGTGCAGGAGTTCCGGGTGGAGTCCAGTAACTATCCGGCTGAGTATGGCACCGGCACCGGCGGACAGATCAGTATCATCACCAAGTCGGGTGGCAACCAGCTCCATGGCAGCGTTTTTGAATACCTCCGTAACGATGCCTTGGACGCGCGGAACTTCTTCGATGGCACGGATAAGTCTCCTCTGCGCCTGAACCAGTTTGGCGCCTCGCTCGGTGGCGCGATCCTCAAGGACAAGCTCTTTGCTTTCGGTCACTATGAAGGGCTTCGCCAGCGCGCGGGCTTTCCGCTTGTCGGGCAGACTCCTAGCCTGGCGGTGCGCAATCTTCCGGTCTGTGGCGCGAGCGTCACCGGGCGCTGCGTCGATGCAGCGATTAAGCCTCTCTTTGGCGCCTTTCCGATCGGCAATCGCGGCCCCACTTCCAATCCGGATTTCGATCTTGCGCAGTTGGACGGACGAGCGGTTGTCAACGAAAATTCAGGCAGCTTGCGCCTCGACTATCGCCAGAGCGACAAGAACTCCTTCTATGTCCGCTGGTTCCGCGATGACGGTACCTCTACTTCTCCCTTTGACGTCTCTGGCAGCGCCTTCGAGCAGAAGGCCGTGGCCCAGAATGGTGTGCTCCAATGGCAGCGGATCATTTCGCCCAACCTCATCAATGAGGCGAAGATCGGATACAACGGCCCCAAGACCCGTACCAACGGCGTTGCGCCCACGGTGCCTGGAGTTGACCTCTCTGGCGTCACACTGAACATTACCGGCGCTACGGTGCTGGTTGGGATCGGTGGTCAGGGCGCGAGTGCGGGTGTCTCCATTCCCAGCGGACAGGTTCGCGCCAATAGCTCGACGAATGGCCGTGGCCAGCCTTATACGAATTACTCTCTCAGCTATGTCGATAGCCTGAGCTGGATCAAGGGTTCCCACAATATCAAGATGGGCGGCGAGTTCCGCCAGGTCCGGATGTACACCGACCGTCTGGGCGGCGTGAGTTATGCCTTCAGTAATCTCAACGCGTTTCTTGCGAATACACCAACCATCAGCATCAACGGCGATCTCAGCGCACCGAGTCCGTTCAACAATGGCGCGACCGGCAACCGCCTGGCTAAGACCGAGATGTTCAGCACCTACATTCAGGACGAATACAAGATGCGTCCGAACCTGACGATCAACTACGGCCTGCGCTACGAATACTACACGCCCATGCGGGAGGATCGGAATCTGGTGGTGCTCTACAACATCGTCACCGGCAAGCTGGATGCTCCTGGCAGCCGGCCCTTCTATGAGACCTCGAAGCTTGGCTTTGGCCCTCGTCTCGGCATCAGTTGGTCGCCTACTGCGCTGCAGGGGAAAACGGTCTTCCGTGTCGGCGGTGGTTATTATTATGGTCCCGGTCAGGGCGAGGATCTCATTCAGCCGATCGAGAGCGATCGCGTGAGCACCACGGCCAGCGGAAAGTATCCGATCGACGCACTGAGTGTCATCAAGAACTTCAACGTCAATACTGCGACCGGCATCGGGGTTCGCGCTTATGCCCCCGGCTATCGCATTCCGGAGAAGGTTCTTTCTTATACCGCTTCGATGCAGCATGCTCTGCCGGGCGGCGTCATTCTCCAATTGGCTTATGTCGGAAGCCAGGGGCGCAATCTGTTCCTGCGCAGCATCGCGAACAAGGTGACCGGCTTTACGATGAATCCGACGACCGGTGTGGCTAGCGCCGTCCGGCAGTTCGGTTCGCAGTTTGGGGAAATCGACTATAAGACGACTGGTGGCACCGATCATTACGATTCGCTTCAGACCTCCGTCAACCGGCGCTATTCCCATGGCTTCACGCTGGGCGCGCAGTGGACTTACGGTCATAGCATCGGCAACACGGGCGGTTCCAATGAAGCGAACACTGCTTCCAACAACTACAGCTTTGCCGCAGATCGCGGGAATAACGCCTTCGACGTACGGCATAGCATGAACATCTCGGCGATGTATGAACTGCCTTTTGGCAAAGGACGCCGTTATGCTTCGAGCTTGGGCCGCACGGCTGACCTGATTGCGGGTGGCTGGCAGTTGGGCGGCATCGTGAATGCGCGCACAGGGCTCCCGCTCGACATTCGCATCACGCGCCCCGATATTGTTTATCGGGACACTCGGAACAACACGATTGTGAACTCTCCGATTGTTCTTGGAGATGGCACGATTGCGACTGTGCCGGTGATCAACGTGCCCGGTGGCGGTAACTCACGTGACGTTCGCTTTCCGGATGTCGTTGCCGGTGTGAACCCTTTCCTGACGGGCGGCGACAAGCGGATGATGATCAATCCGGCAGCGTTCACCACTCCGGCTCCTGGTACCTTCGGGAACCTTGGTCGAGGGGCGCTGCATGGTCCTGGACTTTCGCAGTTTGACTTGACGCTGCACAAGAAGTTCACGATTACAGAGCGCATCAACACCGAGTTCCGCTTTGAGGCCTATAACCTGTTCAACCGGGCCAATTTTGCCAATCCGGTGGTGCGTCTCAACAACGTACTCGGAACTGGAACCAATCAGTTGCAACCGGGCCAGGCGTATAACGCGACAACCGGCGGTAGCTTTGGAAGCGCTCTCCAGACTGTAGAGTCTGCTGTTGGGCTGGGCGCGCAGCGTCAGATCCAGTTGTCTTTACGGCTGAGCTTCTAAGCGGAAACGCTCTCGATTCCTAACTTCCAAAGGGCTGCCCGCAAGGCGGCCCTTTGGTGTTTTGACCCGCATCTTTGCGCGCAGGGTCATGATTCGTCGGGAGCCTCGTTGCAATGGACATCCAGGCTGTTACAGGGGCATTTGGGCCCCACAATACCCAAGAGACCTGAGTGATGAAATGTGGCCTGGCGTTGTGTTCGGGATGGCCTACGAGGCGGACACGGTAGCGATCTGCAGACGTGGAGTCCGCTACTTGCGTGTTTTGGCGTTTGGCCAAACGGAATATTCGACGCTCTCGGCGAGGGTGGGGCCATTCGCAACCAGTTTCAGCGGCGTTTGCTGTTTGGATTCAAGGTGAAAGCACGGGATTCCTGTGGATTTTGACAGGATGACTTCTGTGGGCTGCGGAACCGGAAGGTCCTCCATGGGCTGTGCGAGCCGCTCCGTGGCAACTTCCAGAAAAAACTCTGGCGTAATCGACCACACAGGCTGCCCCACCACCTCATGAAACTGGCGGCGCAAGTCTGGACGGATCAAGATCTCTTTGCCGTGGGAACGCCAGATCCAGTCTCTCTTGTCATCGGTGGTGACAAGGATCACGGCGCGCTTGGCTTCTCTACCGTGACTCAGAATCTCTTGCCAAACAATGTGGTCCGTACGCTCGCCCTCATTTTTAAGAGGAATGAACTCGAGTTCTTCCTCGGAGAGTGGGGGACCAATGCGCCCTTCGATGAGTTCATGAACGGCATTCAGAACCGGATCGTCGCTGAAGGTTGCATCATGTTGTTGGGCTCCAAGAACAACTGTTTCGCGGAGAGCAATCAGTTGATTCTGAAATGCAGCGAGTAAGTCGGATTTTTCCGTAGAAGAGTGTTGCTTGTGAGTGAGAATTTCCTCAATTGCATTCTTCACCTCCACTAATTTTTCATCCAGAGTGCGGATTGCCTGATCTCCCAGCGCCTGGAGTTCTGCAATGACATCCACTCGATTGCGGTGAAAATCTAAAGCAACTTGATACGGAATAAAAAGATTGTGTCGAAGCTGCTTGAGAACAGAAATAAATTCATCGCGAACCGAGCGTGAATAACGGTAAAACTCCAACAGAGCATTTGAATCGAAGACATATAACGGCGAGCTCAGAGCAACCATCTCGTCCGCCGTGAGCGGACAATATTCGCGAAACTCATCGAGTAACGGGTTCATGATGAATTGTGCCAATAGATGACGACAAGGAGACTACCCAACGCGTGGTGATCGATTCAGTGCTGGAGAGAGATTTGAACAAGTGTGAAATATTTCACACGGAATCTATATATATCACTAATGATAGGTATGACACAACCATTGCCGCGCTGGATCATTGTTGTGGCAGCGCGAATGCAACATATTTTGAGCCGGACGGTGCTCCGCTCTTTCCTCCCCCACAGGCAATGACCAGATACTGCCGCCCTTGCCATTCATAGACTTCAGGCGTTGCGTTTCCTGAAGCGGGAAGCGCAGACTGCCAAAGCAATTTGCCATTGCGTTTGTCAAAGGCTCGGATCTTCTGATCGAAATTGGTAGCGGCGATAAACACTAATCCACTCGCCGTCACAATGGGACCGCCATAGTTCTCGCTTCCGGTGTTGGGTTGATTGAGTTTGGGGTGCTCGCCCAGTGGAACTTGCCACGCGATGGTTCCTTTGTTGAGGTCGATGGCGCTGAGCGTTCCCCAAGGGGGTTGGATAGCGGGATAACCTTCGGAGTCGAGGAACTTGTTATAGCCATCGGTAGTATATGGAAGCTGCGGGTTGAGGCTCCGGTCGGTGCTTGCGATGGCTTCATTGGCACCTGTGGCGATATAGTTTGTGAGGGCTCGCAGTTCAATGGCGGTTAGTTTTGAAAAGGCTGGCATGCGGCCGGCTCCTTCACGAATGATGCGGCGGATGTCATCGGTTGGGAGTTTGGTGGCGATCCCGATGAGGCTTGGGAATTCGGGAGGCGTTCCGGCGAGGTCGGGCCGATGGCAACTGGCACAATTGCGGTCATAGAGCGCCTTTGCATCGGCACTGGAATTGACTCTCGGCACGATACGGAGTATCCAGGCCATCTCGTTCGCATTGACATAAAACAAACCCGTTTTGGGGTCGAATGCCTGGCCTCCCCATTCGGCTCCACCATCAAAGCCAGGGAATACAAAGGTTCCTTCCGTAGAGGGCGGGGTGAATTGCGGGCCAGTCTTCAGCTTCCGGAAGCGTGCGAGCGCGGCCTGGTGTGCTTCCGGGGTCCGGGTGGTGAGAATCTCTTCGGTCACCTGCTGGCGTGCGAAAGGCGGTGGTTTCAGCGGGAGCACCTGCTTGGTGGCGAGTTTTTCGCCAGGGATGGCGGAGGCTTCCACCTCGACTTCCTTCAGATCGAAAAGCGGCTTGCCGGAGTCGCGATCAAACACAAAAACGAAGCCGGATTTTGTGGCCTGGGCGACTGCTTCCACCTTGCGTCCATTCCGCTTGACTGTCACCAGCACAGGGGCCGTGGGGAGGTCGCGGTCCCAGACGTCGTGCTTGACAAATTGGAAGTGCCACTTTAATTTTCCGGAGCTAGCATCTAGAGCTAAAAGACAATTTGCGTACAGGTTGTCGCCCACACGATTTGCGCCATAAAAGTCGAAACTCGCGCTTCCCGTCGGAACAAAGACCGTTCCGCGTGCCGCATCGAGTGTCATTCCGGACCAGTTGTTTGCGCCGCCAGTCCATTCGTGAGCACCTGCCGGCCAAGTCTCCGCGCCCGGTTCGCCAGGCTGGGGGATGGTGTGAAAGGTCCAGCGAAGAGCGCCGGTATGAACGTCGTAGGCCCGGATGAAACCGGGAGCCGCAGGCAGGTCTTCACTCACGATACTGCCGAGGATCAGTAAATCCTTGTAGATGGCCCCAGGACTGGTGTTCGATACGGAGAGCGTCGCGGCGGGCCTGCCCAGACCCTCACGCAGATCGATCTTTCCGCCCGCTCCAAAACTGGGCACCGGCTTGCCTGTCGCTCCGTCAATGGCATAGAGATGCTGCCGGATGCTGTAGAAGATCCGTGTGGTGGTGCCTGATTCGTACAGTGTGACGCCGCGATTGCGGAACTTGGTGGCTCGCTGGTTGGCTGGATTCGGATCAAAGGCCCAACGCTGCTGGCCGCTGGCCGCATCGAGGGCAAGGAGCCGCCCTTTCGGGCTGGTGACATAGAGGATGCCTTTTGAGAACACGGGGCGGCACTGCATCTCGGAGCCTTGGAATGCATCGTTTGTATCAAATTCCCAGGCTTTGGCAAGCTTCGCGACATTCGCTGGCGTAATTTGTTTGAGCGGGGAGTATTGCGGCTCTGCGGCGAGCAGGGAAAGGCTCAGGAGAAGAAGGGACGGAAAACGCATTCCTAGCAAGCATATCCGGGTGCAAGGCGATTGTGGGTAAGAAAAGAGGCAGCTCTCTGCGGTGGGAGCTGCCTCTGATCCTCAGAATGCGAAATTGGTTGCGGTTGTGTCTGGGCGTGCCGGGAGCGAAGTACGGCTTGCCAGCCACTTGGTGAACCAGATGACTGCCCAGGGGATGGTGACGATTAGACAGCAGAAAAGGAGGAAGCCCATCATCATCGCAACATAAGTGAAGGGATCGGCTTGAAAAGAAGGGATGCGGGAGCCTCCCTGGACTTTCGAGGCAAACCATTTGCAGTACAGGGAAAGTGCAATGCCGCGAAGAACGAATGTAAATACCAGCGAGACGAGTGACATGAGCACTCCAAGGAGAAGTCCAAATGGCAGGATTAGTAGGAACAACGAGGGAATCACGCCAGCTCCCAGAATGACGAGCAGCCAGGCCAGGTACTCTTCCTGCGAGGCTGCGAAATTCAGACGGCTGCCGTGATTGGTGACGATATTGGGGAAGATCACCTTGAGCAACTGGTAGACGAAATAAGCTTGTGCGAGTCCGACGGCTAATCCGATGATGAGGCTGAGAAGGGCAGAGTCGAAGAAGCGTGGGAGCAGGATTTGTGCCCAAATGCTGCCTGTGACGCCAATAAGAGGTTGTTTCAGCGCTTCCTCGGTTCCCACATAGCTGGCGGTTGTGCCGTCGGCAAAACGAAAATTGCTGATGACGTACTTCAGCAAGTCTGTGAGCTGGGCCGGCGCAGGTACGTAAATGAGCATACAGAGGCCCGCGATAATACTTTTGATGAAGAACGGAATGGGTTCAGCCGTAAACTCCATCTGGTTCGGGGAAGCATTTGCCATGAGTGGGATTGTAGTGGAAAAGGACTTTTGTTGGAAGGATTAGTTGCTCTACCGGGCTTCTTGTCCCTTGGTGCTCCCACGAGTCTGAAGTTCAGGACACCTGGTGCCGATATGCTGATTTGGGCCGTATTTTCCAGCTTTCCGTCTTCCTGCTGTTATGGGGTAGCTTGGCTTTTGCTCAGAGAGTGACCGAATCCTCGATCTCACTGAGTGCCAGTGAGGATCGATGTTCTGTCGGGAAGGCGGTGCAGAAGGTGGACAACACGGAGCGGCAGGTCTTTTTCCGCTTCTTGCTGAGCCGGCCGAATGGCTTGCGTGGATTGAGCGTGGAGTGGCTCGCCCCAGGAGCGCAGGTGATGGAGTTTCTCAATTATGAGCAGTTGCCTGCTGCTCCTCTACTTTGTTTTGTCACCCAGATGCCACTGGCAGGCTTTGAGCAGGCAACTAAACCAGGAGAGTGGACCGTGCGGGTGGTTGCAGGAGGGAAGGTTCTGCATGAGACGAAGTTTGTGCTCAGAGGAGATCCCGGCGCTGCGAGAGGGTTGGTGGTGCGGCGCGTGACAAAGCTGGATCTCAGTGCGGCAGAAACCAGTATCGTGCTCGATGGCGCGGGCATGAGTGGTGATAGCGTGGTCCATCTGGCAACCTACAGTGGCGCCAATGCGTGGCAGTTTATTGCTTCCATGAATCCGGCTTCCGTTGAGTCCGGCCGTCTCACGGTGAAGTATGCCGGGACTCTGACACCGGGTGAATATTGGCTGGTGGTGAAGAATCCGGATGGCGCGCAGAGTGCCCCCGCGCGTCTGGTAGTTGCCAGCTCCGTCGGCTATTCTCTTCCGATCGCCGCAGGTGAGCAATGGATGATCACCCAGGCAAACTACGGTGGGACTTCTCATTGGGGGCGGAGCCTCCATGCTTGGGATATTGCGCCCTTAAGTCTGCGCAGTGGCGGTTGCGTCACTGCGATGCGGGCAGGGATTGTGCATGCTTTTGACCGGGGAGAATATCAGAACTCACGTGGACACAGCTTTGGAAACTTCATCACGATTCAGCATGAGGATGGCGAGTTTAGCCACTATGCGCATCTGAGTACCGGAAGCTTTGTCGTCAAGACCGGGCAACGTGTCGAGGCGGGACAGGCACTGGCTCGAGTGGGCAATAGTGGACATACGGTGGGGCAGGGAGGCGGATACCACGTGCATGCCCATGTGACGAGGAGTTTTCCCGCTTCCGCACAGAGCATTCCTTTCACCTTTGCGACCATGCCCGATGCCGCACGAGGCAAGGTGGTGAGTAACTCTGTTCCCCTGCTAGGAAGCTGCGGAGTGCTTTTCGATGGAGCGACAGAGGTGTCACGAATGAATCCCGTTCCGGCACTGACTACGAAGAAACTGGAACCGCCAGGAACCAAGTGGAGTGCGAAAGTCGGGTTGACCGAATGGTGGAGCCAGACTCTCACCGTGCCCAAAGGTGCCAAGGCGCTTGACGTACTGGTGGCATGGACTCGGAAGGAGACGGAGAAGGTGGATGTCTATCTCACCAGCCCGTCGGGTGGGCAGTATGGAGGACCGTATCAGAATCCGGAGCGTCTGCGCGTGGAGCAGCCGGAAAGTGGCCATTGGCGGATCAGCGTGCAAGGCGTGAAAGGAACCGGAGACCCGATTGAGTTTGAGGTGCGTGGAAATATTGCCAGATAGTAGGGGAGAATGCTCGTAGGACCTAAGAGCAAGAAACTATAGATTACCTCCCAATTAGTTTTGCGAGGCGTCTTGCAAGTTGTTCGCAATAAAAAAGATTTTCATATTTTTGTAATTTACAACTTGCAACATCGTGCCGTCGGGACGAGAATGAACCTAGAGGTGGTGGTTCTGTGCGACCACTTTGACCTGTCGAGTGCTGGAGTGCTTTTTCCCTCCACGCATTCCAGCGCTCCGGGTTCTCCTTGAAGTCCTTGCGATTTGCTTTT
This sequence comes from Bryobacter aggregatus MPL3, assembly GCF_000702445.1. Taxonomy (NCBI): domain Bacteria; kingdom Pseudomonadati; phylum Acidobacteriota; class Terriglobia; order Bryobacterales; family Bryobacteraceae; genus Bryobacter; species Bryobacter aggregatus. Next base: position 767,100 of record NZ_JNIF01000004.1, read on the forward strand.
GAATTTTCAGGAAATTCCGGCTCTGTTGTGAGTGAATTTCGGCGCGAGACTTTCTCAGATCCAGTTGTTGTTCTAAGTCGGGCTAACTGCTTCTCTGCTTAGTGGTGCCGTTCAGAGCTAGGCACAACGTTCTGGGGCATTGCGTGGCACTTGCCGGCCTGGAGTAAAAGATGCGAGATTGGGTGGAGCCTTTCGCATCCCTTTGTGTCCAATCCCTTCCGGTTTCTCCTGATCCCCTTCGCACTTTACGTGTGGCAGTTTATCGTTCTGAGCCTTCTGCGTTTCTCCCTCAATTCCAATTCCTTCCTTCTGATGGAAGAGGCAGGTAGTTCTTTTCTGGATGTTCTGTACTTCGAGAACCGCTTGCAAGTGTGTCAGGTGACCACGAATATCGCTTCGTATCTGGTCTTCTGGCTCGGACTGCAGGCGATTCCTGACCCAGGCATCTTTTACGGGCGTCTGGTGAAAAGCGTTGTCATGGCCGGAATTCCGGCGCTGGTGTATCTCATTCTCCATCGGCGCTTGCAACTGAATTGGATTTTTGCCGCGCTGGCTGCTGTGGTGGTAGGTCTCTTGCCGGGCGTCTTCTACTATTCGGTTCTCGCGCTGGACATGGCGATGGATGTTCCGTTTGGCCTGTTGGCGATCTATCTGGCTTTCGGGACGACTGCGTGGAGCGCGATTGGCGCAGGGTTCTTCCTGTCCTTTGCGGCGTTGTCCTATGGTTCGGGGTTAGCCTTCGTGTTTCCTGTCGCCTATTTGCTCTGGCGCCGGCCGCAGCGGTGGCAATCTCTCAGTGTGGCGGCCTGTAGTGGCCTCGCGTTGGTGCTGGCCTCGATCTTTTACTGGACCAACACGCAAGTGCTGTTTCTGGGAGGGGGCAGCGGCGGATCTTCACTCTGGAATGGAGCGAGGGGGCTTTATTTTGAGCTCACACGCTCTGGTTACAGTTATTACTTCACGATGCCGGCGATGTCAGCGCTCGGCTATTTTCCAATTGGATTTTTAGGCCTGCTTGGAGGGATCTATGGGGTTGCCCGGTTTCGCCGCTATGGCGTCTGGGTCTTGCTGGCAATCGGGTCTGCCGGGATTGGAATCGCGAGCGGATTGCCCTTCGGAGTGAGGCGTTCGATTCCCCTGGTTCTCTCGCTGGGGGTGCTGGGGTGTGGACTGGTGTGGGAATTGCTGCAGCGGCTGGAGGTGAGGCGCTTGTCGATTCTGACGGCGATCCTGTTTCTCGGCATTCTGCTCGGCGGGATGCTGCAGGTGGCGATGCGATGGCAACATGGAGACTGGATTCGGGCCGACTATGCCTTCCCCTTCACGCAGGCAAGCCTTGACGCCTCAATCGAAGACTACCGTCTGCGGCTCGTTCCCGTACCGAAAGCGGAGCCGAAATTCGGAATCAGGATGACCTACGCCATCCTCGGTTTGCTGACTCCGCAAGACCCGCTTGTCCGCTTGGATGAGGTGCATGCGGCGCCCGATACCATGGACGCAGGCATGCCACTGTTTCCCCGTGATGCGGCGCGATTCAGTTTGTGGCGCGAGCAGTGGAAACGTCTTAGAACGCCCAGCTACTCGCCCCAGTCCTCTACTTCTTTGCGGCCGTAAATTCGGAGTACGGACCCTTGAAGTCGTCGATCCGGCCTTCGTGAACATGCCAGATGCGGGTGGCCGATTCATCGAGCAGGTCCTCATCGTGAGTGACGAAGATGACCGTGCCGTCAAATTTCTGGATCGCGATATTAAGCGCGTTGATCGATTCGAGGTCCAAGTGGTTGGTGGGTTCGTCGAAGATCAGGATATTGGGCTTCATCAACATCAGACGGCAGAAGATGAGGCGTGCGGCCTCGCCTCCAGACAGCGCCTTTGTTGGCTTCTGGCCGTCTTCTCCGGAAAACAGCATCTGGCCCAAAAGCCCACGCAACTCTTCATTGGAAGACTGCTCGTCGTACTGCCGCAGCCAATCAATGCAGGTGAGGCCGTGCTCGATCGTTTCGGAATGATCCTGGGCGAAGTAGCCGACGCTGGTCTCGTGGCCCCAGATCACCTCTCCGGAATCGAACTCAAACTCGTTCTCTTTGTGCGGCGCCAGAATGGGAGCGTTACGCAGTAGCGTGCGCAGGAGCGTGGTTTTACCGGCGCCGTTTCTGCCCATGATGGCGATCTTTTCGCCGCGGGTGATGAGGCCCTCAAAGTTCTGGAATACCTTCAGGCCATCGTAGGTCTTCGAGAGATTCTTGAACTCGAGCGGCGTGCGGCCCGAGGGACGCTTCATCTGGAAGCGGATGAAGGGACGTGCGATGTTCGAACGGGCCAGATCGGAAGTTTGCAGGCGCTCCACTTCCTTCTTGCGCGAGGTCACCTGCGAGGAGCGGGTACCTGCTCCGAAACGGGCGATGAACTCGTTCAACTGGGTGATCTTCTTCTGGCGTTCGGCATTGTCCGCCTCGATGCGCGAGCGGATCTGCGTCTTGGCCAGCACCATGTCGTCGTAGCCGCCGGTGTAGGTGATGATCGTGTTGTAGTCGATGTCGGCGGTGTGGGTGCAGACGTTGTTGAGGAAGTGACGGTCGTGCGAGATGGTGATCAGCGTACCGGTGAACTTGTTCAGGTAGTCCTCGAGCCAATGGACGCTGTCGAGATCGAGATGGTTCGTCGGTTCGTCGAGGAGCATCGCTGTGGGATTGCCGAACAAGGCTTGCGCGAGCAGTACGCGGACCTTCTGGCCACCCTGCAATTCGCCCATCTTCCGCTCGTGAACCTCGTCTGAGACGCCCAATCCGTCGAGCAGAATCGCCGCATCGGACTCGGCTTCATAGCCGCCTTCTTCGCCCACGATGCCTTCGAGCTCGCCGAGACGCATGCCGTCTTCGTCGGTGAGCGCCGCGGGATCTTTCTCATAGAGCGCATCGCGCTCGGTCAGGGCAGCCCAAAGCGGCGCATTGCCCATGATGACGACGTCGAGCACGCGATACGAGTCAAAGGCAAACTGGTCCTGCCGCAGGACGCCCATCTTGGCCGGCCGCGAGACCGAACCTTTGGTGGGTTCGAGATCGCCGGTGAGAATTTTGACAAAAGTCGACTTACCCGCACCGTTCGGACCCGTTAATCCGTAACGGCGACCGGGCTGGAAGGAGACGCTGACATCTTCAAACAGAATTTTGGCGCCGAAGCGCATGGATACAGAATTTACTTGGATCAAGGGGGAAGCTTTCATTGTAGCGTGAAGCTACCGGACGGGTAAGAGACCGCCATTACTGGCGCGGCCTGCCATCTCGATCCAGACCGCATAATTGCCCGGGGAGAGGCCGGGCGGCAGTTTCGCATTCACTTGATAGACGCCTGCGAAACCCGGGGCGGCACCCGCGTAGAGGACCGTCGCCGCCACCCCTCCCACCTTGACGCTCAACGGGGTGGTGATCGAAGCCGCTTCGAGGAAGGGCTCTCCCGAGGGCGGATTGGTCGATTGCAGGGCTCCGAGGCCACTGGCAAAGAGCGCGACGATGCTCTCGGTCTTCGCCGGCGTATCGGTGGTGATCACCGCATTGGTGATTGCGTTGAGCGCTGCGGCCAGTTCGAGGGTCTTGTATGGAAAGGTGAAGAGGCTGGGATAGGAGTCCACTACCAGGAGGCTCAGCGCATTGCTTTCTACCCCACTGCTGAGGACCTGGAGCAGCAGACTGCCGGTGCGATTTTCCCAAGGCACCTGGACGTTGATCTGTGTGGGAGATACATAGTAGAGCGGTGCTGCAATCCCATTGATCATCACCACCACTTCGGCAAGGGTGCGAGGGAGCGGATAGCCGCCGGTGCTGGCCGTCTGTGTCGAGAAGTTGGTTCCGTACAGACTGAGGATGGCTCCGGGCGCACTGGTGTTTTCAATCAAACTCTCCCCCGCGATGCTGGCCTTGATCTGTGGCGTTGTGGCGCCTGGGCAGACGCTGGCGCTGGTGGAGGTCCAGTGGCTTGGATGGAGTTTCAGATAGTCTGCATAGATCTCTTGTTGCCAGACATACCAACTGAGGCTCTCTGGTTTCAGGGTCCGGAGGGCGCAGTTCCAATCCTGGAGCTCCGCGACGCTCGGAAAGCGGGTGGCCTCTCCACAATTCGGGCAGAGAAAACTCTGGCCGAGCAGGACGGGTTCGGCCTTCATCTGCGTCCGCGTGTAGCTGGTCTCGATGCGTAGTGTTTCGAGCGACTCGGTCTTGTTGTACTGACCGTTCTTATCGAAGGGATAAGCCCAGATGCCAACGAAATCAGCCACGCCGGTCTGGTCGGCGTATTTGTCTCCGATACAGGCATACTGCCTGCGGAGCGTACCGCCGGGAGCCCAGGCGGATGGGTTGCCGATGTCGTGATAGACCTTGGCTTCGGGCCAGACCTGCCGGATGGCGTTGCGTAAGGAGCGCAATTCGGTTGCGCTGAGATTGCCGCAGTAGCTTGTTGTGCCGGTAAAGGGATTCGTCCAATAGGGCTCATTGAAGCCGAAGATGGCCTTCACCGTGGTGGAGCGGGTGGCGGCATAGCTGAGGAAACGCTGCCCGGCGGAACTGATGGTCCAACTCCCGTTGGACAGGGTGTAGGGCGGCGGATAGACTCCCGCAACCAGCCGGATTCCTGCTGCATCTGCAGCGTCGAAGGTGGATTTCCATTCGGATTCCCGGGTAGAGAAGGAGACTACGGCGTATTGATAGCCGAGCTTCCGCAGCTGCACAAAATCAGCCGGGTTCGCCCAATGTGTGCCCGTCTCGACCGCCAGGAGCGGGCTGAGCAGGCCCAAGAGTGCGATCCACTTACGCATTGACGGTCCGGGTCTCCGATGCGACGGGCGATTTTCCACAGAGCCTGTCATAGACCGCCAGATTCTCGGTCACCATCCGTTCGACGGTGAAGAACTCCCGGGCATCCCGGGCTGCCTGCTTGCCAAGGGAGATCGCCCAGGCCGGGTCGTCTAACATGCGGAGGACGGTGGCGGCGATGTTCTTTGGGTCACGGGGTTCCATGAGCAAGCCGTTTTCGGCATGGCGGATCATCTCGATATTCCCGGGGATGCGCGAGCTTGCAATCGGTGTCGCCGAGCCCATTGCTTCCATCAGCGAGATCGAAAGACCTTCCCAAAGTGAGGGGTGGACAAAGATGTCACAGCCCACCATGAACTCGCGGGCGTCGGGGCGAAAGCCGAGGAACTGCACCTGCTTTTCGATCCGCAGCGCAACCGCCTGCTGCTTGAGGCTTTCTTCAAGTTCTCCCGTTCCGCAAATCGCAAGCTTGGCGCGAGGATGTTTGGCCAGGATCGCCGGCATCGCCGAGAGCATGTACTCAAAGCCCTTTTGTGTAGCCAGGCGCCCGGCGCTGCCGAGGATCAGGTCCGCCGGTCCAAAGCCGAAACTCTTGCGTGCCTCGTTGCGGTCGATGCGATCAAAGGGACTCAGATCCACGCCATTCAAAACGGTGACGACCTTCTCCGGGGGACAGATCTCTTCCTCAATTGCGATGATGCGGTGCATATCCCCCACCGCTACGTGCATGTCGGCAAAGCGGGCCGCCAGTTTCTCAAGACTGATATAGAAGCTGCGCTGCCGGGGCGGCGTGAAGGTATGGAAGCCAAAGCCATGGATATAGTGAACAACCTTTGGTACTCCGGCCAGACGGGCGGCAATGCGCCCCAGGAATCCCCCCTTGGAGGTGTGAGTAATCGCCAGGTCGATCCGTTTGCTGCAGCAGAACCAGAAGAACTTGAGAAACGGAAGGATGTCGAGAGGCGTGATGGGGCCGCGCCAGCACGGGATGGAGATGGTTTGCGCTCCAGCTTCGCGCAGCAGACGGCAGGATTCGCCATCATTGGCAAACACCCAAACCTGATCGCCCCGCTGGGCCTGGGCGCGCACGATGGGAAGGACGACCAGCGTCCCACCGCCGAAGTTGCCGCCACCGAGAAAATGAACGACTTTCATTGTGCTCCGAACTCCTCGACTGTCATGGGTTGTTTGGCGGCGCGGGCGGCCTCGACAATGCTCAGCACGCGGCTGATGCGCTGGTCTTCCGGATGCTTAGCCTGCCATCGACCGAGCAGCGCTTTGCCGGCAGAACTGGCCAGGGTGTGGTCGAGGACGGGATGCAAGTGGCTGACGGTATTGCGTGCTTCCAATTGGAACAGTTGATTCTTCTTAAAGTGGTCCAGCCCATCGAGCGGCACCAAGGGCGTGAAGCCATCGCAGAAGGCCTCGACATCGGGACGGGCCATTTCGCGGCGTGTCATCTCAAAGCACAGCGCATGGTTGCAGTAGTGCGGAAGCAACTCGAGTGCGGAGAATTGATGCAGATGATGGAGCCAGCCGTCTTCGCGGGCACAAACCGCATACGCGCCGAGACGGCCTTCGACAAAGGCTCCCAAGGCAAAAATGCCGTCGCTGTCCGCAATGGCGCGCACCAGGCGTTCAAACTGCTTGGCGTCGCCGTATTCGGCTTCCCAGCGTTTCTGCCGCTGCATGGTTTCGATATTCATCTGCAGCCCTTCACGGAGCAGCGTGTCGCCGTCGACCTCACGGATCTCACAGCGTTCGAGCCCGATGCGCACATCCCGGCGGTACTTCTTCGGCAGTTTCTCGATGCTGTACTCTTTGTCTCGAATCGTGTAAATGCCGCTGGGCGTTCCGGGCTGCGTGGAAGATCCGTAACGCAACCCCGCACTGTTGGTGCTCCAGAGAAACCCAGCCGTTTGCGCTTGTTCAAAACTCAGGTCCAGATGGTAGGGAAGCGCAATGAGCATGCGTTTCTCCACTGCGTGCCAAAGGACGCCGCCAAACTCCTCGATACGCCGTCCGCGGCGTTCAAAGAACTTCGCTGTCTTAACTCCCTGCATGTTCTGTGGCCTCCGTACTCGCTTCCACTAACGGCTGCGTGTTGTATCCACGTCCCAGCTTGAGAAGCTTTGCATGATATTCCAATCTGGCGCCGATCTTCGGAAGCTTCGACGCATGATTGGCCAGGAAGCTCAGCAGACCGGGGTGTGCGAACGGCTCAAGCACAGGATGCAATTGAATGCGCATCTTGTAGGGGTGGAGTTCAAAGCCCATCCGGGTCTTAAAGTGATGCAGATTGGGGGAGTTCAGAAAAGGAACCGTGCCGAGCGAGATCGCCCGCACCTGGCCGCTGGCAAAGGCAGCGCGGCAGGTCTCAAACAGCAGTGCTGGGTTGGCGTGCAATTCGAGCGCGGTATTTGTCGATTTCTGGACCATCAGAAAGAGGATGCCGTCATCGATGACGCCATAAACATAACCTACGAGCAGGCCGTCCTGGTAGGCGCCCATGCAGACGGTGCCTTCCATGCCGTAGATCGCTTCGACGTTGCGGTTCCAAAGTTCTGGGTCGGAAAACTCATCCCGGAACACCTGATGGCGGCTCATTGTGTCGGTATTGATCTCAATCCCGCGCAAGGATAAGTCCGCTTTCTCCACCGGCCGGATGGTGAAGTGCTGCAGCCCTTTGCGGATGAAGTTGCGCATCCGCTTTTGGACATGCTCGAAGTTGTAAGTGCGGTCCGGTTGTAGATACACACCGCTGTCAGCGCCAGAATCCTGGTTCGCATACTGTGCGGCGACACCGTTGTGGCGGCGGAGGATGGAACTGACTTCCTCGGGCTGCAAGGGCAGCACGAGATGCTCGGAACAACTGAGAAACGAGCGGCTGCCGGCATCAATGCTGGCCCACCAATAGCCGGAATCGGCAAAAACAGTTCTGCCGCGGCGTTCGAGAAACTCTGCGGTGCGTTCCCCGCGGGGACGGCTGGCCAAGGTTGGGATGGGGAGCGAAGCTTCCATCGAGGTCATTGCGATTGCTCCAATTGAAGTCGTAAAGGGCGCCACCAGAAGGCGACGCAAGGTGTAATACAGAGAACCACGAGCGTGATCGCCGGGTTCGGTAAAAGTTGACAGGCCGCAAAGGAGACGGCAAAGGGCAGACACAGGCGGCTGAAGCGTAGGATGCTCTCGAAATGAGATTCGCCGAGGATTCTCCGGATCGACAGATACTCGGCCGCTGCCGCCACAAAGAGAGTGGCCGCGCCGGTGAGGGCGGCGCCATCGAGACCGCCCGCATGATTCCAGGAGATCCATTGCGCCAGGAGCCCAGCTGGTGCGATCCAGGCAAAGATGCGGAAGAGCCGGGGGAATTGTCCAGAAGCTTGGAAAAAGGCGACCTGCGCGGCATGGAGCGCCAGGAAAAAAACGCTCCACAGTGAGTATTGCAGCGCATCGAGTCCCGGTGCATACGCAGGCAGCAGCCATTCGACGATGGGCGGGCCGACCAGGGTGCCCAAGCCCAGAATGGGGGGCAGCAGCAATGAGATCCAACGCAAGGGACCATCCATCACTTCGGCGGCGCGGGCCAGTGACCCCGTCTCGCCATAGACTCGCATCAGATGGGGTGTCACCACCTGGCCCACGGCCGCGAGAATGATGAACATCGAGAAGTCATGTGAAAGCTGGCTGAGCGTATAGAGTCCGACAACATGGCTTCCTCCGAGAAAGGCAAGCGCCGCGACATCGGAGAAGCGCAGACAGGAGTACAGCGCATCCATGATGCTGAAACGGAAGCCTTCACGCGCCAAACTGATCCAATCGGGCCATGCGGGACGGAGCGAGATCGCCTGACGGTTGGCGGCAAAGAGATAGAGGGCCGGGATGGCGATGCAGGCGATGGTTCCGATTCCGATTCCTACCAGCCCAAACCAGGAACCGAGCCCCAGGATGGCGGCAAAGTCGATGGTGGAGGAGAACAGGGTCTCGAGGGCGCGGTTGCCAAAGCGATGACGCGCGACCGTCACCTCGCGGATGAGGATATGGAACTGGGCCGAGAAGAGAACTCCCGCCATCAAGAGGAAACCCATTCCGTACTGGGAGCCACGATTCAGCAGGCTGAGCAGGAGACAGACTGCCACCATCAGAAGTCCTGAGTAGAACGCGAAGGAGGTAACGGATCTCGTGATGCGGTCTGCTTCGTCGGTCTTTCCCTCTCCGAGCAGCAGCGGCAAGCGGGCGCTCAGCCCGCGCTGGACTCCGAAACGGAGGATTTCGGCGAAGACATAAAGCATCATCACCGACTTCCAGACGCCAATCGTATCCGGGCCGACGAAACGCAGCAGCAAGATTGAGCGGGCCGCGGTCAGCAACACGCCGATTGCCGCGGCCATGCTCATTTTGCGAACGTCGGAGACAACAGTCATCGGTCCCTCCAAACGCCGAGGATCTCTCGCCTGTTTTGGGTGAACACTGTGCAGATGGCAAAGAGCACCCACAGCGCACGGCAGTTCTCGAGGTTGATCGTCATTCCGTTCAGCGCAAACATCAGCAGGCTGGTGATGAGCAGGGCAGGGGAGAAACGGTCGATTGTACCCGTTGTCCAGAGCAACGGGTAGGCGATTGCGGCCACCAGGACGGCGAGGCTGAGAAAGCCAAAGACGCCCAGTTCCGCAAGAAGGCCGAGGTACGTATTATGCGCCGCCGGAATCTCGATCTTTCCTCCCGGTAGTTTGGGGCCATGGTTACCGCGTCCGGCGCCAAAGAACGGATGCTCTTTCCAGGTTTGGATCGCTTCGCTCCAAAGCCACTTGCGCTGTTCTGCTTCCGGATTATTGACATTCACCGTCGTTGTGGCGAGGCGTTGGGTGATCGGGTTCGATGCGAGAAATTCTTTTTGCCCCGGCGAGGCAAGGGCGAGCAAGATCACGATTCCGGCAAGACTCGCAATCGCGATTTTCATGCGCAGCGACGTGAAGAAGAGCCACAGAAAGCCGAAGCCGAGGGTGAGCGCGAGCAGCGCCCCGCGGGATGCCGATAGGACCACGGCGCAGAGATCCAGACCGATGATGAGCCAGATCCAGGAGGCACGATAGCCGGAGATGCGGCGGTAGAGGATTGCGAGGAGCATCGAGGCGCTGACATAGGTTGCGAACAAGTTCGAATCCTCGAAGGTGCCCTGTGCGCGGTAATGCAGGCTGAATGGATTCTGGATGCCGGTGAGCTGATAGAACAGCGAACCACCCACGCCAAGCGCTGCCACCGCAGCACTCGAAAGCACCCAGGATAAGAGCCCCAGCCGAAAGTCCCGCGCCTGCGGCATCAGATTGATAGCAGCGTAGAAATAGGCCCAGAGAACGAACCATTTGATGAGCTCGACCAGGTTACTGGTCTGGCCGCGGGTGAGCAGCCCGGTCTCCATGTTGAGCAATGCGCTGGCGAGTACAAGGCCGCAATTCAGCAGACTGATTGTGAGGAAGGGCAGCTTCAGATTTCCGGTGATGCTCAGGCAGGCAAGCAACCCGAAGACCGGCGGCAGCAGCAGATCGGCAAAGGAGAAGTTGATCGCCTTGCCGCTCATCAGCACTACTTTGCTCAAGGGCAGCGCGGCAAAGAAGAGCACGAGCAGGACACGGCGCAAGCGCGGAAAGTCGCCCGCGATCACGGTCAACATCTGCGGATGAGGATGGACGATGCTGCTCATGCGGGAATTTCAACACGCGGCATCCGGCCGGTGACTAAGATCCAGGGAGCCCGGAAAGCGATGAGATAGGCGGTGCGAAAAATGAGGCCAAGGTCATACAGGAAGCTCTGCTTCTCGATGTATTCCAGGTCCATGGCAAGACGCATGGGGAGAATGATCTTGCGGTAGTGCTCTTGCGGATCCATGCCGCCGGTGTCGATGATCGACAGGTCCGGGAAAAAGCGCACTTGCGGCAATCCGGTCAGTCCCGGCGTCGCCTCCAGAACGCGGAGTTGCTCCTGCGTGTAGCAGGTTGCAACGGTTTCCCAGTCCTCCGGACGCGGGCCCACGATCGACATCTCTCCCTTGAGGACATTGAGCAACTGTGGGAGCTCATCCACCTTCAACATCCGCAGAATCTTGCCTACGGCAAAGATCCGGGTGTCGTTCTTCGCGGTGAATGCTCCGGCCCGATCCGCGTGGAGATGCATTGTCCGAAACTTCAGCTGGCCGAACAGCGTTTTGCCCCGTCCGGCTCGCGGGGCCACATAGAAGAGCGGCCCGGGGCTTGAGATCTTGATTGCGAGTGCGATCAGACCGAACAGCGGCGCCAGCACCAGTAGCGCGACGCCACTGGTGAGTACGTCGAATGTCCGTTTGAGAGACATAGTTAAGCGCGGTTCTCCGCGCAGATCGTGCGTACGGCGCTCACTACAATTTCCACTTCTTCGTCGGTCATCGAAGGAAAGATGGGAAGAGAAACCAGGCGCGGCCACAGCGCGTTTGCCACCGGATACTCTTCCGGTGCAAAGCCGTAGGTCTCGCGATAGTAGGGATGGAGATGCAAGGGCATCCAGTGCACCGAGCAAGTGATGCCATGCTCCTTCATCTCCTCGATGAAGCGGGCCCGGTCGATCGTCAAGCGATCGAGATGCAGCCGCGTTGAAAAGAGATGCCACGAACTTTGACAGTCTTCCCGTTCGGCGGGGACTTCGATTTCAGCCACCTCACTGAGCTGCTCCCGATAGAGCGAGGCAATGCGGCGGCGAGCCTGCCAGAATTCTTCACTGCGTCCCAACTGCGCAACGCCCAGCGCTCCGGCGACATCGGTGAGGTTGTACTTGAAGCCGGGGGCGACAATTTCGTAATACCAGCTCCCCTTGCTCTCGAACCGATTCCAGGCCGAGCGCGACAGGCCATGCAAACTCATCATGCGCATGCGGTCGGCCAGGGCCTCGTCATTGGTGGTCGCCATGCCCCCCTCGCCGGTGGTGATGCATTTGTTTGCATAGAAAGAGAAACAGGCGGCGCTCGAGCCATGTCCGACCGGACGCCATTCCCCTGCCGCATCCCGGCGATAGGCCGGCAAGGTGTGAGCCGCATCCTCGATCACCGGGATTCCGAACTCCGCACCCAAGGCATGCATAGCGTCCATATCGGCCATCTGCCCGCCATAATGCATCGGAAGAATTGCCTTCAGCGGGCCGCTGGCTTGGGCCCGCCGCGCGGCGCTGTAGGCCTGCTGCGGATCGAGGCAGAGCGTCTCGGCTTCGCAATCCACCAGCACCGGCTTGGCTCCAAAGTAGCGAACCACTTCTGCGGTTGCGGCGAACGTCATATTCGGCACCAGCACCTGATCGCCAGGGGCGAGTCCGATCGCCTCGAGGGCTAAGTGCAGCGCAGCGGTGCAGGAATTTAAGGCAACCGCGTACTTGGCGCCGACGCTGGCCGCGAAACGTTCTTCAAACTCTTTGGTCTTCTTGCCGGTGGTGAGCCAGCCTCCTTCGAGGACCTTGAGGACGGCGGTCTTTTCCGCCTCTCCTACAGAGGGCCGAAAGAAAGGAACGCTGCGCTGTGCAGCGACTGTAGCATTGTTCATCGAGTTCCTCCCCGGGCAAGCTTCTGTGCCGGGATTGTGATTTGTGTGGTCGCCGGCCAGTAGCCCGGCAGTTCCTCAAATACCTGCAGGTGTTTACCAGCTGCGAGTAAGTGGCGCCAGCGGGGCAACTGCTCCACCAGTTCGCTTTTTCGCGAGGGCGCTGTGGGCTGGATTCCGAGAATGCGAGGATGTGCGGTCGCGGTCGGAATCTCGCCATCGTCATTCAATTCTTCATTCATCTTTTCGGCTGCGGTGAGCCCAGTCAGATGGATTTTGATGTCCTTCCCCGGGCGCTGGCCGCTGAGACGGATCATCGTGTGAGCGAGCTCATAGATATTCACGGGTGCGCCCATCTCAAGCATGAAGATGCCGCCTGTTTCGGCAAACGCTCCTGCCTGCAGCACCAGGCGAACGGCCTCGGGAATCGACATAAAGAAGCGGGTGGCCTTGCGGTCGGTGACGTGGAGATGCCGGCTCTGGCGGAGTTCCTGATCAAAGAGCTGGACCACGCTGCCATTGGATCCGGCAACATTGCCGAAGCGGACCGTGACAAAGTGCGTTCCATGGCGCTCATTCAACTCCGAGATCACCATCTCGGCCAGGCGCTTGGACAAGCCCATAAAGGAGGTGGGGCGCACGGCTTTATCGGTGGAAATGTTGATCATCCGGTCTACTCCGACGGCTGCCGCTGCCAGCGCGACATTGGTGGTGCCGATCAAGTTATTCCGCAACGCAGCCTGCGGGCGGGCTTCCATCATGCCCACATGCTTATGGGCGGCGGCATGAAAGACCAGCTCGGGCCGCGCCAGTTCAAACTCTTCCCGCAAGGTGTGCTCATCGGTAATATCAACCAGCAACGGCACCAGATGCAGCTTGGGGAACTTCTCTTTGAGTTCCCGCAGGATGAAGAAGAGGCAGTTCTCCGAATGGTCTAAAAGGTAAAGGTGGCTCGGTTCGAGCGCCGCCAACTGCCGGCTCAACTCGCCTCCGATCGAGCCACCCGCGCCGGTCACCAGCACCGGACGATGCTCAATAAAATGTTTCAGCTGGTCATAGTGGATGCCCACTTCTTCCCGCTGCAGGAGCACTTCGATGCCCACTTCATCCACCAGCGGAATACTGGTATAGCGGTTTCTACGGCCGCTGCGCAGCAGGACATATTCCAGACCTGCATCAATCGTCTTCCGGGTGAGGTGCAGCAACTCGCGGTGCTGGAGCGACGGATAGGCAATGACGACGATGCCGCAGCGATGGCGCTTGGCCAGTTCCAAAACTTCCTGGATCGCCCCCAGATAAGGAACGCCAAAGATGAGGCTGGACGGCGGCATCGTCTTCGTACTCACGAAACCAACAGGCAGAAAGCGGGGATCGTCAAAGACGGCCTTCAACGATTCAATCGGCTCCTCGCCCAGGACGACGATGGCGCGTTCGCGGGTCTGGTCCAGGTCGCCTTTCACCCGGCTGGTCACCCGGGCCAGGCTGAAGTAGGTGATGCCCGTGAGGATGCTCAGAAGCGCTTCGATGAGGATCACGGCGCGGGAGATGCCCAACGGTTGGAGCAGGAGCAGCACGACCAGGCTGAAGCCAAGCGAAGACAGTGCGATCGAGGAGACCAGCGGTGCGAAATCGGCGAAGCTTCCCGTCGATGCCGGGCGGCGGTTGATATCGAAGGTGACAAAACCAAGAAGGCGCAAAACGACAAGCACGGGCAGAGTGATGGCAATGCTCGCCCAGTCGGAGGTACTGAGGTGGAACTCAAAGCGCAGCTCAAAAGCCAGGAGGTAGGAGACTGCAGAGAGGAAAATCAGAAACGACAGGGCGAGGCGTTGGGTAGTTTTTGTCGTTTTCATTTTCATTGCACGGGTTCGCTTTCCGTAGTGGAGATCACTTCCTGGTGCAGCGGAACGGGCAGCGAACTGAGGTTCGTTGGATCGAGCCGTTTGCGGTGGAAGGCGGCCGCATCTCCCGGTCCGGCCAGGGGCACCCGGATCGGGGCGGATTGTACGATGCGCGCTGCCGCAATCGCATGAGGGAGCGCATAGACCACATATTCCGTAATCAGGCTGGCTGCTGCGGCAAAGAAGCAGGCTGCCAGAAAGCCCAGTGCGAGAACGAAGCTGCGATGATTGCTGACCGGGGCCAGCGGTACCGCCGCCGCTTCGAGGATCGAGGCTTGCATTCCGCTGATGCCGGCTGCCAGATCGGCCGCTTGCGCCTCTTGTTCCTTCTTGAGAAAGAGCAGATAGGTGTCTTCTGCAATCTTTGCCTTCCGGGTCAGTTCCTCCAACCGGATCGAGAACTCTTCCATCTGGGCGCTGGCCCCACGCACACGGCTGGCGGCACCGGTCAATGCGACTTCCCGGGCCCGCAGCCCGGCCAGCGAGGACTCGAGCCGCAGCTTTTCTGCCGAGAGGCTCTGGTGGAGCGGATTCAGGCTTTCGGTTCGTTCAACCACTCGAAAGCTCTGTTCGCGTTCGAGCATCTCTTTGACGGTTGCAATCTGTTTTTCCAGCTGTTTCACATTCCGGTTGGACGGATCATATTTGCTGAGCAGGTCGGTGCGCTGGACTTCGAGTTGCAGCAACTGGCTCTTCAGCCCTTCCACCAGTCCGGTGCTGGCAGCCGTTCTGCGGTTGCTCTCGATTGCCGAAGGTTGTTGCGCCAGTTGTGCCTGGATGGCGGCCAGTTTGTCGCGTGCTTCGGCGATCTGGCTGCGGACCTCTTCGAGTCCACTTTCGAGGTCGCTGCCGCGGCGCACGGCAGACTGCCGTTGTTCGAGCAGCATCGGCGTGCTCGATTCCTGGCGGAGCAGATCAAGCTCTTCTTGCGCGGCGGCCCACTGGGCCTCCACTTCCTGCAACTTGGCTGTGTACAGGGTGGCAGTGGCAGGGTGTTGGTTCAGTTGTTTCTGCTTGGACAGATAGATCTCCCCGAGCAGATTCAAAATGCGCGCGCTGTTTTCTGCGCTCCGGTCGCGGTATTTCACCTGGATTAGATTCGTTCCGGTCAAGCCTGTGGCCTTGATGTCGTTTTCGAGTGTCTCGACGCCCTTGGCTCCCATCCCTGTCTTCCGGGCCAACTCTTCAAGCACGCTGCGGGACTTCAGGATCTCGACTTCGGCAACCCCGGAATCGTGGTTCGGCGTCCCGGCTGTTTCTGGCTGGCCGGAAAGGCGGATGCGCATTTCGGCTTCATAGAGGGGTGGTTTGAAAAACGTATATCCAACGGCGGATCCAAACACTCCCAGAAAGGTGAGGAGAATGGGCCAGCGGCGGCGTAGGATCAGGGCCAGAATGGTGCCGACCTCGGCCGTACCGGCGACGCGTAGATCCTGCGAATCCGTTCTGCGATGCTGCGCTCCTCTGCTAGGAGTCCGGCGTGCGGTGCGATTGGAGGGGAGTTGGGGCAGGCTGTTCATCTCCATGTTGCTATCTCCAGAGAACACCCGAACTTAAGATAAAGCCCAGTTGCGTGGCACTCAGAATACGTTCGACATTGGCAAAGGGCGAACGGGAAACGTAAACGGCATCCCCACTTCGCAACGCAAGATCTTCCTCAAAATGACCCTTCTCGAGAATCTCCCGGGTCCGGATCCGCTTGGTCTCGTACTGGGCACTCGAGATCCGGCGCACCAGCAAAACCTCGCCCCGTTTGGCGTCGCGGGTAAATCCACCGGCAATGGCAAGGGCGTCGGTCAGCGAGACATTGCCCTTAAGATCAAAGCGGCCTGGCTTGGAGACTTCTCCATTGACGACAAACCAGGGCTTTTCGAATTCCTTGAGAACGATGCTGATCTCCGGTTCGACGAGAATCTTTGCATACACCTTTGCGATGGCGTCACGAGCTTCGGCAACAGACAGGCCGGACAGTTTGAGATCTTCGACGCTCTTGAGCTGGACAAAACCGTCGGGGTGGATGGTGAGGGTCTGCGTGAATTCTGGAGTGAGCCGGAACTGCACTTCCATGACATCGCCGACTTGGAGTTGGTACCGGGGTTGGCGATCGGCAAACTGGCCAAAGCATAGAGTGGCTGCCAGCAGAAGAAATGCACGTATCATTGCGTATTGGCATCGTAGAATCTGAACCTAAGGTCTTCAATGGGCCTCTAGTACTGAGACCGTTTCGATCGCGCCAGACCTAGGGCTCTTTCTGGCCGCCCCACGCACCCTCCCTCCAATACCCGGACAAAGAGAAGTGTGTTGAAAATAATGGCAATTGGGATTGTCATACCCCTAAAGCACTTAGGAGAAAAGACTTAGATTGAATCCGTGTAGGCAGGACGAAAGTTCCGGGGAAATAGTTCTAAGTGGGTACCATAGAACTGATGGATCTTCCCGGTGATCCACATTAAAAAAAAACGAAGTGGATTCAATCCGCTACACTGCAAGCAAAAGCGTGTTTGGAGCCTCTGTGAACTGGGTCATTCTTACGGGATCCTATCCGCCGGATGAAGGCGGAATTGCCGACTATACGCTGGTTTTAGCCAAGCGTCTGGCGGAGGCAGGTGACCGGGTCTGGTTGTGGAGCGGACCTGAAACAAGAGTTGGGGAACGGCCCTTAGTTGAAGGGGTCGAGGTTCTTCGTCTGGGGAGTC
The DNA here is from genome assembly GCF_000702445.1 of Bryobacter aggregatus MPL3. NCBI lineage: Bacteria > Pseudomonadati > Acidobacteriota > Terriglobia > Bryobacterales > Bryobacteraceae > Bryobacter > Bryobacter aggregatus. Next base: position 784,058 of record NZ_JNIF01000004.1, read on the forward strand.
ACTTCACTCCGCGTGGGCTTCTCGAACTGGAGCGGCAACTCCGGAAAGTGCCCCCACCTTACCGGATCCTGGTGCAATATGTTCCTCAGGCCTTTGGGCCCAGGGTACACAGCCGTTTTCGGGGATTACCGGCCTGGTTTTGTCTCTGGCTGCTGTTGCGCAAGCCTGCCAATACCACGGTCATGATGCATGAAACGTTGGTGAGTGCCGAGGCCGGGTCGGACTGGCGCGCGCGCCTTCTGCACTATGTGACGCGCTTGATGTTACGCTGGCTCGCCAAGGCGGCGGACCGGATCTTTCTCTCCACCGAGGCCTGGCTGCCGCAGGTACTTCCTTTGGCCCGGCCGGGTGTGCCGGTGACGGCCTTGCCAGTTCCGAGCAATGTCGCGGAATCTTATGATGCAGACCTTGCCAGCCAATTACGTGCAGAAGTCTTGGGTGATGGGACTCTTCTTTTGGGTCACTTTGGTACTTATCGCGAACCGGTTTCCGATCTAATCGCCAAGTTAGTTCCTCATCTTCTGGCAAATGACCGGGGACGGCACTTTCTTCTCATTGGTTCTGGGAGTGAACAATTTCGAGCGGCGCTGATTGCGCAGTATCCGGAACTGGCGGCACGTGTCACTGCAACCGGCGCGTTGAGTGGAGATGCGATCGCGACGCGCATTGGCGCCTGTGACTTGATGGTGCAACCTTATCCGGACGGCGTCACTTCGCGGCGGGGAACCCTGATGGCTGCCGTGGCCCTGGCCAAAGCCGTGATTTCTAATGACGGGGACATTACCGAACAACGCTGGCGGGACGCAGGATGCATCGCCATGGTGGATCGCTATGATCCGGCCCTGTATCTGGAACGAGTGGATTCTCTGATTGCCCGGGGTGCGATGCAGGATCTAGGCCGTGCTGGCTATGCGTTCTATACACGCTATTGCTCTAGCCAGTGCAGCGCAGACGCGATCCGTAGATAAGACTCTGCGGCCCAGCAGGTTCCATAGGTTCTGAGAGTAATTTGCGCTGTAGCATAGCACGGCGAAAATCGCGGTGCAATGCACTCTTCTTTGGAATGACTTCCTTCGATTAGAATTGATTAGAGTGTGAAACGCACGCCGTAGGCTTCTTCTCTAGCAGTTTGGAACATTACGAGGTTGCTTGCCCGTGCCGGAAACATTCCTACAGATTTCTGGGAAACATGGAAAAAGATATGCCGTTTCTCCCCATCGACGGAGAACTTTCCGTCTTGGTGCGAGAGAAGGACTGGTCCAAAACGCCACTGGGTCCGCTTGAGAAGTGGCCGCAAAGTCTGAAGACAGCGGTAAGCATTCTCTTGAGTTCCCGTTATGCCATGTGGCTGTGCTGGGGCCCGGAACTCACGTTTCTTTATAACGATACCTATCGCCCGACACTGGGTTTGAAGCATCCGGGTGCCTTGGGAATGCACACCGACGAGGTATGGTCTGAAATCTGGTCCGAGGTTGGCTCGCTTGTTCTCGAAGTGTTGCGCACCGGGGAATCGACATACGTTGCCGAACTGCTGCTCCTTCTGGAGCGAAACGGCTTCAAGGAAGAGACCTATCACACCTTCTCTTATTGCCCTTTGTTTGGGGATGACGGCAACGTGATGGGGCTCTTCTGTGTGGTCAACGAGGAGACGGAGCGGATTGTCGGGGATCGTCGGATGACGACACTGCGGCAACTGGGCGCCTCCTTAGCGGGAACGACGACCCAACGCAATGTTCTGGCAGCGGTTGAGGGAAGCCTGGGCGCCAATAAGAAAGACTTCCCGTTTTCTCTCCTGTATCTTTATGACCCGGAGGGGATCCCGCGGCTGGCCTGTAGTACAGGTTTTCCAGAGGGCCATCCCGCCATCTGCGGTGTCGCCGATGCATGGCTGGCGGGCGATATGGATACGAATCCTCAGACGCGCATTGTCAGCGGCTTTGCTTCCCGCTGGCAACCGGCTGCGGTGCCTACGGGCGATTGGGACCGGGAGCCGGATCAACTCGTGTTCGTGCCCATCCCCCGCCAAGGCCAGGCACAGCCGGCTGGTTTTCTGGCAGCGGCGATGAATCCCTACCGGCAATGGGATGAGTCGTATCAGAACTCGATCCAGTTGATGGTGAGCCAGATTGCCGCCAGCCTGGCGGGCTCCAGAGCCTATGAAGAGGAACAACGCCGCTCCGCAGGGTTGGCTGAGCTGGACCGAGCCAAGACGGCGTTCTTCTCAAATGTGAGTCACGAATTCCGCACCCCTTTGACCTTGATGCTTGGTCCGGTGGAGGACATTCTTTGGGGGGCCGGGCCCATTGACCTGACGGCGCACCGGGAGCAACTGCATCTGGTGTATCGCAACGGCAAACGCCTGCAACGGCTGGTGAATTCGCTGTTGGAGTTTTCACGGCTGGAAGCGGGGCGGGCGCAAGCCAACTATGAGGCCACCGATTTGGCCTCCTTCACTGCCGATCTCGCCTCCAGCTTTCGATCGGCGATGGACCGTGCGGGTCTCCGCTATGTCGTGGATTGCAGCAGCCTGACAGAATCTGTCTATGTCGACAGGCAGATGTGGGAAAAGGTGGTGCTGAATCTGATCTCGAATGCCTTCAAGTACACGCTGAGCGGCACAGTCACGGTTCGCTTGACGAAGGAGGAGGGCTCGGCGGTGCTGGTCGTCTCGGACACGGGAAGCGGCATTCCCTCCTCGGAACTGAGCCATATTTTCGAACGCTTTCATCGCGTTGCAGGAGCTTTGGGCCGCACCAGCGAAGGGACAGGAATCGGGCTGACGATCGTGCAGGAGCTGGTCCGGCTTCATGGAGGTGAAATTTCGGTCCAGAGCGAAGAGGGAACGGGGAGCAGCTTTCGAGTTGCGATCCCCTTGGGTACCGCACATCTGCCGGTAGAGCAAAGCCAATCGCTGCGGCCGCTTTTTTCTCATACGGTGCAAGAGAACTCGTTTGTGGAAGAAGCTCTGATGTGGCTGGATCTGTCTGAGACTTCCATTCCTTCCAGCCGGCCCAGCGCAGCCGAAGGGCTCCCCAGGGTTTTGGTAGCCGATGATAACGCGGATACACGGAGTTACATCGTGAGGATTCTCGGTGCGAACTATGCCGTGGAAGCAGTCTCCAATGGAAAGCTCGCGCTGGCGGCTGCCACGGAGAATCTCCCGGAACTGATTCTGGCGGACGTGATGATGCCGGAGATGGACGGCTTTGGGTTGTTAAGTGCGCTTCGAGCTTCACCCAAAACCCGTGCTGTGCCGGTCATGCTTTTGTCGGCTCGTGCGGGAGAAGAGGCAAGCGTAGAGGGCCTGGAAGCAGGTGCGGATGATTATCTGGTCAAGCCCTTTACCTCAAGGGAACTGTTGGCGCGCGTTGCCGCCCATGTCTCCTTGGGGAGAGCGCGCAAAGAGATGAACGACCAGATGACCCGTACTTTTGAACAGGCTCCGGTTCCGATCTGTGTGTTGCGTGGACCAGAGCTGCGCTACGAACTAGCCAATGCTCCCTATCTGGATCTGCTCTCCACGTCCGATGTACTGGGCCACACTTTTCTTGAGGTGATTCCGGAGTTGAGTGGGGCTCCTGTGTATGAGACGCTCCGCCGTGTCCGGGAAACTGGAGAGTCCTACGTGGGGATCGAGGAGTTGGTGAAGTACGATCGGGACCGGGATGGAAATGTTGAGGATCACTGGTTCAATGTCCTCTATCACCCGTTGCGTGACGATGACGAATCTGTCAGTGGCGTGATTGTTGTTGCCAGCGATGTCACTGCGCAACGTACTGCCCGGCTGGAGCTTGAGGCTGCGAACCGGGAGTTGGAGGAATTTGCCTATGTGGCGAGCCACGATCTCCAGGAACCTTTGCGGGCGATCAATATCTTTACGCAGCAACTGATTCGGAAGTGCGTACCTGCGGAGAACATCCAGGCAAAGCAATATGCAGCATTTATTCATCAGGGCGTCACACGGATGGAGGAATTGATCAAGGATTTGCTTTCCTATTCGAGAACGATCACTTCCGAAAAACAGGTGGTTGGATCGGTCAATCTCAGCGAGGCACTGGAAAAAGCAAAGCTGAGTCTGGCCACGCAGATTGAGGAATGTGGGGTGACGATCAAAAACGAAAAGCTTCCCTGTGTATACGGCGATGAGCTGCAAATGACACAGGTATTCCAGAATCTGATTTCCAACTCGATCAAATATCGACGTGCCGATGTGGCGCCGATGATTCACATCCGCGCGGCAAGCCAGGGCGGGGAATGGCTAGTGAGCGTCGAAGACAACGGGATTGGCTTTGATTCCCAATATGCCGAGCGGATCTTTGGACTCTTCAAGCGGCTCCACAACGAGGACTATCCCGGTACCGGTCTAGGACTGGCCATCTGTAAGCGGATCATCGAACGCTTTGGGGGGAAGATCTGGGCGGAAGGGCACCCCGGCGTCGGGGCGAGTGTCTACTTCAAGCTTCAAACCTCTTCGGAATGTTAGCCTGAACGAGTGATTTCTTCTTCGATCCTATTGCTTTCCGTACTGGCACAGGCTCCTGCGGCCAAGACTCCCGCAGCGGCGCCCAAGACCGCGAGTACCGCAAAAACATCTCCGACTCCCGCTCCGGCCAAGCCAGCGGCGCCGGGAACTCCCGCAGCAAGACCGGCAACTGCTAGAGTGGCCGTAGTGAAGCCAAAACCTGTCGCCGCTGCGGCGTTGAACACCGATGAAGACAAGACAATTTACTCGCTTGGTCTTTCGATCGCACGATCTCTCGGCACCTTTGATCTGACCCCTTCTGAGTTGGAACTGGTCAAGCGCGCCTTAAGCGATGCTGCTGAAAAGAAGCCGGCCGTCGAACTCTCCGAATGGGGCCCGAAGATCCAAGCACTCGCGCAAACCCGCCAGTCGGCGCGTGCTGCCAAGGAGAAGGTGGTTTCGGCTGCTTATCTCACCAAAGCGGCGGCCGAGCTTGGCGCCTTGAAGACGGATTCCGGGATCATCTACAAGCAGTTGAAACCCGGCACTGGAGCCTCGCCGAAAGCGACGGATACGGTCAAAGTGCACTATCGCGGCACCCTGGTGGATGGAACCGAATTCGATAGTTCCTACAAACGGAACGAGCCTGCGTCGTTTGGCCTGAATCAAGTGATCCCTTGCTGGACCGAAGGCGTGCAGAAAATGAAGGTGGGCGAGAAAGCCCAACTCGTTTGCCCGTCCAATCTTGCTTACGGTGACGAGGGGCGTCCTACCATTCCCGGTGGCGCTACGTTGATCTTTGAGATCGAGCTTCTTGAGATTGTCGGCGGCGGTACTACTCCGCAGCAATAAGAATCCAACGCATCGTCAAAGGGCGGCTTCGGGAGCTAACCGATGCCGCCCTTTGTGTTTTGTTTCTTGCGGCGATAACTGCTCCACAGTGGAATGAGCAAGCCGGCGGCTGCGAGCGCCAGGCCCGGCCGGAAGCCAGGAGCACTATAGCGCCACTCGACCGTATGACTGCCTTTGGGAACTTGCACGGCGCGGAGGGCATGGAAGGCGTTGATCCGCTGGGCGGGTTTTCCGTCGACGGTGACACTCCAGCCGGCATCGTCGGAATCCGAGATCACCAGCAGATTGTTGCAATTGGCGTGGGTCCGGATCAGGACGCGTCCCGGGTTGTGGAGGAGGACGGCGGTGTCACCGGGTGGGCAGCTCTCGAGGCCGGCCACCGGGTTGTGGGTGAGCGTGACCTGGCGCAAGTCGATCGACTGGTTATCGATATAAGCGTCAGCTTCGTCCCGATTGCGGTACGAGATCGTAGAAGAACTGAGCCAGGCGCGCGGAAATGGAGGCAGGGGATTCTGCCAGAGGTTGATGCCGTGCTCACCTTGGAATAGGAGTTGGGAGCCTTCGGTTCGCGGCGTGGGGCCGATGTGATAACCAACTCCGATCAGTTGCGCGGCTCGGGGATTGGACCAGTTGAGGTCGACATGAGCCGAATCGAGGCTGGCCAGATAGCCTCCCATGACGTCGACCCCTTGCCAGTCCCCGAAGTTATAAGGGATCGCCTTCTCATCGATCGTGACGCGTAGTGGCTGCGGCAAGGTGAGAAGGAACTCACGGATGTCCATATGGCGGGACATCGGAGTCAGCAGGCTGGTGACGTATTTGTCATGGCGATTCCCCATATTGAAGTAATTCATATTGGCGCTTTCGATCAGGATGGCGCAGAGCAGCAGTGGATACAGGGTGCGTTGCGACATTTGTCCCTTCGCCACGGCATAGTAGGCGAGACCAACCAGCAGACTAACGAAGGCAACCGCAAACCAGCGTTCTTCCAATCGGGTTTGATTCGCCGGCAGTAGCTTGGCAAACGAAAAGAGCAGAATCACCAAGGCGCCAAAGCCCCAGTGGATTCTCCAGGAAATCGGGTGTGCGGGCTTGGAGCGATGGAGTTCCATGCCCAGGGCGGCAAGTACGGCAAAAGACATCGTAAAGATGGCGCCTGCCATGGAAGGACTGCGCGCCTTCTCAATCATTGGCAAGAGGCTGTAGAGCAGCGGCTCCAATCCCCCAAAGCGGCCGAGGCCATAGAGTAAGGCGCCGATGCCGAGGCCGGTGAAGAGCTTGACTTCGCGGCGGATCCAGTTGGTACGGATGGCCCAGATGGCCAACACCAGCGCGGTGCAGCCGAGGAAGAGACTGGTGTGCAACTCCGCGCCGGGCAGCAGGATCGAGAAGAGTGCGCTGGGGCCGTTCGCATACTGTTCGTGAACAAAGTAGGCCACCTTATCCTGCCATCCAACGGGCATGTCCATGCCAACCCAACGGCGTGCGGTCCGGCCATAAGCGAGACCGGGCAGGAGTTGGGGGGCTGCCAAAAGCCCCGCGACGATGAAGGTGAGGATGGCAGGGTAGAGGCGGAATGCGATGGCGGTTGCCGCAACTGCCAGACTGACAAAGATCGGAAGCTGGTGGTGCCCGCTGAGCCAACACAAACCCAGGAAGAAGCCTGCCCAGGCGTAGTTGGCCTGGAGCAGGAAGCGGAAAACGAGCGGAGCCCAAACCAGGCCGCAGATCATTTGCGGCCAGTCGTTGGACCCGAGAAAACCGAGCAACCCGAAGGCGAGACCACCGAAAATGGCTGGCAGGCGAGAGGTGCCGAGAGACCGGGCGAGCGCGTAGAGATTGAGCGCCGCAACATAGTGGATGAAGAAGAACCACCAGTTCAGTGCCCCTTCCCGCAGCCAACCTCTGCGTAGGGGCATCGCGAACAGAAGCCAGTTCAAGGGATTGACGACGCCTGGTTGTCCCTGTCCGATCAGATTTTGCCCGCCCCATTCGTAGGGACTCCAAAGGGGGAAGCGTCCAGCGTGGAGTTCGCCTGCCTGGAACTGGAGCCAGGGCAGGACCTGGCTACTCAGATCCTGCCCATTTAACCAGGAGTATTGGTCGGTCAGAAGGATGCGCCAGTAAGCAAGAACCATCAGGGCAAACAGGAGAAGCGGGCCTCCGAAGCGGTTGGCCTGAACCAAGAGTGGTTGAAATGCACCAGCGATGGGCCTGAAACGAGTGGTCATGGCAAGGGTAAAGTCTAGTATCTCCAATGAGTTAGGCGTTTGGCAAAGGAAGTGTATAGAGAACCCACGAAGGGAAATTGAGGATATGCGCCGCTTTATCTATTCGCTGAGCATGTTAGCTGGGTTGGTCCTGCCTGCTTTAGGGCAGCAGGATGACGACGCCGCGCGCGGCGTTGCACGAGTGAGCGTGATCGCCGGAGATGTTTCCGTGCGAAGAGGAGACAGTGGCGATCAAGTTGCTGCCACTGTGAACGCGCCGTTGATGGCGCAGGACAGTTTGATGACTGGTGTGGGGGCGCGGGCCGAGATGCAGTTTGATGCTGCGAATCTGGTGCGCTTGTCGGGCAATACGGAGGTCCGCATTGCCGAGCTGCAGAGCCAACGCGTGCAGTTGAACATTGCTGGCGGACTGGTGACTTTCCGCATGCTGCAGAATTCGCAGTCAGAAGTCGATCTCAATACGCCGAGCGTGAGTGTCCGGCCGTTGCGGCAGGGCCAATATCGCATTCAGGTGAATGAGGATGGCACAACCGAGGTGACAGTTCGCGAAGGAGAAGTCGACCTCTATACGCCGCAGGGTTCCCGCCGTCTGGGACAAGGCAAGACTTTGATTGTGCGCGCCGCTGCGGAGGGTACTGACGGCACCTTCCAGATTGTCAACGCGCAGAGCATCGATGGCTGGGACCAGTGGAACCGGTCGCGCGACCAGGAACTGCTTACGTCGCGAAGCCAGCAGTACTTGCCACAGGGCGCCTATGGTGCTGAGCAACTGGATAATTCCGGAGACTGGACCTATTCGGAACCCTATGGCTATGTGTGGCAACCTCGCGTCGATGCTGATTGGGCTCCTTATCGCGACGGCCGCTGGAGCTGGCTGGACTGGTATGGATGGAGCTGGGTGAGCTACGATCCCTGGGGCTGGGCTCCCTATCACTATGGCCGTTGGTTTAACAACGGAGGCCGCTGGTGCTGGTGGCCTGGAGCGCGTGGCTCACGGAGCTACTGGTCGCCCGCGCTGGTCAGCTTCTTCGGGTTCGGTAGTGGCCGTGGCGGCGGATTCGGAATTGGCTTCAATTTCGGCAATGTCGGCTGGGTGCCTCTTGCTCCCTATGAAACCTACAACCGGTGGTGGGGACGCGGCTATTACGGTGGCCGTGGCTTTGGAAACACGACCATCATCAACAACACGAACATCACGAACATCTACCGGAATGCCCGGGTCAAGGGTGGGGCGAGTTTCGTCGATGCGAACAATTTCAATCGTGGGGTGAGCCATCTCGGTGGGAAGGGCTATCAGGCGGCAAACTTGCATGACATCCGCAATGCCGGAGAAGTGCGCGGACAGCTAGGAATCGTTCCTGGACGGGAGAGTCTCGGATTCTCGCGGCAGGATGGAGTCCGGGGTGGTGGCTCGATTGCCAACCGTCCGGACCAGCGCTTCCAGTCCCGTCGTGAAGTGAGTTCTGTCGAACGAGTGCCGTTTGAGCAGCAGCGGCAGAACTTTGTTGGCGCCTCGCGCGGCAATGGGCAGACGGGTATGGTGGATCGCGGCGGCAATGCCTCGAGTCCGAATGAAGGATTCCGGAGGCTGGGCGGCGATTCGAATGCAGCCACTCGTGGCGGCCAGCAGGGCAGCGATGGCTTCGTTCAGCGCGGCGGACGCGGTGCGGAAAGCGGCGCCGGTCGTGGTGGCGGACAAACGAGTGAGGGCTTCGTGCAACGCGGCGAACGCGGGGCTGAAGCTGGCACCCGCGGCGGCGGACAGACAAGCGATGGCTTCGTGCAACGCGGTAATAGCAGCGGATCGGGCAACGATAACGTTCGTGGTGGATGGCAGCGCTTTGGAGATGCAGGGGTGAACTCTGGAGTCCGGGGTGGCGGCCAGAACAACAATGGCTTCGTTCAGCGCGATCGCTCGGCGAGTGCGCCGGTCTCGGGGTCAGATCCCTCCTCGATGCGTGGACGCGGTGTGGGTGCGGTGGATGTGAGTCCGCGCATCGTGCAGAATGGCGGACGCGCTTGGGGTTCTGAGTCGCAGAACATCGGACAGCAGCCACGCCAAAATCAGGGATCGAGTGACCCCTATGGTGGCGGCAGCCGTGGGAATGCCAATAGCAATTCCGGTTGGAGCGGCTTTGGTGGCGTTCGTGGCGGTGGGAGCTCTGGACCCGCCGTCCAGCAATCGGCTCCCCGGACTTCGCCTTCCTACGGCGGCGGTGGTGGAGGCTATTCGCCATCTCCGCGGATGAGTGCCCCTTCGGCACCCTCCTATGGCGGCGGTGGCTCCGCTCCCAGGATGAGTGCTCCTTCGGCGCCCTCTGGTGGTGGCGGATTCCGCGGAGGCGGGGGTGCCCCGTCTGGTGGAGGCGGCGGAGGCCACAGCGGTGGCGGTGGTGGTTCCTCTGCTGGCCGGAGTGGTGGAGGCGGCGGCCACAGTGGCGGCCGTCGCTAGAACAACAATTTTTCCCTCAACACCCGCCGGGATGGCCTCATCCTTCCCGGCGGGATTTTTTTGCTCTCAAGCGGCCTGTTCGTCGTCGATCAAGGAGAACGGAATTGCGAGTTCGCCGCTCCGCCGGAAACGGTGCCGTGGGGCGGAGATGGGCATCACATGAGACAACGCGGCGGCTTCGGGACTGCGCTCCGGATTTCCAGTCAGCACGAGCGAGCGGCTATCGGGCCGGCCAATCTGTAGATCGAGCGCGCCCACGGCTTCGATTTCAAAAATCGGTGCGAGGTGGGCCAGGGGATCGCCCCGGCGGAAGAGGCCTTGTAGGGCAGCGGCGGTTGCCTCACGTGACTTGCGCAGGCGATCAGGACCCATCGGCTGCCCAATGTGGGGAGCCCAGGCGTTGATGATGCGGGCCTCACGCGCCAGGATCTCAAAGAAGAACTTCCCATCGCGATTGGTTTCCTCAAGGAACCATGTGGCATGGGTGGGAAGGTAAAAGTCGGCAAGATCATGCTTTCCGAGGATGCGGAGGAGGCCTGCGGCTCTTGACAGCGAATCCGGCAGGTCTCCCCGAATACTGCGTTCCATCGAAGTCATCGACCAGTCATCGAGAGGATCATACGCATAGGCATTTTTTGCCTTCGGATGATAAGGCCTGCAGGCCAGATAGGTGAGGAGTTGTGACGATTTGGCTGTGTTGACAAAGTTTTCCGGGTTTGCAAACCAATACATCTGCAACCAACAGCGCATCGCCTTCTGAATCTGAAGCGAGACCCGGGCGGCGCACTTCATGAAGCCATATTGCCCGTCTGAGGGCACGGCATTCCACACAGCATCGGCATCGGCGCGGTAGGCCAGTTCGAGTTCCAGTTGAATCCGGTCGGCCAGAACGGCTTGATCGAGTCCTGTCCGGTAGTGATGCAGAATCGGCATCAGAACAGAGGTAAGCGAGAGCGAGTCCAGCGCAACCGAATGCTTGAACGGAAGGGGTTTCATGACGAATTGAAGGTACCAGCAGGTGTGGCGATAACGAACTTTCGGCAAAGAAAATGAGAGCTTATTGGAGAAGCTAAGGCTTTCAGTACAAAGCAGTTAACAATTCAGGGAAAGAATTTACTTTTTCTGTGACTGTGTTTGCTCGCTCGAATCCAGTGGCTGCTTATGTAACAATAGCGATTACGTAACAGAGTTGGTTGCAATTCACGATGGCGACGAATACCCGATTTGCGGTTGCGGTACACAGTGCAGGCATGATTGCGCTGGGGGACCGCATGGTGGTGACCTCAGAGACGATCGCGAAGAGTGTCGGCACTCATCCGGTGGTGGTGCGGCGAGTATTTGGAATGTTGGTGCGGGCTGGTCTTGTGCAGGTGCGCAAAGGGCAGAATGGGGGAGCTCTGCTGACGCGGCCCCCGGATCGGATTACGCTCGGGGACATCTATCGCGCGGTGGAACACAGTCCGGTTCTTGCTGTGCCACAAGCCAGCCATAAGTGTGAATGCAAGGTGGGAATGGTAGTGGGTAAGGTATTGCGGCGTTTCTTCTCCACCGCGGAAGACGATATGTTGCGACGACTGGATCGAACGAAATTAGCTGATGTGATCAAGGCAGTTGATCGCGAGTAGCTATGAATGATTTGGACGAATGCCATGCCTGTAGTGGAACTGGAGCCAAGAAAATGAGCGCTAAGCCGCCTAAGAAAAAGATTAACTATTCGAAAGCGTTTGCAGAAGCGCGCACTCTCGTGCATGCGCATCGCTGGCGGCTTGTTCTGGGTCTGACCTTGATGTTGATTACCCGAGGCGTGGGGCTTGTGCTTCCGGCATCGACCAAGTACGTGATCGACGAAGTGATCGGGAAGGGCCGGAGCGACATGCTCTGGAAGGTGGCTGTCGTTGCGCTCGGGGCAACGATTGTCCAAGCCTTGTCGTCCTTTGCGGTGTCGCAGGTGCTGGGCGTTGCGGCGCAACGGGCCATTACGGAGATGCGGAAGCGGGTGCAGGCGCATATCGAGCGTCTGCCGGTAAGCTATTTCGATTCGATGAAAACCGGCCAACTGATTTCGCGCATTATGCAGGATGCCGAGGGGGTGCGAAATCTGGTGGGGACCGGGTTGGTGCAACTGACCGGCGGCATCGTGACCGCTGTACTTTGCCTGGGTGTGTTGTGTTACCTGAACTGGAAAATGACGTTGCTGACCATTGGGGTGCTGGGCGTGTTCGGTAGCGTGATGTCATTTGCCTTTAAGAAGCTCAGGCCACTGTTCCGGTTGCGGGGCGAGATTACGGCGCAGGTGACGGGCCGGCTGACGGAGAGTCTTGGTGGGATTCGGGTTGTAAAAGCCTATACCGCAGAACGGCGCGAGCGGCTTGTATTCTCGAAAGGCGTGCACCGCCTCTTCCGCAATATTGCCGAATCGATGACTGGTGTGTCGTTTGTGATGGCTTTCTCCTCGATGATTGTGGGCGCCATTGGCATGGTGATCTTCCTGTTTGGCGGGAGTGCCGTGATCCGCGGCGAGATGACCTTGGGCGACCTCTTTATGTACGCCGCATTCACCGGCCTGATGGCCATGCCGGTGGTGGAGCTTGCTTCCATCGGGACGCAGCTTACGGAAGCATTTGCGGGGCTGGATCGCATTCGCGAAGTGCTGGACGTCAAGACGGAGGATGCCGAAGATGGATCGAAAGAAAATGTCGGGCCACTCCGCGGTGAGATTGTGTTTGATCACATTAATTTCGAATACACCCCAGGGGCGCTCGTGCTGAAGGATGTCAGTTTCACGGCGCCAGCGGGAAGTACGACTGCGTTGGTGGGCTCCAGCGGTTCTGGAAAGAGCACGATGATCAGCCTGGTGATGAACTTCAATCAACCCAAGAGTGGCCGCGTGCTGGTGGATGGCCGGGATCTGCAGAGTTTGAAGATGCGAGAGTATCGATCGAATCTCGGTGTTGTTTTTCAGGACAACTTTCTGTTTGATGGGACCATCGCCGAGAATGTCTCCTTCGCGCAGCCGGGGGCGACACGGGCGGAAATCGAAGAAGCCTGCCGAGTGGCGCATTGCGCCGAGTTTATTGAACGCTTTGAAAAGGGCTATGACACGATTGTCGGGGAGCGTGGCGTGAAGCTCTCCGGCGGACAGCGGCAGCGCGTGGCGATTGCGCGTGCCATCCTGGCGGACCCGAAGATTCTGATTCTGGATGAGGCGACTTCGAGCCTGGACAGCGAAAGTGAAGCCTTGATTCAGGATGCGCTGCGATCTTTGCGCCATGGCCGGACGACCTTTGTGATTGCGCATCGCCTTTCGACGATTCGCGCTGCCAATCAAATTCTGGTGATCGAAGATGGCGAGATTGTGGAGCGGGGCACCCATGCGGAACTGATGGCAATGGCGGGCCGGTATCGTGAGTTGCACGATCGGCAGCACGAGTTCGAGAAGAACCAGTTCATCAATCCTGGGGAAGATTTTACGTCTCTATTGGCTGTAGGAAAGTAAAGGTACGATATGTCTGAAGCTGGACAGAACTTCAAGAATCATGCGCGGTTTCATCCGCCATTTCACTACGTCGTGGCTCCTATCTTTGTGTTCCATTTTGTATGGACGGCAAGGGGGATGTGGCGTCAACCCAGCTGGAACAGTGCAGAAGCGCTGTTGGTCGCCATCGGACTGCTGGCGCTGGCGGTTGTCTCGCGCACTTCCGCACTCAAGGCGCAAGACCGGACGATTCGCCTGGAGGAACGTTTGCGCTATGCTGCGGTTCTTCCTCCCGACCTTGCTGCGCGGGCCAGCGAGTTGCCTGTCGGCAAGATTGTAGCGCTTCGATTTGCCTCGGATGGAGAACTGGCTGGTTTGGTGGGACAGGTGCTGTCGGGACAACTGAAGAGTGGCAAGGAAATCAAAAAGTCGATTAAAAATTGGAGAGCGGACACTTGCAGAGTGTGATTTAACCTATACAATCAGTTCCGGATATGAAGACAACGCTCCGGGATATTGCGCGTGAAAGCGGTCTCGACATCAGCACCGTTTCCCGATGTTTATCGGGCGCCTATGGCATCAATAAAGACACTCGAGCGATGGTGGTGGAGACTGCCCGGAAACTGAACTATATCCCCAATAGCCTGGCTCGCGGGCTGGCCACGGGACTCTCGAGAACCATCGCGCTGCTGGTGAACGACATCCGCAACCCCTATTATGCCGAGCTGGCGCGTGGCGTTGAAGATACAGCATTTGAAGCGGGTTTCGATCTGGTACTGGGGAACTCCGATCTGAAATGGGAGCGGCAGATGCACCACGTGCATGCCATGGCTTCCAAGCAAATCGACGGGTTGATTCTGAATCCGGCCGGTGTGATGGGCGCCAAAGCAACGGATGAATTGGCCCGTTACCGCTTGCCCGTTGTCGTGCTGGCGGCGACCGAGCGGAAGAGTCCGTTCAGTAGCGTTCGCGTTGACAATCGCGGGGGAGGGCGTCTGGTGGGCCAGCACCTGCGCGAGCTAGGGCACACGAAGGTTGTTGTACTCGGATCGAATTTGAAGCAAAGGAATTTGACGGAGCGGCTGAAAGGCTTCGAAGAGAGCTTTGGATCGGGCTATCGGGTGGTGTTGGGGGAAAACAGTCACGCCGGGGCGAAGGCGATGATGGAAGAGCTGCTGGCAGCTCCTCTGGACTTTAGCGCGGTATTTGCGGTGAACGACTCAATGGCAATCGGTGCGTTGGAGGCAATGAAATTCGCTGGCATCTTGGTGCCGCAGGATGTGAGCCTGATTGGATTCGATGACATTCCGATTGCCGCGCTTCTCGATCCGCCGCTGACGACGATTGCGCAACCGAAGTATGAGACCGGCGTTGTGGCGACGGAGATTCTGCTGGCGAAGATCCGGGGGAGTGGCAAGGAGTACGTGCCGGCGGTGGAGAATCGTGAACTGGATGTTCACTTGGTAGCGCGGAAGTCAACCGCTACGCGATGACGGTGATGCCGCTCTCGGTGACGGTATAACCCCGGGCGAGGTCTTCTGTCCGGTCGAACCCGGAACGAGTTCCTTCTGGAATCCGCACGTTCGGACATACGATGGTACGGCGCAAGTGGCAATGGCGGCCGATCTCTGCATTGGAGAGCAGAATCGAATCGTCAATGGCGGTATACGAATTCACGCGCACGCCTGGGGAGAGGACAGAACGCTGGACGCGGGCTCCTGAGACAATCACCCCCGGTGCAACGACGGAATCGATCGCAACCCCCATGCGCGTCCCCTCGTAGGCGAGCACAAACTTTGCGGGCGGGTACATCGGCGGATTCGTCCGGATAGGCCAAGCCTTGTCGTACAAATTGAACTCCGGAATGACCGAGACCAGATCGATGTTCGCATCGTAGTAGGCATCGAGGGTGCCGACATCGCGCCAGTAGCGCACCCGCTTGGCGTTTAAGTCGTGAAAGTCATAGGCGCTCACTTTGTGCTGGTGGATGAGCTTGGGGAGGATGTCTTTGCCGAAGTCGTGGGAGGAATGGGGATCAGCGGCGTCGGTGCGCAGGGCGTCGAGCAGAATCTTTGTATTGAAAAGGTAAATGCCCATCGAGGCCGAGACCATGCTGGGGTCAAAGGGGGAGCGCGCCGGATGTCCATGCGCCGGTTTCTCTTCAAACCCGATGATGCGGTAACTCGGATTGATCTGGGCGACACCGAAACGTCCTGCCTCTTCGGGCGCGATCTGGATGGTGGCAATGGTAATGTCGGCTTGCTGCCGGCGATGCCAGTCTCTCATCTCGCTGTAATTCATCTTGTAGATGTGATCGGCAGAGAGGATCAGAACAGATTCCGGAGCTTCTGCTTCGATTGATTCGATGTTCTGGTAGACGGCATCGGCGGTGCCGAGATACCAGTCGTCGTGCATGCGCTTCATGGGCGGCATGGTCTCAATGAACTCACCGATTTCGCCGGAGAAGATTGCCCAACCGTCTCGAATGTGCCGTGTGAGATCGAGGCTCTTGTACTGCGTCATGATGTAGATCTGACGGAGTCCGGAGTTCAGGCAGTTCGACAGGGTGAAGTCGATAATGCGATAGATCCCGCCAAAAGGAACAGCTGGTTTCGCTGTATTGCGGGTGAGCGGAGAGAGCCGCTCTCCAGCGCCGCCAGCGAGAAGGATGGCAAGGATCTTATCCATGGGTGCCTAATGGCTCGTGCGAATGATGACGAAGAGGAGTGCGGCGATCATGAGTACGACCACCACGCAGGCGACGAGCAGCATGGGGCTCATTCCCTTGAGGAAGCCAGGAGCGGCGGCAGGCGCCGGGGCAGCAACCGGCGGTGGTGCGGGTACGCCACTGGGTTGCGAGAAAATCGGGGCCGCCGCAGCGGCAGGTTGATTCTGTTGCGGCACCGGGACGCCGATGGCTGGCGCTGAGGCCGGCTTTGGAGACTGCATCATCCTGGTGAAGTCGCCAGGGCCCTGATGGACCGGGGCTTGTGCTGCAGGAGCCGAGGAGGCTTGCGGCGCCTTGAAGAAGCTGGTGGCTCCATCGGGGCTGGAAAGCGCGTTCGGATTCATGGGCGCGTTGCCTGAGGACAGTGGTCCCGCGGCTGGCGGCGCAACATTAGGCGGGGGCGCCCCAGAGCCGGCGCCGAACCCAGGCAGATTGTCGAGAGAGAAGCTTCCGCCGCCCAGAGAATTTGAAGACAGGGATGGGCCGCTCATGGACGGCGTGGATAAGGACGGGCCGTAAGCGCTGCCCGCATTGAAGGACGGCGTTCCAATATGAGGGCCGCTGATCTGTCCGGAACTGGAGATGGAGGGGCCGCTCAAGCTGGGGATGCTGACGGAGGGAGCAGAGATGCGGGGGCCGCTTAGCGAGGGGGAAGGCGTTGAAATGTTCAGGCCGGGTAAGGACGAACCGCCCGACGCGGAGGGCGGAGGGGCCTGGGGCTGGCCGTAAGCCGGAGGTGGCGCTCCGAAAGGAGGAGGCGCGGGAGTGGGTTGCCCCATTGGAAAGGGCGGAGGTGCTGCTGCACTCCCTCCACTATTGTGCCCGCCAGTCTGCGAAGGAGTCTGGAGGAGGCGGGTGAAGTCTCCGGGGCCGGACGCTGGTGCTGCGGAGGGCGGGGGCGCTGAAGGCAGGACGCTCGGCGTCTCGACTGCCTTGAACATGCGCGTAAACTCGCCAGCCTGCTGGGACGGCGGTGGCGCAATGGGATTGGTGATCGGATTGACAGGCGCAGGCGTGTGGTTCACCAGTGGAGACTGGAACATGCGTGTGAACTCGCCCGGTTCCTGGGAAGCCGTGGGAGGGGGCACGGGCGGAAAGAGCGGTGCTGGCTGGGGAGGAGGCGGTGCAGAGAAGGTTGGGAACTGCGCAGTAGGCTGTGCAGAGGCCGGAGGTGGGGTGACAGGAGGAGGAGGCGGGGCAGGTTTTGCCACCGGTTGCGGCTGTGCCTGGAACATGCGTGTGAATTCACCGGGGCCTTGCTCGACGGGCGCCGGCGGGACGGGTGCGGATGGCGCTGGTGTGGGTGGAACTGGGGTCCAGGCCGGTGGAGGCGGCGGTGGCGCGGGCGCAGGAACTGGCGCAGGAGGCGTTGGCATTGGCGCGACGGGCATCAGTCTGGTGGCTTCTTCAGCAGGTGCGGGAGGAGGCGGACGGAAGGCTGGGATCTCCTGCGTTGCGGGCTCCACTGGAGCGGAGGGATTGAATTTGAAGGCTCCAGCCTGTGTGAGCGGATCGGGAGTCTTCGCATGTCCGAGCGTCTTGAGCCAGTCGCTCAGAGTAGCTCCTGCGGGGAGGGGACGCGTGACGATATAAGCCTTGGCTCCATCCTGCACCACTTCGAGGATCGGCTTTTCGCCAAAGCTTGCCGCGGCAAACTGCTTCTTGGCGATTTCGAAAAGGTTATGGGCATCCGGGCGAATGATGTGAATCCACACCTCTTCGCCGGTCATTTTAATTACAGCGCGATAAGAGAGTGCCTCTGCGGAGTCGGCGACGGGGGAAATGAGTTGGTATGTGGATTCGAAGGACATCGTAGTAAAAACCTAGGAAATCGTGCCTTTATGATAGCCTGAGATCTCATTGGCGATGAAGCAACTCTCTCGTGTCGTTTGGTCCGAAGGAATGCATCTTGCGCCTCATCATTTTCAGGCGCAAAAACGGTATTTCGAAGACCTGATCGATTTCACCTCACAATCCCTTTATTACGCGGCTTATGGCTTTGCCGGTATCGAATGGAGTGAGGAGGCACTACGCAACGGGCGCGTAGAGCTTTTGCATGCCCGTGGTTTCATGCCGGATGGGCTCGCATTTGTGATGCCTGAATCCGATGGCTTACCGGAAAGCCGTCCGATTGCCGACCTGATCAGTCCCGTGGCACGTTACTCCACCATTTATCTTGTGGTGCCGCCCTACAATCCTGGCGGGGCAAACTGCAGCGACGAAACGACGCGCTTTGCTCCCGGCGAGCAGAAGATTGTCGACGAAAACGGTGGCACCGAAGAACGTCCAGTCGTCTTAGGGCATAAGAATTTTCGATTGCTGCTCGAGCAGGAACTGACGCCCGAGCTGACGAGCATGCCGATCGGCCGTGTGATGCGCGATGGGGCGGGGAATCTGGTGTTTGATCCGGACTTCATTCCCCCCCTCGTGACTATCTCCGGTTCCCGTCGCCTGATGGTGATGTTGAATCGCCTGGTGGAGATTCTGGGCTCCAAGGGGACGGCTTTGCGTCCCGAACGGGCGAGTGCCAAGCTGGGCGGTATGAGCCAGCGCGATGTGGCCAGCTTCTGGTATCTGCATTGCATTAATTCTGCAATTGCAGATCTGAAACATACCGCTGCAGTGAAGAAAGGGCATCCGGAAGAACTCTACCGGCAATTGCTGAAGTTGGGAGGGGCTCTCTGTACCTTCAATTTGAAGCGTGACCCCGCTGATCTTCCGCTCTACAACCACGCCGAGCCGGAACGCTGTTTTCCGCAACTGGATGCCCATATCCGCGAAGCGCTCGAAACGATTCTGCCGTCGAGTGCGATGCAGATTCCACTGACTCCCTACGCCCCTTATCTACAGGAAGGCAGCATTGCAGACGATCGATGTCTTGCGAAGGCCAGATGGATTCTGGGCGTACGGGCGCAAGCCGCGGAAAGCGTTGTCATTCTGCGGACACCCCAACTGATCAAGGTTTGCTCGCGTGACTTTATCGAGCGGCTGGTGCAGACTGCTTATCCGGGTTTGGAGTTGATCCACATGCCGATTCCTCCAACGGAGATTCAGATCAAAACCGAAATGCAGTATTTCTCCATCTCGCGCGTTGGTCCTTGTTGGCAGCAGATTGCGCGTTTGAAACAGGTAGGTGTTTACGTGCCGGGAGAATTTCCCTCGGCCGAAGTGGAATTGATCGTGATCCTGGAAGCATAAGGGGGACAGATGCAGGCACCGAGTTTGATGGAGCGAGAGACGCTCGCGGTGATTTTTCAAGAACCGATGACGGCGGTGGTGCGCGTCTGGTCGAATCCGCAGATGACGCAGGATCCCTACGGACTGCGGGAGCATATGAAGTCGTCGCTGAAGGCTTCGATAGAAGATGCGCGGCGCAAGAGTTTTTCAGAAGAAGAGACAAAGCTGGCGATGTTCGCGATTGTCGCTTATCTGGATGAGACGATTCTGACCCAGAATCAGCCTGCGTTTGCCGATTGGCGCCGCAAGCCGCTCCAGGAAGAACTGTTTGGGGTACATATCGCCGGTGAGATTTTTTTCCAGAATCTTGAGAACATCATCCGGCAACCGGACAGCCTGCCGAATTCCGATCTTCTGGAAATCTATGCCTTGGCGATCAGCCTGGGCTTTCAGGGCCGCTATAGTGCTGGAGGGAAAGCGGAACTGAAGCGGATTGTCGATGCCTGCATGGATAAGTGCCGCCGCATTCGTGGGGCGATGCCGCCCTTGTCGCCGTCCGGGGAACTGCCTCCGACCGATGCGGTGCTGGCGAGCCGGGACCCCTGGTTCCAGCGCATGGTTCTGATTGGTGGAGGCTTGTGTGTCATGGCAGTGCTGGCCTTTGTCGTTTATAAAGTGCTCCTCGGTTCGGGCGCCGATGAATTGCGCTCGCTGGCGCAAGAATTGACTCGTAGGTAAGCCAGGAGAATACCCAGAATGCTCTTCTACGGAATTACCGCAATACTTTGGATTGGTTGGATGGTCCTCGGCTGGTTTATGCCGGACTGGGTGAGTTTAAAAGGCAAAGATGTCTGGTTTGTCCGCATCCTGTTTTGGCTGATTGGCACCGCATTTGCCGGGTTTGCGATTTATTGGAAGCTGATGGCCGATCGCCGCAAAAAGGCGCTCGCCCTGGCTGGAGAACAAGGCGCGGAACTGGAATTTGTCCTGGCGGAAGCGGACAAGAAGTTGCAGGCGAGCGGCAAGAGTCTGGCCACGATGCCAGTGGTTTTTGTCATGGGCGCCAGAGGCTCGGCTAAGACGACTTTGATCACACGCAGTGGCGTGGAGCCGGAGTTGCTCGCTGGGTTGGTATACCAGGAAGGCAACCAGCTCGTCCAGACGCGCACAGCGAATGTCTGGCTGGCCAAGCAGACCGTCTTTGTCGAAGCGGCGCCGACCTTGCTCGAGAGCGACAAGCTTTGGAATGCCTTTGCGCAGCGCTTTGCCCCGACCGGCATGACGGCGCTGAAGGCAAATGCCGCACCGGCTCCGCGTAGCGTGCTGATGTTTGTTGGCATGGAAGAGTTCTTCCAACAAAACGCGGGTGAGGCGATGGCGGCGAAGGCCCGCATCCTGAACCAGCGCCTGATTGAGATGTCGAAGATGCTGGGGGCACGCATCCCGGTCTACGTGATGTTCACGAAGGCAGACCAGATGCCGCACTTCCCGCCGTATGTCGCCTACATGAGCAATGAGGAAGCGACGCAGATTTTGGGCGCGACGGTTCCGATTGCGGATATGGCCTCGCAGGGAGTCTATGCCGAGACGGCAGCGAAGAAGTTTTCCGATCTGCTCGAAGAACTGTTCCGCAGCCTGGCTGAGCGCCGGGTGAGTTTGCAGGAGCGCGATGCGAATCAGCAGGGGCGCCCGCCGGTCTATGAGTTTCCGCGTGAGTTTCGCAAGCTGAAGCAGGCCGCAACCACCTTTCTGGTTGATCTTTGCCGGCCGAGCCAATTGGCCGTATCACCCTTTGTGCGCGGTTTCTATTTCACCGGCGTGCGTCCGGTGCTGACGACCGACGCGGCGGGCACACAGCGCCGCGTGCCGCAGTGGCTGTTTGTCACGCGCTTCTTTAGTGAAGTGTTGCTGAAGGACCGGGCCGCGCTGGGCGCTGCCTCCTCCAGCATGAAGACGAACACAACCCGGCGCTTGCTGCTGGGTGTGGCCGGCGCGCTGGGCGTGATTGCAACCACACTGTTTACCGTGAGTTACTTCAATAACCGGTCGCTCGAGAACGAACTGGGAGAAGCGTCGAAGGCTTTGCGTGGCGTGCAAGTGGCCCCGGGCGAGGTGCCGAGTCTCGATAGTCTGACCAAGCTCGATCGATTGCGCGCTGTTCTCGAACGGCTGCGCAGCTACCAGCGCGATGGCGCGCCGATGATGATGCGCTTTGGTTTGTATACGGGCGACACGATTCTCCCGACCTCGCGCAAGTTGTATTTCGAGAGTTTCCGCAATGTCATGTTTGGCGAGACGCAGACGGCTGTTCTCGACTCCATGAAGCGCCTGCCGGCAGCACCGACGCCGCAGGACGATTACATGACGACCTACAACGCGCTGAAGGCTTATCTGATCACGACCTCGAACCCGGACAAGAGCACGAAGAGCTTTCTCACTCCGGTGTTGCTGAAGTACTGGCAAGGGGCCAAGCAAGTGGAGCCACAGCGCTATGGCTTGATCGGCAAGCAGTTTGATTTCTATGCCGAGGAGTTGAAGGAATCGAACCCCTTCTCGCGGGAGAACGACACGAATACGATCGATCGCACACGGAGCTTCCTCAAGCAGTTCTCCGGGGAAGAGCGCTTGTACAACGCGATTCTTGCCGAAGCGAATCGGGCCAATCCGCCGATCAACTACAACAAGTTGTATCCAGATGGATATAAGGCCGTCCGGGTGGATAAGGAAGTACAAGGATCCTTCTCGAAGGAAGGCTTTGCCTGGATGCAGGATGCGTTCAAGAATCTTCCGAAGTACTTTGGCGGCGAAGCCTGGGTGCTGGGGGAAGAGGTCAAGATCAGCGTCAATTTGAGTGAGCTGGAGCAGCGCTTGCGTGCGCGCTACAACAAGGACTTTGCTGAGCAGTGGAAGGCTTATCTGAAAAGCGTGACGGTGCTGCGCTATGCGAGCTTGAAGGACGCTGCGGATAAGTTGAAGATGCATTCGAGCAACCAGAGTCCGTTGCTGGCGGCGATCTATCTCGCCTCGAAGAATACGGCTGTTTCGGAGAAGACCATTGCAGACCTGTTCCAGCCGACGCAGTTGCTGGTGGCGCCCGGGAGTGCCGGTCAACTGATCGGCGGGGAGAATCAGCCCTACATGGGCGGTCTGTTGCAGTTGCAGGGTTCGATCGAGCAGATCTCGACGATGCCGGCGAGCCAGGCGGCTCAGGATCCTGCTGCCGCTCAGAGTTTGAATCTGGCGACGACCGCCAAGATGACGGCGCGCAATGTTGCGCAGAAGTTCCGGCCCGATCCGCTCGAGAAGATCGACGGGCAAGTGCTGAAGCTGATGGAAGACCCGATTACTTATGTCGAGACTTTCTTGCGTGGCCTGGGCCCGGCGGAATTGAATGGCGCCGGCGCCGGCTTCTGCAAAGCGTTCAGCGACCTGATCTCGAAGTATCCCTTCAACCCGGCCGCAAAGAATCAGGCCACGATCGCCGAGTTCAATTCGATCTTCGCCCCGCAGACCGGCTCGCTGTGGAGCTTCTATGAAACCAAGCTGAAGGCGATGCTGGTGCACCAGGGCGGGGAATACCGTGCCGTGCCCACACCGTCGATGGCATTGACGCCGCAGTTTGTGGCCTCCTTCAATCGCTTTGCGGCGGTGACGGCGACGGCCTACGGGATGAACCCGAGTCCGAGCTTCCGCTACTCCGTGAAGCTGAATCCGGAGATGAAGCGGGAAGTGAAACTCTCCATCGACGGCCAGAGTGGCGAGTTCAAGGACGCCAGTAGCCCGGCGAAAGCTTTCGTTTGGAATG
This sequence comes from Bryobacter aggregatus MPL3, assembly GCF_000702445.1. Taxonomy (NCBI): domain Bacteria; kingdom Pseudomonadati; phylum Acidobacteriota; class Terriglobia; order Bryobacterales; family Bryobacteraceae; genus Bryobacter; species Bryobacter aggregatus. The sequence goes on from NZ_JNIF01000004.1 coordinate 807,240, forward strand.
GCCAGGGGGCCGGTGTCCGCACAACAATTGTGGGTGGGGGGACGGTGAGTTTCGATGGACCTTTGGGCGTGTTCCAATGGTTTAACGATGCAGAACGCTGGAACCAGAATACGGCAACCTCACACACGGTTCTCTGGTATCAGCGCTCTGGGACCAAGATCATGACGGATGACCAAGGCAAGCCACTCTCGATGATCCTCGATCTCGAGATGCCCATCCCGTTATTCCGGAAAGGTTATCTGGCGGGGTTGCAGTGTACCAGCAACGTCGCCCGCTCTGGCAACTGATGCAACAGCAGCAACTTGGCAAGTACAAGTTCGAGCAGTTTCTCGGTGGCGGCATGTCGCATGTTTATAAGGCGCGCGACACGCTGATCAACCGGATCGTTGTGGTCAAAATTCTGACCGACAGCGGGATGCACGACGACGATACCAAGAAGCGTTTTCTTCGCGAGGCGCAGACGGCGGGGGCAATCTCGCACGAGAACATCATTCGTGTTTATGATTTCGGTGAACACGAAGGCCGTCCCTATATGGTGATGGAGTATCTGCAGGGCCATGATCTGCGCGCTTCCATCCAGCAGGGGCAACTGACGACGGTTGTCGAAAAGCTGAAGGTACTCGTGCAGTTGGCGCGCGGGATGAAGCACATCCATGGGTTGGGCATCGTCCATCGCGATCTCAAGCCCGACAACGTCTTCATGAGCGACACCGGCCAGGTGAAGCTGATGGATTTTGGCATTGCAAAGACCAAAGATCTGTCGATCACGCGAACAGGCTATACGCTCGGCACGCCTTATTACATGGCGCCGGAGCAGGTGACCTCAAAGGATGTCACCGACAAGGCGGACATCTACGCCTACGGCATCCTGATGTTCGAGCTGTTTACCGGCACCAAGCCTTTCAAGGCGGAGAATGTCCACGAAGTCTTTTTCAAGATTCTGAATGAGCCGCTCGATGCGCAGCCGCTGATTGACTTGAAGGTCCCCACCAGCATCGTGGAACTGACGAAGCGCTGCTGCGAGAAAGACCCGGCAAAGCGTCCGGCGGACTTTGACGTCATCATTGGCGAGATCGAGGCGGTGCTGCGCACTCTCGAAACCGGTGACGAGAAAAGGATCACCCAGCTTTCGCAACCGGCTGCGCAGATGTCCAAGTTTGTTTGGATCGGCGGCGGCATTGCCGCCCTGCTGATTGTGGGGCTGCTGGTGATGAACATGGTGCCGTCCAATAGCGGGCTGAGTAAGTTGCAGAAGAAGGAAGAGGTGCAGGCTCCTGTGGAGCTGCCGGCGAAGTTGCAGACCGCCACCGGAGAGATGGTGCTGGTGCGGGAAGGCGATTTCGTCTTCGGTGAGGCCAACGAGAAGCGTTTCCTCAAGGCCTACTATATCGATACGAATGAAGTCAGCAACGAGTTCTACCAGCAGTTTGCGACAGCGCAGGGGAAGCCGTTGCCTCCTGGTTTTCCAACAGACGAGGCGTCAAAGAAACTACCGGTGGTCAACGTCAACCTTGCCGATGCAAAAGAGTTTGCGGCCTGGGCGCAGAAGCAGATTCCGAATGCGATGCGATGGGAGAAGGCGGCACGCGGGGCCACGGGGCGTCCTTATCCGTGGGGTTTCGATCATCTGCCCGATCTGGCCGTTGTGCAGAATAACCCCAAGCTCGCCAGTCTGAAGAAACCGCGGGAAGTGGGCTCCTGGCCTGATTCGCAAAGCAGCTATGGCGCGTTTGACTTAGCGGGCAACGTATTTGAGTGGGTGGACGAAAAAGTGACACCGAGCGCGAAGGCCATTCAATTTTTTGCTTCCGTCATGAAGCCGCCACCGCTTGCCGGCGACGCGTGGGCGCAGATTCGAGGTGGCAGTTTCCTGCGGCCGCTCGAGAATAACGCGAGTATCGAAGTGGCAAGTGCTCCCGCTGCCTTCCGCGCGCCGGACATCGGCTTCCGTTGCGTTGTCGATGCCGGACAGAAGCCGCGGTAGGGCAATGATTTCGGGAACAATTGGCAATTGTTTTCGTTATGATCAGGGAAGCCGCTGGAGGTGTGATGAGTATCCTCGATAACCTAAAGAATTTTGCTGTTAAGCAGTTCATTGACGTCATACAGTACGTCGAGCCGGAAGACGGCATCCTGAGCTATCGCTACCCGATGCAGGATATGGAGATCCAGACTGGCGCGAAGCTCACAGTTCGCGAAAGCCAGATGGCTGCCTTCGTCAACGAGGGGCAGGTTGCCGACATCTTTGGCCCTGGGCTCTACACTCTCAATACCCAGACGATCCCGATCCTGACCAACCTCAAGAACTGGGACAAGATGTTCGCCTCGCCGTTCAAGAGCGATGTGTACTTCTTCTCCACGCGGACCCAGCCGAATCAGCGCTGGGGCACTTCGCAACCGGTCACGATTCGTGACAAGGACTTCGGGATGGTGCGGTTGCGTGCTTTCGGGATTTATTCCTGGCATGTTTCCGATCCGCGGACCTTTCATAGCAAGGTGTCCGGCACCCGCGACATCTACCGTCTGGCGGAGATTGAAGGCCAGCTTCGCAACAACATCATTGCGAATATCTCCAACGCCTTTGCTTCCTCTGGTGTGCCATTTCTCGATATGGCCGCCAACCAGATTGAAGTGGGCAAGGCGATGGCGGCCACGCTACAGCCGGAGTTTGCCGCTCTGGGCCTGACGCTCGACACCTTGATTGTTGAGAACCTGAGCCTGCCGGAAGAACTGCAGAAGCTGCTCGACGAGCGCATCGGTATGAACATGATCGGCAACATGGGCCAGTACACGCAATACAAGACGGCGCAGTCGATTCCGATTGCAGCCGCCAACGAAGGTGGTCTTGCCGGCATCGGCGCGAGTCTCACGGCGGGAATGGGCATGGCCAGCCAAATGGCCGGCGCCTTCAATCAGGCGATGCAGCCGCAGGCTCCGCCTCCGCAAGCGCCTCCTCCTCCTGCCGCTCCGGTTGTTGCCGCTGCTGCCGGTATTGCAGCCGCCGTTGGTGGGGACACGAAGTTTTGTATGAACTGTGGATCGAAGATTCCACGCGCTGCAAAGTTCTGTGGCGAATGTGGAACCAAGCAGCCCGAAGCTTAAATGACAGGTTGCGAATGGGTGATTGAGGCCCACGGGTGCAACCCGGCCGGTCTCGCTCATCCGGAAACCTTAAACCGGCTCTTCACCGCGCTTGTGGACGGGATGGATCTCCATCCCGTCCAGCCTGCGTTGTGGCATCAATTTCCGGGCTCTCCGGCGGGTGGCGGTGGGGTGACCGGATTGCTTCTGCTGAGCGAGAGCCATCTTGCCTGTCACACTTTTCCGGAATTTTCCTCGCTCTGCTTGAATGTATTTTGCTGTAAGCCCAGAGCGGAGTATGATTTCAAAGCGGCCCTGCATTCGATTCTGGGCGCGACGAGAATCAGCGTGCGCAAACTCGAAAGACCCTACAGCGAATGAGTCAGGTGACACAGAACTGCCCGCAATGTGGTGGGCCGGTTGTTTTCCGCTGGTCGCAATCCGTGCAGACCACCTGTCCTTATTGCAGCAGTATTCTGGTGCGGACGGATGTCGATCTGACCAAAGTTGGGCAGGTCTCGGACTACCCGCTGGACCCCAGTCCGATCCAGATCGGCTCAGAAGGTGTGGTTGAGAATAAGCCTTTCGTTGTGATTGGCCGCATTTGTTACGAGTACAGCGAGGGCGGCTGGAATGAGTGGCATATCGTCTTCAATACAGGAGAGAATGCCTGGCTTTCGGACGCACAACTCGAGTATGCGGTGACGAAGCAGATTCCTTGGGTTCCGGCACTCAATGGCCAAAAATTAGATCCCGGTGTGATGGTTGATGTTGGCGGCGCTTACTATACGGTCGCGACCATCACCAGTGCAAACTACCGGGCGGTGGAAGGCGAACTCCCCTTTCAATTCTGGGACAAGACCGTCTGCCGTTTTATCGACTTGCGTAGCTATGACGACAAGTTTCTGACTATCGACTATACCGAAAATCCGCCGGTATTATTTGCGGGACGCACGTTCAGCTTCGATGCGTTGAAGCTCAAGAATTTGCGCCATTTCGAAGGTTGGCAATAGATGCCCGCCGAACGGCCACAGCCCAAAATCCGTGCGATTGAATGCCCGAACTGCGGGGGCGCGGTTGAGTTGCGAGGGATGGGGTCCAGTTTGCATGCGACCTGCACGCATTGCATGGCTGTACTCGACGTGTCGCATCCGGCGATCCAGATTGCCCAGACCTTCCAGAAGAACATCGAGCGCTTCCAGCCCAAGATCCCGCTTGGCTCTCGTGGCAAGCTGGAGGGCAAACTCTATGAAGTGATTGGCTTCCAGACGCGGGCGATTCTTGCCGATGGGCAACGCTACACCTGGGACGAGTATGTTCTCTACAATCCCTTCTATGGCTTCCGCTATCTTTCGGAATACGACGGGCATTGGAACGATATTTTGCCGCTATCGCGCTTGCCTCAGCCCGATTCTGCGATGGGGCAATCGGCAGTGCGGCTCGATGGGCGCAAGTACCGGCTCTTCCAGTCTGCCGATGCCAAGACGGTCGGCGTGCTGGGGGAATTCCCTTGGCGGGTGAAGGTGGGCGATTCGGTTGCGGTTGCGGATTATATCGACCCGCCGGGCTCCGTATCTCGCGAAGGGACGGTGGGAGAATACACCTGGAGCCAGTCCCGCTATGTGAATGCGAGTGAGATCTGGCAGGCCTTCCAGCTCAAGACCACGCCACCTCCCGTGAAGGGCGTGTACTCGAATCAGCCGAATCCCAGCGGCTCTACAGCCGGCATGTGGAAGATGATGTTTGTCTTCAGCGCCTTGCTTTTGGTCGCAATGATTGTGACCTACGTGCTGGCAGGGGATAAAAAAGTTTTCGAGTCAAAATATACTTTCGTGGCAGGCAGTGGAGAGCCGAGCTTTGTCACCGAAACCTTCCAGTTGGCGGGCGGGAACAAGAATGTTGAAGTCGACATTCGTACTGATCTTGAGAATGACTGGGCCTTCTTTGGGCTCGCGCTGATCAATGATGAGACGGGCACTGCCTATGATTTTGGTAAGGAAGTCAGTTATTATCACGGTTCCGATTCCGACGGAAGCTGGTCGGAGGGGGACCGCAAGGATTCGGTGCGGATTGGTGGTGTGCCGGGCGGCCGCTACTATCTGCGCGTGGAACCGGAGATGGAGAAGTCCGCTGTCTCGTCCGTATTTGGTGGGAAACGGATGAACTACCAGTTGACAGTGCTCCGTGATGTTCCTGTTCTTTGGCCATTCTTCGTCGCATGGCCCTTCTTGTTGATTCCGCCGGTCTATGCCTTAATTCGCCGCGCGCAGTTTGAATCCAAGCGTTGGGCCGAAGCAGATCCGACGGGTTCAGCGGCCGCCGGGGAGGATGATGATGAGTAAGTTTTACGGAGGCTATGGCCTCTTGTTGACCCTGTTTTCCACTTATCTGGGATTCAAGGGCTACGTGTTCAATCAGGGCGATGAGGTTCGAAATGTGCCGCGGAGTGTGCGCGACAATCCGGGCTCCTATCGCTCGATCTATTCCAACTACCATCGCTACACCGGAGGAAAATAATTCCATGAGCGGCTTTCATATCGAAGCGTTTGTCAACGCCTTCATCTACGCGATGTTTGGCATCTTTATCTTTACAGCCAGCTTCATGATCTGGGACAAGATCACCCCATACGACCTGTGGAAAGAAATCATCGAAGGCAAAAATCTTGCCCTTGCGGTCATGGTCGGCTTTATGAGCCTCGGCATGAGCATCATCATTGCTGCCGCGGTTCACTAAAGCCAGTTCCTGATGGCTCTTGCGCTTTTTCTTTCTGTACTGCTGATTGCCGCCTGCGGGCTGATCTATGAACTGATCGCCGGTACCCTTGCCAGCTATCTGCTGGGGGACAGCATCCTGCAGTTCTCGACCGTTATTGGCAGCTACTTGTTCGCGATGGGCATCGGGAGCTGGCTCAGCCGCTTCATTCGAAAAGGCCTGGTCACCCGCTTCATCACGATCGAGTTGATGGTGGGCCTGATCGGAGGCTTCTCGAGTTCGATTTTGTTCCTCGCCTTCGCCTATACGCAGGCGTTTCAGCTCATCCTCTATCTCCTTGTTGTGCTGGTGGGCATTCTGGTCGGGCTCGAGATTCCGCTGCTGATGCGCATCCTCGAAGGGCGATTTCAGTTTAGCGATCTGGTGTCGCATGTCCTCACCTTCGACTATCTGGGCGCTCTTGGCGCGTCATTGTTATTCCCGCTGGTGCTGGTGCCGAAACTCGGTCTGGTACGGGGAGCGATTCTCTTCGGGATGGTCAATGCCGCGGTCGCCTTGTGGAGCACCTGGCTCTTCCGGGAACAGTTGCCACGTCACAATGGTCTGCGCGCCGCGGCGTTGGTTGTTCTGGCTGCCTTAACCGGTGGGCTCTTTGTTGCGGACCGCGTCATGGCCGCCGCAGATGACAATCTCTATGCGGACGAGATCATTCTGAGCAAACAAACCCGTTACCAGCGCATTGTGCTCACGCGCTGGAAGGACGACGTGCGGCTATTTTTAAGTTCGCATCTGCAGTTCGCCTCGCACGATGAGTATCGCTATCACGAAGGTCTGGTTCATCCTGTCCTGGCGGCACTGCCCGGCGCAAAGCGCGTGCTGGTTTTGGGCGGTGGGGATGGTCTGGCTGCGCGCGAGATTCTGAAGTACCCCAACATTGAACAAGTGACTCTCGTCGATCTCGATCCCGAGATGACCCAGCTTTTTGCGACGCATAGTTATTTGAAGCAGCTCAATGGCGGTTCCTTGACCGACAAGCGCATGCGCGTCATCAATGCGGATGCTTTCGTGTGGCTCGACCAGTCGAAAGAAGTCTTCGATGCGGCTATCATCGACTTTCCCGATCCTACGAATTTTTCGCTCGGCAAGCTCTACACAACAGCTTTTTATCGCCTGCTTGGCAAACACATTGCAGACTCCGGATTTTTTGTTGTGCAGAGCACCAGCCCCTTATTTGCGCGCCAATCGTTCTGGTGCATTGCCGAGACGCTCAAGGCTGCCAAGTACCAGATCAAGCCTTATCATGTCTATGTCCCGAGCTTTGGTGAATGGGGGTTTGTGATTGCCGGACGTCATGCCTACGAGTTTCCCTCTGTACTCCCGGCGGGGCTTCGCTTTCTTTCCCTGACCAATCTGTCCACGCTGTTCGACTTCCCGCTCGATATGCAATCGATTCCCGCCGAGCCAAATCGCCTCAACGACCAGTCGCTGGTCCGTTACTACGAAGAGGACTGGAAGAAACTCACGCACTAGAGCGCTACGATGGGCACAGATGCCTACTCCTTGCGCTCATCTCCGCTCTACGCCCGAAGTTGAAATTCCGGATCACGCGGCTTGTGCGAGTTGTATCGCACTCGGTGACACTTGGATTCACTTGCGCAAGTGTGCCGCCTGTGGCCACATCGGGTGTTGCGACAGCTCGAAGAATCAACATGCCACCAAGCACTTCCGCGCGACAAGCCATCCCGTCGTGCGTGCTGTGGAAGATGGCTGGTACTGGTGCTATGTGGATGCAGTGATGGTGGACTAAAAGAAACGCCGGCCCTCCAGAAGACCGGCGTTTCCTTGTCTCAATCAGAGAACCACTAAGGCTTGGCCGGTGTGGCGTCCGCTGTATTGAGATTGCCGTTCATGCCGCCGGGGAAAAATGCTCCAGTCTTGGCGCCGGGCTGGCCGCCATAGACAATGTAGAGCACCTGGCCTGGAGTCCGGACTGCCGAGAGTCCTTGGGCATCGAGCGACATGAAACGTGTGCCGGAAGGAGGAGGCAGAATGTCCACTGGATCGAGCGCCGTCGTCTTCACGTTATACAGGGTGGCGTGCAGCCGCAGATTGCCGGTGTGTTCGGCTTCGGCGGCCAGGATGCGGGCGGCGACGCCCAGATAGGCTTTGCTGCTGATGAGCGGGGCCGCGGCGCCATAGGCCGATACGCCAACGTCTTCAAAAGCGCGGGCCAGAAGAATGAACTCTTCCTGGCTGCCAAAGCCTGCCCCGAGCGCGTTCAGATTGATCGCTGGCTTGGCCACCGGCATCACCCCCGCGCCGCTCAGCGCCGTGCGCAGTAGTGTGACGTGGGCGCGCTCGTCGGCGCCAATTTCATCGGCGCTCTTGGCGAGAGTCGAGCCTTCGATGAAGGTTACCTGCTTGCCGCCGGTGGTGGCGCCGGTCGTGCCGCTGCCCGTGATGCCGACGCCCATCTGGTCAATGGTCTTGCCGGTGCGCGCCACGGTGTAGAACTCGGCCTCGAGGTACTCGAGGTTCAAGGCGAACTGCAGAATATCGACGTCGGTGACTTGCGCATCGGCTGTTTCTACCGTGGCGAGAAAAGCGCCCAAACCGGCGCTGGCCATTCCCATCTGGCGCACAAAAGAACGGCGTCCCGAGATCTTCTCGCGAATGGACTCGACAATGACTTTCTGAGAGGTATTCATGATATTTTCCTGCGTGACCTGGTCACGAATTCTGTTCAAAATCAAGGGTGGATGCTGAGGCGAATCGGAACAGCTGGAATTGCGCCCTGGACAATGAATTAGCGGAAGGCAAGCCGCACAGTGTTAGCCGGAACGCCATCCACGGTGACGGTGATGTCTGCCGTTCCTAAGCTCGCCAAGGATTGGGGGAGCGGTCCAAGATTGATCTGATCGAGGCCAGGATACTGGGGCTGCGAACCGGCAAAGAGGACCGGCAAGGCGATCTCGCTGGTCGTGGCAATCACTGGGTTGAGGGAACGTCGGCGAATGCCAGTGCCGTAAAGGATGACGTAGACTTTGTCCGAAGGCCTGGCCGAGAGGTCAATACTGCGTGGCAAGGAGGCAGAGGTACCGCCTTGCAAGGGGGACTCATAGGACACCTGCCCGGCGGCGGTGACCCGGAGAATCTGGGCCGCAGGTACACCTGTGCCGGAAAGATCAGCCGTAAAGATGGCGGGTGCGACATTGGAAACCAGCACTGGACCGGAAGGGTTGGACGCGTTCAGTACGCTCACTGTTGCCCGGCCCAGTGCAGAGGAGGCGGGCACCAGAAAGTTGATCTGTCCCGGTGAGACTAAGTAGAGAGCAGGGTTGGTGGTGATGCTTGCACTGTCCGTGAAGTTGAGTCTGACGCCTCCGAGGGTGGTAGGCAGAGATCCGCTTGAACCCAGATCAGAACCACTGGCGGCCGTAGTGGCGGTGGAGAAATTACTGCCCCAGGCTGCTGCCACGGAGTCTGGGGCGACGATCATTCGATAATTCGCAACTGAGGTGGTGGTAACTGCTGGCGTTGTCGATTGTGCAGGCAATAAGCCCGAACTGAGAGAAAGCAAGACAATGGGATTGAGATACTTCATACACTTCTTTGGCTCCTGAATTCAGCGGTCCAGGGAGTGTCGAAAGGTGTTCCTCCTTTCTCAGCTCGATCCGGACTTGCCTTTGACTACGAGGCGATGAAGTGTTTGGATGTCGATATTGTGATGATTTTGAGTGATTTGGCGTTGATTCCACGAGGAACGGCGGGGCCATCGTAGTGGATCTCAAGTGCCGCCTGGGTGTTTCAGTAGAATGAAGGAGACGCGAACAGAATGGCCACTTTTAAGGAAACACCGCGCCAGCTTGGCCGTCAAGCCTTCCGGATCTTTGGCAATCTCAAGATTCGTCCAAAGCTGCTGATCCTCCACAACCTTTTCTTTCTCATCCTGACGGTTGCTGTCTATTTGAGTGTGATTCCTGTTTTTGAGAAGCGTGTGGCGAGTGCAAAACAGCGCGAGTTTACGCTGCTGGCCCAGCTCTTCAATGACGATGCGGGCATCCCGGCTTTGCAACAGATGGGTTCCTATAACTATCGCCATGGCGATGCGGCCACTTTGGCGATGCCGCAGGCGGCAATCGAGTTTCTCGATGAGAACCCGACACGCGTCTGGGTGAGTCCCGGTATTTCTGACACCATTTACAAACGCTCGAAGATTGCTGGTCTGTTTCGTGCCATCACCATTCCCGAGCTTTACTACGACGGCCTGGTGACGCGAGCGAAGTATACGCTTTTGCTTGTGCTGGGGGTTTTGTATCTGGCCGCGATCTTTGTCTTGGAATTCCTCATTATGCCGGCTTATGTTTACCGGCCCATCCAACTCTTTCTCGATGCGGATGCCGCGGCGCGCCATGAGAATCGGGAGCGGGAACTGATTCCGGTGCGGGAGATTCTGGAAGATGAGATCGGCCAGATCATGTCCTCCCGCAATGAAATTGTGACTCGTTTGCGGCAGCAGAACGGGGAGCTTGATGCAGCTCGCCGCAAGCTGCTCGAGCAGGATCGTCTTGCCTCCCTCGGTTTACTTTCGGCCTCGGTCGCGCATGAGTTGAATACGCCGCTGGCGGTCTTGCAGGGCTATATCGAGAAGTTTGCGGAAGAGAGTAAGTCTGCTCAGGCCTCTGAGCGGCTGGCCCGGATGCTGAAGATGACGCAGCGTCTCCGGCGCATTTCAGAATCGTTGGTTGGCTTCTCGAGAGTCCGCCGCGAGCAGTCTGAACCGATTGCCCTAAGGGAGTTGATCGAGGAAGCCTGGCATATGGCTTCGATCGAAGAAAAAGCAAGCCGGGTGCGTTTCGACAACGAGACAAAGTTGGAAGACTACGTGGTGGGCAATGCGGACCGGCTGCTCCAGGTTTTCCTGAATCTCATTCGGAATGCGCTCCAGGCCGTACCGGAACAGGGCGGGGAAATCCGGATTGTGACAGCGCATCTCAAGCGGGAGGGCAGCGCTTTTCTTTCGATCAAAGTGGAAGACAATGGCCCCGGAATTCCGCCGGAAGTTTTGCCCGAGATCTTCGATGCCTTTGTGTCCACGCGGCTTGATTCCAAAGGGACCGGCTTAGGGCTTACAGTCTCTGAAGGAATCATTCACCAGCATGGCGGCACCATTTCTGCCGCCAATCGTGCCTGTGGCGGGGCGAGCCTGGAAGTACGTCTGCTCGAACCCGCCGCGGTTGCCAGCGCCTCGTCCTAACCGGCGAGACTGGCGCGTACGGCACGGCGCTTTGCGGGGCGTGCCGAGGTTGCCGGCTTGGGCAACAGATCGAATTGGAAGCTTTGCTGGCGCGCGCCAGAGACTGCGCATTTCTTGATCGTTTGCAGATGCGTGCGCCAATCGGCAACGCGTAGTGCGGTTGATTTCAAACTGGCCATGCCGGGGTAGTCCCGATCCTTGCCGCGCCATTCCGGAAGCGCCTTGGCATCGATCAGATAGTCGCCAAGCAGTTCTGCAAAAGCCTCGGCGCCGCCGTAGATCAATTGCCGGTCAATGCGAAGCAGGCCATCGCCCATGCCTTCGACGCCGGGCGCAATGCGTTCCCACTTACCCTGAATGCCTTCGCCTTCCACTTGAAGCGAAATGCCGCGCGGCTCTGTAACCGCGCCGAGCGTTTCCCAGTTCCCCAATACACCCACATTCGGTGTGACGAGCACCGCCTTTGTGTAGACGGTGACCTGATTGGTGACCGTCCGCGTCGTCAAACTCATTGTTTCCGGGTCCAGATCTGCGAAGACGGGTTCCAAACCCTGCCATGCGATTCCTGCAACCACCTCAGCCGGGGCCAGTACTGAAAGTATGACCTCGTCCATCGTTCCCACTCTGTCTTGCACCATGAAGCCGTACTCATTCCACCACACCTTGATCGGCTCTGTCACGGCGATTCTCCGGGCTAAGCCTGAATTCCTTTATTTCCTTTACTTTGCGTGGCCTATTTGTGCTAATCTAGCAAATTGTCATGCGTGTCCCCGAACTTATACAGCGTAAGCGCGACGGCGAAGAACTAAGCCAAGAAGAGCTGGCCTTTTTCGTCGAAGGCTACAACCGGGGTGAAATTCCCGATTACCAAATGGCCGCTTTTTTGATGGCCGTCTATTTCAAAGGACTTACCGAGCCCGAAACAGATCATCTCACTGCGATCATGATGGCCTCCGGTCAGACGCTCGATCTCTCGAGCATCCCCGGAATCAAGGTCGACAAACACTCCACGGGTGGTGTCGGCGATAAAACCAGTCTGATTGCGGCGCCCATTGCAGCCGCGGCTGGTGTTGTCGTTCCGATGATCAGTGGACGTTCGCTTGGGCATACCGGCGGGACGCTTGACAAGTTGGAGTCCATCCCGGGCTTTAACGTCAATCTCACCATCGAACAGTTCAAGAACCAGTTGACTGAGCATAAGCTGGCCTTCATTGGCCAGACCGACGAAATCGCTCCGGTGGACGGCAAGTTGTACAGCTTGCGCGACGTCACGGCGACTGTCGAGTCGGTGCCGTTGATTGCCAGTTCGATCATGTCGAAGAAGCTAGCCGTCGGCCTCGATGCGCTGGTTCTCGATGTCAAAGTAGGCGCTGGCGCCTTCATGAAGAAGCAGATCGACGCTCGTCGTCTGGCTCAGCTCATGGTTGGCATCGGACGCCGGATGGACAAGAAGGTGCAGGCGCTGATCACCGACATGAATCAGCCTCTCGGCTTTGCGGTCGGCAACGCGCTCGAAGTGATGGAAGTCTCGCAGACCCTGCAGAATTCCGGTCCGATCGATCTCACCCGTCTGAGCCTGGAGTTGGCCGCACGCATGATCTTCCTCGCGAAGATCACGCCGACTCTTGAAGCCGCTCGTGAGCTGGCGCAGTCCAAGCTTCTCGATGGATCCGGTTATAAGAAGTTCAAGGAAGTGATCATTGCCCAGGGTGGAAACCCGGCCGTTCTTGATCGCTTCGACCTGCTGCCGAATGCGACCGGAATGCGCGAAATCGTAACCCCCCGCGCCGGCTATGTCAGTGCGATCGATGCCGAAGGCGTCGGCAAGGCCGTGGTTCTCATCGGCGGTGGCCGCAGCAAGATCACCGACACCATCGATCATGCCGTCGGCATCATCCTTGAGGTGAAGGTCGGTCAGAAGGTGGATGCAGGCGCCGTTCTTTGCCGCCTCTATCACACCAGCGAAAACAACCTGGAAGAAGCGGCGGAAATCGTGGAAGACAGCTTCCGCATTTCTTCCAATCCTCCAGAGCAGCGTGAGATCCTCCTTGAAGTAGTAGGCTAAAACCTATGATTGGCCTGCTCGGCCTGGTTCTCATCCTGGCTCTCTGCTATCTCGTGTCGTCCAAACGCGACGCAATCAAACCGAGGCTCCTCTTTTGGGGCCTCGGTTTGCAATTTGGATTCGCCATTTTGGTGTTGAAAACCCCAGTGGGACATGCGTTCCAAGCTGCGTCCGGTGCCGTGAACGCGCTGCTGAAGTATTCGGAGGAAGGAGCAGCCTTCCTTTTTGGCGACAAGCTCGGAAAGGCGAGCCCTGAATTCGGTGTGATCTTTGCCTTTCAGGTCTTGCCGATTGTCATCTTTATTGCGAGCCTCTTCTCGGTGCTTTACTATGCCGGTGTGATGCAAGTGGTGATTCGCATCATGGCTCAGGTGATGCGCCGCACCATGGGCGGCTCTGGCGCTGAATCCACGAACGTCGCGGCCTCAATTTTTATGGGGCAAACGGAAGCTCCGCTTACGATCAAACCCTTTTTGCCGAATTTGACCGAGAGCGAACTTTTCACGATCATGACCAGCGGTATGGCCCATGTCTCTGGCGCAGTGATGGCGGCTTATGTGAAGTTTGCCGGGGTCTCGATCGAACATCTGCTGACCGCCGTCATCATGACCGCCCCTGCCACGATCATGTTGGCGAAAATGATCGTTCCCGAGACGGGCACTCCCGAGACGGCTGGCAATGTCAAATTGGAAGTGGAGAAGCCGGGCATCAATGTCATCGATGCTGCAGCGCGCGGCGCGGGCGATGGCCTCAGGCTGGCGCTCAATATCGGGGCGATGCTCATCGCCTTTCTCAGCCTGATCGCGCTGGTGAATGGCTGCCTGGGGGCGGTTGGCTTGCCGACACTCCAACAACTGCTTGGATATGTCTTTGCGCCGGTTGCCTGGCTGTTGGGCGTGGCCTGGAATGATTGCCAGACGATTGGGCAGTTCCTCGGCACGCGTCTGGTGTTGAACGAATTCGTTGCCTTTATCGAACTTGGCAAAGTGAAGGATCAACTCGATCCACGCTCCTTCACGATCGCCACTTTTGCGCTCTGTGGTTTTGCGAATCTCAGCTCCATTGCCATCCAGGTGGGAGGGATGGGAGCCCTGATGCCGAAACGAAGTTCAGACATTGCCCGTCTTGGTCTCAAGGCGGTGATGGCCGGGACTCTGGCCAATTTCATGTCCGCCTGCATTGCTGGAATCTTGTTATGACCGAAACCATTGCTGCTCTGAAATCGCGGCTCTCTGCGTTGCCGGAAGTCGCAATCGTCCTGGGCTCCGGACTGGGTCCGTTTGCCGAGGAAGTCGAAGATGCCGTTGTCATTCCCTACGAAGAAATTCCCGGCTGGCCTCGATCGACGGCTGTGGGCCATGCGGGAAAATTGGTTTTTGGAACCGTCGCAGGCCGTAGAGTTGCGGTGATGTCGGGGAGAGCTCATCTTTATGAAGGGCATCCGATCGAGAAAGTAGTTCTTGGGGTGCGCGTTCTTGCACAATTGGGTGCGCGCAAGGTGATCCTGACAAACGCGGCGGGTGGCATCAATCTATCCTTCTCCCGGGGCGCGCTGGTTCTGATGACGGACCACATCAATCTCCAGGGAGCCAATCCTCTGAGTGGGCCAAATGACGATTCGCTGGGGCCACGTTTCCCGGACATGACTTTCGCTTATGCGCCCCGGTTTCGGGCTCTTGCTCTTGAGCACGCAAAGCGCCTGGGGATTCCGTTGCACCAGGGCGTCTATGCGGCACTAGCTGGACCCAGCTATGAGACTCCCGCTGAGATCCGCTATCTGCGGATCATTGGCGCAGATCTGGTGGGCATGTCCACGGTACCTGAGGTGATCGCGCTCAACCACATGGGCGCCGAAGTTCTTGGGATCTCTTGTGTCACAAACATGGCGGCTGGTGTCACCAAGGAAAAGATCAATCACGAAGAGGTCATCGAGACCGGCAATCAGGTGCGTGGGCAGTTTATCCGCTTGCTGCAATCGATCATCCCCAGCCTATGACTCTGCAGCAACAGGCCCGTCAGGCGCAGCGCGCCGCCTATGCACCTTACTCCCACTTCAAGGTGGGATGTGCGGTGGAGACGGCTGATGGCGAAATCTACACGGGTTGCAATGTGGAGAACGCCAGCTATGGTGCAACCTTGTGCGCTGAGCGGGTGGCGATAACCAAGGCGGTTTCAGATGGCCATCGTAAGTTCCGCCGCATTGCAGTGGCGACCGATGCTCCGAATCCGGCCCCCCCTTGCGGCCAGTGCCGTCAGGTGATGGCTGAATTCTGCGATCCTGATGTCGAAGTGATCCTCTGTGGTGCCAACGAAATTGAAAGCAGTCATAGCTTTGGTGAACTCCTCCCCTTTCCATTCAATCAGTCGTCGCTCCTTTAGCCTCGCCCTGGCGGCGCCGCTGGTGGCGGCTGCGCCCACCCGCTGGATCCTGAGTGCTGGCACCGTCCTGACCATGGACAAGGCGCGGCGTGTGCTTTCTGACGGCGCCGTCGCGATTGAAGGCAACAAGATTGTGGAGGTCGGGCCTCGCGCGGAAATCGAACAGCGCTTTCGTGGCGCCAGGCGCGTTGCCCGGCCGAACTCCATTCTGATCCCTGGCCTGATCAATACGCACACGCATGCGGCCATGTCGCTGTTGCGCGGCATTGCCGACGACAAGCGCCTGCAGGACTGGCTGGAGAGCTATATCTTCCCTGCGGAAGCAAAGAACGTCTCCGCGGACTTCTGCTATTGGGGCACCTTGCTTGCCTGTCTTGAAATGTCGCTTGGTGGCACCACCACCTTCACCGACATGTACTACTTTGAGGACGATGTGGCCCGGGCGACGCGCCAGGCAGGCATGCGCGGTGTGCTCGGCCAAACGGTGATTGGCTTCCCGGTGGCGGATGCCAAAACGCCTGCCGATGCGCTCGCGCAGGCCGAAGCCTTCTTCAAGCGCTGTGAGAAGGATCCTCTGATCATTCCGGCGATCGCTCCACACGCGCTCTACACGAACACGCGCGAAACGCTGCAGGCTTGCCGCAAGCTTGCCAATCAGTACAAGCGTCCTCTGCTCATCCACGTCTCAGAAACCAAACGTGAGAACGACGACATGAGGAAGCAGCATTCGAAGAGTCCGACTCAGACTCTCGCCGAATGGGGTATCTTCGATGGCACCACGGTCGCGGCGCATTGCGTCTGGACGGACGAGTCAGACATTGCGACCCTCGCCGCCAAGCGAGTGGGGATCGCACACTGCCCGTCGTCGAATATGAAGCTCGCCAGTGGCTTTGCGCCAGTAGTGCCGCAACTTGCCGCAGGAATTCACGTTGGCCTTGGTACCGACGGACCTGCCGGCTCCAACAACGATTTCAATCTGATGGAGGAGATGGATCTGGCTGCAAAGCTGGCAAAGGTCCATCTTATGGATCCTGTTGCGCTTCCTGCCACCACCGCACTGGAGATGGCGACACTCCATGGCGCCCAGGTGATCGGCATGGGAGACCAGCTGGGCGCACTTGAAGCCGGCCGTCTGGCCGACGCGGTCTTCGTCCGTACTGATGTTCCGAATGCCGTTCCCAGTTTCGATCCCTATTCCACTCTGGTCTACGCCTCAAAGGCTGCTGACGTGAGCGATGTCTTTGTGAATGGACAGCCGATCGTACGAGAGGGGAAGTCCCTGACGCTGCGGTCTGCGGAAATTCTAGCCAAGGCGCGCAGCTACCGGCAGCAGATTTCTCTATCCCTAAAAAAATAGAGGGAATATTCCCTCGACTCCAGGTGTACCCCGTTTATTAAAGCGGGAGACAAGCCGTCTGTTGCTGGCACTATCCCCGTGATCATGCAATGTAGAACCTCCCCACTTGCTCTTGCGGTGATATCCGCCTTGTGTCTTGCTCGTCCCGCCAGCGCGACAATCTTGAATGAATACACCAACAAGGCCTCCTGGGCAGCTGTTACGACAGGTACGGTCACAGAGAACTTCAATCAGCCCGGCACAAATTACAGTGCTACGGCGGCTGGCGTCACGCTGGGGGCGGTGAACTACACCGGTTATTACAACGACACAGTGGACAAGCGCTATTACACCTACCGCTGGACTCCAGATGCAGGCTATGCCATGGGTGATGGAGGAATTCTAATGGGGGGAGTGGATGGCGCTACAAACGTAAGTGGGAATGGGCTGTACATTGACGTCAGTGCGGTGAGCGGCATCAGAAGCGTCAGTTTTGACTACTCTGCGCTGCGATTTTTACAAAGTTCGGGGGCGGCAGCTGTTTACTCGACAAATCCGACGCCCATCATCCTCACCTTCCTGCTGTATGAAACAGGTTCCAGTAGCCCGGTAGCAACGCGATCGCTGCCCGTGGCTCCCGGCTCGCCCGGTACGAATTTCTACGGCTTCACCACCACGGCAAATGTCAGCGGCGTCCGGCTGCTGATCAATGCTCCTCCCGGTTACGATTACAACCTGATTCTGCTCGACAACTTTGCCTACGGCCAAATCGCCGCTACGGGTGGAAACAATGGCCCGGTCGACCCTCCCCCCTCCGGTGAACTTCCCGAACCCTCCACCTACTTGCTCTGTGCCGTTGGGCTAATCGGCCTTGCCGTCAACCGGAGGGAACGCCCATAAATCGAGTTCCATATCGACGAGATCCGGCCGAGTTTTCCCTCCGACGGTTGCGACCTCTTCGAAGCCCAGCGCTCGGTAAAGAGCCATAGCGCTGGGCATTTTCATGACGATCGTATCGCGATAGCTCCGGCGCCGGGCCTCCTCAACCGCTTGGAGCAGCAATCTTCGACTCAATCCGGAGCCGCGCACCGTGGGCGACACAAAGAGCCTCTTCAATTCGGCAATTCCATCGGCAAAGGGGCGAATCCAACACATCCGCAGGCGATTCCCTGTTCTTCGGCGATCAGAATCGCTTCATAAGGTTCCGGGAATGTGGCCAATTCGGCGTCAAAATGTTGGAAGCTGAGATCGGCAGCGATGTCAGCCTGATAGTCACGAAAAAGCTGTCGCACCCGCGCGAGGTCGGCAGGGAATTGGGCGGGACGGATGATAAACTGGAAATTACGTGGGTTCAGAGGCTGGCACTTCCTTCCAACAATTAGTTGATATTATGGCGCGTCTTCGTGCGCCTGATGGTTGTCCGTGGGACCGTGAGCAGGACTTCGACAGTATTAAGCGTCATACGATCGAAGAGACTTACGAAGTGATCGATGCGATCGAGCGCAAGGACTTTCCCAACCTTTGTGAAGAGTTAGGGGATTTGATTTTGCAGCCGGTCTTTTATGCGCAAATGGCCGCCGAGGCAGGGCATTTCAACATTGACGATACGCTGCGGAGCATCAATGAGAAGCTGATTCGCCGTCATCCGCACATCTTTGGCGACGGGCAGGCGGACACTGCCGAGGACGTCAAAACAAAATGGGATGAGATCAAAGCGGCAGAGAAGGGAACTCGCGACAGCGGCCTTCTCGACAGTGTGAATCGCGCGCAGCCGGCGCTGATGGAGTCGATCGAGATCTCAAAGAAAGCTGCGAAGGCGGGCTTTGAATGGGAGAACTACGACGATGTTCTCGCCAAACTCCGCGAGGAGTTGGACGAACTCGCCGAGGCCCGGCAAAGCGGCAATGCTGCGGACATCGAAGGCGAGATCGGCGACCTCCTGTTCACTGTGGTCAATCTGGCCCGCTGGGCAAAAGTGGATCCGGAACAGGCGCTGCGTCATACCAACACGAAGTTCCGCAAACGTTTTGGCCATGTAGAAGCTCGATTGCGGGAACAGGAGAAACCCATTGAGACCGCCTCTCTCGAAGAGATGGAAGCTTTCTGGCAAGAGGCCAAGCAATCATGATTGAAGTCCGCCCGCTGAGCTCTCTGGCTGACTTCACGGAGGCGGTCGATCTACAGCGCACAATCTGGGGTTTTGCAGACCTCGAACTGCTGCCGGTGCGTCTCTTTGTGGTGGCCAGCAAAGTGGGCGGGCAAATCTTTGGAGCCTTCGATCAGGGCCGTATGGTCGCGTTTTTACTCGCCATTCCCGGGCTCAAGTCCGGAGGCGGCTATTATCTGCACAGCCACATGATGGGGGTGTTGAGCGAATACCGCAACGCCGGAATCGGCCGCCTGTTGAAGTTGAAACAAAAGGAAGAGGCGCTCTCCCGGGGCATCACTCTCATTGAATGGACCTTCGATCCGCTCGAGGTGAAGAACGCCTTCTTCAATATTGAGCGGCTGGGCGCCGTGGTGCGCCGCTACGTTCTCAACCAGTACGGCACCACCACCAGCGATCTGCACGGTGGGCTTCCCACAGACCGGTGCGTCGCCGAATGGTATCTGGCCGAAAAGATCGAACGTCCTGCGGAGGCCGCGCGCATCGTGGTTCCTATGGCGATTCAGGATTGGAAGAAGTCTGACCCGGCGCGCGCTCGCCAGGCGCAGGCTGCCATCAGCGATCAGTTCCAGGAGCATTTTCGCGCTGGGCTCGCTGTATTTGGTTTTGAGCGCAGTGAGACACAAGGGACTTACATCTTAGGCAAATGGCATTCGTAATTGATCAAATCAAGTTGCGGCATATCCAGATGCCGCTGGTGCACTTTTTCCAAACCAGCTTTGGCCGCACTTACGCGCGCGACATTGTTCTTGTCGAGGTGATCTCGGGCGGCGTCAGTGGCTGGGGCGAAGTCACTGCCGGTGAGAATCCGTTCTACAACGAAGAGTGGACCGGCTCGGTTTGGCCGCTGCTGCGCGATTATGTGGCTCCTCGCGTGATCGGCCAGGAGTTCCAGGCGGCGTCTGAAGTGGCGGCCCGTTCCGCCCACATCCGTGGCCACCTGATGGCGCGTGGAGGGTTGGAGGCTGCCTGCTGGGATCTTGAAGCTCGCCTGAAAGGCATCCCGTTGTACAAGGCCATCGGCGGCGGAGCAATCAAAGAGATTGCCTGTGGCGTCTCCATCGGCATCCAGGACAGCGTGGACCAATTGCTCGGCAAGATTGAAACAGAGCTGAACGCCGGTTACCGTCGCATCAAGATGAAGATCGCGCCCGGTTGGGATGTGGAAGTGATCCGTGCCGTTCGTGCACGCTTCCCCAAAGTTCTTCTAACGGCAGATGCGAATTCCGCCTACACTCTGGCGGACTGGGAGCTTCTGGCTGCGCTCGACGAGTTTGATCTGATGATGATCGAACAGCCACTGGCGCACGACGAGATCATCGACCACGCCGAACTCCAGGCCAAGCTGAAGACGCCCATCTGCCTCGACGAATGCATCCGCTCCGCACATCAAGCGGAGCAGGCGATTCGCTTAGGCGCCGGCAAGATCATTAATATTAAGCTGGGCCGCGTCGGTGGCTTTACTGAAGCGATCAAGGTTCATGATGTCTGCCGCGCGCACGGTATTCCGGTGTGGTGTGGCGGCATGCTTGAGTCGGGAATCGGCCGTGCACACAACATCGCATTGTCCACTCTGCCGAACTTCATTCTGCCTGGTGACGTGAGCGCCTCAAAGCGCTACTGGAAGCAGGAAGTGATCACCACGCCAGTGGAGGTCTCCGCGCACGGCACCATCACGGTGAGCGAAGGCATTGGCTTCGGCTACGGAATCGACCTTGCATTTCTCGACAGCATTAGCATCCGGCGGGAGACGATCAACAAGCCTTGAACGACGGAAGTAGTAGACGAACCTTATATGCCCTGATGTTTCTGATCACTTTGCTTTGGAGTTTCAACTTCATCACAAGCAAAGTGGCGATGCGCCAGTGGAACCCTGTACTCCTCACCGGATGTCGAACTCTGCTCGCGCTCTGCATCTGCATCCCGCTCTATCTGCGCGAGCGGCCACACCAGTGGACCTGGCCGATGTTCTGGCGCTTTCTCGGTTTGGGCACGCTGGGTATGGCCGCAAACCAACTCTTTTTTGCAATGGGTGTCCGCCAGACCAGCGTTGCGCACGGCGCTTTGATCGTCGGGCTGACGCCGTTGCTCACATACGCACTGTCCACTGCCATCGGGCAGGAAAGCTTCCGTCCGCGGAAGTTGATTGGCATGACCATTGCTTTGTCTGGCATCGGCCTGCTGCAGACCAAGAGCGGCGGCGATGCCTCGCTTATTGGTGACGCGTTAGTCTTTCTCGGCTGCGTCTGCTTCACTGTCTTCACTGTTTTTGCAAAGCCCTTGAGCGGCCGTCTCTCCCCGATCGGGACGGTGACCCTCAACTATCTCGGCGCCGGAATTTTCCTTTTCCCCGCCACTCTTTCGCTTGCGGTGGATTTCCCCTTCCATCGGCTCCTGCCCATTAGTTGGGCTTGTCTGCTCTTTATGGCGGCAGTCCCGAGCGTATTCTGCTTCCTGCTGTATTACCGTGTGCTGAAGCAGTTGCCCGCCACCCAGCTCACCACCTTTACCTATTTGCAACCTGTCCTGGCCTCTGCCATGGCCATCCCACTCCTCGGGGAATCGCTGAGTCCCGCTCTACTTGGGGGCGGCCTGATGATCCTGCTGGGCGTCTTTCTGACGGAGCGCTTTTGATGGCGGTCACCATCCCGCAATTGCTGGCGCGCAATCGGAATTATCGTCTCCTTTGGGCGGGCCAGATTGTCAGCGATATCGGGGATCACTTCAACAACATCGCCGTCTTTGCGCTGGCAATCCGTCAGGAGCACGGCGGGCTTCTTGTCGGTGGCATTCTGATCGCGCGAGCCATTCCGATGCTCGTGGCAGGCCCCTTGGCCGGTGTGACGCTGGATCGCTACGATCGACGGAAAGTCATGATCATGAGCGACCTGGTGCGGGCGGTTGTCTCGCTTGGTTTCATTTTTGCTCTGGCCCAGGGCTCAAACACCCCATTGTTTATCCTGAGTGCGATCCTGATGTTCGCGAGCCCTTTCTTTACGAGTGGCCGCAATTCGATCCTTCCTGTGGTTGCAGGCGGCCAGGAGCTGCAAGCGGCAAACGCTCTCACTCAGACGACTGCTTGGGCGACTACTGGCGTGGGAGCTTTCCTGGGAGGAACTTCCGTCGCCGCTCTGGGCTACGAATGGGCATTTATCTTGAATGCGATCAGCTTTCTGGGGAGTGCCGCCTGCCTGATGGCCTTCCGTACCCGGCCCGGCGAGTTCCTACCCCCCTTGGCGCACACTAAGCGGGACTTCCATCCACATCGCGAATTTCTGGAAGGTCTCCGCTATATGCGGAGCGAGCCCCTGTTGCTGGCCATCGCCCTGATTGGCGTGGGCTGGGCGACTGGCGGCGGAGCGGCACAAATCCTGTTCAGCGTCTTTGGCGAGCGTGTTTTCCATCGCGGCGCAGCGGGCATCGGCATCATCTGGGGGGCGGCTGGTTGTGGTCTGGTGGTTGGCGGGATTCTCGCCAATTGGCTCAACAAGCGTCTCCAGTTTGAAGGCTATAAACGGACCGTCAGTATCGCTTATATCTTCCATGGCGCACTTTACGTCGCGTTTGCACTGGAGAGCAATTTTGCGCTGGCCCTTCTCTTTATTGGAATGTCGCGCGCTGCTGGGGCAATGTCGAGCGTGGTCAACTATGCAAAGATCCTCCAATATGCCAGCGATCAATATCGAGGCCGTGTTTTTGCCACCATGGAGACCATGACCTGGTCCACCATGATGGTGAGTCTCTTTGTTGCTGGGATTGCGACGGAGAGCGTCAATCCGCGCACCATCGCGGCCGTGGCCGGGGTGCTGAGCGGAACGACGGGCATCGTTTGGGCCTGGGCCAACTGGAGAGGCAAACTGCGTCTGCCTGAGAATAGGAATTAAGTGGAAGAAAAGGTTCAGGGCAAGATTTACGATACGCGCCAACTGCGGCGCTTGCTGCCTTATGCATGGCCCTATCGCGGGGCCGTGCTGCTCAGCCTCATCCTGTTGACCGGCCAGACCCTTGCTCAGGTGGGCACGCCGCTTCTGACGAAAGTTGCGATCGATTATTACATCGTCAAGAAGTCCGTCGGCTTTGAAGGACCGCTGAGTTTTCTCAACCAATGGCTCCCGGCCGATGTCTGGAATGGACTCGCCTTCATCAGCGCCTTGTTCGCCGGCCTGTTGTTGCTCCGCCTGGTCCTCGAGTATGGCCAGCAACTCGCAATGCAGTACACCGGCCAGCGCATCATGTTCGACATCCGCCGGAAGCTCTACGCCCATCTCCAGCGCCTTGATGTCCAGTTTTTCGATCGCAATCCGGTTGGCCGCATTGTCACCCGGGTGACCAGCGACGTCGATCAGTTGAACGAGTTCTTTTCCGCCGCGCTGATCACGATTCTCGGCGACCTGATGATGATTGGTTTTGTTCTGCTGGCGATGTTCCGCATGAGCTGGCAGATGACTCTGATCATGCTCGGCATCCTGCCCTTTGTCGTCCTCACCACGATGGTTTTCCGCAAGCAGGTGAGTACCGATTACCGCCGCCAGCGCGTCGCAATGGCCAAGCTGAACTCCTTTCTCCAGGAACACACCAGTGGCATGAGCGTGTTGCAGCTCTTCAATCGGGAAGAGCGCGCGAAGGCTGATTTTGAAGCCATCAACCGGGAGAACATGGATGCCTGGAAGAGTTCGATTGTCGCTTACGGTTGGTTCTACCCGGTGGTCGAATTTGAAGGCATGATTGCCATGGGCGCTGTTTTGGCCTGGGGCGGCTTTCAGGTCCGCGATGGGGAACTGACGGTTGGAGTTCTGGTCGCCTTCTTCCAATTCGCGATGCGCTTCTTTGGTCCCATCCAGGACCTCAGTGAAAAATACAACACGGTGCAGAGTTCAATGGCCGCTAGTGAGCGGGTATTCGGCATGCTTGACGAGCCTCTGCACATCACGGCTCCTGTGGACCCGCAATCTCCCAGCGGCGAGGCCAGCATCGAATTCGAGAATGTCGGCTTTGCCTACAAAGGCGAAGACTGGATTCTCAACGATCTGAGCTTCCGTGTTGCTCCTGGAGAGACCGTCGCTATTGTCGGGCACACCGGCGCTGGCAAGACTTCTATTACCAATCTGATGCTGCGTTTCTATGACGTACAACGTGGCCGGGTGAAGGTGGGTGGTCTCGACGTACGTTCGCTGGTTCCGTCGGAGCTTCGCTCCCAGTTCGGTGTCGTCCTGCAGGATCCCTTTCTTTTTACTGGCACGCTCCGGGATAACATTCGCCTGGGCGACGAATCGATTGACGATGCGCGCATCGAGGATGCCTGCCGCCGGGTGAATCTCTGGGGCTTCATTGCCTCCCGCGCCGCCGGTCTCGATATGGAAGTCCAGGAGCGTGGCACCGGGCTGTCCACCGGGCAGAAACAACTGGTCAGTTTTGCGCGAGCCTTGGTCCGCGAGCCTCGCTTCCTCATTCTTGATGAGGCCACCTCGAGCGTCGACACAGAAACCGAACAACTGATCCAGCGTGCTCTCGACGTGATGCTCCAGGGCCGCACTGCGATTGTCATCGCTCACCGTCTCAGCACGATCCAGAAGGCGAATCGGATTCTGGTGATGCACAAGGGCCATCTCCGGGAAAGCGGAACGCACCAGGAGCTTCTGCGTCTGCGCGGAATCTATTGGCGGCTGTACGAGCTGCAGTACAAAGATCAGGAAACACCGGCTTCCCAAAGCATCTAGAGACTGTCTTCCCATTGGAGCCGCTTTCGGATGGTTTTCTCGAGTATCCGAAAGCGATACCAGACCGACATGTGCGGCGAAGAGCGGGAGTTGCAGTGCCCTACCTGATGTTGATGGATGAAGAAGCCCCCGGAGCGTGATTCTGCACTGCGGGAGGTTTGCGGTATCTGGTGAAGTGCAGAGCGCCTTGGTACGTGGTCGATCCACAGACACAACGCTGGATGCGAGCGCAAGTGCTTTGATGCCATGGTTCATGACCTTCGAGAGGTACGGAGTTTGCGGGAAGGACGGCAGGCGCAACCGAGTGCGGCGATTCTCGATAGCCATACCTTGCAATCGACACCGGAAAGCGGAGCCCGAGCCGGCTATGACGGAGCAAAACGACGAAAAGGAAGCAAGGTCCATATTGCCGTTGCTCCCTTGGGGCATCTGTTGGCGCTTCACGTCATTCCCGCCGAGGAAGAGGATCGCGCACAGGTTCATCCATATTCTCGCTGAACAGATGCAAGAGGTCACCGGAGCCAGTGTTGCATTGGCACGGGTGGACCAGGGTGACACCGGATCGACGGCTGCTGCTACCACCAGCCAACACGAAATCCAATTGGATGTAGTCAAGCTGTCGACGGCCGAGAAGGGCTTTGTCTTGTATGGGTCGTCGAGGGAACATTTGGGTGGGCTACACGATTCCGCTGACTCATTCGAGAATTTGAACGCCTTCCCAAAATCGTCGCTGGCATCCCTGCATTGAATCAAAGTGAATTACAGGCACCAGAGACTGTAATTCCCATGAGAGCTGCTTTCGGAGGGCGTCTCCTGATATCCGAAAGCGATAACAGGTTGACGTGAGCGGCGAAGAGCGGGAGTTGCAGTGCCCTACCTGATGTTGATGGATGAAGAAGCCCCGGAGCACGATTTTGCGCTGCGGGAGTTGTCCAACGGCTTGCAGTATCTGATGAAGTGCAGAGCGCCTTGGTACGTGGTCGATCCACAGACACAACGCTGGATGCGAGCGCAAGTACTTTGATGCCACGGTTCATGACCTTCGAGAGGTACTGCGCACCGAGCGCGGCCATTCTAGACAACAGTACATTGCAGTCGACACCGGAACCTCCGAGCCGGCTACGACGGTGCGAAACGATGAAAGGCAGCAAGGTCCAGATTCTGGCTGAACAGATATAAGAGGTCGCGTAGGGATCGGCGAAGAACGGTCTTGTCCTGCTTTCTCGACGAAGGGGCGTCGAGAGAACGTTTGAATGGGCGATACGATCCCGTCACCTCGAACACCTTCCCAAAATTATTGCCGGCATGGACTTCATTGCCTTTGCTGGCCTCTTCCTCAAACGCACACTCCCGTCTTGATTAGAGGCCGTAAGTCACTTTTGAGCAGCTTAGGGGATCCGCAGTCCGAAAGCGATGCTCGTCAGCGGTGCAGAATGAGCCTTTCTGACGGCTACCTGAGATTGATGGCAAAACCCACAGCAGGGGATTCTGCTCTGTGAGTGCGTCACATCGCGGAGGCTTTCGCCTGCATGGTTCACGACCTGCGGGAGTGACTCCAAGTGACGACAGGGCGCAAAACGCGGCCGATTGTTACGATTCTCGATCGCCGCACCCTGTAGTCGATGCCGGAGCCAAGAGATGACAGTGGATGCCCAGGGATACCGGTTGGCCCTCCCTGTGACCCCAGCTTCAGATGCATTCCAGCCTCTCGATCCCGCGGAATTCCTTGCTACAGCCCTGCCCCACAGCCTTTCGGGAGTACCTCCGGAAAGTGTGATGGCTGACTATTTGAGATCTGCAATTGTCCGATCAAAGTAGTGCGACGGCGTATTTCCTCTTGCCGTTCGTATCCATCGATGGCCAGAGCACTTGCGCCGGACGCGTATTTTGTCCGTTGCCAAAGGAGTTCCTCTCTTGCCTGTCTATCGCCCCCGCACGCGTCTGGTGAATTTTCGTCTCAGTGAAGACGAGTATGAGCGGCTCAAAGATACCTGTTTTCGTTCTGGAGCCCGGAGTGTTTCTGACTATGCGCGCGCTGCCGTGCTGGCCGGCGCTGTGGAACCGTCTCATGAGAACCGTTGGCAGGAGTTGGAGATCTCAGTTCGCAAGCTCGAAGATCAGCTTGGCCGCCTGATGGAGAAAGAACTGGTGTCCGCTCATGGTTGATACTCCAGAAGAAGGGCTCATCCCGCTCGCACGGAGCCTCGAAAAATCGCGCAGCCTCGATCTTACGATCGACCCGGTCCGCGTTCCCTCATTTCCAGCCCAAGAGGCGCCGCCGTCTGGTTTGGAAGCGACGGTTCCGCTCTCCCACTATTATTGGCTCTTCCGCCGCAATGCCTGGCGGATTGGCTTTTTTGTCCTGGCGGCAACGCTGCTGGCTCTTGCCCTTTCGATGCAGATGGTTCCGATCTATGAAGCGACAGTGACGATCGATGTCGACCGCCAGACTCCGACCGGAGTCATCGGCCAGGATTCCAATCGCTCGATGAGCAATGATGCGGATCAGTATCTGGCGACACAGGTCAAAATGTTGCAGTCGGATTCTGTCTTACGTCCGGTGGTCGATCGCTATAAGCTTCCGCTGCGCAAGCCCTCGCGATTCCGGCTTGTTGCACCCTATACCGAGCAACAGCAGAAAGATGCGCCGGTGATGCTCGATGGATTGAAAGTTTCACGGCCCCCCAATACCTATTTGATGTTAGTCAGCTATCGATCTGCCGACCCTAAGTTGGCCGCGGATACCGTGAATGCCATCGCGAATTCCTATCTCGATCACAGCTATAACATTCGATATCAGTCCTCGGTCGGGCTTTCTCACTTCATGGAAAAGCAACTGGACGAACTCCACGCGAAGATGGAACATTCCTCGGCAGCTCTCCTGCAATTTGAACGTGATCTGAATGTGATTTCTCCCGAAGAGAAGACCAATATCATTTCAGCCCGCCTGCTGCAACTGAATCAGGAATACACCTCGGCGCAGGCCGATCGAGTCAAGAAAGAATCTGCTTGGCGCAGCATTGAAGGAGGTTCCGTCGCGGCGGCCCAGGTGTCGACACAGGGCGAGACGATGCGGAAACTGGATGAGCGCCTCAGTGAGGCGCGCCAGAAATTGTCTGAGGTGCAAGTGCACTTTGGGGCGAATCATCCGGAGAATCGCAAAGCAACCGCTCAAGTCCTCGAGTTGGAAAAGCAACTGGTTGCTCTCAAGACGAATATCCAGCAGCGTGTCAATGTGGAATTCTTAGAAGCTTCCAGCCGCGAGAACATGTTGGAGTTGCAGGTCCGTGCGGCCAAGCGGGAACTGGATCTTCTGAACTCCCGAAGCTTTGAATACCAAAATCTGCGGCGGGAGGCAGACGCCGACAAGAAGCTCTATGAAGAACTGGTCCGCAAGATCCGGGAGGCGGGCATCAACGCAAGCTTTCAAAATAGTGCGATCCGGATTGCCGATCTGGCTCGTACTCCTCTCGAACCCGTATCGCCAAATCTCATTCTCAACACGGGGCTGGCCTTTTTGCTCTCGCTGCTCCTGGCTGTTGGTGGTGTGCTTCTCATGGATGCTCTCGACAATACCATTCGCGATCCGGAGCAGATCAAGTTGGGTCTGGGTTCTGAGTTACTGGGTACCTTACCCGAAGTGAAGACCTGGAGACACCGGATTGGGCTTGCGAACAACATGGATGCCGGAGGGGCATTGGTTCGTGCTGCCAAAGATGGATACTCGGCAATGAGCGGATACGAAGAGTCGATTCGCACGCTCCGCAATGCCATCTTACTCACAAACTTCGACCGGAACTTACGTTCTTTGCTGGTCACCAGTGCCCAGCCAGGAGAAGGGAAGTCGACTGTTGCGGCACATCTTGCATTGACGCATGCCATGCAAGGGGCAAAAACCCTGCTGATCGATGGCGATATGCGCCGCCCAAGTGTCCACCGCCGCTTTGCAATTGAGAACAATCTCGGCCTCTGCGGATATCTTCAGGGGAAGGGAAGTCTTGAGGAACTGATCCAGAAGTCGGAGGCCTCGGAGAATCTCCATATCCTTACGGCAGGCAGTCCCAATCGCCGTCCGGATGACTGGCTGCGGGGGCGCATGGATTCCATTGTCGAGAATCTGCTTGCGGACTACCAACTGGTGATCCTTGACGCACCCCCATTGCTCGGATTCGCGGAACCATTGGAAATGGCTACCAGCGTCGATGGCGTGATTGTTGTCACGCGCGCTGGTTCTACGTCTCGCAAGCAAGTGGGCAGTGTTCTCGAGATGCTCACTCGCTTGCGCGCCAATGTCCTCGGAGTGGTGCTCAATCAAGTGAACAAATCGATGGGTGAGAGCTATTCTTACTACGGCTATTACGGCAAATACTACGCCGCGAAAGAACGTGGGTAGTTCAAATGTCGCATCTGCTGAGCAGCGCTGGCGCCATGACCACCATGGCGCCGGCCCCGGCGGCTTCCGCAACGAAACATTGGAGCACCGAAGCGGCCTGGGTCGTCGCTGCCAATCTCTCCCAGGCTGCGGGACCTTTTGTCAGCCTGCTGGCAATCTCTCATCTCCATGGCTTGGATGCGGCGGGGAGATTTGCCTATGCGCTGGCACTCACCACACCGCTCTATCTTCTGCTGAGCTTTCAACTAAAGGCCCTTCTCTTAACCCATAGTGCGACAGAGTTTTCTACAGCGGCTGCTGCCGGAATCCGTAGCTTTTCCAGTGTTCTGGGAGTTGCTGTTGTCTTTGGGTTGCTCCTACTGGCGACGCCCTTAGCGGGCATTCTATTGGCAGCGCGTCTGGTGGAATCCTGGGCGGAGCTTTATCAGACAGACCAGCAGCGGAGGCAGCGCAGTTGGCGCGTTGCCTTGAGTAGCATCTTGCGTTCGATGCTGTTGCTCGCATCGATTCTATGTGCCCCCAGCGTGGAAGAAGCGATCGCGCTGTACTTATTGCTGAGCTTCACCCTTCTGGTTTTCTTGGACATGGATGCAGTTCGTTTTGAGGTCGAGTTTGAATCGCAAGTCCTGAGAAGCTTCCTGCTGCGTGGAGTTTTGTTGGGTGGTGTGCTGTTTCTGCAGTCGGCCCACGCGAACATCCCTCGGCTTGCCTTGGATCATTTCGGCGACGAAGCATCGCTCGGGATCTTCGCGACACTCTCGGTTCTCATGCAGACCGGCAATCTGATTTCCTCCAGCTTTGGTCAGGGTTTGGTCCCAACATTGATGACCGCATCTCTGACACGAGTCCTGGGCTTGGCTGCCCTACCCGCTCTTGCCGGACTGCTGACTCTCGGGATCCTGACGGCTCTCGGGGATTTCCCGCTTTCCCTGTTGGGGCTGCAAGGACAGCCGAATGCGCATGGCGCGCTTCTCGCTCTTGGCGTTGCACAAATTAGCGTTTGGCCAGCGGCGATGATTGGCTACGCACTCACTGCTCGCCGTCTCTACCGCCAACAGATCTACCTCTCGATCGCGTTGAATGGTGTTTCTGGAATGGGAAGTCTACTGCTCATTCCCCGTTTCGGTCCGGCCGGCGCAGCTTTCGTCATGGGTTTGACTGCGGCAACGATGCTGCTGCTGTCCTTTGTTCTACTGGCGAGGAGTCCAAGGGGAGCAGTGCAATGAAAGTTCTCCACGTTCTCCGGCAATTGAACCGCGGTGGAATCGAATGCTGGCTCGAACGCCTCCTGGCCGCTTGGCCACGAGAGCACCGGCCTGCTTTTCATCTCGCGCTGGAGGAACAGGATTTCGGGTCTCTGGCGCCGCGGCTTCAGGCGCTTGGTGCCACCCTCCACTATTGCCCTCCGCCTCGCCAGGCTGCTCGTGCTGCGTCTTCCCTCATGGGGCTATTGGCCGATCACGGTCCATTCTCTGTGATGCATTGCCACAATCATCATGCCAGCGTATTCAATCTTGGATTGGCGGCTCAGATGGGAGTGCCTCTCCGCATCTCGCAAGCACACGCGGATTTCCGGTCGCGCCAGGCGGGTGATTCGATCGCCCGCCGCTGTTACCTGCAAGCTGCTCGTATCGCGCTGCGGGCCATTGCGAATGGGAAGCTTGCGGTGAGTGCAGGCGCGGCTGCCGATTTGTTCGGCGCTGCTGCCACCCAAGCCGAACGACTCCCTTGTGGAATTGATTTTCAACCTTACTTTGATTCCACGGCACAGCCCGACTCTTCCCGTTTCACTTTGATACACGTCGGACGTTTCGTTCCCGAAAAGAACCATTCCTTTCTCCTCGATCTGACGGCTGCACTCGTTGCGAAAGAGCCCGAAACCCAACTCTGGTTAGTCGGCGATGGGCCCTTGCGAAGTTCTCTCGAAGAGCAGGCCAGCCGTCTGGGGATCGCGAATCGAATCCACTTCTGGGGTTCACGCGGTGAGGTGGCCGACCTGCTCAAGGCCGCGGATGTATTTGTTTTTCCAAGCTTTTCCGAAGGATTGGGGCTTGCTGCCATCGAGGCCCAGGCTGCCGGTCTTCCTGTTGTGCTTGCCTCCCACCTCCCTGCGGAACTCGATGTCTTTCCGCAACTGTGCCAGCGTTTGGCCCTTGATGTGCCTCTGGAACAGTGGGTGCGTTCCATTCTGAATAGCCGAGAACTCAAACGGATCGAGGATTCCTGCCGCTTGTCGAAGCTCTCACAATCCGAGTTCTCGATCCATGCCAATGTGCACGCCCTTCGCAGAATCTATGCCAGCTAAATCGATTCCATCCTCCTTGAATGTCGTCATCGACCAGCGCCTCAAACGGACGCCAGACGGCCGGGTCTGGACTCATACTCCGCCGTCCTATGAGTTTTTTGAACCAGCCTTGCGGGTGTTTGATCGTGTGCGTGTCATCGCTCGCACGATCGAAGTCTTCGAAATTCCTCACCAGGCCCGTCTTGTCAATGGTCCCCATCTCCGAGTTCTTCCGATTCCGAATTTCATGGGACCGCTGCAATACTTCTGCCGGCGCGGAGAAGTCCGCGATTCCCTCAAGGCCATCTCATTACTCGATGGCCCCTTTCTCCTGCGAATTCCTTCAAAGACGGCCTTCGAACTGGCGGAGTTGCTTGATGCTGCAGGAAGACCCTACGCGACCGAAATGCTGACTGATCCCTTTGATTTCTTTGCTCCAGGCGTGGCACCGAGTGGTCTTGCACGCTGCTTCCGGCCTTATTTTTGCCGTCGCTCCCGGGAACTCTGTGCGCGGGCTGTCGCCGCAAACTATATCACCGGTTCTGCGACGCGCCGGGCCAATCCAGCACCCAATGCGGAGTGGGCGGGGAGTGTTTCCGACGTCGACTTGAGTGCGGAAGCTTTTGTCGGCCCGGCGGAGTTCCCGGCTACCGGACCAATCGAGATCGTGACGGTGGGTTTTCTCGATCTGCTCTATAAAGGTCAGGATATTCTGATTCGTGCCCTCTCGCGTTGCCATGCGATGGGGCTGGATTTCCGGCTCACCTTTGTGGGAGAGGGCAAGCGAAAGGCCGCTTTGCTGGAGCTAGCGCGCTCCTGCGGGATCGGGGATCGAGTCTCGATCACAGGGGCCTTAGGGGGCACGGCCGCTGTACGCGAATATCTCCAGCGCGCCCATCTTTTCACGCTGCCTTCACGGGCGGAGGGTATTCCCCGGGCACTTCTCGAAGCCATGGCCGCGAGCTTGCCGGCGATTGCCACCCATGTGGGCGCGATCCCAGATCTTCTTGATCCACAGTGGATCATTCCTCCCGGTTCTGTGGAGGCGTTACAGGAAAAACTGATGCAATTTGCCGCACTTCGCAAGCAATGGTCCTCCATTGGGCACCGCAACCAAACAGTGGCCCGCAATTTTGATCGCGACTTACTCGAACCGTTGCGCCTTGAGTTCTATCGCGCAATTTTGCGGCAGGGTTTGGCTTCTCAGGACGCGCTCGGACATCAGGTTTCCGATGCCGCTTGATCTCGATTCTCCTGTCTTAGTCCGTCGCCAGTTGGCTTATCCGACGGCAGAAAACGACCGGCTCCTGCCGGGTCATCCTGGTGTCGCCTCTCTCTTGGAGACTGCCGGCCTCGATGCCAGAAATCCCTTTGCCCCGTGGATTCGTCCTGGGATGCGGGTTCTCATTAAGCCGAACTGGGTCCGGCATGCGAACGATGAGTGGGCCTTGCTGGAGGCGCTGACAACGCATACCTCGATCGTCCGCCCCGTGGTGGAGTTCGTTGCTGCCGCCTTGCAAAACCGGAGTGGAGCTTATGAGGGAGAGATCATTCTTGCGGATGCGCCGCTCCAGAGCGCAAACTTCGAGTTGCTGCTTGAGCAGCTTTCGATTCTGCCGCTGTACTCTCATTGGCGCTCCATGGGCTTGCCGGTATCTCTCGCCGATCTTCGACGTGTGATCGCAGACACGGATGAGAGTACAGGAGTGGTGCGGAAGACTTCTGATGCGGCAGGAGATCCTCGGGGCGACTCGCTGGTTGACCTGAAGCAGGAAAGCCGTTTGGACGCTCTGCTGCATGACGGCAACCGGGTCGGTGTGTCGAATTACGATTGCGAGACGACGACCCAGCACCACACGCCAGGGACTCACCGCTACCGGATTGCGAATTCGCTGCTTGAGGCAGACGTCGTCATCAATTTGCCGAAATGGAAAACCCATGTGAAGACCGGAATCACGGGTGCGCTGAAGAACTTTATCGGAGTGAACTGCGATAAAGCCTATCTACCCCACTTTCGCGTCGGATCCCCCCGAAAAGGAGGGGATGAATACCCGGATTCTTTCACGGGAGAGTATCTGGTTCGCTTGCGGCCTTGGGTGGAGCGTGTGGTTCCCAAGGGTTTGCTCCGGCGTGCACGCAAGTCTTTGCTGGCTTCGGCACAACGTTCTGGCTCCCCGCTCGTATTCGGCGGGGCTTGGCCTGGCAACGACACCTTGTGGCGTACTGTCCATGACATGGTGTTCATTGCCCGCTGGCTCGGTCAGGGTGGTGCGAAACTCTCCTCTCCTCGCCCCATCCTCACCTTGCTGGATGCAATCGTTGCCGGAGACGGAGATGGTCCACTCCGTCCGGAAACCCGTCCGATGCGGTGTCTGCTCTTTGGCACCGATCCCGGTCAAATTGACATCCATGCTTGTGCGCTCTCTGGTTTCGACTGGAAGAGGATTCCTCTTCTGGCACGGCTTGCCGATCCCGAAGCCTCGTCGATCACACGTTTTCATCCGTCCTTGGCTGTTCCTGCTACCGAACTCCAACTGCGGCCCCCGCTTTCCTGGGCCACCACTCTTCTCATG
This sequence comes from Bryobacter aggregatus MPL3, assembly GCF_000702445.1. NCBI lineage: Bacteria > Pseudomonadati > Acidobacteriota > Terriglobia > Bryobacterales > Bryobacteraceae > Bryobacter > Bryobacter aggregatus. The sequence goes on from NZ_JNIF01000004.1 coordinate 841,205, forward strand.
CAGGAGGCTCGACATGACGCAGCTTGAATCCATCTACGCACGACTCCCGGTCTGGTTCCAGGATGCCGCGGTCACCGCACAGGGAGCGCTCTACCATCGGCAGCGTTATGGCTCGGCATTTCGGGAAGAGTATGGGCTTTTGAAAGGGACGGAGTTGGCTACCTCCCTCCAGTTGGAGCTACTGCAAACCGCAAGACTCAAGCGAATCCTGGCTCATGCTGCAGGTACGGTGCCCTTTTATCGGACGCGAATTGCACGGTCCCACCATGAGTCGTTACGTGCTGGCGATCTTGCGGCGTTCCGCGAGATCCCTGTGACTGAAAAAGCAGAGCTTCGCCTGTCTCCACAACAGTTCTGCATGAACGGAGGGCGTGACCAGACTTGGATTCCCTGGCATACGTCGGGCACCACAGGTTCTCCGATGACTTTGTACTATGAGCGCAAAGCGGTCGCAAGGCAGTATGCTTACGTCGAGCGTTATCGTGAACAAGCTGGAGTCAGCCGCCGGGAGCGGCGCGCGCAATTTACTGGAAAACTGATCGTAGCTTCTGAGAAGTCCAGTCGTTACTGGAGGTATGACTGGGCCAATCGGGCGCTCTTGCTCTCCACCGTACATCTGACGAAGGATACAATTCCCGCTTATCTTTCGGCTCTCCGCTCTTTCCAGCCCACTTATTTATGTGGCTATCCTTCCGCAATCTCTCTGCTTGCCCGCCAAGCTCTGCGGAGCCGGATGGGCGGACTGAAGATTCAGGCCATTCTCACGAGCGCCGAAACTCTTCTTGATGAGCAACGGGACGTGATGGAAGCTGCCTTTGGCGCCAAGGTCTATGACCAGTACGGCCAGACGGAGATGCAGAGTTTTTGGTTTGAGTGCCGCTATCGCCGGATGCATACTCATCCACTTTTCGGGTTGACGGAAATTTTACGTCCGAATGGAGAAGCCTGCCAGCCGGGTGAGATCGGAGACGTTGTTCTCACCGGCCTGATCAACTATGCGATGCCACTCATCCGCTACCGGGTGGGTGACCGTGCAGCCTGGTCCGATGAGGACCGCTGTCCTTGTGGGCGCTCGATGCCGATGATCCAGCAGATTGAAGGCCGCCGGGAAGACTACGTATACAGTCCCGAACGCGGTTGGGTGGGACGCATGGATCCGGCACTTAAAGGCGTCGACGGATTGCTCGAATGCCAGTTCCTACAGGAGGAGAACGGCACTTTGCGTGTTCTCTATGTACCACTTCCTGGTTTTGGAGCAATTGAGAGAAGCCGTCTGGAAGAGAATCTCAAGGGGCGCTTGGGCTCTAAGATGCCGCTTTGTTTTGAAGAGGTTAGCGCAATCCCGCGAGGCGCTAACGGCAAATTCCAGGCGGTACGCTCCAAACTTTCCTTCAACCCGGACCTTCACCCTAAACTGATGGAGGTTGCCTGATGCCCACGCAACGCCCGTTGGTGATGCGGATCATCACTCGCTTGGCGGGTGGTGGCCCTCCGGTCCATGCGACATTGCTCAATCGGCAAATGGATCAGCATGGGTTTGATTCCGTGCTTGTTTTCGGCACCTGTGGGGCAAAAGAGCAAAACATGGAATATCTCATTGAGAAAGGCGATCGTGTCGAGCGTGTTGACGTATTGGGCGCTCGGCCCTCTCCAGTACGCGACTTGCTTGCGGTCTACCGCTTGTGGCTCCTCTTTCGGCGTTATCGGCCTTCCATTGTCCATACCCATACGGCAAAAGCGGGTTTTTTGGGCCGCATCGCTGCCTTACTGGCCGGCATTCCTTGTGTCATTCATACCTATCACGGGCATGTACTAGACGGCTACTTCGCTCCTTGGGCAAATCGGCTCATCCGGTGTGCGGAACGTTGGCTGGGACGCGTTTCCACCGCCTTATGCACGGTCAGCCAGCAGCAGGCGGCAGAGTTATCTGGTCGATTTGAAATTGCTCCAGAGGAGAAGTTCCATGTCGTTCCCCTTGGCCTCACGCTTGAACCCTATCTGGCAATTCCAAGTCCAGACTTTCACTCTGAGAGACTGACCCTTGCCTGGTTGGGGCGCTTTGTTCCGATTAAGAACTTGGGCCTCCTGTCTGGCGTGGCCGCCGCCTGCCAGGAGCGGAAGCTTCCCATCGATTTCCTCATTGCAGGCGACGGACCAGAGCGGAAAGACTTTGAGGAACAGATCCGTAGTTTAGCGCTCAAAAATGTCCAACTGCTGCCTTGGCAAGAAGATGTCGGGCCGGTTCTCGAACGGGCGCACCTGCTCATTCTGACTTCTCATCGCGAAGGCACTCCGCTCTCGCTTATTCAGGGAATGGCGGCTGGGCGCCCCTTCCTCTCCACGGCGGCTGGAGGAACCGTCGATTTGGCAGTAGGCGTTGGCCGTCTTGAAACGAAATCCTGGTGGTATGAGAATGCTGTGCTGGTCTCTCCGGAGATTGCCGCATTCCTTCCTGTGATCGAACGCTTGCTCTGCAACAGGCGACAACTTGAAGCGATGAGCGCCGCCTCGCGAAGCTTCGCGCAATCGGTTTTTTCTGAGACGCGCCTCGTTGCTGATGTCGCGGCTCTCTATACGGAGTTGCTCACCCCAGGCCAATCCGGACCCCATCCTGTGCTTGAGGCAAAATCTTGACCACAATCGCACCCGATTCTCGATTGCTTCGAGCGATGCTGGTACCGCATCCGATTTTCAAAACCCGAAAAATCCCTTCCAGCCGGATCTTCCTTTGGGAACTTCCGTTCTGGCTAACTCTTCTCTACGGCTCGCTGGTCCCGGCGACTTGGGTCACTCGCCAGGAGTGGTTCGGCGTGCCCATGAAGTACTCTGACCTGTTGATCCTCTTGAGCGCCGGTATCTATGGCGCCGCGGCGATCTTACAGTATCTGATTTACCGCCGCCGGAATTTCTCGAAGGGCGTTCTGAGCAGTACCCTCTGCCTCCTCGCCTACGGCCTTGTGAGAGTCTTAACAGGTGCTCTTGAGGGAGAGGATCAGCTCGCCATGGCCTTTACCTTACTCCTGGCCGCAGCCGCGCCAGTTCAGGCGGCAGGACTCCTTTCGATTTATGATGCGACGCAGACGCGGGCCTTTCTCAATCGGTTGCTCCTGTATCTCACCATCATTTGCCTGATCTACACGGCAGAGAGCGTCTTCAGTCTTGGGCTGCGGAGTGAGGAAGGGCGGAACCTCGGTGTTGATTTCGGCATCCAGCGGGTTCGTGGGCCGCTCTTTGGTCCCAGTACCGGCTACCTTCTCTTGATTCCAGCGATCGGCTGGGGCTTACAGTCTTTTTTTGCAGGGAAGCACAAGCGTTTCCTGGCATTCTGTGCCACTGTCACGCTTCTGATGGCGCTGCTTGGCTTAGGCAGCCGGGCTGCGCTGATTCTGCTCGCCTGCTACATCATCAGTCTGGCTCTCCTGATGAAGCAACTGAAGCGAAAGATCCTCACCGCGCTGCTGCTTGCGGTTCTGAGTATTGGTGCTGGCGTGCTGATTTACGGGCGAGCTGATACCCAGCGGCTGCAGAGCTTCGAGGACAGCTATCGAAAGACCACTCATGAAACCGCCTGGAACATCCTTGCGAATGCAGATATTCCATCTCTCCTCGGTGGGCAGGGCTACGGTTCGATCTGGGCTTGGTATCGCCGTGACATCCTCCGTGGTGATCTTGTGGCCATTGGCGATAATACGATCCTCACCGGGTATGGAAGCAGCCTCTACCACTGTCACTCCACCTTCCTGGAGTTGATGGTGGAATTCGGCTGTATTGGGATTCTTTGGTTGTTTTATGTCGGTGGCCGGATCGCTCGTTTGCCGTTTGCCCCAGGGGCGGACACGGCCTGGCGCGCTTTTTCGTGGGCCATTGTGATCTCGATGGGCTCGCTAGCATTTGACCTCTTTGTTTTCAAAGAGGTGCGAGTCAACGCGATATGGTGGATCTTTCTGATCGCGGCATTCCAACTCAGGCCGATTGAACAGCGGCGCGCCACTGTTCAGAGTGTGGCTGGTACGGCTTCTTCCGATTCCGACAACGAAAGTTCCCTGGTGGGATCGATGCGAGTGAACAGGAAAGCACTGAGGAGCAAGAACACGGAAAATATCTTCAGCGGCACGTCATAGCTCTGGAAATAGTCGACAAGATAACCAAACGCGACGCTCGAACCAAACGAACCCAATTGGCCCGCCATGTTCATCGAACCCGACAACGCGCCCGCATAGCGCTTGCCCACATCAAGGCAAATGGCCCAGGAAACAGGCAGCATGCAATCCATGAAGCCGTATCCCAAGGCGAGGAAGCCAACGGCCATAAAACGATCTGGCGTATATGCGGTTGCCAGCATGCAGAGTCCGCTCAATGCGAGCCCAGCGGCTCCCACAGTCCTGCGGCCAATTTTCAGGCCAAATTTTTTGCTCAGGAAGTCGCTCAGAAAACCGCCCAAGAGGTTCCCGCCAAAACCCACGATAAAAGGGAGTGCTGAAAAAGACTTCATTTCCCCTTGGCTCATGCCACGGCCCTTCACCAGGAAGGTGTGCAGCCAGGAGAGATAAAAGAAGCTGCCCCAACAGTAGGTGTGATACATCAGCAAGATCATCCAATAGTTGGAATTCTTGAGAGCTTTCTTCCACGGCATGGAGGTATGTGCTGCGTCACCAGGACTGCTGTCAGCCGCGATTTCCGCGATCTCCTCAGTTGAAGTGCCAGGTTTCGTGGCTGGTGTATCCCGGAACCAGAAGTACCAAATCGCCACCCAAACCAACCCGATGGAGCCAAAAATATAGAAAGAGGCGCGCCAGCCATATGCCTGCTGGATGGGAATCACCAAAAAGGGACTCACCGCTCCGCCCAAACGGCTGGCGGCCCAAACCACGCTGGCAGCCCGTGCACGCTGGGACTTCGGAAACCATCGCGAAATCGTGGAAGCTGCGTTCGGATAAGCTCCCGCCTCGCCGATACCGAATAGAAAGCGGGTGAGCAGCAATAAATAGAAGTTCGACACGGCGCCGGTGAGCGCTGTAAAACCGCTCCACCACAGCACGATCCGGCTCAAAGTGATCCGGGACCCCAATCGATCTCCCATGGCGCCGGTTGGGATCTCGAAAAGCGCGTAGGAAAGCGTAAATGCTCCCACCACCCAGCCCCACTGTGTCTGGGATAGATGCAACTCGTCCTGCATCGTCGGACCCGCTACCGAGATACATACCCGATCGATATAGGTGATCACCGATAGGAAAAACAACAGCACCAAGACCCAATGACGATTCTTCATAGACAATCGACGATTCTTTCATAGACTGGGAGACTGTGGGTGAAGAGTCCTTAAATTTTGAGATTTCCCTGTGAATCCGCGTCTCTTGACGTTGACGAGCGCACTGCTTTTCTCCACAGGCGGAGCTGCGATTAAGGCGACGACTCTCACCAGTTGGCAAGTCGGTGGATTCCGCAGCCTGGTTGCCGCTTTGACGATTGCAGTGATCCTTCCGGGTTCGCGACGGAACTGGACGTGGCGAACACTGCTCGTGGGGCTTTTCTACGGGTTGTGTCTTGTCTCCTTTGTCCTCGCAACGAAGAACACCACCTCAGCGAATGCCATCTTCCTCCAGGGCACTGCGCCCATTTATTTGGTCATTCTCGGGCCATGGTTGTTGGGGGAGAAAAATCGCTCTGCAGACTGGGCAACGCTGGCACTGATCCTCGTTGGGATGGCGGGGATCTTCTGGCAGAGTTCAGCCTCCCAACGGCTGGCGCCAGATCCGGCGCTTGGCAATTTCTACGGCGCATTCAGTGGCGTGGCCTGGGCGGCGACTGTCTGCGGCCTGCGCTGGCTCGGCAGGAGTGGCGGGGCGGGCAGGGAAACGGACCCGATGTCCCCTGTCCTCGCCGGGAATCTGATCGCCTTCGCCCTCTGCGCGCCGATGCTCTTTCCCGTCCAAGCATTTCCGGTGGCTGACGTCCTGGCAATTTTCTATTTGGGTACGATCCAGATCGGCGTCGCCTATTGGTTGCTCACGAAAGCAATCCAGCGTCTTTCTGCACTTGAGGCCTCACTATTGATCATGCTCGAGCCTGCACTGAACCCGCTGTGGACCTGGCTTCTTCACGATGAGCTACCTTCTTCAATGGCACTGGCCGGGGGAGGATTAATTGTTGGAGCAACTTTTATGAAAAGCTGGCAATCCCGAAACAACATGCTAGAATAGAAGTTTCGCCACCCGATAGCGAGCTGTAGTTCCGCTGGCTAAATTGCGACCTTGACACGGTAGGCAGAGCGCGGTAAGTTATTTATATTATTAGACTTTGACTTTTCGGCTGCCGATTTTATCCAGTTTCGAAAAGTTTTGGGGCCTGTAGCTCAGTTGGTTAGAGTACTACCTTGACACGGTAGGGGTCTGCAGTTCGAGTCTGCACAGGCCCACCATAAATTTGGTCACCCCATGAAAAGCCCTGCATCGCGCGGGGCTTTTCCATTTTCGGCGACTAGGATGCGGTAAAACAAGATCTTTTGAGGTTGCAGTGCTACAGTCTGTGGCGACCGAGCCCGTTGTAACAACCCTGTACGCAATTGCTGGGAATCCCGAACAGTGCGACGGCCGGATAGTCCGGATCCGGGCTACCGTTGCTAAGTTTGACGACTTCCAGGTGTATGTCGTGTTGCTGGCGGCTGACACTCTCGCCGGTGGCTGCTTCTGAGCACGATCTTGTTTATCGGCTGAGGTTACGTGCCGCACTAACGATGCCCCAACCTACTGCAGTGCTTCACAATTAGTAACCATTATGACCCCGCGGGCGTCCCTATACTCGAGGAGCGAGAAATGCGAGTAGCCCCGCGAGTCGAGTTGAGCGATGAAACGAAGCGTGAGTTGGAGAAGTGGGCCCAGGGCCGGAAGATTCCAGTGCGTCTGGCAGAGCGGGCCCGGATCGTCCTCCTTGCCGGGCAAGGCAGGCAGGATCGGGAGATCGCCGCCGAACTCGGCATCACGCAGAAGAAGGCCAGCCGGTGGCGCTCCCGCTTTCTGGAATTGGGCGTAGCGGGTCTGGAGGAGGACGCTCCGCGGCCAGGACGCACGCCAACGATCAGCCGGGAATTGATCGCCGAGGTGATTCGCCTCACGACCGAGGTGAAACCCGCCCAGGCCACGCAGTGGAGCACCCGCAGCATGGCCGCGGCCTTGGGGATCAGCGACTCCAGCGTGCTGCGGATCTGGCATGCGCATGGCCTGAAGCCGCATCTCGTCGAGACCTTCAAGATCAGCAACGACCCCGAGTTCGGCGAGAAACTGGAGGCCATCGTCGGGCTTTAGCTCAGCTCTCCGGAACACGCCATCGTGCTGAGCGTCGATGAGAAGAGCCAAGTGCAAGCCCTGGATCGCACGCAACCCGGATTGCCGCTCAAGCCGGGCCGCGCCGGCACGATGACGCACGACTACAAGCGTCATGGAACCACGACCCTGTTTGCGGCCCTGAATGTTGCCAGCGGCAAGGTCATTAGTCTCTGCCAACAGCGGCACCGGCATCAGGAATGGATCAAGTTCTTGCGGCTGATCGACGAGGCCACTCCCGCAGGCAAGGAACTCCATCTGATCTGCGACAACTACGCCACGCACAAGCATGAGAAGGTGCAGCGCTGGCTCAAGCGCCACCCCCGCTTCCACGTGCACTTCACCCCGACGAGTTCGTCGTGGCTCAACATGGTGGAGCGCTTCTTCGGCGACCTGACCGTCAACCGCCTGCGCCGCGGCGTCTTCGGCAGCATCGTCGAACTCATCGAAGCGCTGGACGCCTTTGTCGATGCCCACAACGAGAACCCCAAACCTTTCATCTGGACCGCCAAGGCCTCCGACATCCTCGCCAAGGTGGTCCGCGCTCAGGCCGCTCTTAACCGTCGCTCTGTGTGAAGCACTACACTACGACTGGTGCTCGGGAGTCGATTACAGGGTCCGGCTATCCAGAATAGCTGCTGTGGGGTGAGCCTTCCGGCGCTCCCGGAGGCGCAACACTTCGCGAAGATCATGCGGCATCGGCTGCCAAAGCGTTCCGCACCTGGCCAGAGAGCACAATCCGTTAAATGCCTCCCGTCGCGCAAAATCGAGCTACCGGAGCTTATTGATTCATCAATGTCAGGCGCTGCAAACGCCCACACTTCGTCGCTCCCATCGGTCGGGTATCGCTTACGCATGCCGGGAGAGGCCATCCGAAATTGCGCCTGAGATTCAGCGTCGAAGGAGACCTGCAGCAGCGATGCGAAAAGCATCTGGATGATAAAAGGAGGCTCCCGTCATCTCGGGTCCTAGGGCTTCAGCTGCCAGCGCTCCTCCCCAAACTCCGCATCCAATCCATTCCACGTCCCGAATTTTGCAGCCATCTGGCCCCCATCCACCACCAGCGTGGTCCCGGTGATAAAACTGGCCTGTGCGGATGCCAGAAAGGCGACAGCGTTTGCGACCTCCTCCGGTCTCCCCCCACGTCCGAGCGGCAAGGCTGAGAAGTACGGCTTCGCGACACTCTCATCCTCAAAGGCTGATGCCGTCAGGCGCGTCCGAATGAATCCCGGACACACCGCATTCACCCGAACCCCATAAGGTCCCAGCTCATTCGCAGCCGTGTGCACGAGTCCCAGCAGCGCCGCCTTGCTGGCGTTGTAGGCAATCAGGTTCGCTTCGCCATCAAAGGAGTTTGTCGAGGCCGTGATGACAATGCTGCCGCGACGCCGGTCCCGCATCCCGCGAGCGATCGCTTGCAGTTGAAAGAACACGGCGCTGAGATTCAATCCGATAGTCGCCTCCCAGTTGGCGCGTGTCGTCTCGAACAGTCCGGCGGGCCAGCACATCCCGGCATTCAGAACCGCGACATCCACTGCCGCATTTCCATCCCAGGCCGTCAGATCCACCACCTCAGAGCGCACTCCATCTTCAGCGCAAGTCTCCCGATCGAGCACCAGAACATCCGCACCGGCATCCCGGAGCACGCGCACGGTTGCGAGCCCAATCCCATTCGCGCCGCCTGTCACCAGTGCCTTCAACCCATCGAAGCGTAGCTGCATCCGGACTAGTGTAGCTCGCCGTTCGGGTATGGGACCCGGTGAAGACGATCTACCACGACGTCGATCAGTTCGATCGTGACTCCATCCACCCAGCGGATCTCAACTCGCTCGACCAAGTCCGCTCTTCCCAACCCGAAATGGGCCACGGGTTCGGTCTGGCTGAGATAGCCACTGCCACAATCGATCACGCGTGTCTGTTGCCTGCCGTCTGCCCACAGCCAAACCAGTGCTCCACGCGCGGGCGCGCCCGATGCGGTGAGTGGCATCACCCGGCACCAGTGATTCCGATTCTCTGGACAGGCATAAAGCGACAAAGGTTGGGGCGCACTCTCTCCATGGCCAAGCAAGAGTTCGAGCCGTCCGTCGCCATCGAGATCGGCTGCGATGGCGGCAACGCCAAAGCCCTGTGGCTCCACGGCTTCGCCACAATCCACCGCTCGCCAACTTCCCTCGCGCCAAGCGAGCAGCAAGTTTGCTTGCTCCTGATTGTGGATGAAGATCTCCTCGTAGCCATCGTTATCGAAATCGGCGATCACCACCGCACGTGCATTGGATTCCCAGCCCAATCCACCGTCGGCAAAGCTGCCGCTGGAACCTTGGAAGAACAATCGATGGGGGCCTTGCCGGTTGGCGCAGAAGAGTTCCAGCCGGCCATCCCCATTGGCATCGAGTAAACCCAATCCTCGGGCAAAGCCGCTAGAGTCGCCAAGTCCCAATGGGAGGGCGATCTCCTCATAGCGCCCATCGGTACGAGCCCGGAAGAGCATATTCACGATGCCTTCATTGCCGGCGTAGAGATCCAGTCCGGAACCGAGGATAGGTCCGGCGATCAGACTCCGTCCCCCGGCAATGCGGGCTAAGCCCAGTGTGGCGGCGTTGTCGGCGATGCGTTCGCCCCCCATCATCTCGATGAGGCGAAAAGGGCCACCTTCCTGTGCCACCAGAAACCCAAATCGCCCCATGCCAAAGCGATCCAGGGTCAGGACGGATTGGCTGGCAATGGGCCGTTGGTCGAAGGTGTGAAGGAGGTTCTGCCACCGCCCGCGGCGCCAGGCGAAGAGGCAATCCTCGCTCGCTTCCGATGTCGAGACAAAGATCTCCTCACGGCCATCGCCGTCAAAGTCACCCGCCGCGACTCCCATACCCTCGGAGCCATAGTCTGACAGCACTTCATCGGCAATATCGAAATAGGCGTCGCCGCCCCATTTCAATACCAGGTTCTTACCCCCCCAGGAGGCGACAAAGCACTCCAAGTGACCGTCGCCATCGAGATCCGTAATGCCGATGCCGCCATACAATTGCGAGGGATTGTCAGCAAGTTGGCTGCGGAGCGAACGGAACATTAAGTCGGGAGTTGTGTGCTGGAGGGAATGCCATCTACGGAGATCGGTGGGTTATAAAAGAGCATCCGCAGGCAGCTTTCACAGTGGAAGATGGTTTCGGGATACTGCCGGATTTGCTGGAGTAAGGCAGGGCGAATGTTCATCTGGCAGGAGGTGCAAAGCCCTTCGGTACATTCGGCGACTACGATGCCATCCTTGTGCTTCTTGCGCAGACGTTCATAGTCTTTCAACAGGGCAGGTGGCACTTCTTTACCCAACTGGATGCGCTCGCGATAGAGTTTTACGCCCTTTTTGCGATCTGCCTCGCTGCGTGCGGTGGCATCGACTTTTTCTTTTTCGACGTTCTCGCGCTCCACCGCCAATTCGGCCTCTGCGGTGCGCACGGTCGCGGCGAGCGCTTCACTTGCTTCGATCAACCGGAAGGACTCTGCTTCGTTCTTCACGATCTCGCCTTCGGCGAAGGCAACTTCGTGTTGGAAGGCGGTCAACTGTTCCTGGGTCGTCGACTGCATAGTTTGCTTCTTCAGACGTTCGATTTTCGCCTTTGCATCGACCGTTGCATCACTGAGTCTTTTGATCTCTAACTGGTTCCAGGTAAGCGCTGCCTGGTCGGCGACCAGCCGCTTCTGGTGTGCGTCCAGTTTCGCTTCTAAAGCCGCGATTCGCTTGGGCAATCCGCGAATCTCGGCCTCCAGTTGTGCGAGTTGGCGGTCCATCCGCTGCATCTGTAAAGCAAGTTGTAGATCCTGAGCCATGAAGTGTTTACAAGGTACCACGCAAGAAGGGTATCCGGCGCTTCAGGGGCCCGGCCATCGCATCGGTTGCCATGGCTAACTCCTCCACTCTCAACGCGCGAGCGGCAAAATAGAAGACAATGGCACCCACCGGAATTGCCACCGCCAACTGCAGAACAAAGGCCCAACTTCCTGCAAAATACAGGATTCCTGCCACGGCGGCAGCCATTGCCAGACTCGATACCGCAGCCTTCGAAAGGCTGGTCCAAAGCAGGCGTCCATACAAGCCGCCGATCCGCTGCCGCATCAGCAGAAACAGCGTAATGGAACTGAACAGGGCGATGCCGGAGGTGGAGAGGGCGAGCCCCGCATGGCCAAAGTGAAATACGTCCACCATCGTCCTTGCCAGTGCATAGTTCACAACGACACTTCCCAGCGAGACGAGCATTGGCGTGCGGGAGTCTTTCAGCGCGTAGAAGGCTGGGCTCAACACCTTCAGCGCGGAATATCCTGCCAGGCCAATGGCGAAGCAGGACAGCGCGACGGCTGTCTGTTGGGTGTCGTAATACTCAAACTTTCCGCCCTGGTAAACGGCTCCGATCATGGCCTTGCCGACAAGAACCAGCCCCACGGAACTGGGGATGGTGAGAAGAAACACCAAGCCCAAGGAGCGCGACAGCGTGCGGCGGAACTCCTCCCAATTGGCTGCCGCGGCGCTTCTTGAAATCGCGGGCAGCGTGGCACTGGCAATGGCCACTCCAAATAGCCCGAGCGGCAACTGCATAAAGCGGAAGGCGTAGTTCAGCCAGCCGACCGGTCCATTGGCGCCACGCGCCGGATCGATGATCTCCGAGGCGAGGTTTGAGTTGACCAATACGTTGATCTGCGTTGCTGCATTCCCCAGAATTGCCGGGCCCATCATGGCGAGAATCTGCCGTAATCCGGGATCACTAAAATCGATCGTTGGCTTGAATGTGAACCCCGCTTTGATGAGAGCAGGGATTTGGAAGCCGAGCTGCATCGCCCCGCCCACCAGCACTCCCCAGGCCATTCCTTCGATTGCCGAAATACCAAGCTTCGGACCGAGGACAACGCCGAGCAAGATCCCCGTCAGCACGCTTCCGATATTGAAAAAGGTCGAAGAAAGCGCAGGCACGGCGAACTGCTTCAGCGCATTCAGGATGCCCATGGCCTGTGCAGCCAAGGCCACCAGCAACAGAAACGGGAACATGATGCGGGTGAGCGAAGCGGCGAGTTCCAGCTTGCCCGGGGTCTGGCCAAAACCGGGGGCGGCCAGATGGACGAGCGTTGGACTAAAGACTGCGCCCATCGCGCAGATCAGGCCCACCACGAGAATCAGGGTGGTGGACACCAGATTCGCCAATCGCGAAGCTTCTTCGCGTCCCTTATTGTGCAGCGCGTCTGTGAAGGCTGGCACAAAAGCCGCTGACAGCGCTCCTTCGGCAAACAGATCCCGGGTGAGGTTCGGAATCTGAAAACCGATGCGAAACGCATCGTAGGGCATCGAGGCGCCAAACAAACGGCTCATCACCATCTCGCGCACCAGCCCCGAGACGCGTGACATCGCCACCGCAAAGCTCATGATCGATGCGGAGCGCACAACGCCATGCGAAACGCTGGCCGCGCTCTCAGCCGTATTCTTCGGCGGGTCTTGAATTACTGGTTCGGGCAGCTGCTACGCTCCATACTTCTCAAGAAAGTGCGCCACTGTCTCGATACCCAAATAGTAATTCTCCAGTTTGAACTTTTCATTCGGCGAATGGAGGCCATCGTCGGGCAGGCCCAGGCCCATGAGGATCGTCGGGATGCCAAGATACTCGTGAAACTCACCGACGATGGGAATGGAACCGCCGCTGCGCGTAAACACCGTCGGCTTGCCCATCATGTCTTCAAAGGCCTGGGCGGCGACAGCAATGGCAGGATGATTCGGATTCACCAGCAGCCCGGGGCCATCGGACAACACGTTCACGCTGCAGACAATCCCGGCCGGCGCATGCGTTGCGACAAAACTCCGCACCGCCTCAACCACCTTCTCCGGATTCTGGTTCGGCACCAGCCGCAGCGATACCTTAGCCGTTGCTGTGGCGGGGATCACGGTCTTCGCTCCGGCGCCGGTGAAACCGCCCGCGATGCCATGCACCTCGAGGGTGGGCCGTGACCACACCCGCTCGAGTACGCTGCGCCCAGGCTCACCGGTCAAGCGAGTGGAACCAACCTCATCGCGCAGCATCGCCGCTTCTGAAAACGGCAGGCTCTCCCAGGACTGCAACTCGGCCGCATCCGGTTCGGCAACATCGTCATAGATTCCCGGAATCTGAATCTGGCCCTCGCTGTTCTTGGTCTTGGCAAGCAGTTCGATCAATCCGAACACCGCATTCGGCGCAGCGCCGCCATAGAGGCCAGAGTGCAGATCGCGCATCGCGCCTTGCGCGGTGATCTCCAAATAGACAAGCCCGCGCAAGCCAATACAAAGCGTCGGCAGGCCTTCGGCATAGAGCGCCGTATCGGATACCAATGCGACATCGGCCTGCAGCTTTTCGCGGTTTGCCGGCACATATTTCGAGATGGATTTCCCGCCAATTTCCTCCTCGCCTTCGATCAGGAACTTCACATTCACCGGCAGCTTTCCATGCAACGCCATCAGTCCTTCGATGGCCTTCACGTGCATATAGAACTGGCCCTTGTCGTCCACCGCGCCGCGTGCGTAGATGTTGCCGTTCCGCAACTCTGGCTCAAAGGGAGGAGAGATCCAAAGATCGAGAGGGTCGGGCGGCTGGACATCGTAGTGGCCGTAGCAAAGCACCGTTGGCTTGCCATCGGCATGGAGCCAGTCGGCATAGACAAGCGGGTGTCCTTCGGTCGGAATGATCTCGACATTCTCGAGACCTGCGGCCTTCAGTTTGCTGGCTGTGAACTCCGCGGCTCGCAGGACATCGGCCTTGTGTTCCGGCAAGGTGGAGACGCTGGGGATGCGAATCAGCTCGAAGAGTTCATCGAGCAATCGCTGGCGATTGGATTCTACCCAGGGGGAAAGCGAGCTGGCGTTGGTGGACATGCGGAGTCCTCATTTTAGCGCCCCCACTGCTGGAGAAGGGGTTGAGATTGTTACGCTGGTGACAAGTGCCTAAAGCGTCGAGCTTCGAGATTCGATTCCAGTGCCAGACTGGCTGCCGCAAGTGTTGCGAGGTTAGCGGCTATGTCTATCTCACGGAAGAAGATGTCTCGAACGCCGCGCGTTATCTGAAGATGCCACAGGCGGATTTTGAAGCCCGCTTTCTCTATCGCACGCGGCACATGCGCCGCATTCGCAAACCGAGAGGCGGCAAGCAATGTCCTTTCCTGGATGAAAAGGGATGCAGCATCCACGCGGTGAAGCCGGTTCAATGCCGTCTCTTTCCTTTCTGGCCCGAACTGGTCGAGAACCGGCAGCAATGGAAGCAAACTGCGGAGTGGTGTCCGGGGATCGGGCAGGGCAAGCTGGTGCAAATTGGTACGGCGCTCGAGCTCGCCCAAGAGATGCGCGAAAAGTATCCCGACACCTACGCTTAGAGTGACGAGCTCTCGCGAGCCAGTTCCGAAACGGCAAGCTCTGCAATCGAGATCTCCAAGTCCGGCTTGAGCCCGTCTTGCATCATCCAGACTGCGGACAATCCGGACCAGGCGAGAATCCACTGCAGGAGTCTCTTTCGATCCAAGCCCGCCGAGGTGGTGACGATCTCCAATTGCCGGACCAGGCGTCCCGGTAGAAGCGCCGTCTCCGGATCGGGATTGCAAAACAGATTTGCAAAATCGAAAGTGCGCTCGCCGATCAGGCCTTTGGGGTCGATGGCGAGCCAGCCCCGTGGTCCGAAATCAAGGATGTTTCCGTGATGAAGATCGCCGTGCAATCCAACAATATCCTGTGGGCTGGCCAGGAGCTCACGGGCTGCCGCGGCGGAGTACTGCAGAACACCGCCATGCTGCAGCGCTGCGGGCCCCAGATCCTGAAACCAGATCTCGAGTGGCACCAAGTGCGCGGGGGGCTGCGCTCGCGGCGTATGGAGTTTTGCGGCAACAAGGCAGGCAATCCGGCTCGCTTCGTCGTCACGCCCTTCCCGTGCCATCGTGCTTAGAGAAGATTCTCCCATCGCGCGCTCGAGTAATAGCACCCCCTGGTGTTGTTCCAATACAAGCGCGGCCCCGTCGCCACCCCACCAGTCCATCAGGATCCCGGCGCGCTTTTCTTCCTCCACCACCGCAAGCTTCAGCATGGCTGGGAGCTCCCGATAGATCACCGGCAGCAGTGAACTGCTCGAGGTGTGAATGGGCAGACCATCGGGAACTAGCTCCCAACGCTGCAGATAGGGTTCGAATTGAGACATGGGGAATAAAAGCAGGATTGCATCCGTCCCGAAAGGGAACAAGACTGCTGCTGGCAATTCCTGGGCAACCTGCCATTTTATTGGCGCTTTGGGGGAGGTTTCAGGCGGAAATCCTCCCTCTTTTCCATTTGGTATCTCATTTGCATCATTCCTTGCGTATGTTCGATCCACTCACCGGACGGATGGCGCAATATCTGGACCTTCTGGCGGACCGCCAGAAGCTGGTGGCCGCCAATATCGCGAATGCCGATACCCCCGGCTACAAGACCAAGGACATCGACTTTCACTTTGAGTTCCAATCACTGCTCGATGGTGCGGCGCCTCATGTCATTGAGCCGGAAGGCCTGAAAACAAAGAACGACGGCAATAATGTGGACGTCGACCGGGAGATGCGGCTCTTGAGTGAGAACAGCATGCGCTTCAATCTTGTCAGCCAGTTAGTCAAGGGCGATGCCCGCGACATCCGGCTGGCCATTAAGGATGCCCGCGGCTAATGAGTCTCTTTCAAAGCTTAAGTGTGAGTGCATCGGGCATGTCGGCCCAACGTTTCAGAACGGAACTGCTCGCTCAGAACATCGCCAATTCGGAAACCACTCGCACCGAAGAGGGTGGTCCCTATCGCCGTCAGGATGCAGTCTTCCAGTCGGCAGGGGTCAGCAGCCCTTTCAGCTCTGCGTTCCAGTCCTCTCTTGATGCGCCCAATACGGGCGTTGCAATCAGTGAGGTTCAGATCGACGACAAGGACCCGATTCTGCGTTATATGCCCGGTCATCCGGATGCCGACCAGAAGGGCTATGTTGCGTTTCCGAACTTCAATCCGATTGAAGAGATGGTCGACATGACTAATGCCAGCCGCTCTTTCGGCGCGAATGTAACGGCCATGAATGCGGTGAAAGATATGATCTCGAAATCCATCGATTTACTCCGAGGCTAAGTGCGTATGGACTTTTCAATCTCAAAAGCAATTGAACTGGTAAAGCCGCTCGATCCGATCGCGATGCCGGATGGGATGAACCCCTTATCTCCCGGGACCAACGATTTCAAGAATCTATTCAGTGGTTTGATCGGAAACGTAAAGTCCGCCCAGGCCGAGTCGAGCAATCAGGTGGCGGCCTGGATGAACGGGGAAGATGTCGACGTCCATCAGGTTGCGATGAGCGTGCAGAAGGCGGGTCTCACCTTTGAGATCGCCATGGAGGCTCGCAATAAGGTGATGCAGGCCTACCAGGAAGTCATGAGGATGCAGATCTGAGGCACCGGCCTTTCGATGCTTAGTTCCATGAAGAAAGACGCCGATTGAACCAGATTCGCGAGCGATTCGACAGCCTGAGTCTTCGTCAGAAGATCACGATCGGGGTTGCCTTTCTAGCGGTAATCGCCGGTCTGTATGGCTTCACCACCTACCAGCGGGAGAAGGACTTCAAACCGCTGTTCACCCAATTGGCCCCCGAGGATGCAGGGCAACTCACCAACCGGCTGCGCGAGAAGAATGTGGAGTACAAGATCGGAGAGGACGGGGCGAGCGTCTATGTCCGGAGCGCCCGGCTTTCGGAACTTCGCCTCGAGTTGGCGGCTCAGGGATTGCCGAGAAGCGGCCGCATCGGATTCGAGATTTTCGACAAGACGAACTTTGCGCTCACTGAGTTTGCCGAACAAGTGAATTACCAGCGTGCGCTGGAAGGAGAGCTCGAGCGTACCGTATCCAGTCTGCGCGAAGTGGACCATGCCCGCGTTCATCTCACCTTTGCGAAGCAATCCATCTTTCAAGACAACCGCCAGCCCGCCAAGGCCAGTGTCGTTTTGAAACTCAAGACTGGGGCGCGTTTGCCGCAAGCGTCGGTGCAGTCGGTTGTGTTTCTCTTGTCCAGCGCGGTCGAAGGCTTGCAGCCCGAACACGTTTCGCTAATAGACCAGAACGGCATCCTGCTCAGCCGTCCTCGCAAGGCCGGCGCAGCGGAGGAGGACTATCCGGATATCCTGCTCGAGTACCGTCAAAAGCTCGAAAAGGACCTGCTCGCCAAACTCAATGCGACCCTGACGCCTCTGCTGGGAGAAGAGAAGTATCGTGCCGGCGTCACCATCGATTGCGACATGACGAGTGGGGAGGCGAGTGAGGAATCCTACGATCCGGAAAAAGCAGTCGTCACCTCGGAACAAAAATCCGAAGATGAGAGCGGGATTCCATTGGCAAGCGGTGTGCCCGGCACAGCCTCCAATCTTCCGCGTCCCACTTCCCGCCCAGCTTCCGCACAGACAGGCACCAAGCGAAAGACTGAAAGTACGAACTATCAGGCTAGCCGCTCCATCCGCCGCACCCGGACACCTCAGGGGGCGATCAAGCGTGTCTCCTTGTCGGTGTTGCTGGATCAGGATCTGCGATGGGAGGGCGTTGGCTCGACTGCGAAGCGAGTGCTTGATCCGCCCAGTCCTGAAAAGATCAAGGCGATCCGCGAGGTGGTATCGGCAGCAGTCGGGCTTGTTCCCGAGCGCGGTGATCTCGTCATCGTGGAGAGTCTGCCCTTTGATGCGACGTTAAAAGTCGCGGCGCCACTGGCACCGCTCCCGCCTGTTCCTCCCAAACCGATGTTAGAAATTCCGGTCCCGATACTACCTTTCTTACCGGCTCCGCTCAAAGATCCCAATGTCCTGCTTGCGGTGCTGGTGGCCTCGGTTGTACTGCTGCTGGTTCTCGGCATGGCTGTGTTCTGGTTCCTCCGCAAAAGAAAGAAGAAAGTTACTGCCACCGGAAGTGCCGCGATCCGGAGTCGCGCGGCGAGTACGGCAGAACTGGAGAATGAGGATGTATCCAGCGATGACCGCAGCTTTGAGGAGCGGCTGATCGAGCAGCAGGATTTGCAAAAGCGTCTCGAACAGAAAGAACTGGAAAAGCTGAAGATGCCTCATGTTACGACGCAAAAAGGCAAGATACTCCAGCAGCACATCACCGAGGAGGCAAAGAAAGACCCGATGATGATCGCGCTCATCCTGCGCAGTTGGCTCCATGGAGGCTAGAAGCTGATGGCTGAAACGCTCACTCCGGCGAAGATTCCTGATGTGCTCCCCGACGATCCGACGGTTCGCGTCAATCTTCCTGGTGCGAAGAAGGCGGCGATCCTGCTCATCATTCTGGGCGAAGATCTCACCTCGGAGGTCCTCAAGCAGATGGACGATGCGGAGGTGCACCGCATCGGACAAGAACTGGCTCGTGCCACGGCGGTGACCGCAGAAGTGGCGGAGGCAATTCTCGAGGAGTTCTACCAGATGTCAATCGCCCACCAATATGTCTTGAAAGGTGGTGTCGATTATGCAAAGAAGGTGCTGGTTCAGGCTTTTGGGCCGGAAGAGGCAAAGAAGATCCTCGATCGCCTTCTGAAGCAACTGGGCGGAGAGAGTCTCAGTTTTGATGCGCTGCAGAAGGCCGATCCGACACAGCTGGCAAAGTTCATTCACAATGAGCATCCCCAGACGATTGCCCTGATTCTCTCGCATCTGAACCCTTCCCAGGCCGCGGGTCTTCTCTACGCGTTGCCGGGGCCGATTCGTGCTGATGTTGCGCATCGCATGGCGAGCCTGGAGCAGATTTCTCCAGAAATCATCGGCAAGATCGCCAGCATTATCGGCTTGAAGCTCAAAGAGATTGGAGATTTTAGCCGGGAATCGACGGGTGGGGTTCAGGCGGTTGCTGAAATGTTCAACCGCCTCGATTCTGGCACAAGCAAGGAAATTCTGGAGTCGCTGGAAGATCTGAATCCGCAACTGACCCAGACGATCCGCCAATTGATGTTTGTCTTTGAGGATATGCTCATGGTGGACGAGCTTGGGATCAAGGAACTGCTGTCCCGTATTGACCGGAAACTGCTGACGGTTGCGCTCAAGGGGACTAGCGACAAGTTGCGGGATCATTTTCTCACTGCGATGTCACAGCGAGGTGCGGAGATGCTCCGCGAAGACATGGATGCGCTTGGCCCGGTCAAGATCCGCGAGGTCGAGGGCGCGCAACAGCAGATCATTACTACGCTGCGGCAACTGGAGAACGAAGGAGTTGTGAATCTGAAGGGGACGGTGGGCGAACAGTATGTCAACTAGCCGCCCTGCCGAAATCCGTACGGAGGATCGCACCCCGGCTCCAGCCGGCAGCATGTCGCGCATTCTTGAGGAGAGCGAAGCCGCGCGGATAGGCTTGGCACCTTGGGCCATTGAAGAGTTCGATCGGGAGCCGCTCATCACGGCTGCGCCGTTGATGGTCGAAGCAAGTGCGGTCGATGCGACGCAGCAGCAGATCGTGGAGCTGCAAAATGCGCACCGGTACGAACTCGAAGAAGCTGTCCATCGCACCAGAACGGAGTGCGAGGCGCGGGCGCAGGCTCGGATCCAGCACGAAATCGAACCCTGGCTCAAGCGGATGGCGCAGTCCATTGAAGATCTGGCTACGGTCAAGCAGCGCTATCGGCTGGAGAGTGAAGAGCAATTAGTCCGCCTGGCGGTGGCGATTGCCCGCCGGATTCTTCATCGGGAAATCCAGGTAGATTGCGAAGCGCTCCTTGGTCTG
Source organism: Bryobacter aggregatus MPL3 (assembly GCF_000702445.1). Classification (NCBI taxonomy): domain Bacteria; kingdom Pseudomonadati; phylum Acidobacteriota; class Terriglobia; order Bryobacterales; family Bryobacteraceae; genus Bryobacter; species Bryobacter aggregatus. The sequence continues at coordinate 861,253 of NZ_JNIF01000004.1, forward strand.
ATTCATGCCGCGATGCAACGTTTAGAGGTGCGAGAGCTGAATCGCGTTCTTTTGAATCCCAAAGACCATGCCGCGCTCCAACCTTTCCTCGAACGCTTGGGTTTGCCACCCCGTGTCGAGATCGTCTCGGATGCGGGCCTTGACCGTGGAGCCCTTTTACTGGAAAGCACCACGGGCATTCTGGATGCCTCGATTCAGGCGCAACTGGACGAAGTCGAGCGTGGCTTCGTCGATCTGATGGGGAGAAGGACATGAAGGCTCTTGATATCCATCGATTTGAAAAGTACCTTTTACAGGCGGATCTGGTGCAGCGACGGGGCCGCGTGACCGATGTCGCGGGCATGCTCCTGGAAAGTGAGGGACCTGCGGCTGCAATCGGAGATTTCTGTGAAGTACTGCTGCCTGGTTCCCGGCGGATTCGGGCGCAGGTGATCGGTTTCCGCAATGGGAAGGTCTTATCCATGCCACTCGAGGACACGGGCGGGCTGGCCCAGGGGGCAACGATTCTAGCCCGTACGGAAGCCGCTAAGGTGCGCGTCGGGCCGTCATTGCTGGGCCGTGTTCTGGATGGCTTCGGGCAGCCGATGGATGGCGGCCCATCCATCGACTCCCAGGCTCTTTACGATCTCTATGCACCTCCTCCAGGCCCGCTCCAGCGTGAAAACATCTCGGAGCCACTGGTTACTGGCATTCGTGTGATCGACAGCCTGCTCACCTGCGGCAAGGGCCAGCGCATTGGTCTGTTTGGCGGCTCCGGCGTTGGGAAGAGTACTCTTTTGGGTTCAATGTGCAAACACCACCAAGCCGATGTTGCCGTGATCGCCCTGATCGGGGAGCGCAATCGCGAGGTGAAGAGCTTTCTCGAGCATGAGTTAGGTCCAGAAGGCCGCGAACGCAGCGTCATGATTGCAGCGACCAGTGACCAACCGGCGCCCTTACGGCTCCGTGCCTGTTTCGTTGCTCTGGCCGTTGCGGAGTACTTTCGCGACCAAGGGAAGGACGTGCTGCTTGTGATCGATTCGGTCACTCGTCTGGCGATGGCGCAACGGGAAATTGGGCTGGCTGCCGGGGAACCTCCAGGTCAGAAAGGCTATCCGCCGAGCGCCTTCCAACTGCTTCCGAAGATCTTTGAGCGGGCCGGCCGTTTCCCACAAGGGTCGATTACTGGTTTCTTCACCGTTCTCGTGGAAGGTGACGACTTCAATGAGCCGGTTTGCGACACGGTGCGGGCGATTCTCGATGGCCACATTATCCTTTCGCGGCAGTTGGGCGCGATGGGGCATTATCCTGCTATCAACGTTCTGGAGAGCGTCAGCCGACTCCAATCGAAACTGGCAGGCAAGGATCACAAGGAGGCGGCAAGGAATATCCGGGAGGCTCTGGCTGCCTTTGAGCGCGCCTCCGATTTGATTCAGCTTGGCGCTTATGTCCAGGGCTCCAATCCTCTTCTCGACTCGTTTCTGCGAAACCGGGCGCAGATTGATGGCTTTCTCCGTCAGGATGCGGATGAAACCTCCCCCCTGTCCCATACGCTGAATCAACTCCAGAGTCTGTCGACGATTCTTGGGATCAGTACGAATACTCCGGTCTGCAAATGAAGCGCTTTGCCTTTCGTTTGGAACGGATCCTCTCCTATCGCCGGGCGATGGCGGATCTGGAACATGCGCGGCTCCAAAGGATCGAAAACGAAGTTGCCTCCCGCCGAGCGAATCTCGAGCGGCTCAACGTGGACTTTGCGATGGAGGTGGCTCGTGCTAGTCCCGATTCGCCGTCCCGCGCGGAACTAGGGCGCTACCGGCGTTTTGTCGAGGCAGAGAGAATCCGTTTGCGGACCCGGATTGCGGAAAAAGAAGTTGAGCTTCGCCAGCAGCGGGAGATTTACAACAGGGCGAATCAGGGTGCCGAAGTACTCAACAAAGTGAAACTGAAGCAGAAGAAAATCTGGGAAAGCGAACTGCAAAAGGAACTGGATTCCCTCGCGATGGACTCTTACCTGTCGCGCTGGAAGCAGTGAAGCTAGCATACGCGCTCGGATCTTTCTGTTGCCAATAAGGATCGTTGTCAGTTGGTGGCTTGGGTGGCGGTTGGCCCCGGTCGGAACTCGATCGTGCTCCGCGGAGGAGGTGCTTGGCGCCGCTGTTGTTACGAGGTCTGTTCTCAGACCTAGAAGCGTCTCGTGGATGTCTGAGTAAGAGTTGTAAGCAGCCGAGGCGAACGAAGCCGAGGAAGTTTTCGACGCGATATTCCAGCGGGTCACAAGGCGGCGAAAGCGATGATCTTCGTGCCCTTGCCGCAACGGGTGCTGAACCGCCCCGGGTTTACCGGAGGCTCCAACGAATGAGAAGGTGGAGCCATGAAGCGAGAGATAAATAAGTATTCGCCAGAGGTACGGGAGCGCGCCGTGCGAATGGTATTGGAACACGCAGGGGAATACCCATCGAGGTGGGTAGCGTGCAGTTCGGTCGCGGCTAAGATCGGCTGCAACGCGGCCACTCTGCATGAGTGGGTGAAACGGCGGGAGATCGATCAAGGAACCTGAGCCGGAGTCCCCACCGACATGGCGGAGAAGATGAAAGCCATGGAGCGGGAGATCCGGGAACTCCGTCAGGCCAACGAGATTCTGCGGAAGGCCTCGGCGCATTTCGCGCAGGCGGAGCTCGACCGCCGACCGAAACCATGATTGCGTTCATCGACGATCATCGGGAAGAGCATGGGATCGAGCCGATCTGCAAGGTGCTGCCGATCGCCCAATCGACGTATCATGACCACGCTGCCAAACGCCGTGAGCCGGAGCGGTTGTAGCGGGATGAGGAGTTGAAGCTCGTCTTCGATTCCAACTTCGGGGTCTATGGGGTTCGCAAACTATGGCGGCAACTTCTTAGAGAAGAGATTGCCGTCGCCCGCTGCACGGTGGAGCGGTTGATGCGGAAAATGGGCCTAAAAGGCGTAATTCGCGGGCGGACGGTGCGCACCACCATCGGTGATACGTCAGTGCCGTGTCCGCTGGACCACCTGAATCGCCAGTTCCATGCACCGGCGCCCAACCGGTTGTGGTTGTCCGATTTCACCTATGTCTCCACATGGTCGGGCTTCGTATCTGTGGCCTTCGTCATAGACGCATTCGCCAGGAGGATCGTGGGATGGAGGGCGAGCCGGACGCCGCACACGGCCTTCGTCCTGGATGCTTTAGAGCAAGCTTTGTACGATCGCCGGCCAATGGGGGGTGCCGGGCTGGTGCATCACTCCGACCGTGGCAGTCAATACGTCTCCATCAAGTACACCGAACGGCTGGCGGTTGCTGGTATCGAGCCATCGGTGGGAAGTGTGGGAGATTCCTACGACAACGCCTTGGCCGAGACTATCAGCGGACTCTACAAGGCGGAGTTAATTCATTGCCGGTCCTGGCGAACTTTCGAGGAAGTGGAGTTCGCTACTCTTGGATGGGTCGACTGGTTCAACAACCGCCGGTTGATGGGGCCGATTGGCAACATTCCCCCGGCGGAAGCCGAGCAACGTTACTACGCCTCGCTGGAGCGTCCAGCTTTGGTCGCGTAACTTAGATCAACCAGCCTCCGGTAAACCCGGGGCGGTTCAGAGTCCAAGTTAATTGCAGGCTCTAGATGTGGAGTCTCAACAGATGATTGCTCTTGAGTAGGGATCTGCTGATGGGAGGCGACAGGCCCAGACTCTCATGTAGTCTGTGCCAGTTGTATTGGTGGAGCTAGGGTGCAAGAGCCCGGAATCGGTCTGCAGAATCTTGGGAAGACCGTGCATCAGCCCATTCTCTGAGAGCTGTTTGAAGGAAGTATTCGGCCTTGCCGTTGGTGCGTGGCATGTCGAGTTCTGTGAAGCGATACTTGATCCCAAGGTCGCGACAGGCAGTGGCCAAAGGACTTGGACTGATAGGCGGCTCCGTTGCCAGTCAGGATGGCCGGGAACTGGATTCCGAATTAAGACCGCATACAGGAATGCGATGGGACGGCATGACAATGCGGCCAATCTTCTTGATGTCCAGGTGGAGCAGATCCCCTGGCCGGTCATGCTTGTAGCGCGGGACCGGAATTGAAGGTTCCAGATGCTTCTGCCGACTCGGCTTCACTGCGTGTTGCGGGTATCCGGCAGCCTGCCCAGTGTTCCCGGCGTAGCGCCTCTACCTTTGCGACAAATTCAAGTGGTGTCTGGCATCGGAGCCGGTGAGGTCGCAAACTGCGTTCATCAAGCCTGCTGGAGCTAAGCTGCGAAAACGACGATGGCCCCATGTCGCGGCAGCCTTCGTGCTGACGTTACTTTTTGGGCAAGTTGCTCTCGACGATGAATCGTCGGTCGGGCATTGTGGTGACAGTCCATCTGGTCTCCACGGTCACCGATGTCTTTGCAAGCTCAGCTTCCCAGTTCTTGATCAGGTCGACAACCTATTGAGACATTACATCGAGCCCAGGAGATCTACGGCCAGATGCACCTTGCTGGCTGTTCTTCTCTTGGCTCCGTCGTAGCCGCACGTGACCCACTCTTCGGAGTCAATGTTATCGAGAATAGTCGCTGCCGGCTACGCTTTAGGTCCTGCCCCCAGACGCAGCATCTCACGCAAGTCGTGATCCATGGCAGCGAAATCTCTACCCGGATCCAACGTTGCGTCTCTGATCAACTTCCCAGGATGCAGATCGTTTGGGTATGCTTCTAAAACTCAGTCGCCAGCTTGGTGGCGAGCCGAATCTTTTCGTTGTACAGCACGAGCGCTTCCGTGAATGCCTTCATCTGCGTCTGTGCTTCTTCGATCTTTCCTGCTTCGATCGCCTCGCGGATGCCGGGTAGGGTCTTGGCCCCATAGCCGGTATATTTCCCCGGTGCGGAGAGCTGATACTTGTACCACTCTCGTCCGGGTAGGCCCTCGGGCCGTGTGAGCGCGCGCTCGCTCTGGAAAACGGCTTCGTTCAGTTTTTTCAACTTTGCGCGGTCCAGTGTCGCGAACTTTGCTTCGATGGCTCGCATCGCCGTGCCGAAGGCACGGGAACTGAAGGCGATCTTGTCCACCTCCCGCTCGAGCGGATCCCAGCCCAGTCCTTTTGCCTTGGGTGCTTTCTTGAGCTCATCCACCACCTCGTGGATGAAGCGTCCCACTCTTCCGAAATCAAACGGCACCACGTAGGCATCGGCCATCCGGGCCAGACCAGTTGCCATGAACCCAGCAAAGGCTGTTGTGAAAACGTAATCCGGATCTCCAAAGTATTGGAACCAGCGGACCGTATCGTAGATTGAATGGTAAACCCCACTCATGTTGCCCTCGAAGCCTGCATTCAGGCTGGCAATTCCCAAATGATGAACAAATGCCGTATAGTCGCTGCCGCTTCCTAAGGCATAAGCGCGGTAGGCTTTGCGATTGGACGATTCGAGCAAACTCTTGCCCGTTGCTGGATCGGGATAGTCCCGCATCCACTCTTCCACAAATTTCTCGAGCGAAGGCGTTGCTTGTACCGACATCGCGCCGCGCAAGGTGGAGTCGGAATTGAAATAGCTGACGGCATTCTTCAACAGATTCTCGCGATGCTTCTCCGCCCATTCCGTCGAGCCGATCAAGCCAAACTCTTCCGCATCCCACAGTGCAAATATGATGGTGCGTTTGGGTTTCCAGCCTTGTTGCGCGGCCTTGCAGAGAATGCGCGCCGACTCGAGGAGACTGGCGGCGCCGCTTACCGGGTCCGCTGCGCCATTCACCCACGCATCATGGTGATTGCCGTAAATCACATACTGATCGGGGTAGACACTCCCTTTCAGATGGCCAATGACGTCATGGATGGTTCGCGTGGCGTTGTCCACTTGCACCCGCATGTGCACGGTGACGGGGCCTGCGCCTGCGTGGTAGGTCACCGGGATCGCACCGCGCCATTCGAGGGGCGCGATGTCGCCCTCGATCTGTTCCAGAATCGGCTTGGCGTCCTCCCAGGAAATCGGCAGCACCGGAATCTTCTGGATGTTCTTCGCGTCCTCCATCTTGATGCGCGGGACACCGGCAATGCTTGGCTTCCCAGGAGTCAACGGGTCTCCGGGATACATGGGCAGATCCATGACACTGCCACGCTGTACTCCCGGTGGCGGCCGGAATGGACCCTTCGGATAAATGTCACCCTGGTAATAACCGTCATCTTTGGGGTCTGAATAGATGAGGCAACCGATGGCGCCATTCTCAGCGGCAACCTTCGGCTTGATCCCGCGGAAGCTTCTTCCATAGCGGACCAGCGCAATCTTTCCCTTCACCTCGACGCCCTTTGACTTGAGGAAGGCATAATCTTCCGGCAGGCCATAGTTCGCGTAGACGACCTGCGCGGTGATGTCGCCATTGGCTGTATAGGCGTTGAAGGTGGGAATTTGATTGGCGTTGCCCGAGTCTGGATCTTCTTTGACCACCGGCTCACGTAACTTCGCGCCGTGATGATTTGGACTGACAATCTCAAGCGTGCGCTGGACGGGGTAGGGAAGCATCACGTCGAAGCTCTCGAGATGGGCTTCGAGGCCGAACTCCTTAAACTTCGCGAGGGCATACTCGGCCACGCTCTTGGATGCCGGAGATCCGGCGTGATGCGGTTCCCGGGCCAGACGGGCCATCGAAGCACGAATCTTGTTGGATTCCGCCATGGCGCGCAGGCGCTCTTCGAAGGGTTGCCGCGCCTTCGCTTCGTCTTCTGGAAACCCGCGAATGGGTTCGGCGGCATAGGCCTGCTGGAGCAGCAGGCAAACTAACGAGAGAGAGAGTTGCTTCATGCTTTGCCAAGAGCCGAGTTCAGGAACTTGCTGAACTCCCCGGCATCCTTCGTCAGGCCCGGGAAGCTTGCAACCACCTTCTGATCGGTATTGAATACAGCATAATAGGGGATCGCTACGGTCTGGAAGAGACTTTCCTGCAATTTCTGGTTCGCCACACTGTTCGGATCGTCCAACTCGTCGGTATAAAGCTCAATCAGTACGAACTTCTCCAGTGCTTCCTTGATCTCCGGTTTCGGGAACATGTTCGCCTTCATCCAGTGGCAGTTCGTGCAGGCGACACCGGTGAAATTGACAAACACCAGCTTATTTTCGGCTTTTGCCCGGGCGATTGCTGCTTGCAGGTCATTTTTCATCCAAGGCAGTTTGGCTTCTGCGGGACCGCCGAAGCTGGCCCGGCTTCCTTCGGCTGCGGCGGGAACATAAGCTTCCAGCTCACCGAGATTCGCACCAAACATCCCGGGCACCAGGGACAGCGCGAAGGTGATGAATAGGGTTCCGACCAGGGCTCGTCCGACGCCCAGGCTCTCTCCGATCTTGATCCCGTCCATCGGAATCTTTCCAAGGAGATAGAAGCCGGGCAGCGCGAACAATACGACCCAGGCAGCCAGGAAGCGTTCCCGGGTGAGGAAGCCCCAATGGAGAACGGCGTCTACATTGCTCAGGTATTTCAGCATGGCCGCAAGGATCAGAAAGCCCATCACGACCTTGATACGGATCATCCAACTGCCGGCGCGCGGGAGCCCCTTCAAGACGCCGGGAAACAAAGCCAAAAAGAAGAAGGGGAGCGAAAGGCCAAAGCTGAAGGCCATCATCCCCAGGGCGGGAAGGAGTTTGTCGCCTTGGATGGAGGCGGCCAAGAGCGTTCCGACGAAGGGGCCGACGCAGGCGAAGCTCGTCAGAGAGAAGGTGAGTCCCATCAACAGGGTGCCGGCAATGCCGCCGCCATCGCTTGCGGAATTCAGCTTTGTGAGCAAGCCGGAAGGCAGGGTAATCTCATATGCTCCTAGAAGACTGAGCGCCAGTGCAAAGAAAACAATGCAGATGAAGGAGTTTACCCAGACGTTGGATCCGATCGAGACCACTCCGAAGGGGCCGAGAATTGCTGTCAAAGCGAAGCCAATGGCCGTAAACAGGACGACAATCCCGGCGCAGAAGAGTACGGCGTCAGCGAGAATTCTGCCCTTCGAGGCACCCTGCTTTTGCAGGAAAAAGCTCATCGTGATCGGAATCATTGGGAAGACGCAAGGAGTGAGGACGCTGGCGAGACCAAAGCCAAAGGCGAGCAGGAGAAACTCGCTGATGCTCTTTTGGGCGGGGGCGGTCTGGGTGGGGGTTGTAGTCCAGGCGAAGGCGGCGTCGTAAACGACTGCCTTTTTCCTCGGCGGCAGGCACTGACTGTCGTCACAAGCCTGATAACGGACTTCGACTGCAAGATCGGGTTGGTTTGCCGCAATGTCTCTTGTTGCCTTTGCCACAAGAGTAAACTCGACGGCATCTCCAAAAGTCTCGGTTTCGGTACCGAAGCCCGGATCCATTTTCCGGATCGGCGCCGGTTGGTCGACACGGATCACTTCAAACGCGGCCGCTTCAGGAGCTTGAATTTTGGTGGGTTTAGGAGGGGGGGCGTGGTGAGGGAATACAGATGCCACCCTGCATCGAGCTTAGCCCGGACCGGAATCTTGAACTCCGCGCCAGCCTTGGCTGCCGGAATTGGTCCGAGTGCCCAGTGGATCGGGTCCAGCTTCTGTGCAACCAGACTGGAAACAGCTAGGGCAAGCAGGCAGACAAGGCGGCGCATATATCTATTGATTCTGGCGCAGTTTATTTGGATTCGCGCAAGGTCGCCAAACCTTCTTCGATTCTGTCGTTTACGCTATTGTTGGCATACTCGGCAGCAACGCGGATGGCGTTCTTGATCGCGTTCGGGTTCGAACGGCCGTGGCAGATGATACAAACGCCTCGAACGCCCAGAAGCGGTGCGCCACCGTACTCGGAGTAGTCCGTACGGCGCTTGAGCTCACTGAAGCCGTTCTTGGCCAGCACCGCGCCTACCTGGCGGGTGATGGTGGAGCTTAGGCTCTCCTTGAGCATGCTCTTGAAGACCTCGACCAGACCTTCGCTGACCTTCAGCGCCACATTCCCGATGAAACCGTCGCAGACGATCACGTCGGCCAGACCCGTGTACAGGTCGCGGCCTTCGACATTGCCGATGAAATGAATCGGCAACTGCTTCAACAGTGGGGTGGTGGCGTGGGTCAGAGCATTGCCCTTGTGTTCCTCCTCACCAATGGAGAGGAGGCCTACGCGGGGCTTGGGAATGCCGAAGATGGCCCGGCTGTAGATGTGCCCCATGAAGGCGAACTGGGCCAGCATCTCTGCAGACGCGTCCACATTCGCTCCGATATCGACCAGAACGGTGGGGGTTCCTTTGAGAGTAGGGAAGGCGGTTGCCAGGGCAGGGCGTTCGACGCCACGGATCATGCCCTGGACCATTTTCGAGGTCGCCATGGCGGCGCCAGTATTGCCTGCGGAGACAACGCCAGCGGCAACGCCATCACGGACCAGCCGGCAGGCTACACGAATCGAGGAATCCTTTTTGGTCCGCATTGCTTTCGCAGCAGAATCCTCCATCGTGATCACCTCGCTTGCGTTGGTGATCTCGATGGGCAGGTTTTTCCATTTTCCGTGCAGGTTCAGCTCGTCTTTGATGACGCTTTCGCGTCCGACAAGTACAACGCGAACATCAAAGGCTTTGACGGCGCGGAGCGCCCCTTCCACTTCGCTTTTGGGGGCGTGGTCGCCGCCCATTGCATCGACGGCAATGGTGATCATTGGCCGTGTTTGTGAGCTTTAATACTTCTCGACTTCGACGACAGCGCGACCCTTGTAGAATCCGCAGGAGGGGCAGGCGCGGTGGGGGAGCTTGGAGGCGCCGCAGTTGGAGCATTCGCTGCCGACGGGCTTGGCAATCGCATCATGAGCCCGGCGGGTGGAGGTGCGGCGCTTCGAGTGACGGCGTTTCGGATTAGGCATTTCAATTTCCTTCTAAAAAACTAACTCTTCAATTTCAGTCCACGGAGTGCTTCCCAGTGATCCTTGGCTTCCACCGGCTCACAGGTACAATCTCGCAGATTCCAATTCTCACCGCAGGACGGGCACAGACCCTGACAATCCTCGCGGCAAGTCCTTTGCATCGGGAGAGCCAATACAACTTGCTCTCGCAATAAATCGTTCAACTCCAGGCCTTCGCCGGCATAGAAACCGATTTCGACGTCCTCGTCGCCCAGGCCTTCTTCTGGTTTCATGTCCGGACTTTCCGGCAGATAAACCAAATCAAAGTCTGTGTCGACCGGGAAACGATACGATTCCAGGCACCGATCACATTCGATGTCAAAATCCAACTTCAAGTGGCCTTTGACCCGAATCTCATCGAGCACCTGCCGTAACTCGGCTTGACCTTCCACTTTAAGAGGGGAAGCCTGCTTTAATTTCGGATCGAGAAAATCGATTGCATCAACCGGTAACTCGAGTGAAATCCGCAGGGGACGTAACTCCATATCCCGCACGTTCAGAAACATGCACACCTCCTCGCTTCAGTTTCGCGAGTCGCAAAACTTCAATTGTAGCACCAATTTGCGTTAGCCGCGGTCTTCAAAGAGCGGCTCGACTTCCATGGAAGTCAAAACCCACATTCCATATGCGCCGAGAGCACTGCCAATGGGGATGCTGATGATGGTCAGCGAGCAAATCACCATCCCGAGCGTCCGGGCCCAGGGCTGTAATCGTAACAAACCCATGCCGGTGAGCGTCAGTGGCACAGCCAGGAAAATATTTAAGAAGACAATTCCGACGACGATCGGACCCAGCACCGTTGAGGCGCCCTCGAAAGCGTTGGACAGCTCCGATGGCCCCCCATTGGCGAGCATCCAGATGAGAGAACCCAGGCCGCCGCCGATTCCCATCACGATCATCAAGATCGCCAACGTACGAAGATGTTGCGCCATGCGAATTCCATAATACCGATTCGACGGCGAAAAAACAGAAACGATACGTTATACTATTCGAGAATCGTCCACTTCTAATGCTTATCGGCACTGAATCTCCAGCGTTTCTGCTTGCGGCTCCCAGTACCGCTGAGAAACTTCTCGATGCGCTATTCGACGACACCTTCGCTGGTGTCCACTCGCTGGCTGCATTTGACTACCTGATTTTGATCCCCTATTTTCTGATGCTGCTGGTGTTGAGCTTCTATGGCTGCCACCGTTTTGCGATGATTCGGGGCTATTTTAAGGGCTTGAAGAACATGCCGAAGGAACCGGCACAGCGATTCACCCAGCTGCCTAAGGTCACAATTCAACTTCCTCTATTTAATGAGCGTTTTGTCGTAGAGAGGCTTTTGGAGAGCGCGAGCCGGGTTCGTTACCCCGAGGGGCTGCTGCAGATCCAAGTGTTGGACGATTCGACGGATGACACTGCTCCGTTCACGAAGGAATTGGTCGACAGTTATATCGAGCGTGGCTTCAATATGGAGTATCGCCATCGCAGCAATCGCCAGGGCTACAAGGCCGGTGCGTTGCAAGCGGGGCTGGCTACAGCGACTGGGGAATTGATGGCAATCTTCGATGCGGACTTCGTCATTCCCGAAGATTTCCTCGAAAATACAGTTCACTATTTCACCGATGAAAAGGTCGGTGTGGTGCAGACGCGCTGGAGCTATCTCAACCGGCACTATAACCTGTTGACCGAAGTCCAGACCATGCTGTTGGACGGTCACTTCATCCTGGAGCACGGTGCCCGCGCCGGGACCGGACTCTTCTTCAACTTCAACGGCACGGCTGGCATCATGCGCAAGTCGATGGTGGAAGATGCGGGCGGCTGGCAGCATGACACGCTCACCGAAGATAGCGATTTGAGCTATCGCGCACAGATTCGAGGCTGGCGCTTTGTGTACCTTCCGCATGTGCATTGTCCGTCGGAGTTGCCGGTGGAAACCTACAGCTTTCAGGTGCAGCAATCGCGTTGGGCCAAGGGTCTGACACAGTGCGCGAAGAAACTGCTGAAGATGATTCTGAGCAAGGATCTTCCGTTCCGCGTCAAGCTGGAGGCGTTTTGCCACCTGACCCCGAACATTTCGTATCCGATGATGATTCTGGTGTCGGCACTGATGCTGCCGGTGATGATCATTCGCTTCTACATGGGGCCGCTCGAAATGTTGCTGTTGGACTTTCCGCTGATCATTGCGAACTTCGTCAGCCTGACGGCCTTCTATTTGATCGCGCAGCGTGAGTTGGACCCGAAGGGCTGGAAGCGCACCATCTGGTTTATGCCCGCTCTGATGGCGGCTGGGGTGGCGCTCACCATCAGCAACACGAAGGCGGTGCTCGAGGCCTTATTCAACGTGCAGACCAGCTTTGCGCGCACGGCGAAATACAATCTGAGCGACAAGAAAATCAAAGTGGATCAGGCCGAGTATCGCCGCAAAAGCGGTTGGCTGCCCTTTCTCGAGATCGCGATGGGCAGCGCTTTTCTGGCAATGGTCTACTACTGCATCGAATCGTTGAACTTCCTGAGTATTCCGTTCCTGATGATTTTTGTGAGCGGATACTACTGGGCTGGATTCAGCACACTCTGGCAAGAGTATCAGGGCCTGCTGCAGTTCCGTGCCGCTACGAAAGCAGCTCTCGAAGCCGCTCCGCAGCAAATAAACCGCTAAGCGCGGCGCCTTCGACGCGCGCTCCTCCAAAGGCATCTCCGGCCAGCAGCAGGGGTTTCTTCGAATCGACTTCGTAGAAACTCGTGTTGTGCTGAACGGTGGGCTTGGCATACTTCCAGCGATGCAGCTTCCAGGCCGTTGCCTGGTAGCCATTGAGGAGCATGGGCGCTATGTCTTCCGCATTGCGTTCCCAGTGGTTGAGGCTGAATTGCGCACTGGCGTGGATGGTGAGGTTGTGGGAAGAAGGCGAGATGCCCTTTCGGCGGTTGTCCGCAATCCAGGTGACCGGTCCTCCATCGTCGATCTGCTTGTAGCCTGGCTCGGGAAGATCGGGGGCTTCGCTCAGGATTGCCATCAGGGCGAGGCAGCGGTCGTAGGTGATCGCTTCGAGCTCGGGGAGCTTGCGGTCGAGCATGGCGAGGGTTTGGGGCACCGGGCAGGTGGAGATCACCGCGTCGGCGTGCAGCACTTCATCGAAATCGGTCTCCAGGTTCCAGACACCTGCGGATTCAAAGATCTGACGGACCTTGGTGCCGCAGCGGAGGTCGAGGCCCTGGCAGAGGTGGGTGGCGATCGAGTTCATGCCTGCCTGGCCGATGTAGCGGTCCCGATCCCAGAGACGGATGATCCCCTTGGTCTCCCAGGCGCGCTGGTAGCTGGCGAAACGTTCGTGGCGCACCGTGAAGTACTGCGCACCGTAATCAAAGATGGCGCCCTCAAAGGGACGCGTGGCTAGGCGGCCTCCGGCGCGATTGCCTTTATCGAGAACCGTCACCTGGAAGCCGTGGCGCCGGAGATCATGAGCGGCCATCAGGCCGCTGATTCCCGCACCGAGAATCACAACACTTTTTTGCACTACTTCCAGTTTCGCTGGAGAATGTTACAGAGAGATCAAATCGATGTTTATGGTGCGTGTGGCGGAGATTCGGGAGGATTGGGGTTCTTGGCCGATTGATGGAGCGGAAGAAAAAGAGACCTCGACCTGGGTCTATTTTTCGAATCCGGTAGTGGCAAAGAGTTTTGCCAAGGCCTTCTCTTCGAAGGTGGAGAAGGCGGTCTGGGAAGTGGATTTGAGCTACCAGCAGGAATGGACGGCGAAGGCGGTGGGAACGAAGTGGTGGCTGGCTCCGGCCTCGGATCGAGAGGCGCCCGCGGGGCGGTTCCGGCTGGAGATGAGTCCAGGGCTGGTTTTTGGGACGGGCGAGCATGAGACGACTTGCGGTTGTCTCGAGATGATGGAACTCGTTGATTTTGCGGGCAAGCGCGTCTTTGATCTGGGCACCGGGACGGGGATTCTTTCGGAAGCGGCGCAAAAGCTGGGCGCTACTCTGGCGATTGGCTGTGACCTCGAATGGGATGCCGCCGTGATGGCGCAGCAGCGTGGCGTGACTGCCTACCAGGGGCCGAGCTTCGCACTTCCGGACGCCCAGTTTGATGTTCTTCTGGTGAATGTTCCAGGCTATGTGCACCTCGATCTGGCGCCCGAGTACGGACGCTTGCTCCAGGTGGGAGGCACTCTCATTCTGAGCGGCTACTATTCCTGGCAGGCGGAGCGGATTGAAGAGGCGCTGCCCGGCTTTGCGAAGCAGAGTCAGATTTTGCGGGGAGACGGTTGGGTGGCGGCAATCTTCTCGCATGCGGCCTCGACCGCATCTTCTGACTGAATCAAGATTCCCATGCTGCGGGCCAGTTCCTGCTTGGTTCCGGCGGCAACGAGCGCTTCTTCGAGGAGGTGGGTGTTGAAGCTTTTGCGCGGGATGGAGACGCCGACCCCAAGCTGGACGCAGCGGCGGGCATTATCGGGTTGATCGTGTGAGAAGGGCACGACTACCATTGGTTTGCCGGAGCGGAGCGCCTGAGCGGTGGTGCCGATGCCGCCCTGGTGGATGTTGACCGCCGCACGTGGCATGAGCGTGGAGTGCGGCGCGTAGGGAGAGACCAGGATGCGGTCTGAGGCGAGCTTCTGGTAGTGCGCAAAGTTGGTGCGGCCCACCAGAAAGATCGCCCGCTTCTTCATTCTTGTGACGGTGGTATGGGCTTCTTCATAGAAGGAGCCCGGGTCCAGAACGGCCGAGGTTCCGAGCGTGAACACGTAGGGCGGATCGCCAGCGGAGAAGAAGCTTTCGATGTCGGAATCGATGGAGAACTGATTGCCGTCCAGCTTGTCGTAGAAGGGAAAGCCGCACATGGTGAAGGGCTGTGGGAAGTCCGGTTTCGGCGCCATGAAGTGCCTGGAGAACAGCATGAGATTGCCATGAGGAGAAGTATGTCCGAAGAGGCGGGGGACTGCGTTTTGCGGCAGGCCTTCCTGTTTGGCGAGTTGGTAGACCTTCTTGAGCAGCAGGCGATTCAGCTGGTGCAGTCCGCTGAAGAGGATGCGGAGGATCGCAGGGGGAAGAGCAGGGAAGAAGGGCATCGCCGGGATGAGCGGCGGATCGAAGGCCGAAAACACGGCCGCCGGTTGCAAGGCCGAATGGATGTAGGGGAGTCTCAACTTGGCCGCAGCGAGCGGCAGGCCGAAGGCTAAGACAGAACCGAAGAGGATATCCGCGTTTCGCGCTTCGGCAAGCAGGATGCGGTAAGACTCTGCCAGAGGTGGAAGGAACAGTTCCTGCAGGACATAGCGTGTGCCATCGAGGCTATCCATGGCCTTCCGGCGAGTTTCGCGGTCGTGCTCGAGTTGGTCGAGCTGTGGCGGAATCGCAACAAAACGGATGCCTTCCGATTCGACCTTCTCGCGATACATACTGCTGCTGGCGAGGGTGACCCAATGGCCGCGCTGCTTGAGGCCAATGGCAATGGCGAGGTAAGGGTGCAGGTCTCCGAAGGAGCCCAGGGTGGCGATCAGGACATGCTTTGCCATTCGTGGATGTGGCCTCCCTCGGCAAGAACGCGGCGGATTTCAGGGGTGATGGGGCCGGAGGTGTAGATGTCGGTAAAAAAGCCATCGCGCCAGGGAAGATCATCGGCATTGCCTTCGGTGAACATGCAGTTATCGAGACCGAGCGATTCGGCAAGGGCGCGGGCGCGGTCGATCACGTCGAGCTGATCTGCAACTCCGACAAACAAACCATCTACCAGCTTGGGCCAGCCATCGAGGATGGGGACCACCAGAATCTTGCGGTTTGGCAGCACACTTCTATTCTGGGATGATATTGAGCATGCTGAGAAGTCTGTTATTGGTTTTCTTTGCCTTAGATGGATTGGCGCAAGGGATTTCCCTGAGTGAGTACGCAGGGCGCCGCGAAGCCTTACGGAAGACTTTGACGGATGGGGTAGTCGTGATGTGGGCCGCGCAACCTCCTCCCGATATCTATGATCGGAATGGCGTGTTCCAGGAGCAGTACTTCTTCTATCTGACGGGCTGGAAGGAGCCGAATGCGGCTCTTTTGTTGTGTGGGGCCTGTCCGGCGGGAAGCCGGGAAGTGCTGTTTCTGCCCAAGCGCAACGCGCGCAAGGAGATCTTTGAAGGGCCCCAGGTAGCGCCAGGAGACCGGGATGCCGTGGCCAAGACGGGTTTTGCGACGGTGCTTCCGTTTGAGAAGTTGGAGGGCACGATTGCCCGTGCGCTGGAATCAGCAGGAGACCTGTATACCCTGTTCGATGGCCATGAGACGACGCTGGCTAAGATTGCCCCTCTGCGCGAGGTGAAAGACGTCAAGATGGCGTTGAATCGCATGCGCATGAAGAAGAGCGATGCGGAGATTGCATTGCTGCAGAATGCGGTGGATGCGAGCGTGGCCGCGCATCTGGAGAGCTGGACGGTAACGAAGCCGGGCTTGTACGAGTATGAAGTGTCGGCTGTGATGCAGCAGGTCTACTATTCAAAAGGTTGTGAGAGAAACGCCTATCCGCCGACTGTCGGGAGTGGTCCGAATAGCGTGATCCTGCATTACTCGGCGAACAAGCGGCGGATGGATGCCGGGGACGTGATGGTGTTGGATGTAGCTGCCGAATGTTCGATGTACGCGGCTGACATTACGCGCACCATTCCCGTCGATGGTACCTGGACTGAACGGCAGAAGCAGATTTACCAGATGGTGCTGGGGGCGCAGCAGGCGGTCATCGATGCCGCCAAGCCCGGCATGTTGTTGAGCGAGATGACAAAGATTGCCCGCGATTATTTCGACAAGCAAGGCAATGGACCGAATGGCAAGCCGTGGGGTAGCTATCTGACGCATGGGGTGAGTCATCATATTGGGCTGGATGTACATGATCCCTTCGATCCTGCGATGCCGCTGCCGGAGGGCGCGGTGATTACGGTGGAGCCTGGGCTGTATTTGCCCGAGGAGAATCTTGGCGTCCGGATTGAGGACATGATTGTGTTGACGAAGGACGGGTCGCGCTTGATGACGAGCGCGTTGCCGCGGGAACCTGATGAGATTGAGCGGAGGATGAAGCACTGAGCGCAGCGCGCAGGCAGTTGGGATATCTGGGCGGGCTGCTGAGCGTTTGCTTCGCGGTGGCGCTGCTCTTTGGTTGGTCGCAGGCGGCTTCGCAATTGGATGGCCAGGCCTATGACTGGCTGTTTTCTGTCAATCAGCCGGAGAACTGGAAGCCCAAGGCGATGCTGCTGGCCATTGATGAGGGCAGCCTCATTGAGATTGGCGGTGCTCGTCATCTGCGGCAAGCGCTGGCCGATGCACTCGACGAAGTGTGTGCGGCCAAGCCGCTGGCGATCGCAGTCGACTTGATGCTTTCGACGACCGAGGAACCGAAGAGCGATCAGGCGCTGGAACGTGCGTTCCAAAAGTGTCCGAGCGTTGTGCTGGGCACCGACATCATGCGCGATGGCTTGCAATGGGAAGAGCCGACGGCCGCATTCCGCAAAGTGGCTGCGTCCTTGGGACACGTGCATGCCGATCCGGACCCGGTGAGCCGGCGGATTCCGCTGGAGAAGGCTGTGGCGGCCAGGCGGTATTGGGCTTTGGCGCTGGAGGCGTTTCGGCTGTCGCGGCAGTCGGGGCCGATCCTCGAAACTCCGGAGGACTTGGAAGTGGGGATGACGAAGGTGCCTGCGGCGCGGCCGACGGCGCGTAGTGTCTATATTCGCTATGCACCGGCTCCAATTCCGCAAGTGAGCTTGAAGGAATTGCGTAAGAACCCTGCCTCGGCACTCTTGTTTAGCGGCAAAGTGGTCTTTGTCGGGTATACCGACCAGAGTTCCGCTCGCGACCGCCTGATGACGCCGATGGGGCATCTGATGACCGGTGTCGAGATCCACGCGAATCTGTTTGAGACGCTGCAACAAGGGGTGTTTCTCGAAGATGCGCCAGTGAGTTTTCCGGTGCTGTTGACCTTGATTGCCGTTGTGGGCGCGGGGCTGATCTTTGTGTTTCTGAGCGGGTCGATTGCCTGGGTGTCAGCCGCCGCGTGGCTGGTGTTGATTCATTTTGTGCCGCAGTGGTTGTTCTGGGACAATCTGTTTCTGCGGCCGACCATGCCACTGACCGGTGTCTGGCTGGCGACGATTGCATCGGCGAGCTTCCATTACTTTGTGATTCGCCGGCAGTGGAAGAAGAGCGAAGCGGACAAGAATCGCTACCAGCAGGCGATCCATTTTGTGACGCACGAGATGAAGACTCCGCTGACGGCGATCCAGGGGTCGAGCGAGATCATGAGCCGCTACAAGCTCAACGAAGACAAGCAGAAGCAGATTGCGCAGATGATTCATGCCGAGTCGAAAAGATTGGCGAGCATGATCCAAACTTTCCTCGATGTGGAACGTCTTGCGGAAGGTGAGATTGAGCTCAAGCGCGAGGTGTTTGGGTTGAACGATGTGTTGCTGGCGGCGCTGGACCGGGCGCGGGTGCTGGCCGAGAAGAAAGAGATGGCGATGAGCGTGGGCGCGATTCCGGCGGGGCAGTTGCGAGGCGATAAGGAGCTTCTGGAGTATGCGATTTATAATCTGTTAAATAACGCCGTGAAGTATTCCCCCGAATCGACTGGCATTGAATGCAATTGCGTGGTGGAGAGCGGTAAGGTGAAGATCGCGATCCGCGATCATGGCATGGGCATGGAGCCGCAGGATCTGAAGAAGATTTTTGATCGATTCTATCGCTCCAAGCGCGCAGAGGAGAGCGGGATTTCGGGCACTGGAATCGGCTTGAGTATTGTGAATGAGATCGTGCAGCAACATGAGGGACGGATCGACGTGGAGAGCGAATTGGGCGTTGGAAGTGTATTTACGGTAATTCTGCCTTTTCGGCCAAGTGCTTCGGTAGACTCGGAAGTAGGGAATGCCAATCAGCGCACCACTATTGCTCGTTGAAGACGATACGAGCGTCCGGAATACACTTCTCACGTTTCTTGATCTGGAAGGCTACAAGGTGGAAGCCGTCTCAAGCACGCGTGCGGCCATGGAGAAGCTGCTGCATGCGGCCTATCCGATTGTGATCAGCGATATCTATCTGGACGAGCGGACTGGGCTCGACGTGCTGCGTGCGGCCAAGGAAGCAAGCAGCGAGTGCCGCGTGATCCTGATGAGCGCGCGCGGGAGCATGGAGACCGTGATGGCCGCTACTCGCGGCGGCGCCTTTGAGTATTTGGCGAAGCCGTTTGAACTGGATGAGTTACTGAACGCAATCCAGAAGGCGGAACTTGAAATCGAGGGAGCGGCGAATCAGGATCGGGAGACCGATATCGATGATTTGCCCGAGACCGAGATGATCGGTAGCTCGACCAAGATGATCGAGATCTATAAGACACTCAGCCAGGTGGCGCCGACCGATGCGACGGTGTTGATCACGGGCGAGACCGGAACCGGGAAGGAACTGGTGGCGCGCATGATCCATACGAATTCGAAGCGTGTGATCGGTCCCTTTGTTCCGGTGGACTGTGGCGGCATTGCGCCGTCGCTGCTCGAGAGCGAGTTGTTTGGCGCGATGAAGGGGAGCTATACGGGAGCCGATCGCGACCGCGTGGGTGTGTTTGAGGCAGCCAATAAGGGCACTGTATTTCTTGATGAAATCGGTGAGATTGACCCGGCTTTCCAATTGAAGTTATTACGTTTTCTGCAAGAGCGGGAGATCCGGCCAGTGGGCTCGAACCGGGCGAAGACCGTCGATGTGCGGGTGGTTGCGGCGACCAATCGCGACCTGCAGAAGATGGTGGAGGAAGGGAAGTTTCGCGAAGACCTCTGGTTCCGCCTGAACGTCGTGCGGATTCCATTGCCTTCGCTGCGGGATCGGCGGAGCGATATCGCGCTGCTGTCGCACTTCTTTCTACGGAAGTACAACGAGCGCTACGAACTGAATGCCATCTTGACCGCGAGCGGGCAAAAGGCGCTCAGCGAGTTTGCCTGGCCGGGCAATGTGCGGCAGTTGCAGCATACGGTGGAACGCTTGGTGATTCTGGCGCCGGGTGGGCGCATTGACGCTGAAGCAGTGGAGGATGCACTGCGCGATTCCGACCAGGAAGATACTGCTGTGACGGAGAGCCTGCGCGATACTGAGCGGGAACAGATTCTGAAGGTGCTCGAAGCAACCAGCCAGAACAAGAGCCGCGCGGCAAAGATTCTGGGCATCGAACGCAAGACGCTGTATCGCAAGCTGGAGCGGATGGGCCTGCTTTAGGACTGGCGCGGGAAGTAGCCGGTCTTGTGCCGGAAGCTGAGTTGGGGGATCTTCGAGCGGATGCGGATCTTGCGGAAGCTCGCGTCGTCGCTAGGCTGATTGCTGGTGTAGGCCAGATCGTAGGTGGCTCGCAGCATGGCCGAGATCTGGGTGAATGCTTCCTTGAGGTGCTTGTCTTCGGCGGCGTCGAAATCGAGACCACCAGTCTCTTGGGCGAGCCGCTTCATGACGGAGCGTCCGTACTTGTTCCTGGCCGTTACCACTTTGTCTTTGCGGAGCTCGGTGTAGCGGAGCGCAAAGATGGTGGCGCTATATTCTTGCGCTGCTTCGATCGCATCCATGAGATTGTGCGCGCTCGAGTTTTCTTCACCGTCCGAGAGCAGGATGATCGCGCGGCGTCCTTCCTGGTTGGCCATCTCTTTTGCCGTATGGAAGATCGCGTCGTAGAAGGCCGTGCCGCCGTGGCGCAGCTCTTGCGGGCCGAGGCGCGGGAGCTGTGAGACGTTCTTCGCCTTCTGGTAGTCCTCAAGCGCATCGTCGAGATAGTCGGCCTGATGGTGGAAGGGCGAGGCGAGACGTACCGAGTTGCCGAAGCAGACGAGCATGGCCTGATCGCGCGGGGTGAGGACGGTTTTGAGGAAATGGTGCAGGTCGCGACGGTGGTCCTTGAGGAACTTCTGCTGGGAGCCGGAGATGTCGGCGATGATGGCGATGCTCAGGGGCGAATCGGAGGCACGGGAGAAGAAGGCGATCTTCTGCGGGGCGCCGTCTTCGGTGACTTCGAGGTCGTTCGCTGTGAGAGTCTGCACCCATTGGCCGCGCGCGTCACGAGCGGTGAAGGGGACATTCACCAGATTGACGTCCACCTTGATGGCGTCTTGCGCGCTCAAAAGCAGCGGAGTGAACAGAAAGTTTCGACGGAGCATGCCAAGATCAGTACGCTTGAGCGCCGGGATCGGTGGCATGCGAGTTCACCTTAAATGGAACCTGGGTACACGTGACTGCAGTAGCGCCAGTCGCTCACGAGCTGGTCGTCGAGAATTGTCGTTGGCTGTTGTTCCACAGTGTTGTTCCGGCGAGGACCGTTAGGCAAGGATCCCTTTGACGACTTCGCCGTGCACGTCCGTCAGCCGGAAGTTGCGGCCGGCGTACTTGTAGGTGAGCTTGAGATGGTCCAGCCCAAGCAGGTGCAGGATGGTCGCGTGGAGGTCGTGGAAGTGGACCTTGTTCTCCACCGCGTAATAGCCGTAGTCGTCGGTAGAGCCGTAGCTGAGACCGGGCTTCACGCCGCCGCCTGCCATCCACATGGTGAAGGCCTCGGGGTTGTGATCGCGGCCGTCTGAACCTTGCGCCGTCGGGGTGCGGCCAAACTCGCCACCCCAGAGCACGAGCGTGTCCTTGAGGAGCCCGCGAGTCTTGAGGTCGTGGAGCAGCGCGGCGATTGGTTTGTCGACTTCAGCGGCGTTCTGTTCGTGATCACGCTTGAGGTGTTCATGCTGGTCCCACTTGTAGGTGTGGCTGACCTGGACGAAGCGCACTCCCTTCTCTGAGAAGCGGCGGGCCATCAGGCATTGGCGGCCGAAGTCTTCGGTGAGCGGATTGTCGAGGCCGTACATCTTCTTGGTGGCCTCCGATTCGTTGCTGAGGTCCTGCAGATCGGGCGCCTCGGCCTGCATGCGGAAGGCGAGTTCAAAGGATTCGATGCGGCCTTCGAGAGCGCGGTCGGGTCCAGTCATCTCCAACTGCTTGCGGTTGAGAATCTGGCTGTAGTCGATCTCGTGGCGCTGGATTTCGCGGGGCGTCTCTTTGTTCGAGATGAAGGGAATGCGTGCGTCCTTGGCCGCGATGCCGACCGAGCCGATCGCGGTGCCCGCGTAGGGCGCAGGCAGGAAGGCGGAGCCGAAGTTGTTCGCGCCGCCATGCGACTGGGTGGGGCAGATGGTGAGGAAGCCGGGCATCGACGAGTTCTCGGTGCCGAGTCCGTAGGTGATCCAGGAACCCATGCTCGGGCGGACGAAGGTGTCAGAGCCGGTGTGGAGTTCCAGCAGCGCGCCGCCGTGGCGCGAGTTCGAGCCGTACATCGATTTCACGATGCAGAGGTCGTCGACGCACTTGGCGATCTCTGGAAACAAGCTGCTGACCCAGGCGCCGCTTTGGCCATACTGCTTGAAGCTCCAGGGCGATTGCAGCAGATTGAAGGTTTCGCTTGAGACAACCTTGGGACGTGCAAAGGGCAGCGGTTTGCCGTGGTCGCGCTTGAGCAGCGGCTTGTAATCGAAGGTATCGACTTGCGAGGGGCCACCGTGCATGAACAGGAAAATCACTCGCTTTGCTTTCGCTGGAAAGTGCGGCGCGCGCGGATCGAGCGGTCCACGCTTTTCTTCCGCGCCGAGCAGACCGGCGAGTGCGAGACTGCCGAAGCCGGCGCTTGAGACCTGCAGCAGATCGCGACGGGAAAGAGTCTTGTTGAGATGTGCGTTCCAGTGTGGGTTCATGGGCTCGACCTAGTTCAGATAGATGAATTCGTTGGTTGCCAGGAGTGACTTGCAGAAGCTTTGCCAAGCCTTGGCGTTGTCGCCTTTCCAGTCCTTCTCGATGCTGCCGAGGAAGGTGAGGGCCTGGTCGATCTCCTGTGCTGTCGGAGGACGGGACAGTGCCCGTTCATAAGCTTGGCGGATGCGGCCCTGGTTGTCGAGGGTCTGGTCGGCCAGCAGGGAGTCTGCCATCTTGCGGCTGTGGATGAGGATGACGGAGCTGTTCATCATGAACAGCGCTTGCGGGGCGACGACGGTGGCGTCGCGATCGCCATTGGACATGGTGGGGTCGGGAAGATCGAAGGCCGAGAATACCTCGTACATCGAACTGCGGACGACCGGCACGTAGACGGAGCGGATGGGGCGATCGTAGTCGACAGAGCCGCCCTTCGAGGTATTGGCGACATAGGCGCGATCTTTGTAATCGAGGATGGTGCCGCCCATCTTGGTGGTAAGTTCGCCCGAGCTGGACATCACGCCGTCGCGGATGGCTTCTGCCTCGAGACGGCGGCGCGGGAAGCGCCAGAGCAGGACATTCTCGGGGTCGGCTTCGTTTGCCTTCGCGTCGAGGGTGCTGCTCATCTGATAGGCGTTGGTGAGCATCATCTCGCGGTGCATGGCCTTGATCGACCACTTATTTTCGATGAAACGCAGCGCGAGGTAATCGAGCAAGGGCTGGTTGGTTGGGGCTTCGCCGAGGCGGCCAAAGTTATCGACGCTGGGGACAATACCACGGCCAAAATGATTGCGCCAGATGCGGTTGACCATCACGCGGCTGGTGAGCGGATGATCGGGTTGGGTGAGCCATTGAGCCAACTGGAGCCGGCCGCTGGTCTTGTCGCCGATCTCGGGCAGCTTCTTGCCATCAATGACGCTGAGGAAGTGGCGGGGCACGGTTTCGCCGAGAGTCCAGTGGCTGCCGCGGGTGTGGATTTGGGTGTCGGCGATCTGGTCGCCTTCGGTGACGCCCATCGCCTTCGGGAAGTCGGGCGTTGCTTTCTCGAGAGTTTTTAGCTCTTCGTCGAAGACCTTCAGCTTGGCTTTGGCAGCTTCGCTGTAATAGCGGCGGGCATTGGCCGGCGCGCGGAAGGGACCGAACTTCTCTTCAAGAAAAGCTAGCAGCGGCTTGAGTGCGGCGTTGTCCTTGTCGCGAAGCGCTTGCTGGAATTTCGACTCGTACTGTGCGGCCAGAGCTGGCGTTTTCTCCTTGGTTTCCCATTCATAGAGGGCAGAGGCTGGCGCGCCTTGCGAGCGGTCGAAGAAGTCCATCAGTTGTTCGAGAATCGTCGGGTTCACCTTGTGCAGCGCTGCGATCTGGACGGGGGTGAGCGGCGTCTCTTTAGCCGTGTGAGGGGACAGGAGGAGCTTGTCGAATTTGGGGAACTTGCTGGCATGCTCCATGCGGATGGTGTTCTTCCCACGCTGGAGTTGGACAATCGCGAGATAGGTCCAGCCTGGCGTCTCGGGCGACGCGGCGCGATTCTGCACTGGAGGCAGACCTTGCAACACCCAAGTGCCGTTCACGAAAATGTCGGCAGTGCCAGCGCCTCGTTCCTGGTCGAGAATATCCAACTGGTATTGGCCCGCTTTCGGTATATCAAAGCTAAAGTCGATGGTCTTGCCGTCGTTCTTGGGCGGTGAGGCGAGAGAGATTCCTTGGGAGCTGGTTTCGACAGGAGCGATCCGGATTTCCTGGTCGTGCTGCAGACGAGCCGATGCCAGCAGATACGCACCGACATGGTTCTTGGCATCGTTGGTGAGCGTGTCGTTCTCGCTTTTGGTGATGGCGGAGATCTCTTTCCGTTTGGCTTCGATTTTCGCTTCGTGCGCCGCCAACTGATCGCGCTGTTCTTTGGGCGCGAGGACGTATTCGTGCCACTTGGCAACCACCTTGAAGTTCTCCATGGTCTTCGACGATTTGAAGATGCCCGCCATGCCGTAGTAGTCGGCGGTGGGGATCGGGTCGAACTTGTGATCGTGGCAGCGGGCACAACCGACAGTCATGCCCATGAAGGCACGCGCCGTGGTGTCGAGTTGCTCGTCGACAATATCCATCTCCATCTTTTTCGGGTCGTCTTCAGCGAGCATCTTGGCGCCAAGACTCAGGAAACCGGTGGCGGTCCAGCGCTCGAATGTGGTCTGCAGGTCGGAGCTTTCGGGTAGCAGATCACCAGCAAGTTGCTCGGTGAGGAATTGATCGTAGGGCTTGTCTTTGTTGAAGGCGGCGATGACGTAGTCGCGATAGCGGAAGGCGTTCTTGTAGACCAGGTTCTCGTCGAGACCGTTCGAATCGGCATAGCGGGCGACGTCGAGCCAATGGCGGCCCCAGCGCTCGCCGTAGCGGGGTGAGGCGAGCAGGCGGTCGATCAGATTCGGGTAGGCTTGCGGGCTGTTGTCGGCGAGGAAGGACTGGACTTCGACTGGCGTGGGCGGGAGTCCGATCAGATCATAAGTGGCGCGGCGGATGAGGGTTCGTTTGTCGGCGGGAGGGGCAGGGGAGAGACCTTTCGCCTCGAGTGATTTTAAGAGAAAGGCATCGATCGGCGACTTCGCCCAGGTGGCGTTCTTCAACTCCGGAGTCTTCGGCATCGTGGGCTTGATGAAGGCCCAGTAAGTCTTCGGTGCCGCGCTGGTGGTGAGAGGATTCCCCCAGGGCGCACCCATCTCAATCCATTGGGCAAGCATGGCGAGATCGGCGTCCTTCATCTTCGGGCCGGGCGGCATTTTCAAGGCGCCGGCCGTGTGTAATACAGCTTTGAGCAGCAGGCTTTCGGCAGGATTGCCGGGGGTGATGGAGGGGCCGCGCGAGCCACCCTTGAGCACCATCTCACGCGTGTCGAGACGCAGGCTCCCCATGATCGGCTGACTGGTGGCGGAGTGGCATGCCAGACACTGCTTCACCAGGATGGGACGGATGTTTTTTTCAAAGAAAGCAGGGCCATCGACTTGGCTGAAGGCAGGGAGGATTCCGGCGAGGATGCAAAGGAGGGGACGCCCCAACATTACGAAACTTTATCATGATAGGGAAATGCGCGCACTCCTCCTCTTTGCTCTCGTCACGGCCCTGACTGCTCAAACACCACAGTTTTTGAACCCGCAGCGAAAGGCGCTTCTTGCCAGCTCGTACCCGGAAATCGACAAGGTCTTTCAGAAGTTTTTTGAAGAGAAGCAAGTGCCCGGAATGGTCTATGGCCTGATCATCGACGGTGAGTTAGTACGGACGAAATCCTTTGGCGTGCGCGAACTGGGCAGCAAGGAGCCCGTGACGGCAGAGACGGCTTTCCGCATTGCTTCGATGTCAAAGAGCTTTACAGCGCTGGCGATCTTGAAGCTGCGGGATGCCGGGAAGCTGTCGCTGGACGATCTGGTGTCGAAGTGGATTCCCGAGACGGCGAACTGGAAGTATCCAACGCGCGATTCCGCACCGCTGCGCGTGCGGCAATTACTGACGCATAGCGCCGGTTTTCCAGAAGATAATCCCTGGGGCGACCGGCAGTTGGCAATTTCGGATGCGGAGATGACGAGGTGGCTGGAGGCCGGGATTCCGTTTTCGACGCCACCCGATAGCGGCTATGAGTATTCGAATTACGGCTTTGCGATGCTGGGACGAATTGTCGCCAAGGCAAGTGGCAAGACTTATGAGGAGTACCTGCAGAAGGAAATCCTGCAACCGCTCGGTTTGCAATCCACCTGGGTGGAACCGCGCCTGGTGCCGCCGCAACGGCGCGCCTTCGGTTATGGCAAGCGGAATGAGAAGTACTTTGAGATTCCATCGCTGGCGCATGGCGCCTTCGGTCCGATGGGTGGGCTGGTGACCGATGTACGCGATCTGGCGAAGTATGTCGCCTATCAGTTGAGTGCCGAGCCGCCACGTGACGATATGGACAATGGTCCCGTCAAGCGGTCAAGCATGCGGGAGATGCAACGTATCTGGCGCGCGAATGGATCGGGTGGTTATGGTTATGGCTTGGGCATCAGTTCCAGTTGCCGCTTCGACAAGATTGTCTCGCATGGCGGAGGGCTGCCCGGCTTTGGCTCCTACATGATGTGGCTTCCGGAGTATGGTGTGGGCATGGTGGCGATGGCCAACCTCACCTATACGAGTGGAGCGCAGGCGATTCGTGAGGCTTTTGAGGTATTGGCGAAGACAGGTGGCCTTGAGCCGCGCGTGTTGCCCGCCTCGCCCGTGTTGCTGTCGACACAATCCTCTTTGCTGGGGCTTTGGAATCGTTGGAGCGATGCGGGGATGGATGCCATTGCTGCGGACAACCTGTTTCTTGATAAGCCGCGTGGGATCTACCAGAGTGAGATGGAAGAGTTGAAGGGGAAGTTTACGAACTGCAGTGCGGGGGCCTTGAAGCCAGAGAATTGGCTGCGCGGTACTTTTCCGTTGGAATGCAAGGAGGGCAAGGTCGGTGTGACCTTTACGCTTGCTCCCACCAATCCACCGAAGCTGCAGGCACTTCGTTTTGTTCCCAATCCGGAAGTGCCTGCAGCGAAGAGTTGTGCGCCCTAGGGCTTTGCGTGGCGGAAGAGATTGGCCAGCTTGAGGAGCTCGGCCTTGTGATCTTCGCGAACGGCGCAAAGGGGAGGACGCGCCGGGCCAGCCGGAATGTCCAGCAATTCCATGAGTTCCTTCATGACCGAGACTTCATAGCCGCGCAGCTTGTCACGCAAGCTGTAGAGCGGGTGGACATACTCGAACATGATCTGATTCAGACGGGTGAAGTTCTGTGTCTGGCCTGCTTCGGCAATGGCGAGCGCGATGGCAGGGCTGATGTTCGAGATGGAACTGGTGAAGGCCTGGACGCCGATGGACCAGTAGCCGCCGGCGCAATCGTCGCCCAAGCCGCCGACCCAGGCGAGGCGGTCGCCGAGCTTGGCCATGATGCGCTGGTACATGCGAATGTTGCCCTGCCCGTCTTTCCAGATCTGGAGCGTGGGGACCGCATCGGCCAGGCGTGCTACCTGGTCGGGCGTGAAGGCCGCCCAGTCGCGGGAATAGAGCGAGAGCGGCAGACCGGTCGCGTTGGCAATCGCTTTGTAGTAATCGATCCAGCCATGCTCCGGCGCATTGATGTAATAAGGTGGCATGACCAGCAGCGCATCGGCGCCGGCCTTCTCCATGCGGCGGGCCATGTCGGCGCCAATGGCGGCGTTGTAGCCCACGCCGGCGACAACGGGCATGCGGCTTTGAGTTGCTTTGACAGCAACCTCGACCACCTGCACGGACTCATCGGGAGTCATCGAATAGATTTCGCCCGTGCCCCCGGCGGCGACGATGGCGCAGTAGGGATGATGCGTCATGGCATCGACGTTCTTTTCGAGGGAGTCAAGGTCGAGAGTCAGGTCTCGGTTGAAAGGCGTGACGGGGAAACCGAAGACGCCGCGGAGTTTTTCACGTAGTTGCGACATGGATGCTCTGGAATCCCTTATCCTATCGCGATGGCGGGAAGCGAGATCGCGAAATCTACCGATTAAGCGAATTTATGCAGAATGGATCTTGCATTTGCGCAACTTTTGCCTTAGACTCCAAAGTATGACAAACAACCTGAGCAACCTCCGTAATCAGCGGCTTGCCCTTGTTCCGATTGTCATTACCATCATTGGCGTACTTATCGTAGGGGTTGGGGTCGTACAAGTTCCCTTCGTTCCCGCCTAAGCGGCCTTCGGAATCAAACATTCAAGGGCCACTGGCGGGGAAACAAAACCGGCCAGTGGCCCTTTTCATTGCAGCGAGGAGTTTTTTGATTTATGGCTTCCACCACTACTACCCAGCCGATCGCAGCTGGCACTCTGTTGAGCGGATCGCAGATCCTGCTCGAGTGTCTCCGCCGCGAAGGCGTCGACTTGATTTTTGGCTATCCCGGCGGCGTGACGCTTCCGTTCTATGACGCGATGTACGATCACGAGATCCAACACGTCCTCGTACGCCATGAGCAGAACGCTGCCTTTGCTGCGCAAGGTTATTCACGCGCGACAGGAAAAGTAGGTGTTTGCTGCGCCACCTCCGGACCTGGAGCCATGAACCTTGTTACGGGTCTTGTGGACGCGATGATGGATTCGATTCCGGTGGTAGCGATCACGGGTCAGGTGACCTCGAAGCTGATCGGCACCGATGCGTTCCAGGAAGCGGATACCTTTGGCATCACGCGGCCTGCGACGAAGCACAACTTCATGGTGAAGCATGTCAGCGAATTGCCGCGCATCATCCATGAGGCGTTTTATCTGGCTTCGACGGGCCGGCCGGGGCCGGTACTGGTCGATATCCCGAAGGACATCTTCCAGGCTTCCTCGCACTACCAGCCGGTCGATTCGATCCACCTGCCTGGCTACAAGCTTTATACGGAAGGCCACACCGGCCAGATCCGCCGCGCCGCCCAGATGATCTGGGAGTCGGAGCGTCCGATGGTCTACGCCGGCGGCGGCATCATTCACTCCCACGCTCATGATGAGTTGAAGGAACTGGTGGAGCTGGCTGACCTGCCGACGGTCAACACGTTGATGGGCCTGGGCGCGCTGCCCGGCAATCATCGCAACTTCATCTCCATGCCCGGCATGCACGGATCCTATGCCGCAAACATGGGCATGTACAACACGGACCTGATCATTGCTCTCGGTGTCCGCTTTGATGATCGTGTGACGGGCCGCCTGGCTGCCTTTGCGCCGCATGCGAAGGTGATCCATGTCGACATCGACCCGAGTGAGATCTCAAAGATCCGCAACGCCGAACTCCCCATTGTGGGCGATGCGAAGAAGGTCCTGCAGAAGCTGAACCGCGTGATGCGTGAACTCGAACCCGAGATGCGCGCGCTCAAGTCGAACCAGCGCGCCGAATGGTGGAACACCATCCGCGGCTGGATGGAAGAACATCCGCTGAAGCACGAGTTCTCGATCGATCAGATCAAGCCGCAGCACCTGATGGCGGAAATCAATCGCATCTCAAACGGCGAAGCGATTGTCACCACCGACGTTGGCCAGCACCAGATGTGGGCCGCGCAGTTGATCCGCTACGATCATCCGCGCCTCTGGATCAATTCGGGTGGCTTGGGCACGATGGGCTTTGGCCTGCCGAGCGCGATTGGCGCGCAGATGGCTTGCCCGGACAAGCTGGTGTTTACGATCTGCGGTGACGGCGGCTTCCAGATGTCGATCCCCGAGTTTGCAACCATCGCCAACCATAAGCTGCCGATCAAGATCATCGTCATGAACAATGGCTATCTCGGCATGGTGCGCCAGTGGCAGGAACTGTTCTACAACAATCGTTTGAGCCAGGTGACGCTCGACAGCTTCCCGGATGCGACGATGCTGGCCGGCGCCTATGGCTTCAAGGGCCGCACGATCGACAAGCCGGAAGAACTCCGCGCTGCGCTTGAAGAGGCGGTGAATGAGCCCGGTCCGTACTTCCTGAACGTACGCGTGACCCCGACCGAGAACGTCTACCCGATGGTTCCGGCTGGTGGGGCAATCAACGAGATGGTGCTGACTCCGCCGCAGCCGGTTGCGGTGGCCTAGTAAGGAAATTACCCATGTTGCAAACTTTATCTTTGTTGCTCGAGAACAAGCCCGGCGCGCTGATGCGCGTGGTGGGTGTGCTCGCGGCTCGTAATTACAACGTGGAAAGCCTAACGGTCGCACGCACGATCGACGAAACGCTTTCCCGCATGACGATCGTTGTGGACGTGGAATCGAAAGTTCGCGCCCAAGTGGTCAAGCAGTTGAATAAGCTGGTAAATGTACTCCAGGCGCAGGACCTGACCGAAGAGCGCAGTGTCGCTCGCGAGATGGTGTTGCTACGGGTGCGGGCTGAGATGGCGAACCGGACTGCGATCCTCAAGGAAGCGGAAATCTTCCAGGCGCGCGTGGTCGATTCGAGCGTCGAAGGTTTCGCGATCGAGTGCACGGGTGACCCCGAAAAGCTGGATGAATTTGTTGATTTGATGCGTAGCTACGGAGAGATCGAAGTGACCCGTAGCGGTTTGGTGGCGGTAACGCTCGAACCGAAGAAACTGCGCCTCGCCTCGCCCGTCCCGATGGGTGCGGCCGAAGAAGAAGAAGAACAACAGGAAAGAGTACTGAGCAAGTAAATGCCAAATCGCTACTACGAAAAAGACGGCAATCTCGGCCTTCTGCAAGACAAGACTATTGGAATTGTAGGCTACGGTAGCCAGGGACACGCCCATGCGTTGAACCTGCGTGACTCCGGCCTCAATGTGGTCGTGGGCCTCTATGAGGGTTCGAAGAGCTGGGCCAAGGCCGAAGCAGCCGGCTTGAAGGTGATGACGGTTGCTGACGCCACCAAGGCGAGCGACTTCCTCATGATCCTGGTGAGCGATCACATCCAGGCCGACATCTATGAGAAGGAAATCAAGCCGAACCTGACCCCGGGCAAGACCCTGATGTTTGCGCACGGCTTCAACATCCACTTCGGCTTCATCACGCCGCCCGAGGGTGTGGACATCACGATGGTGGCCCCCAAGGCTCCTGGCCATCGCGTTCGCGAACTGTACACGGAAGGCGTGGGCGTACCCGCACTCGTTGCCATCCACCAGAACGCGACCGGCAAGGCTCTCGAGAATTCTCTCGCCTATGCCCTCGGCCTCGGCTGTCTGAAGGCTGGCGTGATCGAGACCACCTTCAAGGAAGAAACCGAGAGCGATCTGTTCGGTGAGCAGGCTGTCCTTTGCGGCGGCGTCAGCGAACTGATCAACGCTGGTTTTGAAACGCTGGTAGACGCTGGTTATGCTCCCGAAATCGCTTACTTCGAGTGCCTGCACGAGCTGAAGCTGATCGTCGACCTCATCTATGAGGGCGGCCTGGGCTACATGCGCTACTCGGTGTCTGACACTGCCGAATATGGCGACTACGTCACTGGCCCGCGCATCATCACCGACGCCACCCGCGCCGAGATGAAGAAGGTTCTGAGCGAAATCCAGAGCGGTCACTTTGCCCGCACCTGGATGGCAGAGAACAAGGCTGGCCGTGAGAAGTTCCTCGCCATGCGTAAGGCTGGAGCCAACACGCGCATCGAAACGGTGGGCAAAGAACTCCGTGAGATGATGACCTTCCTCAAGAAGAAGAAAGAAGTCGGCGTACCGCAAGAATAGCCGAAACCAATATGAGAATCCTTACCTTCGATACGACCCTCCGTGACGGGACCCAAGGGGAAAACGTCAGCTACAGTGTGGACGACAAGCTCTCGATTGCGATGAAACTCGACGATCTGGGCATTGACTACATTGAGGGCGGATGGCCGGGTTCGAACCCGAAGGATAAGGAATTCTTCGCGCGCGCCAAAGGCCTCAAGCTGCATCATGCACGTATGACGGCCTTTGGTTCGACGCGATTGGCCCGCAACCCCGTTGAGAAGGATGCCAGCGTGAATGCGCTTGTCGAGGCAGAGACTCCCGCTGTCGCCATCTTTGGCAAGAGCTGGGATCTGCATGTGCACCGTGCGCTGGGTATCACTGAGGATGAGAATCTCAAGCTGATCAGCGAAACGGTTGCTTACCTGAAGAAGTTTGGCCGTGAAGTGATTTACGACGCCGAACACTGGTTTGACGGGTTCAAGGCGAACCCGAGCTATGCGCTCCAGACGCTGGAGGCCGCAGCAAAGGCAGGCGCCGATGCGCTGGTGCTTTGCGATACGAACGGTGGCACGCTGCCGCATCAGTTGGCTGAGATTGTGCTCGAGGTGCGCAAGCGTTTTGACAAGATTGTCGGCATCCATTGCCACAATGATTCCGATGTCGCCGTGGCCAATACGCTCGCGGCGGTGGAATGCGGCGCAACTCATGTGCAGGGTTGCATGAATGGCTATGGCGAACGCTGCGGCAATGCGAATCTGGCCAGCGTGATCGCCAATTTGGAATTGAAGCTGGGTCATACCACGATCGGTGTCGAGAAGTTGGGACAGCTGACGCAGGTGTGCCGTTATCTGGCGGAGCTTGCGAATCTGCCGCTTGCCAACAACCAACCCTATGTCGGCAAGAGCGCCTTTGCTCATAAGGGCGGCGTGCATGTCAGCGCGATCCTGAAGGATTCCTCCACCTACGAACACATTGACCCGAAGGCAACTGGCAATCGCCAGCGTGTGCTGCTCAGCGATCTGAGCGGTCGCGGCAATATCATCTACAAGCTCGAAGAGCGTGGGCTTGGCGAGAAGCTTTCGCCAGAGGCGCGCCGGGAACTGCTCGAGCGCATCAAGGATCTGGAGTACGAAGGTTACGACTTGGAGGCTGCTGAAGGCACCTTCGAGTTGCTGGTGCGGGAAGCCCTGCGTCCGAGTGCGCATCTGTTCGATGTGACGAACTATGAAGTGGCGACGCGTTCGACGCCCTCTGGCAAGTCGGCAACGACGGCGAGCGTCATCATCAAGATGATGGATGGCGAGACGTTGTCCGCCTCTGCTTTGGGAGACGGCCCGGTGAATTCGCTTGACCTGTCGCTGCGGCAGTGCCTGAGCCACCGCTATCCGGAGATCGCACAGGTTCGCCTCACCGATTACAAGGTGCGTGTACTCGATTCGAAACCGGGAACGGCCTCGAAGGTACGTGTGCTGGTGGAGTGGAGCGACTTCAAGCGCAGCTGGGCCACCGTGGGTGTCAGCGAGAACATCATCGAAGCGAGTTTCAAAGCGATGTGCGACGCGCTGCGGCTTGAACTGATGCGCCTGCATGACTCGACCGAAGACCTCGATGCCGCGCTGAAGGACTATAGCTGGGGCGTCTGAGCAGCGCTATCGTGGAGACTCCGCCTGCGGCGCAGGAAAACGTTGCTCGAATTTTCAAAATGTCGCCCGAACGCGTCGCGTGGCGGAACGCGCTTGCGGAATCGATTTCCGGCCGGAATGATAGCGGGTTCAGAAACTTTGAATCATCCCCGGGTCTTTGCAGGATTGGTGTATCTCGCGGGCAGACTCTGGGCCCGCCATCAAGTCAAGCGCCGCTCGAGCCACGCGTAAGCTTGTTGCCGTACTGCCGGCGGAAAGTCATGCTCGCAATCGGGGTGTTCCACCTGAATGCCGGGATGTTTGGAATCGCGCACCGCATCGTCGACGCCTAAGGCATCGAAGTTCGCATCGTGCAGTGGCGCATTCACAAAGATGGGGCGAGGAGAGATCTCGGCCAAGACATCCTTGAAATCGAAGGGCATGGTTTCCGGTGTTTTCTCCGCCATCCGGGGCATGTAGCCTTTGTGCGACCAGCCCTTCAG
This sequence comes from Bryobacter aggregatus MPL3, assembly GCF_000702445.1. Lineage (NCBI taxonomy): Bacteria > Pseudomonadati > Acidobacteriota > Terriglobia > Bryobacterales > Bryobacteraceae > Bryobacter > Bryobacter aggregatus. Next base: position 895,047 of record NZ_JNIF01000004.1, read on the forward strand.
ATTGCCGCCATAGTATTTGGCAAAGCTGGTAAAGCCACAGCTCGTAATCACGGCGCGAATCCGCTTGTCGAAGGCCGCCGCAAACAGCGAATTGTGACCTCCCAGCGAATGGCCGCAAACGGCGATCTTCTTCGCATCGACATAGGACAAATGCGAGAGCAGACTGACGGCTCGCATGTGATTGACGATGCCTTTCATTGTGGCGCTGACGAAGCCATTCGCGTAAGGATCGAAAGTGTACTCGCCGAAGTTCGGATAGTCTGGCGCAAGCGTCACAAAGCCGCGCAGTGCGAGTTCGCGGGCATAGTGGAGATTCGCTTTGCCGCCAAGCCCGGCCGGCTCATCCTTGCCGATTTTGGTGGTCTGGTGCAGACAGAGTACGGCCGCTCGCTTTGCTTCGATACGCGGGGGAAGCAGCAACCAGGCGGGCACGCCTTCAAATCGAATGTGCCGCCGGAGAAGGCCGCCATCCACGATTTCCTCTTGCGTTTCCACCGCAGGGGCGCTTGGGGAAGGATAGGCAGCGGCCCCATGATTTCCTGCATACGGTCAAGGATCATATCCTAGTAGTTTGCAGCTATTCTTCTCAAAGAGCATCCCGGATCTGACAAATGTCGTTCTCGTCGAGAGCGGCCCGCGGAGCCTCTACGACAACTACATCGGCCATCTGTACGAACAGTACGGAGACCAGATCCGCATCAACCTGGTGACTTGTTATGCGGGGAAGCCAGAAGGCTTTCGTGAGTCCAACGGCAAGATTTACCGGGTGCAGGACTATCGCGGCTGGGACGGCGCCAAGCGCATGGCGGAAGAACTGCGCACCCAAGGCCCCACTATACTCGGAATCCTCTGCGCGGGTGTGCCCGTCATGTCGAAGTGGAAGTGGCTGCTGACCGCAGCATTGCCATCGAAGGTCTTCGTCATGAATGAGAATGGCGATTATTTCTGGGCCGATTACACGAACTGGAAGATCATCCTGCACTTCATGGCCTTCCGTGCGGGAATGTCCGGCGAGGGTGGCGTCTGGCTCCCCTTGCGTATGTTGGTCTTTCCGTTCGGGATGGCCTACTTTGCCGCCTACGCAGCCTGGCTGCACGGGAGAAGATGGTTGAGGAATATATGAAAGCAATTTTGATTCATCAGACGGGTGGACCGGAGCAGTTGCAGCTTGGCGAAACTGCGCTTCCCAAACTGGGGCCGAAGCAGGTGCTGGTGAAGATCGCCGTCAGTGGCGTCAACTTCATCGACACTTACCATCGCACCGGTTTGTACCACCAGCCAACTCCTTTCATTCCCGGAATGGAAGCCGCTGGCACAATTGAGGCCTTGGGTGAAGAGGTCAGCGGTCTGCAGGTGGGGCAGCGGGTCGCCTACGCGATGAACATCGGTTCGTACGCGGAATATGCCGTGATCCCGGCCTGGCAGGCCGTACCGGTTCCCGATGCGGTGAGCCTGGAGAACGCGGCAGCCGTGATGTTGCAGGGAATGACGGCGCACTATCTCTCCCATTCGACGTGGAAGCTCGAAGCCGGGCAGACCTGCGTGGTCCACGCCTGCAGCGGCGGCGTCGGGTTGATCCTCACCCAGCTTGCGAAGAAGATTGGGGCGAAGGTGATCGGGACAACGAGTGCCCAGCCGGGATCGGTGAAGTACGAGTTGGCTCAGAAGGCAGGTGCAGACGAGATCTACAGTTACGAGAACTTTAAGCCCAAGGGGGTCGACGTCGTCTATGATGGCGTGGGCGCGGCCACCTTCCAGGCCGGTCTCAATGCCTTGCGTCCACGCGGGATGATGGTCACCTTCGGCAATGCGAGTGGTCCCGTACCGGATGTCAGCCCTCTGGTGTTGAGCCAGAAGGGGAGCCTGTTCCTCACCCGGCCCACGCTGGCTCACTACGCGGCAACTCGGGACGAGTTGCTTTGGCGCAGCGGCGATCTGTTCCGCTGGATCGCCGACGGGTCACTTTGGCTGCACATCGAGAAGATCTACCCAATGGCGGAGGCGGCCGAGGCGCATCGGGATCTCGAGAGCCGCAAGACCAGCGGCAAACTCCTGCTAAAGAATTAACATACAGTCGCCATAGCTGAAGAAGCGATAGCGTGTGGCGATCGCATGGGCGTAAGCGCGCATCGTGAGGTCATGGCCGGCAAAGGCTGCGACCAGCATGATGAGGCTCGAATCGGGCAGGTGAAAGTTTGTCAACAGTGCGCCCACGGCCTGGAACTGGTAACCCGGACGAATGAAGATATCGGTTTCGCCAGAGCCTGCGTCCATCGTGGTTTCGATGGTGCGGGCGCTGGTAGTGCCAATCGCCACCCGGCGCTGAGCCGCCTTCAGGATAGCGGAGGACTCCGGCGAGATCTCGTAGAATTCGCGATGCAGCTTGCCCGTGCGGAGGCTTTCTTCGCTCAAGGGCTGGAAGGTGCCGAGGCCGACATGGAGCGTCACCTCGGCGACAGGAACGGCTGCGGCGGCCAGGATTTCGGGCGTAAAGTGGAGCCCGGCCGTGGGGGCGGCGGCTGCGCCGACATGCTTCGAGAAGACGGTCTGGTAGCGCTCGCGATCAGACGCCTCATCCGGGCGATCGATGTAGGGGGGGAGCGGCATGTGGCCGATGCGGTTCAATTCCGCTTCGACATCGTCACAACCCGAGAGCTGCAGAATCCGTTCTCCCATCTCCAGGTGTTCGACAATCGTGGCCTTCAGATTCTCGGAAAGCAGCACCTCCTGGCCCACTCGCAATTTCTTCCCAGGGCGGACAAGGGCGCGCCAGCGCTGTTCGCCCAGATGCCGCAGCAGAAAAATCTCGATCTTACCGGTATGTCCAGGCCGCACGCCAAATAAGCGCGCCGGAATGACGCGGGTGTTATTGAGCACCAGGCAATCGCCGGGTCGCAGGTACTTAGGGAAATTTGCGAAAACGTCGTCAGTAAAGCTCTGTGTCGCCCGGTCTAGAACCAGCATGCGGGACGCGGAGCGCTCCGGCAGCGGTTGGCGGGCAATCAGCTCATTGGGTAGGTCGAAATGAAAGGTCACGGTTAAACTGAAGGTTTGAGAATCCTTGGCATTGAATCTTCCTGCGACGAGACAGCAGCCGCAGTGGTCGAAGATGGCAAAACGATCCTGTCTTCCAGCGTAGCGTCCCAGATGGACGTTCACCAAAAGTATGGCGGCGTTGTTCCGGAATTGGCCAGCCGCGAGCACGTGCGCGCCATCGTTCCTGTCGTGCGTGAGGCGCTTGGGGAGCTTGAGATTGACGCGATCGCGGTGACGCAGGGTCCAGGCCTTCTCGGGAGCCTTCTGGTGGGCGTCACCTATGCGAAAGCCCTCGCGATGGCCAAGGGATTGCCGCTCATTGGCGTGCACCATCTCGAAGGCCATATCGAGGCTGCCTTGCTGGGCGTGGAGCTCGAGTATCCTGCCTTGGCGCTGGTGGCCAGCGGCGGTCATACGCACCTTTTTGAGTGCCTGAGTCCGGGTGCGTACCGACTGGAGGGCAAGACGCGTGACGATGCCGCAGGCGAGGCTTACGATAAGGTCGCAAAGCTACTGGGTTTCGGTTATCCAGGAGGTCCTGTCCTCGACGCGCTGGCGCAGCATGGCAATCCCCGTGCGGTGCGCTTTACTTCGCCGCGGATGAAAGGCAATGATTCCGACTTCAGCTTTAGCGGCCTCAAGACGGCGATGCTGCGCTGGACGGAGGCCCGGGACGTCTCCGCCGCCATCGCAACCAGGAAGGGCTTACGGAACGCCTCCATTGAGGACTGGCTGCAGCTGACCGATCAGGAGACACTCGACGTCATTGCCAGCTTCCAGCACACCGTCATTGAGGAGTTGCTGAACCGGGCAGGGAAGGCCGCGGAACGCATCGGCGCCAAAGCCCTGGTGATCAGCGGCGGCGTGGCGGCGAATCGCGGCTTGCGGCGGGCCGTTGAACTCCGCAAGTGGCCGATGCCCGTTTACTTTCCAGCAACGAAATGGAGTACGGACAACGGCGTCATGATTGCGTTGGCTGGCTACGCACGCTGGAAGCGTGGGGGCATCTCTGACCTGTCCCTGCAACCCAAAGCCAACCTTCCGCTCCAAGGATGAGATAGGATCAACAGACAGATATGGATCGTAGAAGTTTTCTTGCGGCAGCAGCCGCCACCACTCTTGCACAGGGCGCGACAAAACCAGTTGTTGGCCTCGAACTCTACAGCGTACGCAATGAACTGGCCAAGGACCTGCCTGGCACCCTCAGCGCTGTGGCGAAGATGGGCTATGAAGGAGTAGAGTTCTTCGGCCCCTATGCAGACTGGAAGCCCGAGTATGCCAAAGAAGTCAAGAAGCAGCTCGATGATCTCGGGATGCCCTGCTTGTCGGCCCACACGGGAGTCAAGTACTTTACGCCGCCCGAACTTGCTCGCGTCATCGAACTGAACGTCATTCTGGGCAGCAAGTACATGATCATGTCCAGCGCTGGCCGTGTCACCGACATCGACGGCTGGAAGGGGATCGCCACCACCTTGAACGCCGCGGCCGAACAGCTTCGGAAGATCGGCAAGGGAACCGGCTTCCACAACCATGCCGTGGAATGGAAGGCCATTGGCGGCGTTCGCCCGATGGATGTATTGGCGGCAGAGACTGCCAAGGACGTCGTATTGCAACTCGACGTCGGTACCGCCATTGAGTCCAACGTCGATCCTGTCGATTGGATCAAGAAGAATCCTGGCCGCATCAAGAGCATGCACATGAAGGATTGGAAGAGCGGCATGGCTACGCCCCATGAAGGCTACCGTGTCCTGCTTGGGGACGGCGATGCAAAGTGGAAAGACATCGTGGCTGCCGCCCGCGCCAAGGGTGGAGTGGAACATCTTCTGGTCGAGCAGGAAGGCAGTGCGCTGCCACCCCTCGAAACCGCTAAGAAGTGCCTCGAGAATTATAAGCGCATCGTTGGCTAGCTCTTCCACCGGTAGCAGGTCCTGAGCGAGACCATTGCCTTTTGAGTGCGCGCAAGCGGCGGGGTGCTATGGCCGTGTCTGGGCCTGCTGGGGTTTCAAGCGCGACCGAACAGCAGGCCACTGGCGCTTTTCCGGCTTGCGCGTCATCTGCCCACGATCGGGGCGTCGGCAGACCTTCATTTCTGGATGGCTTGTGCCTGTCCCGATCACAGCCGAAACCTTCAAAGAGCGTCGCTCCGAGATCGCCTGTCCCGTGGCGATCCCGCAGCGCGCATGATCGGACCAATCAGGGACGCAGCCTGCTCCCGGAAGGCAGACCGATTGTGCGATGATGTGCGACAAGGAGCGTGGCGCGTGACTTTGTCGATTCAGGTGTGGTACGCAGTAACGGCTTGCTTGTACTGTTCAGGGTTGGTGTTGGGGCAATCGGCCTCCGCACCCGTTGCGCCGCTTCGGACTGCGCCGACAGAAAAGCTGACCGTGAATGCGGGTTTTCGGGATTGGAGTCCGGCTACAGTGGCCGGCGCAACGATCGTTGCGGGCAACCAGACAAACCACGGCGGTGTCGTGGCCATCGATGACTTGAGCGGCAAGGTGAAGTGGACGTATAAGCCTGTCTTCAAAAGCGGTACGGCATCCGTCGCAACTGCGCCCGCCATCTCTGGCGACATCGTCGTCACGCCGTTTGCCGCAGCCTATCCCGGCGCCGTCACAGGCGTCTCGCTGGCCACAGGGAAGGAAGTGTGGCGTGGTCCAGACCCGGCACAGGGAGCGGCAGTCGCGACTAGCGGAAAGCTGATCTATATTCTCGGCAAGGATGGGCACTTATATTCACTTGAGGCTGCAACTGGTCGCGAGCGGTGGAAGGTCGCTTTCACAACCAACAGTGCCGTTTGCGCCTCCCGGCCGATCGTGAGTGAGGACACCCTCTACCTGACAGGCAGCGCCGCAGCAACACCAGGCGACCCCTCGAAACCCGCCGGCTATTATCTCTTCGCCCTCGACGCAAATACGGGAGTGGAACGCTGGCGTTATCGTGCCGAAGCGCCCTATGTTCACTCGGGAGTCTGCCTCCGCCAGCCAGTGGTTACGGCCGATGCGGTTTTTGCGGCCGGCGAGAACCGTCTTTACGCGGTGAACCGGGCAACCGGGCGCGATCGCTGGAAACCCGTCGAGGTTCAGCGAAAGGTGGATGGAAAGGTCCGGCCCGTCGAAGTGCACGGATTGGTGGATGGCGGTTCCGTATTGATCGGCATGACATCCGAGTTCCTGATCGCGTTCGATAAGACCGCGGGCCAGACCGCATGGGAGCTTGCCGGCGAGTACAATACAACCTCGCCTTCGACAGCCGTCGCCGGCAATATCCTCTACTTCCAGGGAAGCCCGCAGAGTAAACCCGCGGTTGCCCGTCGCGGCACACTGCACGCGCTCGATATCAATACCCGCGCGATTGTGTGGTCTTTTTCGCGGCAGACCGCAGAACCGAACTGGTCTTTCGGCGCCGTGGCGCCCGTAGACGGCGGTTTGTGGGTAGACTCCTACCAAGCGCTCGTCAAGCTGCAGTGATACTGCCAGGCCACGACCGGTCTATTCCGGCCGGAGTTGCGAGCCCTTCGGCCACCACTAGCTAAATCTGATTCCATCGTCCGAAGCCTGGCTTTGCCAGCTCCGGATGCTTCGAGTGGAAGGCCTGACGGCCTTTGAGAGTGGCCTGATAGTAGCTCTCGATCTCGCTTTTGTTGTGGAGCAGCCGGATTGCGCCGCCAGGCTCGAATACCAGAACGGGTTCATCCTGATGTTCGAGATAGCTTTCCTGAGCGCCATGTTGGATCAGGGGTTGGCCCAGATGACGGGTCAGATAGAACTGCACGTCGCGCAGCTCCGGAGAGCGAACATGAGAATTCCCGAGCATTTTCTCGATCACGAAATGATGAACTTGTGGGTTTCGGGCAGAGATCAGCCCATAGAGGTCGTAGTCGCCACACACATAAAGCTTTTGGGTGAGCAGGCCAGACTTGCTGTAATACAGGACGCCATAGTGCCTGTGGTTGCGATCCATCTCAACGGCATAGCTCTTACCCGCCGGCAGATAGACGCGTTTTTCTCCCGCACTAGGAATGTAGATGGCGTTGAGAGATTGTTCCCAGTTCTTGAGGACGCCTCGCATCTCGCGTCCGCCAAAGGCGCCAGGGTGGATGTGGGGATTCACAACCAGCCCGCCTAGAACATAATTCCCCTGATCCTCTTTTGCGGTCTTTGCCTTGACGTCGAGACGTTTGGGGTAATAGCCGGCTTGCTGATAAAAGCGGAAGGCCTTGGGATTTGCCGCACGAACGAGGATGAATACCTGAAAATGGCTCGCGGCTTCGCAAAATACACGCTCGTGTGATGGGTCAATCAGTCCGCTGGCTTTCATCGTTTCCTCTATCAAAACGCGTCGCCAGCGGACCAATCAGATCAATTTATTTGGAGCCGGGGCGCTCGCGAGAAGCAATGATCTTGTCGATGATGCCGTACTCGATCGCCTGGGGCGCCTCGAGGATATAATCGCGCTCGGTGTCCCGGGCGACCTTCTCGATCGGCTGTCCCGTCGCGTCAGCCATGATGTTGTTCATCACTTCCTTCATCCGCAGGATTTCGCGCGCATAGATGTCGATATCCGTCGCCTGCCCACCGAGGTTGTTCATCGAAGGCTGATGGATCATGATGCGCGAATGGGGCAGGGCAAAGCGCTTGCCCTTGGTGCCACAAGCGAGCAGCACAGCAGCCATCGAGGCCGCCTGACCGATGCAGTAAGTGACGATGTTCGGTTCGACGAGGTTCATCGTATCGAGAATCGCCAGACCGGCAGTGATCGAGCCGCCGGGCGAATTGATGTAGATGTTGATGTCCCGGTCCGGGTCTTCACTCGCGAGGAAAAGGATTTGCGCGACGAGGAGATTCGCCACCTGATCGTCAATCGGCGTACCGAGGAAGATGATGTTTTCCTTCAGCAGGCGCGAGTAGATATCGAACGAACGTTCTCCGCGTGTGGTCTGCTCGATCACCATCGGGACGAGAACAGAGTTGTGATATTCGGGGGTATGGCTCTTAGGCATGGGATTCAAGAAACCTTTCAATTACGTCCGCAAAGTCCGGGGGACTGACACATTCCAGCGGGACATCCACCAGCCGCTGCGGGCTGGCGACTTCCACCCTCGGGTACACGCGCTGCAAACGACGAATACTCCTGGGTTAACTGCTGGGAAGTGCACTTCGGACAAGCCAACTCAGTCTGGTCGGCGGGGCGGCGAATCAGTTTTTCAAAACGTGATCCGCAATCTTCGCAAGAGTACTCGTAAATCGGCATAGTTGCTACTGCAATAATGCTAACGCGATTCGATCGATAGCGGCCCTGACCTCTTGGCTAGGCGCGTTGGAGTTGTTGGCGATCACTTGAAATGCGATGGGGCCGTGGCGCTTGGAGTCGGCATAACCAGCGAGTGCAGAGATGTGAGTCAGGCTTCCGGTCTTGGCCTGGATGCGGATGGCCTGGGGCGACCTGTCGAAACGATTGCGCAATGTGCCGTCTTGCGCGCCCACCGGCAGAAGGCTTCGAAACAATTCGAAGTTTTTTTGTTGTGACATGTAGCGCAGCAGTTGCACTACGGCCTTTGGAGTCACCAGCGATAGGCGGGACATTCCGGAGCCGTCCTCGAAGTTTGTATCCTGCTCTGCAATACCGGTCTGCTGGAGGAAGTTCGCCAGCGGCCGCTTCTGCGTGGCAGCCCGTAGCACCAACTCGGCGTGCAGATTCTGGCTCACTTTGTCGACCACCTGCAGCAGTAACGGCAAGGGCGGGGAATCACGACGAGCCAACTCGATGCTCTCCAGCGTTGCGGGAGCAAGGTGACGGACAACGGCTTCTCCGTCTACCCGGATGCCTTCCTCAAGCAGCACCTCGCGAAACGCGGTGGCGGCATAGAGCGCGGGTTCATCGACGGCGAAGTCGTTTGAATACTCTTTTGCTCGGGGTGGGATGTTCCCACTCAAACGCAAGACGCGCGAACCAACGGCCCGGGAGGCAAGCACTTTTCGTGGAAGTGTCTCCACATTGCGGAGTTCGTTCAAGATAGAAAAATACTCGACAGCCGGAGAGAGCTGGGTTGCGCCACTGGTTGCGCGCAGGCCAAAGATGTTGTCGTTGAAGCTGAGTGCCGATACGGGCGCGCCGTACTCGAAGACCCCATCATCGGCAGCCCATCCATTGGGGATCGGATCCAATTTGTACATCGAGTCGTCGCCGACAATCTGGCCGCGGATGAATCGCACTCCACGCTCTCGCAACTGCCGTGCGAGTTCCCGCAAGGGAAGCAGGCGGTCTTCGGCAAACGGATTCTCCTGCTGGTAGGGATGGCGGCGGGAGGAGAGCGATGGATCTCCTCCTCCCTGCAGAATCAGATCTCCCGCAAGCGATCCCTGCGTATCAATCGGGGTGGCGCTGAGCACCCGGGTGGTGAAGCGATGTTCTGTCCCGAGCGTTTCGAGCGCAAAGGCGGTGGAGAACAGCTTCATGTTTGAGGCGGGAACAAAGTACTGGTCGGCGTTCATCGAGACCAGAACACGGCCGGTCTTCAGTTGCACCGCATGAATGCCCCAATGCACACGAGGGTTACGCTTGAGGATGGACTGTACGGCAGACGGCAGTTTCTGCGCATTGGCTAGCACAACTTCGAGGAGTAAGATGAAGAAAATGCGGAACATACGGAGATTTCTTATTGTGACGGCATTTGCTACGGCCTGGGGACAGCCCAGTCAGAAGCAAGTGGTCCCAAGTGGAATTCCAGCGCGGCCTGCGGCGACAGACTACCCGCAGCATGCCGATCTGCGACAGATTCAGATCGCCTCCGAGTACATGGGCCGCAGCTTTGCTGCCGTGTCTCCTGGCAAGAATGTCCGCCAGAAAACGGCGCTCTTTGATGCGGATCGCTTCATCGTTGTGGAAGTGGGCATTTTTGCTCCGAAGGATGCTCCGGCGGAGTTGAATCTCTCTGATTTTCAACTCATCGTCGACCGTCAACGGCTCTCTCCTACGCCCCCCGGCATTGTGGCGGCTAGCTTGCGCAACGCGGCTGCAGACCCCCTGCGCCGCCGTCTCGAATCGACTGGGGGCGTTGGCAATATCGATGTCAATACCGGTAAGCCGGGCCGCGTTCCGGCGCCTGGCAGCGCAAGTAACGATGTGATTCTGCGGGGATGGGATGCGGCTGTTGAGAGTTCGCTTCCTGAAGGAAAGCTGATGGGAACCCGCGCCGGAAATCTCTTCTTTTCCTTCCCAGGCAAGACGGCAAAGGTGAAGTCGATGGTGTTGGAATACAGTGGCGAGAGAGAGCCAATTCAACTCAAGCTTCGCTGAAGTACAATGAGAGATTCGGCCAATGCCTTCATTCACTTTCCGTGTCCAACGGCGACTTGCCGCCTATAGGCGAATGTTGCGGGAGCTCGGCCTAGTTGCCAAGGGTCTCGCCTCGACAGACCATATCGTGCAAGCGCACATCGTGCCGATTCGCCGCTGTAATATCGATTGCGGCTACTGCAATGAGTACGACGATTTTTCAAAGCCAGTCCCTACTGAGGTGATGCTCGAGCGAGTGCGTCATCTGGGGAGGTTGGGCACAACACTCATCACGATCAGTGGTGGCGAACCGTTGCTCCATCCAGACCTGGATGAAATCATTCGTGAGATCAAGAAGACCGGCGCCATTGCCGGCATGATCACGAACGGTTATCTCCTGGTCGAAGACCGCATCAAGCGGCTTAATGCCGCCGGTCTCGACCATCTTCAGATTTCCATCGACAACATCATGCCCGATGAAGTTTCTAAGAAGAGCCTCAAGGTGCTCGACAAGAAACTGCAGTGGCTTGCCCAGTTTGCGATGTTCCATGTCAACATCAACAGCGTTGTCGGTGCCGGTGTCAAGAACCCCGAAGACGCTTACGTGATTGCGCAGCGCGCGCACGAACTCGAACTGAGTTCGACGGTTGGAATCATTCACGACGGCAGTGGGCAATTGCGGCCTCTCGGTGCAGTGGAGCGCGATGTGTTCCATCGCATTCGCAATCTGTCCAAGCGCAGCTACGCCCGTCTCAACAAGTTCCAGGATGCGATCGCCGATGGCCGCCCGAATGACTGGAAGTGCCGCGCCGGTGCTCGCTACATCTATGTTTGCGAAGACGGCCTGGTTCACTATTGCTCGCAGCAGCGTGGCTATCCCGGCGTTCCGATTTCCGAGTACACGTTGACCGATCTGCGCCGTGAGTACAACACGAAAAAGGGCTGCGCGCCGAATTGCACCGTCAGTTGTGTACACCAAACCTCGATGATGGATTCCTGGCGGGACAAGCAGACGCTGGAGCCGTTGGATCTTCCGAAGAAGGAAGCGGCGCTGGTGCAAATACAGGCTTCCGGGAGATAGACGATTCGAGGCGCGGCGATCGCCGCTGGTGCGCTTCTCCTGTTGGGGAATGCGTGGGTTGCCCTTCAGTGGCTCGGCCTCGAATATACCGACGCGCGGCACTCGATTGAGTGGGTTTATCTCACTCTTGCTCGCTACATTGGAGTGCATGGATTCGCGACGATCTATGGCGATGCGGAGTGGTTTCCCTATTGGTACGCTGGGGTGCCGTTTGAGAATACCTATCAGCCGCTGCTCCCCTATTTGGTCGCAATCAGCGCCGTTCTTGCGAAGATCAGCGCGGGCCGGGCCTATCATCTGGTGACTGGCTTTTTCTTTTGCCTGGGGCCTCTGGGCGTCTACCTGCTGGCCCGGCGTCTAACGCGCAGCATCTGGCCCAGCCTTTGCGCTGCCGCGGCATATAGCCTGTTGTCTCCTTGCTCCTGGCTCATGCCGAGCATCACGGCAGACCTCCATGGATACTGGTCCAACCAGCGGCTGCACGTACTCTCTTTCTATGGCGAGGGTCCACATTTGGTATCGCTCGCGCTGTTGCCCTTTGCACTGCTGGCTCTCGATTGGGCGCTTGAAGATTTCGGATGGAGACGGGCGGCGCTGGCTGCCTTGGCTTGTGCGCTGGTTCCGTTGAGCAATCTGATCGGTGGCTTCGCCTTGGGCTGGGGCGTTCTTGCTGTCATGGCTGGCCGCAACTGGCGCGGTGTGCCGCAGGCTTTGGCCATTGGTGCGTGGGCCTATCTGTTGTCGCTGCGATGGCTCCAGCCCGCTCTGCTCGCAGACATCCGGCGCAACGCCCCGCTTGCGGGGGGACACTTCGTGATGGACCGTTGGCATTACCTGGCCTTGCTCGGGCTCATTCTGCTGAGCATTGGCATCGCCTACAAGCTGCGGCAGCGGCCCGCACTGGCGATCGTGGCGGCCTTTGCCTTCCCAATGCTTGTGATCCCGCTGAGCTGGGAGTTTGGCCAGTACTTCTTCCTGCCGCAGCCGCATCGCTACCACCTCGAGATGGATCTCGCTCTTGCATTGCTGCTGGCGGTCGTACTGGGGATGTTGCCCTATCGAAATATCATCGGTGGCGCCGGTCTCGCTGGTCTGCTGGTCTTCGGCGCAATCGAGGGGCGGCAACTGGACCCGTCGATCCGGCCACTGCGCCTCGAGGAGACTTGGGAGCATCGGATCACGAACTGGATGGCGAATCAGGACCCGGAAGCGCGGGTCTACTTCGGCGGATCGCCGCGCTACTTTGCCGGAGTCGAGTACGATCAGCCGCAGTTTGGTGGTGGTTTTGCAAACGGCCCCCGCTTGCCGCTCCACCTTCTGGCGGACTACGGGATCGTGGTTTATAAGGGCGATGGAAAGCTGACCAGTGCCTGGCTGAAGGCCTATGGAGTTGATTACGTTGCAGTGGGTGACGAGCAAAGCGCCAATGCTTATCGCATCTGGTACGATCCCCATCAGTTCGATGCTCTATTGCCGGTGCTGTGGCAAGAGGGCTCTGACAGGATCTTCAAGCTGAATCGCTGGAACGAATCGCTAGCCCATGCCATTCCTGGCGCGGCGCTGGTGGTGCATCCACCAACCAGCTACTTGGATACGGCTGAGCTGTTCCGCTATGTCAATGCGCTCGAAGGCCCGCAATCCAAGGGTGGCGATCTGCGTTGGCTCACCCCGAGCCGGGCGCGCATCGAAGCATCGCCAGGTCCAGAAGATGCGATCAGCATCCAGATCGCCTACGATCCGCGCTGGCATGCCTCTACGAACGGGCAAACGCTCGATCTGTACGAGGATGGGCTCGGACAAATGTGGCTACAAACAACAAAGCCGGGCGCAACGCAGATCGATCTGGAATTCCGCCAATCGAAATTCATTCTCCTGCTTTGCGCCACGGCCTGGATGCTTTGGCTAGGGGCGTTAAACAACTTCGCGATTAGACGAAAGCCGTTGTCTTAACCCCCGAGATTTCAAAAGAGCGCCGGCACTTCTTACATGGCACCTTATCGTCGAGCAGCACCATGTAGCTTTGCGCCTTGGCGAATTTTGCCCGGTCGCGGTCATCCCCGTTTCCGGGCAGTCGATCCCGCTTCTTGCGCAACAACCAGCGCAAATCATAGGTCTCGACAGACCGGCAAAAGGGGCAATTCAGAGACGCAGGTTTGGTGGTCTGCGATTCGGCGTAAAACTGGCGTTCGTCGATGGGCACTGTTTCTATTTTAGTTGCGGTTCAGAGCTTTTACGCGGAAGTAAGGCTTCTCTTTCTCCGCCGGATCCATCACAAACTCTTCGCTGGTCTTTGCCGGGTCATAGCCACGCCAGATCCAGGGCAGGGCAATGGGGATTTCTGCGTGGCCCTGCGCCGTACTGTGTGCGCCCGTGCCGAAGACAAAGCGGAAGTCATACTCGCGCAGCTTCAATGAGTTTGCCATCTGGATATTCTGCAGCGGCCAGGAGCCGTGATTGTTCTCGATGTCTTCGCTGCCGTCGCTCAAGAAAGCGCGGATGTTGCGTTTGGGCATCTTCCGAATCGCGAACGGATAGATGTTGCCGCCATCCAGTTCGCCCGGCTTCCACTGGATACTGGTGTAGCTGCCGATGCGGGAATACACACGAGTGAACTCCTCCGGACGCCACCAAGCCGCATTGAACGCGCAGATGGCTCCAGAACTTTCTCCAGCGATCGCGCGCGAATAGCCGTCCTTGCGCAGATTCCACTTGCTGCTCACCTCGGCGAGAATCTCCTCGAGCAGGTAGTGCGAGTACTTGTCGGTGTAGGTGTCATACAGGATGCTGCGCATTGCCTTGGCGCCAACCTTGCCCGGCGCGATGAAGATGTGAATCGCGGCCGGAATCCGCTTCTGGTGAACCAGGTTGTCGATCTGGATGAGGACGCGGTTGTTCGCTGCACGGTTCGCGTAGTTCTGGCCATCCTGCCAAATCATGACAGGCGCGGGCGTCGCCGCATTGTATTGGGCCGGGACATAGACCCAGTATTCGCTGGCCATGCCTTCATAAATCTTGCTGTTGGATGTGAACTTCTCGCTGAGCTTGCCTTGCGGCACTCCGGCTTGTTCATAGGCTTCGGGTCCAAATGCAATGACATCGAAGCGGCCGCCGAAGCGTTTGCCATCGATCATGTAGTGGTAGGTATGGGAGGTGTAAGGCGCGATCTTTGCCGTGCCGATATAGTAGGCCCCGGCCTTCTTCATGGCGCCGGCGGGTTGATCGTCAACGAAGAGCTGCGGGGGCTTCGCGGCCTTGATTGCGTAGAGCGAATCCGGACCAACCGCTAGACTGGCTTCTCCTTTCTCAAGTTGCTGCGGGGTGAAGCTCGCTTCGAGGTTCTTCTGGAATTCTGGGGATGCCGGCTTGGCGGCCATTTTTAAAACTGCAGCCGGCTCCGGTTTCTGCGCAAACAGGACGAGGGCACTAATGAGGGTAAGAAAGAAGGGTCGCATGATGAGGACCCTTCGATGCTATGGGATGTAGCCCCGCTTGGCAATACGTGTGCCGCTTGATATGGAAGATTCTTCATTCTGCCAGGCAACGCCCGCGGCTCCAACCCAGCGATTGTAGAAGTTCGTCAGAGAACAGACGGTGATGGCGTCGTAAAGCGCTTCATCGCTCCAGCCAGCCTTCCGGAGTTTCCGGATGTCCTTTTCCTCGACGTCCTGTGCCTCGAGATTCACCTGGACAACAAATTCCAGGAGTGCCCATTCCGCATCGGTCAGCTTGGCGTCGCCCTGCAGAACCGCGCCTAAGAAGGCCTGTCCCTTCCCAGACTTAACCCGGCCTTCTGTCTCAAAGAGCAGTGCCGCTGCCTGGGCGTGTGCATCACGGGAGAACTCGCACTTGTTGCCCTCGCTCGTGATGGTTGCGATCAGTTCGCGAAAGGCGGGACTGAGTGGCGACTTGCCACGCATCACCTCTTGCGTGAACTGGCTCAACAGATCAGTCGCCTTGGGCTTGAAGGTCAGCAGGTGAAGAATGCCGGGTACTTCAAGACCGGCGGCGCGCATCGATTTGATGCTGGCGGCGTATGGCCCGCCGGCGTTGGATTCTTTCTCCAAATCGGGAAGGTAGGTGTCCGACATGGTTACAGTGTATGTGACATTGCGTGCGATCGATTCGTGTAAGGTGAATTTTCGGAAATCAGGAAGGGGAGGGCACTTTTACGTCCGCACCCGCCTCAATTTTGGCGAGCAGCGCGAACAGATCGCTCCGGTTCAAGGGCTTGGGCAGATAGGCATCCATTCCCGCGGCAAGACAGCGCTCGGCGTCTCCCTTTAAGGCCAGAGCGGTAAGCGCCACGATCGGGGTGTGCTTGCCACAGGCTTTCTCCCGTGCGCGAACTGCCCGCGTTGCTTCAAGCCCATCCATCTCCGGCATGTGAATATCCATCAAAACCACATCGAAACTACGGTTCTGCAGTGCCTCAAGCGCCTGCAGTCCGTTGGTCACTGTTTCGACTTCATGACCTGCTCTCTGGAGGATGCGATGGAGTAGCGTCCGATTGACATCGTTGTCTTCTGCAACCAGAAGCGATAGCGGTCTCGATGGACTCAGCCTGCTGCCGGTGGGAGTGGGGACTGCGGCTTGCGCTTCGTGCAACTGGATCTCGAACGAGAAGGTACTTCCTTCACCCAATTTCGAATGGACTTCGAGCTTTCCACCCATCATTTTTACGAGCTGTGTGGAGATTGCGAGCCCGAGTCCCGTGCCGCCAAAGCGGCGTGTGGTTGACGAGTCTGCCTGGGTAAAGGCGTCAAAGATCCGATTCTGCTGCTCGACCGGAATGCCAACGCCAGAATCGATGACGGCAATTGCGATCTTCCAGTAGCCGTTCTCTTGCGGTTCCGCCTCGAGCCGGAGCAGAACCTTGCCCATCGCGGTGAACTTGACGGCATTCCCCAATAGATTGACCAACACCTGCTGCAGGCGTCCCGGATCCCCTGCGAGCCAGGCGGGCAGCTTCTCGTCAGCCAGAACCTCAAGATGAAGGCCTTTCTCATGTGCGGCCAGGCTCAGAATCTGCACAGAGCGCTTGGCCACCTCCCGGAGATCGAAAGGAATCGATTCCAACGAGAGCTTTCCGCTCTCGATGCGGCTGAAATCAAGGATGTCGTCGAGAATCTCAAGCAACGCCCGCGCGGAGTGCCGAGCCATCGAGAGATTCTCCCGCTGTTCTCTCGAGAGCTCGGAATCGAGGGTGAGCTCCATCATGCCGAGAATGCCATTCATCGGAGTCCGGATCTCATGGCTCATATTGGCCAGAAACTGGCTACGAGCGCGCGCCGAGAGTTCCGCATTCTTCCGCGCCTGGGACATGCGTTGGAGAAAGAAGATCGCGATGCCCAATACCACCAGGATGGCCCCGGAGAGCACTCTGAGGTGGGTGTTCTTTTCTTGGGTCCGGTTGAGCCAGAGAATGAAGGCCGAGTCTGTTTTGTGCAACAGCTTCCAGTTGGTGGCAATGGTGACGATTTCTCCGGAGTCCCCCATTTCATCAATGGCGGCTCGCAGCCGCTTGGCCTCATTCTCGAATCCAAATCTTGCCCCGATGGAGAAGGTGCGTGCGGTGTCTTCGAGCAAAAGCGAACCCAATTGCATTGATGGACAGGCTTCCGGACGGTTCAGAAGCACGCCGTCGGCAACCCGGTAATCGAGCCAGGCAGCATCCACTTTTCCCTGGCACATGGCAAGAAACGTTTCTTCTGACGTTCCCTGAATTCTGACAGTGGTTGATGCCGGCAATTGGAGTTTCGGGACAAATTGTTTGGAGGGGGAAGTGAGCGCAATGGACCGATTCGCCAAGTCTGCGGCCGATTTGATTTGAAGTTGCTTGGGGAAGAATAGAATCGTTGCGGTGCGCCACCAGGCATCGGTCATGTAGAAGTCGTCCCGGCGCTCCTCATAGACTGTCACGAAGGGCCAGAAATCGGCCTTCTTCTGCGCCAGTGTATCGTCCGGAGACAAGTCCGAATGAATCCATTCGAGGCGATATCCCGCAATTTCTGCCGCGCGATTGATGACATCCACCGCAAAGCCAGCCGGCTGGCCCTTTTCGTCCCAATAATTGAATGGAGGGCTTTGGTTGGACCCCATCCGAAGCACCTTACGGGCGCCGATCGGGCGTCCTGGGAACTGGCACGAGAGGGTGCTCGCACTGAACAGAAGAATGGAGATTACATACTTCAACTGCATTCAAGATCGAGGGAGCCGCTGAGCCAACTTCACGGTTTAATATCGGCCTAAGGTATGAGAAACTTCAGCCTAGCTTACTAAGGTTTTCACCCCAGATTGCAAAATTTCTTGTACATCGGCCCCCACTCTCGATACAGGGCCCGTTTCGTACCCTCCCTGAGCGTATGAGGCGGAGGTGCCGATATACATCGGCCCATAGTCCCCATAGGCGGCAACCGCCACGGCCTCGCTCTTGCGCTCTGCCTGCGCGGCGAGCTGATATTCAATGAAGAGTTCGCCGGGCATGTGTAGGATGGCGGCTCCATTGAGCCGGAGAGCCTGGAGGAGGATGTTTGGGGCCAGGGACTGGCATCGCTGCCACCAGGCCAAGTAGCGTGCCGCACTTGCCAGATCTTTATCTGCCGCTTTGGGGTCTGCCAGGATACGCCGGATGGAAGCTTCGTGAAACTCCTCTCCCTGGCGATGGGGGAGATGTACGGGAGCCACTCGCCATTCGAGCCGCGTATCGTTTTGCTTCTGCTCGCTTGCGAGGGCTGCCTTCATGGCAGCGGACAAACGATCGGCAAGCACTTGACGATTGGCCGGGGCGCCATCATTGTACTTTCCGGCGCCAATATTGCCTGCCGCACCCGTGAAATAGACATGGAAGCCGGGTAAGGATTGCCGTGCAATGCCGACGAAATCCGGATTGACGACTCCTTTGCCGTAGTACGACATCGGGTGCACGGCATAGTAGTGGAGGCTCGCAATGCGCCGCTCGCTCTGATAAAAGCTCACGGTTTTCAGAATGGGATCGATGGTGCCAACCGGGGCATCGCAATAGTCAGACGCGCGGCATGCCGTAAAGCGTTGGAATAGGAATGTCTTCTGATCAGGGGAAAGAATCCGGCGATTCGAGGCGATCCGCTCCACTTCGGCACGGCCTGTGGCCCAGTGCGTGACAGCTTCCGGTTTGGCATTTCGAATCGCAGACGCGACACGATCGATACTCGTGCGGCAAAATGCAGCTGGATTGAGCAGCATCTCGCGCCGGGCAGCGGGAAGGTGGACATAGGCGCTCTCGTCATGGCCGGGCGCGTCATGCTGGTGTACGGTTTGTACGGCCACACGGTCTGGCGAGGTGCGCGCTGCCCGGGCAAGTGTTTTCCGCCACTGCTCATGCGATCCATTGCCAATGCCCAGCCAGTCGACGGCGCAAAGAACAATGGGCTGCTGGCCGGATGGATAGAGGACGATTCCTTTTGCCAGCAGTGGCGCTTCTACGCGCTCTGCGGGTACGACAAGCGAGTAGCAAAGCGGCGAGCCCTTGGGTGGTGTCACATCAGCCTCGAATGTGGCAACCCGCAGACTTGCTTTTGCCGCAAAAGCAGGAGCCGCAAAGAAGAGCTGACGTCTTGTAAACATGCTCTTTATGATAGTCTTCTCACAGGGCCGCGAGCCCAATCCTTATTCTTCCTTTTGGGGGCTAGAAAGGGAGTCGGAATGACTCAGACGAAGATCATGAATTCCGGATGCCACCGCATGCAGCGCCGCCACTTTCTCAAGGCGGGTGCGGCCTTAATGGCCTTGGACCGTTTTCCACATCATCTGTATGCCGGCACGCGCAAGTCTGCGCAAGACCGCATCCTTTTGGGGCCAGCAAAAGTGCCTGTGTCGCGGCTCGCGATGGGCACCGGCACCAACGGGACAGGCGGCAGTTCGAATCAGACGAAGAAACTCGGCTTCCATGGTGTATCGGAGTTGTTCCGTGCGGCAGCGGACCAGGGCGTATTCTTTTGGGATAGCGCAGATCAGTACGGGAGCCATCCCCATCTCAAAGAGGCCCTGAAGACCGTCCCGCGCGAGAAGGTCACCATCATGAGCAAGAGCCGCGCGCTGACGGCGGCAGACATGCGGGCAGACCTCGATCGTTTCCGCCGCGAGATCGGTACGGACTATATCGATATTGTGCTGATGCATTGCATGATCGATGACGATTGGGACCAGCGCTACAAAGGCGCCATGGACGTGCTGAGTGAGGCGAAAGAGAAGGGCTGGATTCGAACGAAGGGAACCAGTTGCCACACGCTCGGCGCATTGAAAACAGCGGCGAAATCGCCCTGGGTCGAGGTGGATCTGGCGCGCTTCAATCCTGCCGGTGTCGCCATGGACGACAAGCCGGAAGTGGTGGCTGGTGTCCTCAAAGAAATGAAAGCGGCCGGGAAGGGAATCATTGGCATGAAGGTTCTGGGCGCTGGCAAGCTGCGGACCAAGGCGGATGAAGCCCTGCAGTGGCATTTAGGGCAGCAATTGACGGATTGCTTCACGATTGGCAGCGAGAGCCGGGCAGAGATGGAAGACTTATTGCGAAAGATTCCCGCTGCATCAACTCGCGGCTAGGAAAGAATATGATGGAGGAGGAGAAAATCAGGTTATGAAAATGCAATGGTTGGGAGTCGCCGTCGGCGCGACCGCTTGTCTCATTGGAACAATGCTTGTGGCGCAGACACCGGCAAAGAAGTCTGGCTCAGGAATCCTGCAACCCCAAATGACGGTGGCTGCCGACGGAGGCACTTATGAAAAGCCGATGGGCAAGCTCGGGGAAGCCGTGACCGCAGGCGAAGTCTGGTCTGCGACGACGATCGGCGCAGCCGTGGACGGCAAGCCGAACCCCGGCGCGAAGCCGATCACGGTGACCGGTGAGATTGTGGACTTTTCGTGCTATCTGCAGATCGGCAAGCATGGCGAAAAGCATCGTGCTTGTGGGCAGAAGTGCTTCAAGAATGGCCAGCCGATTGGCTTGTTGACGAAGAATGGTTCGCTCTACATGCTGATGGAAGAAGAACATGATCTGCGCCGTGATGGTTTAACGGATTTCCGTTCTGCGGCGGTCGATCATACGGCACACATCATGGAAGTCACGGGGACTCTTTGGGCCCACAATGGCATCAATGCGGTGTACGTTCACGGTTTCACGAAAAAGTAAGCAACTATGAGGCTTTCGATTTTTACCCGGCTGGCGCTTCTTGCGCCAGCCGTTCTCATCTTCGCGCAGGACCCGGCACTCGAAGTGCCGCTCGGCCTGCTACCCATTCGTTTTCCGAAAGACAATCCCTACACTCCTGCGAAGCGTGAATTAGGGCGCTTGCTGTACTACGACAAGCGGCTTAGCGCCGATGGCACCGTCTCTTGCGCCACTTGCCATGATCCCAAAGCCGGGTTCACCGACGGGAAGGCTGTGAGCGATGGCATCCGGGGCCAGAAGGGCGGCCGCAGTGCGCCTACTGTATTCAATCGCGCTTATTCGCTGAATCAGTTCTGGGATGGACGGGCCGCTTCGCTCGAAGAGCAGGCTGCCGGTCCAATGGCGAACCCCATCGAAATGGGCAACACGCATGATGTCGTCGTGAGCACACTGCGCGGCATTCCTGGGTACCGCGCCCGCTTCAAAGAGGTTTTCGGTTCAGAAGAGTTTGGTCTCAGCGAAGTGACCAAGGCCATTGCCACCTATGAGCGGATTGTCTTGTCAGGCAACTCTCCCTACGATCGTTATAAGGCTGGCAACAAGAAGGCGATGACTGCCGCCCAGATTCGCGGGATGGACGTCTATTTTACGCAGGCGAAATGCGACCAGTGCCATGAAGGCATCAACCTGACGACCAACGCGTATCACAACCTCGGAGTTGGAATGGACAAAGCCTCGCCAGACGAAGGCCGCTTTGCCGTTACGAAGAATCCCGCGGATTGGGGCGCCTTCAAGACGCCAACTCTCCGTGAGATCGCTCGTACTGCTCCCTATATGCACGACGGTAGCTTGGCAACTCTGGAAGATGTTGTCGAGTATTACGACAAGGGCGGAATCGCCAATAAGAATCTCGATGAACGCATCAAGCCTCTCAAGCTGACGGCTGCGCAAAAGAAAGACCTTGTAGAATTTCTGAAAGCGCTCAGTGGCGAAGGCTGGCAATCGAAGCTAGTGCCTCCGACGGCGTTCCCACAATAAGGATCAAGACATGACATCAAGACGAAACGCAATGAGCGCCCTGGGCCTCGGGGCGGCCGGCCTCCTATGGGAGACCGGCTGTGGTGGCGAAAAGAAGCGCATCATTGGTGTAGTACCCAAGGGGCGGGCTCATTTGTTCTGGCAGAGTGTCCAGGCGGGAGCCATCGCGGCATCGCGCGAGACTGCCGTCGAGATTTCGTGGAATGGTCCTGCTACCGAAACCGATTTCAACGCACAGCTCCAGATTGTGGATTCGATGATCAACCGCCGTGTCGATGCCATCTGTCTGGCGCCGATCGACAAGAAGGCCATGGTCAGCGTTGTAGAGCGGGCCGCAGCGCAGAAGATTCCGGTGATCATCTTTGATTCGCCCATCGATACGGACAAGTTTGTCAGTCAGATCGCGACGGATAACTATGCCGCTGGCGCGATGGCTGCCGACCGCATGGGCGAGATTCTGGGTGGCAAGGGTGAGGTGGTGATTGTCGCCGTACAGCCTGGCGCGGCCTCGACGATGGCCCGCGAATCGGGTTTTGAGGAGACGCTTGCGAAGAAGTTTCCGGGGATTAAGATCCTCGACAAACGCTACGGCATGGCGGACTATGCAAAGAGTCTGGCGGTGACGGAGAATATGCTGACAGCCCACCCGGGAGCGACCGGCCTCTTCGCTTCCAATGAGTCGAGCGCCGCGGGCGCTGCGCAGTGTCTGCGGAGTCGCGGTGGCAAGATCAAGATGGTTGGCTTCGATTCGTCGGCACCGCTGATTGAGGATCTGCGTAAAGGCATCATCGATTCGCTGGTTGTCCAGCAGCCCTTCAAAATGGGTTATGAGAGCGTGATCGCTGCGGTGAATCAATTAGCAGGGAAGCCGGTTGAAAAAATTCAGAACCTGGAACCGAAGCTGGTAACAGCGCAAAACGTCGATACACCGGAAATCAAAGAACTCGTGAATCCGGACCTCAAGAAGTACCTGCCATAGTTTGCTGATGAGCTGGGGGGCGCGTACTTGTGCCCCTCAGCGTATCTCTAGAGGTTGCGGATCTCGATTTTCCGGAAAGAAACCGGCTTGCCAGGGTTGAACTGCAGTCCAATGTGACCGCTCAACGACTTGGAATCCTGGCAGTCGAGAACCTGTTTCCCATTCAACTTCACGAGGATGCGCGGCCCGACGTGCCGGACTTCGAATTGATTCCACTCGTTGTGCTTGATGAACACGGGAGGATTGGGAGCGGCGACGTCGACAATGGCGCCGGTCGCAAATGTGGGACGCTGGTCGAAGATCTGCAGTTCGTAGCCGGTGATGTGCGGCAGGCCTTCTGCTGCACTCCGTAGAAAGACCCCACTATTTCCGTCGGTCGTGGTTTTGAACTCCAGCTTGAGTTCGTAGTCACGATAGGTTTTCTCGCTGCGCAGCCAGGTGTACTGGCCCTGATCGACGGTGATTGCGCCATCGACGACGCGGAAGTTCGCCGTTCCTTCCTTGACCCAACCCTGGAGCGTCTTGCCGTCAAAAAGACTGGTCCACTGCGCGGCGCTGAGGAGAAGGAGGAAGAAGGGAAGCATGAGAAAGAAGTGGTGCGCCCGGCTGGACTCGAACCAGCGACCCTCTGCTTAGAAGGCAGATGCTCTATCCACCTGAGCTACGGGTGCACGTACTGTCTATTATGGCGCGGTCCGTTGGACTTGCCAATATGAATCCGGGCGATGGCAGAGTTTAGTGCTTCTGATAATATATATTCTGTCGTGAATTGCCAGCCAAGGAGCCGGATCTCATGGTTAGGGTTAGGATGAGGGAATGTGGATGCGATTGATGGGGTGGAGTCTGCTTTGTGGAATGGCGATCTTCGCTCAGAACCCGAATGAGGTCGAGGCAGTAGTCGAGACAGAGCTCGGCAGTTTTCGAATCGAATTTGCTCCTGACAAGGCTCCGAAGCATGTCGACTTCTTTCTCGGCCTGGTGCGTAAGGGCTATTACGACGGAAGCGCCTTCCATCGGGTCTTCGCCTATTCGTTGATCCAGGGGGGCGATCCCTTGCTGAAGGACCCCAAGACGCCGAAGGCTCTCTGGGGCTCTGGTGGCTTGAAGCTGCAGAAGAACGAGTTCAGTGATCTGAAGCATGAACGAGGCGTTGTCTCCACCGTCAGCATTCCCAACACTCCCGATAGCGACGGAGCGCAGTTCTTTGTGTGCCTGGCCGCGCAGCCGGCTTTAGATGGCAAGTACTCCGCCTTTGGACGCGTCACAGAAGGCTTCGATGTGGTCGAGAAGATCTCAAGTGTTGCGGCGGAAGAGGGCGGGCTGGTGAAGAAGCCGGTGCGGATTGTGCGGATCCATATCGAGAAAAAGAAGGTGGAGCCTTATCTGACTGCCACGGTGGCGGAGATGAAAAAGACGATTCGGATCGATACGACGCTCGGCCCTTTACGTGTGGCGATGGAGCCGGAATGGGCTCCGGAAACAGTGCGCAACTTCCTCAAGTTGGCTGCGAGCGGTTGGTACGAAGGCACCGCGATCCACCGGATCTCAAAAGGATTTGTAGTGCAGGCTGGTAGTGAAGGCATGCGGCAAGGCAACCAGGCGCATCCGGCGGACCGTTGGGTGCGGTCCTTGAAGGGCGAGTTCTCTGCCCCGGTGTTGCACGAGCGCGGCATCCTTTCGATGGCACGTACTGACGATCCGAATTCAGCGACAACATCTTTCTTTGTGGTGCTGGCACCCTCACCTCATCTCAATAAGAACTACGCTGCTTTCGGCCGCGTGATCGAAGGGCTGGAGACGATTGCAGCCTTCGAAAAAGAAGAGGTCGATGGCGAGACCCCCAAGCGCCGTCTGGAAATCATCAAGATGACAATTGAGTAGCTACATCGAGTTGAAGCCGGTCGCGAGAATCCGCACTTGCTTTTCCGTACCGAATACGACGGGATTGAAGCCTGCGCTAGAGGGGCGAATGACAAAGATTCCGTTTTGGTTGGTTGCCCGGATCTCATGCGCCTGTGAGAATTGCGGCCCGCCTGTGGAACCCTGGCGTCCTGTCGATTGTGCGATATCCGCGTACTTCTTTCCACCCTCCTCGTAGACACGATGGAGCGCAACGATGTGCATGTGATTCGCAAAGGCGGCTACATCGTAGCTATGAATGTCCGCGAGGGATTGGCGTACCCGTTTATTCGGCCACCACTGAATCGAATCGTTCGGCGTACAACGGAGATATCCGGCAGCCATTTGCCAGTTGCCCACGAAACCATTGCAATCCAGCCCGATCAGCACTTTGCCACGTTCCGCCATGTCCTGCATCAGGGTGATCCCTTGCGCCACCAATTTCGGAAAGCTCCGTTGTAGCGCCTGCGGTTTTTCGCGAATCACAAAGTCGAGATAAGAGAGAACGCTCTCCATTTGCGCTGGGGTGCCCTTGCCGGTAAAGACGTTGACAAGGTCGATGCCCGAAATATTGAAAAGAGACCGGAGCTTGGGGGGATGCGCGCCAGAGCCCCAGGTGATGTTCAGGAGTTGGTCCTTCAGCTTCAGTGCTTCGACAGCGCCCCCAAACTGGGCGTTGTTGCAGAGATAGTTGTTCAACTCGAAGGGGATTCCGCTGGGTACACACAGGAGCGTGTCTCCACTGCCACGCATAACCTGAGGAACAAGAAGACGGCGAAAACGGTTGACCATGTCACGCGGACTCAGCCGGGGCGCAGTTTCAGCGATTGGCGGTGGTGGCATTGGAGCTACCTCCTTGATGAAAAGTTTAAGGCCACTCGTCTAGCGACGGTGGCCTTAAATTTGGTTCAAAAATCGATGAGAAACTATTCCATGTCTCCGCGCCGCTTTTTGCGGTTGCGTTTCCGGGCGAGCGCTTGCTTGACGCGCTTCTTCTCGCCGGGCTTGAGGTAGAAGGAATGCTTCTTGATTTCTTTAATGATGTCTTCCTGTTGCACTTTGCGCTTAAAGCGACGCAGTGCCGCTTCCAGGGTCTCACCGTCTTGTAAAAGAATTTCAGCCATTTCTCTTCACCTCCTCTCTTGGCACAATGTTTGCGCCCGTGTTGAGACGGACACAAATCGCTAGTTTAGCATCAATCTCCGCGATTCCGTGAGCCACTTTTCGTCGATCCCTACGCGTATAGGACATGACTGCTACTACAACATCCGCATTTGTCACCAGATCCGGCGAGTGCCGGTGGCCGCAATCGCAATGGGATGCCCGAGTCCAGGTGAAGCTCTCTACGGCTGACAGCAACGGCGCCTACGCGGTTTGCGAAGTGGTCACCCCGCCGAACTTTGGGCCTCCCGTACACCTGCATCGTTACGACGACGAGTGGTTCTATGTCCTGAAAGGCCAATACCGATTTGTTGTCGGCGGCCAGGAAACGATTGTCGGAGAAGGCGGCAGTGTCTTCGGACCGCGCCGGATCGCGCACACCTTCCAGAATATCGGGACGGAGCCGGGACGCCTTTTGACAATTTCCGCTCCTGGTGGACTCGACCTCTTCTTTCGCGACCTGTGCACGCTGGTGGTTCCAGGAGAGTTGCCGGAGACGCAGGAGTTCCTCAAGTTGTATGAGAAACACAATCTTGTCTACATCGCTCCGCCGCTGGCGCACGATACGGTGACAACGACGGGTCCGGTCCTGCAGGGACGCGAGGCCTTTGTTCTCCAACCGGGCGAGAGCCGGATCGGACGAAAGCTGGATGTGGTTGGCGATGAGATGGACGTGTTGGTTTCACGGGCTGATAGCGAAGGCCGGATGTCGGTGCTCGAAAACCTGACCCATCCGATGGGAGGCCCACCGGAACACAGCCATGGCCGCGAAGAAGAATTCTTCTACATCCTCGATGGAGAGTATGAATTTCTCATTGATGGAATGCAGATCTTTGCGAAAGCAGGAGATGCCCTCTTTTCGCCGCGTGATGTACCCCACACCTTCCGCAACGTTGGGAGCCACGGCTCCCGCATGGTGGTCGCCAGCTTTCCGGGGGGCCTGGACGACTTCTTTGCAGACCTTGAGACTGCAGCGCCGGCCGGTAAGCCACCAGATCTCAACCAGGTGATTCCGGTCTTCTCCAAGCATGGCCTCAAGTTTGTCGGTCCCCCGCTGCGGGCCCGGAATTCCGCCTAGGCGAGGAGACCTGTCACGACTTTGCCCTTCCCATCTTTGGTGGCATAAACCGGCCGCTTCTCCACTTCATAGGCCGTGTCAGGAGCAATGCCCATCAGGCTGTAGATCGTGGCGTGCAGGTCGGTGATGGTAACGGGATCTTTGACAATGCGGCAGGGTCTTTCCGGCGCAGTTTCGCCGTAGACCTTGCCCTTGGCCACTCCGCCGCCAAAGAGCAAAACACTGGATGCTTCTGTAAAATGACGGTGCATCCCGTAGTGCTTGGGTTCGGTCATCACATCGGGCACCGTGACCTGATTTTTGACGAGTTGTCCGGGCTTGCCTTCCATCATCATGTCGCGGCCAAACTCGGTGGCGAGAACGACGAGCGTGCGGTCCAGGAGACCGCGCTCTTCGAGATCGAGAATCAACTGCGAGAGCGGACCATCAATGGTCTGCTTCATGCCTTCCGCACGGGAGTGTCCGTTTTCGTGTGTGTCCCAGAAGCGGAAGGGAATGTATTCCGTTGTGACTTCGATGAATCGAGCACCTGCCTCGACCAGCCGTCTGGCGAGCAGGCAGCCCTGGCCAAAGCGGGTGTCGCCGTACTTGGCCGCCACTTCCGGTTTCTCCAGACTCAGATCGAAGGCCTTGGCTGCTGGAGAGGTGAGAAGCCGATGAGAATTCTCGAAACTGCGTGCGAGGCTCTCCTTTTGAAAGGCGCCACCGTTCTGTTGGAGCGGGGATTTGGCCACCAGTTCCTTATAAAACTTGTAGCGATTCTCAAAGCGCGACATGCCCAGGAACTCGCTCGGCCGCGTGGAGGCGACAGCATCCTTGGGATCTGTGATGAAGAACGGCGAATGCTCGCCTCCCAGGAAGCCCGCCGTATGAAACGCCTTCAGACTGTCGCTTTCGCCGCCAATTTCGAGATTCTGTCCAATGTCGATGAAAGCTGGAATGTCCGGATTCTTCGGCCCGAGGGTGCGGCTGATGAAAGAGCCCATGTGCGGCACCGCAACACTTTGTGGCGGTTCATAGCCGGTATGCCAATGGTACTGGTGCCGGGAGTGAAGGATGAAACCCAGGTCGCCAACCCTGTGTGAGCGTAAGAGCACTCCGCGATCGAGAATCTTCGCAGTCCGCTCCAGCCCCTGGGAGAGGCGGACCCCATCGAGAACAGTGGGAATCGACGGGAAGGTCGAGAGCACTTTTTCACTTCGAAGACCCGGCTGGAATGGAGTGTAGAGCTTCGGATCGAAAGTCTCTGTTTGCGCCATTCCTCCGGCCATCCAGAGCAGAATCATCGAGTCTGCTTTTGCTGCGACCGGGGGGGCAGCAATCAATTTCGCTTCGCCTTGTGCAAAGGCAGCTAAGGTGGCGGCTTTCAGCCAGTCACGACGATTCACCATATGAATTGGAACTCCGGGTGCATCATTAGGCTCCATAGAAGATCTTCTGCTCCTTCCCGCTGGAGCTTACCTTGGGGAAAGAGTTGCATCGCCTGACTCCTCTCTGCAGCAGACGGTGCGCGACCAAGAAGGTTGCGCCAGAAGTAGTCGATCGCCGCATCGCTGGTACGGAGTGTGGGCGGCGCAGGCCAGGGGGAATAGCCAGAAACTTTGACGAGGCGTGTGCGATCGGGCTCGGCTCCGAAGACAAAGAAGCGAACGCTGGCGTTGATATCGCTGGCCTTCGAGGCATCGCTCACCCAGACCTTGGCCTGCAGAGTGTCATAGCCTGGTTCCAGCTCAAACACCATGCGGCTGCCAATCTTCGCCGGCACCGCACCCTGCTGCAGGATTTTGCTTCCGTTCTTGCCCCGGAGGGTGATGTCCTTCCAGCCGACCACGGCTTTTTCCGGATCGAAGGTTCCCGCGTCTTCGGTGAGAAGCCACACTTGCTTGAGCCCTTGGATGCTCACCTCCACGTTCAGCTCGCCGCCGCGTACGGCGCGCGAGTCGTAGAGATTGTCCGGTGAGGGAGGAAGTTCCCCGAGGAGATGCATGACGCCCCGATGGATCATCGCGGCCAGTGTCGTTCCGTTCGATAACTCCAGCCCTTGAAAGGTGGTGGCTTCTTCGTTGCGCGTCGTGTAGACCTGATCTCGAATCGGACGGCCCAGAGCACGGTCTAAGGGGCTGCTCTTGTGCTGCCAATCCCGTCCGAGAATCGCCCGGTCGGAATTGTTGCTCTGGACGGCGCGCCACTCCCCAGTAAGCGCGCTCAGCGTATCTACAAGTTGCTCGGCGCTCATCCGGCGCGGCTGTGCGTCAGCACGCTGGTAGGCGGCGGAACTCATGAGGAGGCGGAGCAGATACTTCAGGTCGTAGTTGTGTTGTGCGAAGTCGGAGGCCAGCCAATCGAGGAGATCGGGATTGGAGGGTTTGGCATCCATGTCGTCGACTGGCTCCACCAGTCCTTTGCCCATCAGCTTCTGCCAATAGCGATTGACGATGGTTCTCGCCAGGCGGCCATTCTGTGGACTGGTAAAGAGTTTGGCCGCCCAGTAACGGCGTTCACTCGGGCTGGCGCCGGCGGGAATGGTGCCGAGTTCCGGCCAAAGGAACTGCGGTTCCTGGAAGACCCCGGTTTTGTTATCGCAACGAACCACTTCGAGCTTCGCTTCGTTGGAGAACATTGCGGCCAAGCCATAGGCTTCCTTCAGCTTGTACTTATTGATGAAGCTGTCGTGGCAACTGGCGCACTTCAGATTGATGCCGAGAAAGACCTGCGCTGTGTTTTGCGAGGCCTGCATGTAGGGAGTTTGGCTCGCATTCACATCCCCGCGCCAGTTCACCCCAATGAGAAAGCCTTCTGGAGAGTCCGCGCCAATCGGATTCAAGAGCTCGCGCACCATCTCGTCATAAGGCATATTGTTGCGCAGAGCCGCTTCCAGCCAGGGCGTAATCGCCTTGCGTTCGCCGTGATAGACAACGCCAATGTCATTGCGCAGAAGGTCATTCCACCAACTGATCCAGTGTCCGGAATAGAGCTTCTCCTCGGAGAGCAGGTTTTCGATCAGGCGTTCCCGCTTCTGCGGATCGGTACTGGATACAAAGCTTTGCAGACTCTGCGCGGACGGGCTGATACCCCAGAGGTCCAGATAGGCGCGCCTGGCGAAAACCGCGTCAGTCGCGATTCCTTTCGGCGGAGCGGGGAGAAAGCGATCGACGGGATTGCCGCTGCCAGAGGGCAGAGCGACGGCGCGCGGGGCTAGCGGCGCCACCCAAGTGCTTGGGGCGCTCTGTTTGGTGTCGGCCCATGTCGCGCCCTGAGCGATCCAGTCTCGCAGCGCTTCGATCTGCTTGGGCTCGAGCGGCTTGCCCACTGGGGGCATCAGACGGCCTTCTCGGCCTTCCACGCGCGCAAGCAGTGCGCTCTGCGCCGGATTGCCGGGCGACAGCACGCGCAATGCATTCTCGCGCGTTGTGAGATCGAGACCCGCCTGGGCCTTCGGACCAGCATGGCAGGACAGGCAGCGCGCGGCCAGGATCGGGTGAATGTCGGTCACAAAGTCGGCAGCGCTGGCGACCCATGCCAAGTGGCAAAGAAAAAGAAGACGATGCAAGGAGCTACGCATTGCAGATTCAACTATACAATCAAGAATTCATGCGAGCTATCAGTCTGACCACACCGGGTGAATTTCAATGGATCGATCTTCCTGCGGCCAATGAGCCGGGGCCTGGAGAGGCGTTGGTGCGCATCCGTGCCGTTGGTATCTGCGGGAGCGATCTGCACGCCTATAAAGGACGGCAACCCTTCTTTAGCTATCCGAGAATTCTGGGTCATGAGTTGAGCGTTGAGGTGTTGCGCGTGGGCGAAGGTGTCGTTGGGCTGGAGCCCGGCGACCGTTGCGCGGTGAATCCTTATCTCGCCTGCGGCACCTGCATTGCGTGCCGCCGTGGGAAGTCCAATTGCTGCACCACTTTGAAGGTGATTGGCGTTCATGTCGATGGCGGCATGCGCGAAGAGATGATTCTGCCGGCTGCGCACCTTTACCCGTCCAAGAAACTGTCGCTCGAGGAACTGGCTCTGGTGGAGACACTCGGGATTGGCTGCCACGCAGTGAACCGGGCGCAACCCGTCGCTGGAGATCGCGCGCTGGTCATCGGAGCAGGCCCGATCGGTTGTACGGTGATGGAGTTTTTACGCTTGAAAGGTACGCCCTTTGAAGTGCTCGACCTCAGTCCCAGCCGCCGCGAATTTGCGACCAAGCAGATGTCGGCCTCGGTCGTCCATGAATCGAAAGAAAGCGTGTTGGCCCAGGCGCCGGAGTTGCCGACCCTTGTTTTCGACTGCACCGGCAATCCGGGCTCGATGCACGATGCTTTCTCCTACACCGCGGCTGGTGGCAAGCTCACCTTTGTCGGGCTCTTTGTGGGCGACATCAGCTTCCACGACCCCGACCCCTTCCATCGCCGGGAGATGACCATTCTGAGTTCGCGCAATGCCCTGCCCGCCGAGCATCGCTTCATCCTCGAACAGTTGGAGAACGGCAGCATCGAGACCCGGAGCTGGGTCAGCGAACTGTGTCCGGCCGAGGGAATGGCCGATCGATTTCCCACCTGGACAGACCCGGGGAGTGGCATCCTCAAAGCCGTCGTGAGCTGGTAAGACGCTAGCCTTCCCGCTTCCGCCGCGACTCGCCAAATACCGCGTTCCACGGCGGAATGACAATGCTAACGCTGCCATTCGCGCGCACCTGGCAGGCCAGGCGAATCAGTGGCCGCTCGACATCGGAATCAATGAAGCCGCTATCCCAATAGCCGAAATACTGCATCCGTTTCCGCTCGAAGTCGTCGGCGGGATCCAGCTTCTCGTTCCCGCCCAGAACCCCAATCCAGCAGGTGCCACAGGAACCGGCGCGGCAATCAACCGGAATCGGCCCCATGCCCTCATAACAACGTGCGTCGCTATCGTGATAATTACGCTTGTCGAGTTCGGCGGCGGAAGTGATCTCCTGGGCCGGAAGGATTGGGAACCAGCCATCCTGCTTGCGCTCCTCAAAGATGACGCGGTCGCAAGCCTTTCTGCCCTTCATCCTCTCGAGCAACGAGGGCGCGTAACGGCTGGCGCGTTCGGTGCTGCGGTCTGCGGGAGGTGTCCAGGTTTCTTTGAGAAAGTCTGGTCCACAGAGTTCCACCGTGCGGAGTGCGATGGCGGCCATCGGAAGCGCGTGCGCAACCGGAGCTCCGCTACGGCGGGCGAGACTGCGAATGCGGGATTCCAGCGGCGAACAGTCCGCCTCGTCCAGTGCCAGGCGAACGGCGCCCCAAAAACGATGGCTGTCGAGAAAGGCATGCGAGGTGTTCGCTTGTTGGGCGAGCTTGCTCTGGCCCTTCAATTGGAAGAAGACGAAACGTTCTGCAAGCTCTGGCAGAATCTCCGGCCACATGGCAAACCAAATGCGGAGTGCATCACGGTCCGGGCCATGGACTTCAGGGTGAATGGCTGACAGTGCGGCCAGCCATTCTTCGTGCGGGCTCAGGCCACGAGTCCTTTGATCACGTTTGCCTTTTCGACACCGGTGAGCTTCTGATCGAGGCCCTGGTACTTGTAGGTGAAGCGCTCATGGTCAATGCCAAACTGGTGCAGCAGTGTGGCTTGGAAATCCCGGACGTGGACGGGATCTCGAACGATGTTGTAACTGAACTCATCGGTCTCTCCCCAGACGATCCCAGGCTTGGCGCCCCCGCCGGCCATAAAGAGAGAGAAGCAACGCGGATGATGATCGCGACCGTAGTTGGTCGGCGTCAGCTTACCCTGAGAATAGATGGTGCGGCCAAACTCCCCGCCCCAGACCACCAGTGTCTCGTCGAGCATGCCGCGCTGTTTCAGATCCTGGATCAGACCGTAGAGTGCGCGATCGACGTCCTTGCATTGCGATGGCAGCACCTCGGGCAGGTCGCCATGCACGTCCCAGCCACGCATGTAGAGTTGCACGAAGCGAACGCCGCGTTCGACAAGGCGCCGGGACATCAGGGCCTGATTGGCAAAGGTGCCAGGCTTACGCGCCTCCTCACCGTATAGCTCGTAAGTGCTAGCCGGTTCCTTGCTGAGATCGGTCAAATCCGGCACGCTCGACTGCATGCGGAAGGCCATCTCGTACTGCGCAATGCGGCTCTTGGTTTCCGCATCGGCGTACTTTTCATAGGTCATTTGGTTCAGCTCGCCCAATGCATCGAGCATCCGGCGGCGCATCTCCGGTGGCACGCCTTCGGGATTCTTCACGTAGAGAACCGGCTCGCCAGCGCTGCGCAAAGAAACTCCCGCGTACTGGGCGCTCAGATAACCAGCGCTCCAAAGCCGGGCCGAAATGGCTTGCACATTCGCCTTTGGGTGCGTGTGGTTCGCATTCAGAACAACGAAAGTGGGCAGATCCTGATTCATGCTGCCCAGGCCATAGGCGATCCAGGAACCGATACAGGGCTTGCCCGCGATCTGGTTGCCGGTTTGGATGAAGGTGATGGCCGGCTCATGGTTGATCGCCTCGGTGTGCATCGAACGGATGATGGTGAGGTCGTCGGCCATCTTCGCGACGTTCGGAAGCAACTCGCTGATCCAGGCGCCGCTTTGCCCGTGCTGGGCAAACTTGAAAACTGTCGGAGCGATCGGAAAACGCGTCTGGCCGCTCGTCATCGTCGTGAGGCGTTGGCCGTTCCGGATGCTCTCTGGCAGATCTTTGTCATACCAGTCCTTCATGGCGGGTTTGTAGTCGAGGAGGTCATGCTGCGGTGGCGCGCCTACCATGTGCAGATAGATGGCCCGCTTCGCCTTGGGGGCAAAGTGCGGCAGTTCTTTTCCCTGCTCCTTTGCGCCGAGCAATTGATTCAGCGCAAGAGCACCAAAGCCCCGCGCTCCATTGCCGAGAAGTTGCCGCCGGGTGGCAAGCAGTACCGCATCCCGTTCTGCGTCGTGGATTTTCACTTGTTCAGTACCTCGTCGAGATTCATCAGTTGGTTCGCCATCATGGTGAGTGCCGCGAATTCGGGCACCGGAAGTTTGGGATCGGCCTTGCTTTCACCTACGGCAATCAGCTTCCGTGCATCCGCTGGGTCGGTGTCGTAGTGGCGCAGGTAGTCACGATAGGCGGCGCGCGAGATCTCGCGTTCCCTGCCCTCAAAGCGGCGTGTCACCAGCCGTTCGGTCAGATAGTCGAGTTGTGCGTCGAAGTCGTTGCGATGCGCATGGATTGCCCGTTGCGCTAAGGCCCTTGCCGCCTCGACAAACTGCACATCGTTCATCGTCAACAGCGCCATGAGCGGCGTGTTGGTGCGTTCGCGGCGCACGGTGCAGGCTTCCCGCGAGGGCGCATTGAAGATGTCCATCGCCGGTGGCGGCGCACTGCGTTTCCAGAAGGTATAGAGGCTGCGGCGATAAAGCGCGTCCCCGTGGTCCTGGGTATAGAAGCGTGTATCTGAGGATTCCATCGCCACCGTTTCCCAGATGCGTTCTGGCTGATAAGGCTTGACGCTGGGCCCGCCGATGGTAGGCACCAACAGCCCGCTTGCGGCGAGTGCATAGTCGCGCACCATCTCGCCGTCCATGCGGAAGCGCGGCCCCCGGCTGAGCAGACGATTGTCCGGGTCGATCTTGCGCCGCTCCTCAGTGGTGACGGCCTGTTGTTGATAAGCAGAACTGGTGAGCATCAGGCGCAGCAGACGCTTGACGTCCCAACCGTTCTCGCGGAAGTCGACTGCGAGCCAATCGAGCAATTCGGGATGACTGGGTGCTTCTCCCTGGCTCCCGAAATCTTCGCTGGTCCGGACGATTCCGGTGCCAAAGACTTCCTGCCAATAACGGTTGACCGCAACGCGGGCAAAAAGCGGATTCTCCGGCTTGAGCAACCATTCTGCCAAGCCCATCCGGTTCTTCTCCACCTTGGGGCCGAGGCCTCCTAGGACCCCCGGCACATCGGCTTCGACTTTCTCACGCGGCTGATCGTACATGCCCCGGAAGAGAATGTTTGCGCTTGGCTTCGAGTCTTTGCGCTCCACCATGACGTGCGTTACGGCTCCGCGGCGAAGGATATTGCGCCGCTCGGCTTCCAGCACAGCAAGCTGGGTCATCATCTTGCGGGAAGCGCCATCGCGACTGGCGGCCCAGACGCGCGACAACTCGACCGGTGCTCCTTCTTTGGCGCGGGGCAGCATATCGAGAACCGAGATCTCCTCGCTCGACAACACGCGCGAGTAGATGCGCAGGTCCTTCAGTGCGCCACCTTTATAGCTGCGCTTGTTGCCGTCGCCCCCGATGCGCAGCGGAATCCCGGGCAGGAAATTGCCCTTGAGTGCGGAACGGGCCGATTCCTGTTTGCCTTCATGCACCGCCTTGATGCCGTTGAAGTAAAGCTCGAAACCATCTTTCTTGCTCCGGCTTCCGTCATAGGTAAACGCGACGTGATACCAGCCGCCCGCCGTCATCTTCGCACCGTTGCCGCCCCGGGCGACGATCGATTCGCCGTTGTCGCCAATCAAGCGCAACAACGGTTGGCGACCCTGGATGTCCAGGCTCCAGCCACGGATATTTTTGCTCTCTTTCTCCATCGAATTGGTTTGTGAGAGGATGGTCCAGTTTTCATCAGGCTTCGGGTAGTAGACCCAGGCAGCAATGGTGAAAGGCTTGTCGGGATCGATCAGTTGGAAGCGCGGAATCTCTTTGAGCCCACCTTCCGCCGGGAACTCAATCTGTTCGAGAGCCCATTCCGGTTTGAAGGACTTGGGCAACTCCAGCTTTGCGCCCGCTTGGGGAGACAGATGATCGGCACGTTCGCCAAGCTTGCCGCGCAGGGCAATCATCTGGTGATCGAGAGTCGCCCAACGCGATTCATCCTGCTTGGCGGGGAGGAAAATCACTGGTGGGGTATCGCTGATATTGCCATCGAGCGGCTTCTGCTCGGTATTACGGAAGAAGGCCGCCATTGAATAGAAGTCCTTCTGAGTGATGGGGTCAAACTTGTGATCGTGGCAAGTGGCGCAGCCGACGGTGAGGCCCATAAAGACGGTGCTCGTGGTGTCGACACGATCCTTCGCGTACATCACCGCGACTTCATCTTCAATCACTCCTCCCTCATTGGTGGTGACATTGTTGCGATGGAAGCCGGAGGCGATCAACTGCTCCTTTGTCGGATTCGGCAACAGGTCGCCGGCAATCTGATCGCGAACAAAGTTGTCGAAAGACTGGTTCCGGTTGAAGGCTTGGATCACCCAGTCGCGGTAAAGCCAGATCTCGCGATAGTTATCGATGTGCAGGCCGTGCGTGTCGGCATAGCGAGCGGCGTCGAGCCAGTAACGCCCGCGATGCTCGCCGTAATGCGGAGAAGCGAGCATCTGATCCACATAACGTTCCCAGGCTCCGGGTTGTTGGTCTTTAAGAAAGGACTGGACTGCGGCTTCCGACGGCGGCAGTCCTGTCGCGTCCAGGGCCGCACGGCGGGCTAAGGTTCGGCGATCGGCTTGGGCCGAGGGCGTGAGACCTTCTTTTTCGAGACGTGCGAGAATAAAGTGATCGATCTCATTCGTCGGCCACGCAGTTTGTTTCACGGTTGGCAACGGAGATTTGACGGGGGTCAGAAAAGCCCAATGCTCCTGCCAGTCGGCACCCTGATCGATCCAACGTTTGAGAACGTCGATCTGCGCCGCCGTCAAATTTTTGTGAGAGGCCGGAGGCGGCATTCGAAGCGCTGTTTTCTCGTGCAGGATTCTTTTTAGAATCAGACTATTGGCAGAATCGCCCGCAACGATCGGCGTGCCATTCTTTCGTGCTCGAAATGCTTCAGACTTAACGTCAAGACGAAGTCCCGCCATGCGCGTCTCTTTATCAGGGCCATGGCAATGGAAACAGGAATCGCTTAGAATAGGACGCACTTCCCGCCGGAAATCAACGTGTTCTGTGGCAAAAACAACGAGGCCCGATAAGAGTAATAGCGAGAGCTTCATGTATCCCGTCATCTTATCGCGCTTAAATTCCGTAGACTGTAGGTATTCCAAACGATGAAGGTTTTGCTCGCTCTCCTCACTGCGACTCTCGCATTCGGCGATACGAAAATTGCAAATCATCCCCGTGTCCGCGAGGCCGAGCGTCTGGTGAGCGAGGGGCGTTCTGCCGTTTCTGCAGGGAATCCTGCGGAGGCTCGCAATTTTTTCGATCGGGCCATCGACCACCTGCTCGAAGCGCCGGCTGAAGATCCGGATCGGGAATCGCTCGACCGTTATATCCAGAACCTGGCGGCGAAGATCTACGCGATTGATCTTGAATCGCTGGGTGCCGCACGGAATCTCGACGATGTCCGCTTTGACAAGAGTCCGCTCGATGACATTCGCGAACTCACTTTCCCCGTCGATCCGCGCATGAAGTCAAAGGTGCAACAGGAGTTGCAAGCTACCTCGTCACAATTGCCGCTTGTTGTGAACGACACCGTTCTCGGCTTCATCAACTACTTTGCCAATGGCAGAGGCCGCAGGACGCTCGAGTATGCGCTGAAGCGCTCGGGCAAGTACCGGCCGATGATCTTCCGCGTGCTCGCGGAAGAGGGTGTTCCTGCCGAATTGATCTATCTGGCACAAGCCGAATCGGGCTTCATGCCGCGCGCCGTCTCCTATAAGGCTGCCGTGGGAATGTGGCAGTTCATTCAGGACACTGGTAAGCTCTACGGCTTGGCGCAGACGGCCTGGACCGACGATCGTCTCGATCCCGAACGCGCCACGCGCGCCGCGGCCAAGCATCTTCGCGATCTCTACGAGCAATTGGGCGACTGGCATCTGGCGCTCGCTGCTTACAACTGTGGTCCGGGTTGCGTCGACCGGGCTGTACAAAAGACAGCCTTCGCCGACTACTGGGAACTTCGCAATCGCCACGCGGTGCCGATTGAAACTACCAACTACGTCCCGATCATCCTCGCGCTGACGATCATCATGAAAAACCCGGTCGACTATGGGCTTGGCGATCTGGAGATGGACGCGCCGATCGAGTACGACACGATCGAAGTCTATGCGAATACCAGTCTGCAGTTGGCTGCCGATGCGGCGCAGGTCCCCGTGACGACGTTGCAGGACATGAATCCAGCGGTGCTCCACAATATGGTGCCGCAGGGCTATTTTCTCCGCGTGCCGAAGAACAGCGCCGCCGACGTGGTTGCCGCGCTCGAACGCGTTCCAACCGACAAACGCAACTCCTGGCGATTGCACCGCGTACAGAGTGGCGACACGGCGCAAAGCATTGCGCGGCAATACCAGTCGAACCCGGCACTTTTGGAAGAAGCGAATCCGTCGCTGGAGCCCGCCAGCTTCGCAGTGGTTCCGCTCACCGTAGCAGCTCCCAAGCCCACCCGAGTCGTGATGCGCCGCACTACAGCTCCAAAAACAGCTCCCAAAGCGGCCCCGGCTGCCCGCCACACGAAGCTTCCCACGAAAGCCAGCGCCCTAAAAGCTCCGGTTGTCAGTACTAAAAAAACGATTCACCCGCCATCCGTAAAGAGGCCGAGCAAACCAAGCAGCTCCAAACGCTAGCTGCTATTGGTGCGCTTTCGGGTCGAGCTCGACCATGCGGCTTCCGTGACTGGGACCCAGGCTGAATCGTAATGATTCAATGCCTCGTCCGTCCGCCTTGGGGTTCTGATAGAGTTCGATGAACTTTCCCTGCACCGCCCGGCGGCTGAGCAATGTGAAGTTCGCTGCCGCCACTCTTCGCAGCCGGGTCGTTTCGGCCCGTCTGGACCAATCGTCAATCAGCACGTAGGTCACCGGAATTTTCTGGAGTTCCTCGAGCAAGGCCTGATCCTCGGGGAACAGCTCCCGGTAATTCTGCCCATTCCAGTCCTGCTCGCTGAGGAACTTCGTTCCGCGGATCGTGGCGTTGCGACGGCGTGGATCTTGAATCAGCTCATGGACCAGAACCGCTCCTTCACCAATCGAATCGCTCAACACAAGCAATGCTCTGGGGCTCTGCGAAGCAGGAATGTCGAGAAGAATCTCCTTGTACCCATCCCGCGGCTTGGCGTTGAACTCCTGTAAGGGGAGGAAACAAAGCAGCAGGCACGCCAGGAGCACAGGAACAGCAAATGGTTTTCTGAGAGAAGCGAGCGCGATGGCCCCTTGGCACGCCAGAATCAGCAGGAAGGGGACCACTGGCAACAGAACGCGATCTTCAAAGGACAAGCCACTCAAAACCAAGAAGGCAATCATGGAGACTGCAAATGCCGCTGCCATCGCCCATCGCAACTTGTGTGCGCCCTCTCGCAGGCGAAATCCTGCCAATAAGCCGATGGCAGAGAGTGCCCAAGCCGCCGGAGGCAATACAGGAAGCAGTCCCGCAACAAACATCTGAAACCTGCGCGCAATGACCCCTGTTTGCAAAACAGCTTGCGCACTACCAGTCGGATACCCAGATTCCGTCGATTGGGCATACACGTAGAAGGGGGCGGCAAGGAGAACAACCAGCACGCCGCTGATCCAATACCAACGATCGAGATAAATACGCCAGCGCCCCGCCAACAAGGGAGCCAGGCCAACGGCAAGCAGAATCACCCAGGCATTTCCTTTGGTGAGAATGGCCGCACTGGCAACCAGTGAGAAGAGGAAGAGGTCGGCCCGCCGGTACTTCTCGAAATAGCGGACCCAGAAAAACAAGGCGGCCATGCTTAGAAACGCCACCATCGCGTCGGAGAGGACTTCACTCGCTCCGATGCGAAACACGTTGAGATTGAGCAGCACGGCACACACCGCGAAGGCTGCCGTCCATCCCAGGTCCCGGCGCGCCCACCAGAACGTGCCTGCCATCAAGAGCAGCGCAGTGAGCATCACAAGGGCTCTGGCACTCGAGACCGTCTCTCCCGCAATGCCAAACCAAACGGCTTCTACCAGGTAATAGAACGGTGGCCAATGACCGATCGCGACCTTCGGATAATGCACATAGAACTCGGATGCAAAGGCAACCGGGTTCGTTCCCGCTCCGCCACGGAGATAGTCGGCCACCATCACACCCGAAGTGAAGTGTGCCGCCTCATCGGGATGAGTGGCCAAGTCTTTGCCCCAGGTACGGGTTTCCAGTTGTAGGAGCTGCCACGCTCCAAAAAGAATCCAGGCCAGAATGACGCAGCGAAGAACCAGCTTCATGAACTCTTCAGGAGCCAGTCCGTAAACTCTCCCTCTCCATGGACGTCGGTCAATCGTTGATCGCGGCCCTGGAAGCGGTATGTGACTTTCGTATGATCCAGCCCCAGCAGACGGAAGATCGTTGCATGCATGTCATGAACGCTCTTGCGTTCTTCGACGGCGCGCAATCCAAATTCATCGGTGGCGCCGAGCGCACGGCCGCCCTGGATGCCCGCCCCGGCCATCCACATCGAAAAGCCATAGGGATGGTGATCGCGGCCATTCTTTCCTTCCGCAAGCGGTGTCCGGCCAAACTCGGTCGACCAGACGACCAGCGTCGAACTGAGCAATCCGCGTCCTTCCAAGTCGGCGAGCAAACCGGCAATCGGCAAATCGCTCTTCTTCGCCATCTTGTTGTGGCTACCCAACAGATCGTTGTGGGCATCGTCCCAGTCGTCTCCGAGATTGGTTCCGGAGTAGAGCTGCACGAAGCGCACGCCACGCTCCACCAGCCGGCGCGCGAGCAGACACTTCCGGCCGAAGTCATCGGTCATTGCTTCTCCAATGCCATACAGCTTGCGAGTGGCATCGGACTCCGTCGAAAGATCCACCACATCGGGAGCCTCCGACTGCATGCGATAAGCAAGCTCGTAGGAGGAGATGCGCGCATCGAGCGTCGTGTCTTCCTCGCGGCTGGCATAATGCTTCTTATTCATGCGCGTGATGAGGTCCAGCGTCTCGCGCTGCGACACATCGGAGACCCCGTCCGGAGAAGCGAGATGCAGCACCGGACTCTTGCCGGTACGGAACACCGTGCCCTGATACACCGCGGGTAGAAATCCGCTTCCGTAAGCTCCTGATCCGCTTTTCATCGCTCCATCGCTCATCACCACAAAGCTCGGAAGATTCCGGTTCTCACTGCCCAGTCCGTAGACCGACCAGGCGCCGAGCGACGGCTTGCCAGGAAACTGGCTGCCGCTTGCTCTCAAATAAATAGCCGGGGCATGATCGAAGGCATCGCCATAACAACTGCGAACGACAGCGAGTTTATCAGCGTGCTTGCGGATCTCCGGAAACAGATCGCTGATCTCCAGGCCACTCTTCCCACCACGCTGAAAATTCCAGGGGCTTCCGCGCATCAGCGCTTTCCGGAAGTCGATGCGGCTGGTGATGAGACCCTCTCCGACACTGCCGGGCAGTGGCTGCCCGCTCAGCCGGGTCAGTGTCGGTTTGGGGTCGAAGGTATCCACCTGGCTGACTCCGCCGTGCATGAAGAGAAAGATGACGTTCTTCGCCCGCGCCTGTTCAGCCGCGCGTGAAATCATACTTGCAAAGGCCAGGCTTCCAAAACCCTTGCCCGCATTCAAAAAGAATTTTCGTCTCGATGATTCCATGTCTTTACTCCACATAAAGAAACTCATTCGTATTCAATAAACCACGCACCAACTCGCGCTGCGCTGCCGGCGCGCTCCCCAGCAACGCGGTTTGCTTTGTCACAAACTCCCGCGCCATCGCCACTTCTTCAGGACTCGGCGGCCGCTGCAGCACCGCTTTCCAGATCGCTTCAGGATCGCCCTTCGCAGACAGAGCCAATGCGTTTGCCTGGTCCACCGTAAACTTCGAATTCAACAGGCTCAAGCTCTGCGTCGAAGTGGTCGAGCTCTCCCGGCGAGAGCAACTCAACACGCCATCAGGGCTATCAAAGACTTCCAGCATCGGCATCCGGTACGTCCTCTTTACCAGCATATAGACCGATCGCCGGGTGTGCTCTTCACGATCGGAACTCACCGGCCACGCGCTGCCCGGCGGTTGGCTCATGCCATACAGTTCTTCCGCCGCCAGTTCCGGCACCACGGGACGTCCATACATTTTCGGATTCAGCGTGCCGCTGGCCTGCAGCACCGCGTCGCGGATCTCTTCCGCCTCCAGACGCCGCCGCGTGAAGTGCGACAAATACTGGTTCTCCGGATCCTTGTCGCGAACGCCAGGAGCAATCGCTGCCACCTGCCGGTAGGTGGCAGACAACAGAATCATGCGATGCAGCTTCTTGACGCTCCAGCCGTCGTCGACAAAGCGCTTGGCCAGATAGTCGAGCAATTCCGGATGGCTCGGCGCGGAGCCGCGTGCGCCATAATCGCTCGAACTCGCGACAATGCCACGGCCGAAATGATACTGCCAGACGCGATTCACCATCACGCGGGCCGTTAGCGGATTCGATGGCCTTGCAATCCATTCGGCCAGGGCCGCACGCCGGCGCGTGGTGAGCGAATCGAGAGGTGGCGGGGCAATGGCGCCTCCTCCCAGAGCCGTGAGGAAGCCGGGCTGTACTTCTTCTCCATAAGGAGTTCCCTTGCCTGGGACATAAGTTTTGGGAGCCTCGCGGCCCACGTCGGTGACGCCAGGAGAAAAAGGTCCGGGCGCATAGCTCCCAAACTGCGACAACAGCCGCTTCTTCAAATGCTCCAACTTGGCCTGATCGGCATCGTTCAATACGGCCCAGATCTGGTCGTCGGAAGGATTGATCTTTTTGAAATTTGCTTCGTAGATGGCCTTTTGTTCCGGCGTCCGCTTCTCTTCCTCGGCGGCAAAGGCGGCCTGGAATTCCGGGCTGAGCTTTGCCAGCCGTTCCTTGCGCAGACGCTCATAATAGGGCTTCTTCAGCCGCGCCAGCTCGGAGCCGATGTCGAACAATTTGAAGTTGCGGCCCACCTCGTTCAGATCGTATCCGCGCGCATTGTTGTAATGCAGAAAGACCCGCGACTTCTGGAAGGGCGCAAAGACGGCCTGCAGCCGGTAGTAGTCCTTCTGCGGGATCGGATCGTATTTATGGTCATGGCAGCGGGCGCAGCCGACTGTGAGGCCAAGAAAGACGCCGGCGGTGGTATCGGTGAAGTCGGTCAGACTTTCCACCCGGTTGATGTCTTCCACCTTGTACAGCATGTCGCGATTCGCGCCCACTGCAAAGTATCCGGTCCCTTGCTGTTGGGCGGGATCTTCAAACAACTCATCTCCAGCGATCTGCTCCTTAACGAACTGATCGTAGGGCTTATCGGCATTGAAGCTGTCGATGACATAGTCGCGGTAGCGCCAGGCGTACAACGTAAAAGGATCCTGCTCAAAGCCCGCCGTATCGCCATAGCGAACCAGGTCCAGCCAGTGCTTACCCCACTTTTCGCCATAGTGCTTCGAGGCCAGCAAGCGGTCTACCAGCCGCTCGTAGGCGTCGCTGCTCTTATCAGCGCGAAAGGCTTCCACTTCCGCCATCGTCGGCGGCAGACCAGTCAAGTCATAAGTCAGGCGGCGAATCAGCGTAGGCCGGTCTGCCTCTGCGGACGGCTGCAATTGTTTCTCGCGTAACTTGGCGAGAATAAATCGATCAACATCATTGCGGGCCCAGCTACCTTCCACCACTGGCGGCGCGACATTTTTGACCGGCTCAAAGGACCACCACTTGGGGGCCGCAGCCTTCGACTCACTTTTCTCGGGCCACTTGGCGCCTTGTTTGATCCAATCCCGAATCACGGCCAAGTCCGCATCTTTCAGCTTGCCGGTCGGAGGCATCATCGCCCGGCCCTTGCCGCTCATCATCACCCAAAGACGGCTCTCCTCCACCTTGCCGGGCACAATGATTCCGTCGGCAAGATCTCCCTGCTGATCCAGACGCAATCCCGCCATCGCGCTGCTCCCATGGCACGAGTAACAGTTTTGACTCAGAATCGCTTCGGCACGCCGGGGCAAATCAGAATCAGCGGCAAACACAGCCGTCGCGAGGATTAGGATTCTCCACATATTGCTATGTCGATTCTATTAGAATCGAACGAAGCCGCGATGCAAGCCCTCTATCTTTTCCTTCTCTTCCTTCCGTTGGCAGGATTTGCCGCGGAACCTGGTGGTAAACCTTACATGTACGAAATCCGGATCGAACGGCATAAAGCCGTACCGATGCGTGACTCAGTCACGCTCTATGCCGATGTCTATCGGCCCTCGTCCGAAGGACGGTATCCCACTCTCCTCGTGCGCACGCCCTACGGACTCCAGCGCGATGGCGTGCACGAAACGATGATCAAGTTTGCCCAGCGCGGCTATTCCGTCGTCGTAGTGGACAACCGGGGCCGTTACGAGAGTGGCGGCAATTGGGACCCCTTCCGCAGCGAAGCGCAAGATGGCTACGACGCCATCGAGTGGGCCGCGAAACAAAACTTCTCAAACGGAAAAGTAGCCACGCAGGGAGGCTCTTATCTGGGACATGTCCAATGGGCCGCGGCAAGCCAGCAGCCGCCAAGCTTGGTGGCGATGTTCCCTGCCCTGGCTTCGACAAACATCTATGCCAATTGGATTACGCACGGCGGTGCGTTCCGGCTGAGTTTTAACTATGGATGGGGTGTTGTTCGAAT
This sequence comes from Bryobacter aggregatus MPL3, assembly GCF_000702445.1. Taxonomy (NCBI): domain Bacteria; kingdom Pseudomonadati; phylum Acidobacteriota; class Terriglobia; order Bryobacterales; family Bryobacteraceae; genus Bryobacter; species Bryobacter aggregatus. Next base: position 939,209 of record NZ_JNIF01000004.1, read on the forward strand.
GCCAAACCGGATCATGCTGCCGCAGTATTGGCACACCGAAGCGTATACTCCTGAAGAGCTCAAATATGAGAACATCCTCTGGCATCTTCCCCTGAACACGGGCGACCTCAAGAGTGCCGGTTCCGAGGTGAAGCACTATCGCGATTGGCTCGCCCACCCAAGCTATGACTCCTACTGGAAAGCGATCAGCGATGAAGAGCGCATGAACAAGATGCAGGTTCCGGCCGAGGTCTCTGGCGGCTGGTTCGATATCTTTCTCGCCGGTACGATCAACGGCTACACGATGATGAAGCAGCAGGCCGCCACCGAACGGGCCCGTAAGAACACACGGATGATCATCGGACCTTGGGGGCACGGCCCCACGCAGAAGTACGGTGACGTCGACTTCGGTAAGGACGCGATGATCAATCAGTTTGACGAAGAGCTTGCCTTCTTCGATCACAATCTCAAAGGCCTGGACAACGGGCTTGACCGCAACCTCCCGGTCAAGATCTTCTATATGGGCGTCAATAAGTGGCGCTCGGAGAAGGATTGGCCCATTCCGGACACCAACTACCGCGAGCTCTATCTCGGCGGCGCTGGCGCTGCGAATTCTGTCCGTGGTGGGGGTACACTCAGCTTCGACAAGCCCGCGGCAACGCAGATCCACCAGTACAACTACAACCCTGAGGAACCTGTGCTCACCATGGGTGGCAACAATTGCTGCGGCACTCCCACGCCCGCTGGCCCCAAGGACCAGCGCCACATCGAAGGCCGGAATGATGTTCTGGTCTATACGAGTGAGTTCCTCAAGACGCCCATCTCGATTGCCGGTCCAGTGAAGATGAAGCTGACCGCGGCCACCGACGGGCCGGATACGGATTGGATGGTCAAGCTGGTCGATGTCTATCCAAACGGTTTTGCCATGCCCGTTGCCGAAGGCATCCTCCGGGCCCGTTTCCGCAACGGCCTCGACAAGCCGGAACTCCTCACTCCGAATACGGTTTACGATTTCACTGTCGACCTGGTGGGCACCGCGAATGTCTTCCAGCCCGGCCACCGCATCCGTGTCGACATCACTTCCAGCAACTTTCCGCAGTTTGATCGCAACCCGAATACAGGCGAAGCGCTCGGTGCCGGCACTCGAACTCGAGTCGCCCGGCAAAGTGTCCACACCGGTGGACCACGTCCCAGCCACATCGTCCTGCCCGTAGTCACCCAGCCTTGATTCAGGAGACAATGCAACATGTCCTCACGCCGTACCTTTTTTGAAGCCCTCGCGAGTCTGCCGTTCTTTTCTACAAAAGCCACGGCGGCGAAGCTGAAAACACCGGACTACTTTAAGGATCTTGGCATCCGTCCCTTCATCAACGCTGCTGGCACCTACACGACGTTGACGGCCTCCCTGATGCCACAGGAAGTCATGGACGCGATGGAGTACGCCTCTAAGCATTTTGTCCACCTCACCAAGGTGCAGGACGCTGTCGGCGCGCGCATTGCGACGCTACTCCAGGCAGAATCGGCGATGGTCACCAGCGGCGCCTCGGGCGCGCTCACGGTCGGCACCGCGGGTTGCATCACGGGCACGGACAATAAGAAGATCCTCCAGATTCCCGATCTCACCGGCCTCAAGGACGAGGTGCTGGTGCAGAAGGCGCATCGCTACGGCTACGACCATGCGGTGCGGGCCTGTGGCGTCAAGATGATTGAGATCGAGACGGAAGAGGAGTTCCACCGTAAGGCTAGTCCGCGGACGGCGATGGCGCTCTTCTTTAACGACGCGGAGAAGCGCGGCAGAATCGATGGCAAAGGCTGGGTGCAGCTTGGCAAGCAGCACGGAATTCCGACCTTCATCGATGCCTCTGCCGATTCGCTTCCTGTCGAACGTCTCTCTCTCTACAACAAGATGGGCTTCGATCTGGTGACGTTCTCCGGTGGCAAGGGCATCTGTGCGCCGCAATCGACGGGCATTCTGATGGGACGGAAGAATCTGATCGAGGCTGCACGCCTCAATACCAGCCCGTATTCAGATTCGATTGCCCGTGGGATGAAGGTGAATAAGGAAGAGATGATCGGTTTGTTGGTTGCCCTCGAGATGTTTCTCAAGCGCGATCACAACGCCGAGTGGAAGGAGTGGGAGCGCCGTGTGGACACCATCCGGAAGTCCGCGGAAAAGCTTCCCACGGTCACCTCATCCGTCGAGGTTCCTGAAATTGCCAACCACACACCGCATCTCAAGATGACCTGGGACCAATCGAAGATCAAGATCAGTCCCTTGGAAGTCAAAAAGAAGCTCTTCGACACGGAGCCCTGCATCGAGGTCACGCCGTCGACAGACCAGACGAATCTCGTCGTCACCGTGTGGATGCTAAAGCCCGGCGAAGCGGAGATCGTCGCCAAGCGGATTCAGGATGTTCTGAAATCGGCAGTGGCCTAAATGTAGGCGATCACGTCGATCTCAACCAGACTGTCACCAGGAATGCCGCCGGCTGCAGCAATGGTGGTTCGCACCGGCGGTTCCGTGCCAAAACGGCCGAGGAACACTTCGTTCATCCCTTTGTAGTCGTCGAGCGTGTTCAAGTACACGTTGCACTTCAACACCTTGTTCATGGAGGAGCCGGCATTCGTCAGCTCTGTCTCAATTTCTTTCAGGACGTGATCTGTGTGCGCCTTGATGTCTCCCTGAAAGTGAGCTCCTTTGCCTGCGATAAAAAGCAGGTTTCCGTAACTGACCGCGCCATTGAATAAGGGAGTCTTGGCAGGCTTCGGACCTTTGCGATGCACCTTCTTTTCAAGAGACCCGCTCTGCGCCACCGCGCTTGATGCCGTCGCGAGCCATCCAGCTACCATGGTTGCCGCCGCTTGATAAAATCGTGTTCTCGTCATGAGTTGACTATAACTCGCCTGATCGCGAAGCCCTAGCCCAGGGACCTGCCCGCGGATTTGAAGTTTCACCATCTCCCCTCTTGCAGATTTGCTACAACACGATATGCTATTCCCACGGACCTATCGCCATGCTTGATCGCTATCACTACGTATCGCCCAATGAAGAAGTGGATGATCTGATGGAGGAAAATGTGACTTTCGGTAACGAGTTGTCTGAGTACAACTACGACGATGAGGATGAAGATGATGCCGAACCGGTCGCCGAGCTGAAACCTGCGATCATGCCCGCGGCGCCCCCTCCTCCTCCGCCTGCTCCCCCTGCGCCGGATGTACCGGTTGCTTACGACAAATCCGTAGAGGCAGAAGTAGTATCGATTGCCGCGTCCCCCCTGCACGATAAGGCGGAGGCCGTTGCCCGGAAAGCCTCTGCCACCAAAAAACCTGCGAAGAAGGCTCCCGCCAAGAAAGCCGCTCCGCCTGCCAAGAAAGCCCCGGCAAAGAAGGCTCCGCCCGTCAAGACACCCGCGAAAAAGGCTCCGGCAAAGAAAGCAGCTCCTGTGAAAGTAGCTGCAAAGAAAAGTCCTGCGAAGAAGGCGCCGGCCAAAAAAGTCACAGCGAAGAAGGTAGTGGCCAAGAAGGTTGCTGCGAAAAAAGTCGTAGCCAAGAAAATCGCCGCCAAGAAAGTAGTTGCAAAAAAGGTCTCGGCGAAAAAGGCTCCGGCCAAGAAGATCGCAGCCAAAAAGTCCGCAAAGAAGAAGCGTTAATCGAGCTGGCAGCTCAGAAAAAAGGCATTCCGGATCGAAGGATTCGGAATGCCTTTTTCATCAAAAGCGATGGTTTCGCCCGGCCGTCAGCTCTCCTTGATCGTCTTCTTGCAGCGCTGGAACAGTTCGAGCAGCGCATCCGCATACTGTTCCGGCGAAGTGGACCCCTTGGCTCCAAATCCGGTCTGCTGTCCGGTGGACTTCCCATATCCCGTTTGCACCGCAATGAACTTCATCATATCGAGCGCCGTCTCATCAACGTTACTCTTTGCGCTATCTTGTGTAGTGTTTGTCGCTTCAGCCATGACGACACCACTTTAGCGCACCTCCCATGCCTGTAACCGCGACCGCTTGGCTGCGTACCTTGCGCGGCGGCTCCCAAACCCATCTCCTCGAAGCCGGCGACAAGCAACATTACGTCGTCAAACTCACCAACAACCCGCAGGGCTTGCGCACTCTCCTCAATGAGTGGATCGCCCAGCGCATCATGCGCTATCTCCGGATCCCTTGCCCCGACATCGAAATCATCGACATCCCCCAATCGGTGATCGATGCAAGTCCGAAACTCGGCATTGAGCGCAGTAAGGTGGTGACTCCTCCGGTGGCCGGTTGGCACTTCGGGTCTCGCTATCCCCTTCATCCTTCCCTGCATGGCGTTCACGACATCCTCGGAGAAGCACAGCTCCTAAGCTGCCGGAATCTCCATCACTTTGCTGCCGCGCTCACCTTCGACAAATGGACCGCGAACGCCGATGCCCGCCAATGTATTTTCTATCGGGCACGCCTGGTGGACGTCATGGACGACGACGGTTCCGATGATTTTGCAGACTCCACCTCACGCGGTCTGGTTGCCTCAATGATTGACCAGGGCTACTGCTTCAATGGCGGCTATTGGGATTTTCCGGACGCACCTGGTTTCGGTCTCTACTACCGCGCGGACGTCTATCGCAAGATCCGAGGTTGGAAAGACTTTGAGCCCTGGCTCGAACGCATCCAATGCTTCCCCACCAGCGTTCTCGATCAAGCCTTCGGGGAATTGCCGCGTGCCTGGATGACGCCTCGGGATGAAGAGGAACTCCCTATCCTCCTTGAGCGCCTCTTCCGCCGCCGCTCGAAAGTGGCGAGCTTAATCGAGGCGACTCACGATCGCTATCCGAATCACTTCGTCAGTTGGCGCTGAACTTCATCGGCCACCCACGCTGCGGTCCAAGGGGCGAGGAGTATGCCGTTTCGATAGTGCCCATAGGCGGCCACCACCCGCGCATCGATCCGTCGAATCACGGGGCGCCCATCGGCGGTTGCGGGTCGAAAGCCAAACCACACCGCATCCGGTTCCTTGTCTGCAAGCGGAGGCCAAAGGGCACGCGCCCGCTGCAACACTGCCGCCACTTGGGCTGCGTCGATTTGCCGGTCGAAGCCCACACGTTCTTCATTCGACCCAGCGATCACGCGCCCGTGTTGGCGTTGGAAGATGTAAGTTTCCCCGTGCCGGAGAATGTCCGGCAGAGTACCGGGCGGAAAGTGATCCCATGCCAGCAGATACCCCTTCACCGGTTCGACGGCGACGGGCATCGCCAACTGCGAAGCCCAAGCGCCTGCGCAGACCACCACTTGTTCCCCATTGCATTCAGCCAGGCTTGTGACATCACGCTGCACGGTCCGCACCTGCTTGCTGAGTTCCCGCAACAGATCCCGCGGGTCCACTTGACCGTCCACTCCCTCACTGGCCGGGCGGAAGTCGATGTTGCCTCCCACCGCCGCAACGAACCCAGGATACAGACGCGCCGATTCCACTCCGATCTGCCGCCACTCTTCATCAGGAAAGGCTTCTCCATGGGGCGCGATCATGCCCGCACCGGCCCAACTCGCGCTTCCCACTCCCAACGGATCCCGTTCGTAGACGACGGCTTCGATCCCACGCCGTCCCAGTTCCCACGCACAACTCAGCCCAATCAGGCCCCCGCCAACTATTTCGATCACTAACCTCTAGAATAGAGGGTTCATGCACGACCTCATGCTTGTGAACGAGACGATTTTTCCGGCAGGTGCTCGGACCCTATCCCCGGGGCAGGTGGGAGCGGTCAATGGCTGGGGCGTCTTCTCTACCTTGCGTGTCCACCGTGGAGTCTTATTCGCTTGGGAACGTCACTATGCACGCATGTTGAAAGATGCCAGGCTCCTCCAGGTTCCCTTCCCCTCGAGCAGCGACGCCATGCTGGCGCAACTCCTCCGGCTGCTGGAAGCGAATCAGGCGCAAGAGGCCACGCTCCGGGTGATCGTTCTCCGCAATCGCGGTGGACTTTGGGAAGGACCAGGCAATGATCGTCCCTTCGACCTCATTGCGTTTAGCACCAGCCTGAAGCATTGGGGGGCCAGCGTTCGCCTCGGTCTTGTGCCCCAGGCGCGGCACGCTGCCAACCAGTTCGCCGGAACCAAGATGCTCAGTTGGAGCTTCAATCTTTGCCTCTACGATCAAGCCCAAGCCGATGGCTTCGATGAAGTTCTGCTCCTCAATGAACGGGGCGAGGTCTCGGAGCTGACCTCTGCCAATATCTTTGCGGTCTATGGCAACGAGGTGGTGACACCGCCGCTGTCTTCTGGTTGTCTTCCCGGTGTCACGCGAGCGCTGCTCTTGGAGGAGGTCCAGATTCCCGGATTGATCATCCGGGAGGCCGTACTCACTCCCGCCGACCTGGAAAGAGCAGATGAAATTTTTATCACTTCCTCCACCCGCGATCTCCTCGCGGTGCGTGAAATCCAGAATCTGAATATCCGGCAAGGCGGACAGATGCGTGCGGTTTTGAGTGCGGCCTTCCAGTCGCTGATCGAAAACTATTGTGCGGCCAGAACCCGCGCATAACCCCGGCGGACATTGAGGGGTACACCAAGCAGATCGAAATCGACCGGCGCCACCCAGCGCACTGCAAAGCTCTCTTCGCTCACCACCAGTGTTGTTGCGGCGGCCCGGAAGCTAACCAGTACGTCATGGTGAAGATGGTAGGGTTCGATTTCGACGCCTTCTTTCCATTTGGCCGGAATACCATGGACATCTCCCCCAATGATCCTTCCCGGATCCACCACCTGAAGCCCGGTTTCCTCCAGAACTTCCCGTGCTGCAGCGGCTTCCACACTCTCATCAGAAGCTTCCACGTGCCCCCCGGGCAACAGCCAGCGATCGAGACGGGCATGGTGTACCATCGCGATCGATTTGCCGTCCGGATGCAACACCAGACCGGTTGCTGTCAGATGACCAGGGCAGTATTGGGCGCGATCGAAGGGTCTCGCGCTATGAGTGAGCAGCATTGCAATGAGCTCAAGACTCTTCTCGTCGCCACTGGCATTGATTTTTAGATCAGGAATCCTCATAGAAGCAATCCCTAATGCTAGTACGGTCAACTGCCGATAAAGCTTGTGCAGACGAAAATTGAGACTCCAGCTTTGAAAAGGAGCCCTAGGTGGAAACCGGGTGGCACCTGATTTCAGGAGGATTCGCCACCTATGTGCTAGAAGCTGATTCTAGTCCTGGTTATTCTGTTCCTGGGCGATTCGTACTCTCTCATGCGGTGTAGTTACTGTAAAGGCAAAATCGGCTTCTGGCGCGGTCTCTCGGATCGAGAGTATTGCAATGAGGAGCATCGCCGTCGTGGCCGGAATGTCACCGCCAGGCAAGCTCGCGAGAGCCTCATCTATGGCGACGAAGAGCTCTATGAGGTTGGCAATGAGGAGCGCAAGCAAAAACAGAAGCACTCCAAGCTGCAGGCGCAGATCATTGTTGTCTTGTCTACTGTCATGATTGGCGTCCTTGCGTTTTCTGCCGCCACAGGAAGCAGCGGCGGCACGCTCCACCAGCGGACCGTCTCCCTGACCGGAGAGCTTTCGCGCAGCAGTCCGCTCCTCTCGCAGGCGACCAATTACATCAAATCGATGTTGCCCAGCTCTCCGCCTGTCCGCATTCATGACGACTTTACTGCCGGAATTGTCAGTTGGATGGGGGCCCGGACTTCCGATTGGTCCGTCGCTGGGGGCACTCTGCGTCCTGCCGGTCTACGGGTCTGGAAGCCATCGGTGCAATTGTCGGATTACCGGCTTGAATTTGAAGGCCAGATCGACCGGAACGCCATGAGCTGGGCTTTCCGTGCTCCCGATCTGCGGAATTACTATGCCACCAAGATTGTTCTGAAAAAAACTAGTGGTGCAACCGTTGCAGATCTGGTTCGCTACACGGTCTTGAACGGTGCGGAACGCGACCGGTTGCGCCTGCCACTTCCCATCGCCATCCAGCCCGATACGCTTTATCACGTGCAAATGAGCGTCCGGGGAGATCAGTTCATTACGAAGGTCAACGGACAGGTCGTCGATTCCTGGAAAGACAATCGTCTGAAGCGGGGCGGAATCGGCTTCTTCTCCGATAAGGGCGAGACGGCGTCGATCCATTGGGTGGATGTTCGCGAAGAACGGGATGGCATCTTCAATCGTCTTTTTTCACTTGGATTCTTCGTGCTGCCTGTTGCATTCGAGACCTTGGACTGAGCTCGCAGAACTCCTTCTTGCCAAAGACCCGGTAGCGCGACTTGGCAATCGCCGTATATACGCTGTCCCGCAACGCCAAGGGAAACAAACGAAGCCAACTGAGCGATCTCCACGGCCAGCCCAGATGCCAGAAGATGCGGAGCGCCGCGTCGCTTTTGCGCAGCCCGATGCCGTTCTCGATCAGCACCACGGAGTCCACCGATTGCGGCGCAAAACCCGCTTCGGACAACAGTCGCAGGCCCTCTTCACTCTGCAAGGGGACAAACTCGAATCTCTTCCGCCGATCCTGGCGCATCACAAAGGAAACGAAGCTGTCGCAAAGGTTACAGTAGCCGTCAAAGAGTACAAATAAACGGCTCATTGAGGGTTATCATAGAGTAACGCGGTCGTGGCGAAATTGGCAGACGCACTAGACTTAGGATCTAGCGGGGCAACCCATCCGAGTTCAAGTCTCGGCGACCGCACCAGGCTCATCGAGCTGGATTGGCCGGGCTTTGACAACACGCTCGACGCCCTTTTCCCTCCCCCCACTCTCCATGCCAGTCGCCTTGAGGCTTTTGCACAGACGCTCGAACGGCGTGGCTTTACGCATGCCGTGGTCTACGGTGATCGGGAACACTTTGCAAATCTCCATTTTCTGACCGGCTTCGATCCGCGTTTTGAAGAGGCCTTGCTTCTGGTCCGGCCGCAAGGGAAACCGCTGCTTCTGGTCGGCAATGAATGTGTCGCCTATCTTCCGATCAGTCCACCCTGGAAGCTCGGTCAGCTGCGGCACGAACGCTACCAGCCCTTCTCACTCGAAGACCAGCCCCGCAATCAGTCCAGAACAATCGAGGCGATCTTCCGGGAGGAAGGCATCAGCGCTGGTTCCCGGATTGCCGCCATCGGATGGAAGACCTATTCCAACCCGCTCGCGAGCGACCTGCCCTCCTATCTGGTCGATACACTGCGCAGCTTGGCCGGGCCCGATTCCGTCCGCAACGCAACTGGCTGGCTGATTCATAATTTGAGAGTTCACGCCTCGCCTTTCGATCTTGCGAGCTTCGAGGCGAATAACGTCAAGGCCTCAGAGGCGATGCGCCGCATCCAGTTCGCCCTGCGTCCCGGTTTGAGTGATCAGGAATTACTCGCAGAAGCGAGCCGCTACGATGGCACGCCGCTGTCCTGCCATATGGGATGCAAGACGGGACCCAAACGAGTCAGCCTGGCCAGCCCCTCCGGCAATCGCATCGAGAGCGGCAATACCTGGTCCGCGAACATTGCCTACTGGGGGGCGAATATCTGCCGCTCCAACTGGGTGGCTCATGACGAGAGGGATCTCCCTGCCCCGGCTCGCGATTATGTGGCTGCCTTTGCCGCGCCTTATTTCACGGCCTTCGCCAACTGGCTGGAGAACCTCGAAGAAGGCGCAGCTTGCTCGGCTCTCTTTGACCAGATCCATCGCGAACTGCCGCAGGAGCTGTTCCATATCGAGCTGAATCCGGGACATCTCATTTCCTATGAGGAGTGGCCCAGTTCTCCGTTCTATGCCGATTCCCAAGTCACACTGAGCTCAGGTATGGTGATCCAGTCTGATATCATTCCGAGCCATCCGGTCTACGCTTCGACACGTGCCGAGGACGGCTATGCCATTGCCAGCCGCGAACTCCAGCGCACCCTCCAACAGGACTATCCGCATGCATGGAAGCGCATCAGCCAACGCCGCGATTTCCTCCACAATGTGCTGGGCATCGAGATTCCCGACAGCCTGCTGCCCTTGTCCAACACGGCGGGCATCGTTGCTCCCTACGCTTTGGCGCCTCGCCGCATCTTTGCACGCGCCTGTTAAACTGCAAACAGTTCCGAGCGGCCCCTGTTGCCTCCGCACCATTTTTTCTCTGAGGCCATTTGCTTGAATCGCACACTCTCCTCCTTCCTCGCTCTCACTTTAGCCGGCACCCTGATGGCCGAAGAGACGATCAATTTGTCCATTGCCAACCGGATCAAAACTGAGGCATTTTACAACTCGCAGATCATGGACCATCTCTTTTACCTGGCCGATGTCTATGGACCGAGATTGAATAATTCACCCGGGCACAAAGCCGCCGCGAGTTGGGCAATCGAACGGCTGAAGGGCTACGGTTTGACCAATGCGAAGCTCGAGGGCTGGGGACCTTTTGGCCAGAGCTGGCAATTGAAGCACTTCTCAGCGCACATGATCATGCCGCAGTATGCGCCGCTCATTGGCTTTCCGTTAGCCTGGACCGGTCCGACGGCGGGTCCTGTCCAGGCCGATGTCACCTTCCAGCTTCTGCGCAACGAGGCGGACCTGGAGAAGGCCAAAGGCAAGATCCGCGGCAAGATCGTCCTCGCGGTGGACAAGAAAGTGATCAACCCGAGCTTTGAGCCGCTGGCCCGCCGTCTCAGCGATGCCGATCTTCTCGCCCGTACCAACACTCTCGACCCTTCCCGTTCCAGCTTCGGCCCGGCCACTCCACCTGTCGATCGGGAGGCGCTGCGCCGCTTTCGGGCTCGCGTCAATCAGTTTCTGATCGATGAGGGCGCGGTCGCGATGATCACCTATGGCACCAACGGCGATGGTGGAACGGTCTTCGGCACCGATGGCGGCTCGCGCGATCCCAAAGACCCCGTTCCACCACCCACCATCGTCCTCACCCCCGAACACTACAACCGCATGGCCCGTCTGATCGAACACCAGATTCCTGTTCGCATGGAACTCGATGTGCAAGTCGCCTTCCTCAAGGACAATCTGAATTCCTTCAATGTCATTGCCGAGATTCCGGGCACTGACAAGAAGGAGGAAGTGGTGATGCTCGGTGGGCATCTTGATTCCTGGCACGCCTCGACCGGTGCGACCGACAATGCCACGGGTGTCTCGGTTGCGATCGAAGCGGTGCGGATTCTGAAGAGTCTGCAGGTGCCGCTGCGCCGTACGGTGCGCATTGCGCTGTGGGGTGGTGAGGAACAGGGTTTGCTTGGCTCGATGGCTTATGTCCAGGAACACTTTGCCAACCGCCAGACGATGCAGCCTACGACGGAGTATTCAAAGTTGTCGGCCTACTACAACGATGACACCGGCACAGGCCGCTTCCGTGGTATCAGCATCGGTGGCAACGATATGGTCAAGCCTATTTTTGAGAAGTGGCTGGAGCCCTTTCACGATCTGGGTGCAAAGACCATCGCCGGTACAGTGGCGCCTCCCACGCGCCAACCAGGTGGCACCGATCACACCAGCTTCACCTGGATCGGATTGCCTGGCTTCGGCTTTCTCCAGGATCCGATGGAGTACGCGACGCGTACGCACCATTCGAACATGGACAACTACGATCGCGTCGTTCCTGGCGATGTGATGCAAGCTGCCGCCATCATGGCGTGGTTTGTCTATAACACTGCGAATCGCGAGGAGATGATGCCGCGCGTGCCGATGCCGAAGCCTCTGACAAGTTCGACGACGAATTCGACGTCGAGCCGCTAGCCGCGCGCCGCCACCAACCCAATGCCCGCGGCGGTGGGGATCTCATCATTCTCTACCGCCGCCTTCTTGCTTTCTGCGTCAGGCAGATGGGTCTTCCACCAATCTGCAGCCGCATCTTCGCACCACTCCTTGACGTCATCGAGTGCCCGCAGGCGCCGCAACAACTCGCGGGCGCTTTGAATTCTGTTTGCGGGCTTCTTCTCCAGCAGGTCCATCACAATTTGTTCCAGCCCGGGAGAAAGCTGGGCACCCAGCCGGATGCTGGGGAGCACCGGTGTTTTCTGCACATGCGCCAACGCCATGGCTGTGGGAGTGGGTTCCGCAAAGACAAGTTGGCCGGTCAATAAATAGTAGGCGACGCAACCGAGCGAATAGAGATCGGCCCTGCCGTCGATTCCCTCTTCGCCGAGCGCGATTTCCGGGGGGAGATAGGCTGGCGTTCCAGTAGCGATTCCGTCCATCGTCAGGAGATTTGCTTCTCCATCCAGAACCCGGGTCTTCACCAAGCCAAAATCCAATACTTTGATGAAGTCGTAGTGAACGCCAATCTTTGCCATCACAAGATTCTTCGGTTTGATGTCCCGATGCACCATCCCCGCGTGATGGGCTTCCTCGAGTGAGGCGGCAACTCCTTGCAGCACTTTCACGACGCGACCGGGTGGCATGGGGCCAAAACGTTCGACGATGGTCTGGAGATCAATGCCGTCCAGCATCTCCATCACGTAATAGTACGTTTCATCCTTGGTGCGGCCGTAATCGTAGAGAGCAACGGTATGCGGACTCCGCAGGCTGGCCGTCGCCTTTGCTTCCCGCTCAAAGCGTTGCCGCATCAGGCTTCCCTGCTTGCCACTTGCCTCTGCCAGCACATCGCCACGGATCAGTTTAACGGCCGCATCGCGGGCGAGCATCGTATGCTTGGCCCGCCACACTTCTCCCATTCCTCCCTTGCCAATCAGATAGTCCAGCTTGTAGCTGCCCATCTCTTCAGCCTTGACTTGCTTCCACTGCATCGCAAAGATGCGCGCATTCAGCACATACATCCACACGGCCATCACAACAATGGGCAGGATCCAGATCAGAAGCCGGTTCCAGGGCAGCGGTGTGTAACCGTGCAGATGCAGATTGAGGACGTAAGCCGCAGGCCAGGCGAGACAACTCAGCGCGGCGGCGAGGAGGGATTTCAGCGGAGCATTCGGCAGCAGAAGGCCACACAGCGCAAGCCAGATTGCGACGCCGCTATGGCCCAGGACAGGATCGCTGGGATCCCAAGGGATGGAGGTCTCAAAGATCGAAATCGCAAAGGCGACGCCGGACTGGAACACAATCCCCAGATCGAGAAGGGCTTGCTTGCTCACCCATCCCTTGCGCTGGATGGTGAGGAAGCCCAGAGAAAGCAGGAGTACTCCGGCCATTGCCAATTGATTGGAGAGAAGACGGAAAGCGGTGGCAAACTCGGGTTGTAGCCAGCATTCGAGCCCTAGTACGACGACCGTCGCAACGGCGCACAGTGTTGAAATCCAGCACAGCCGGGCGGCTGTTTTCTCCAGTAGAGCTGGGGGGAGTTTGTAGGTTCCGGGACTCGGCGAAGCTTCGGCACCCCCACTACTCGCGCGCAAGATATCCATAAGGTCTTCTTCGGTTGGATTCCGATCCGCGAAATTGGTTGCAGGAGATGTTAGCACTCACTAATAAACGCGGCGTGAGGGCGCGAAAAGGCTCAGGTCTACCAGAGGACCCGGACTGGGTATTGCGCAAAGGCGCGATCTGACGTGACGATCACCATTCCCTGCACGAGCGCCTGGGCGATCAACATCCGGTCAAAGGGATCGCGATGGAGCATCGGGAGCTTTTCGGCAGTGAGTGCATCTTCCTCGGTGAGCGGAAGCGTCTCGATACCCGATTCGTTGCGCAGTTCTGGAATCAGGACTTCAGGCCGCTCCGGGAGTTCCAACTGGCCTTGGGCGTACTTCCTTGAGATCTCCCAAGCCGACACAGCGCTCAGATAGACCTCGTTCTGTTCGTCACAAATGGCGACCCGCACCTTCGCGGAAAGTGCGGGCGAATCGGAGACAAACCAGAGAAAGGCGCAGGTATCGAGCAGCAGCTTCACTGCCCGGCAGCCTTGGCCTGGAGCGGAAAGACGGGGGCGCCCTCAAAATCAGAAAGCTCCTGCTCGCTCATTGGAGCAAAGCAATCTTCCGTCCAGCTCATCCTGCCCTTGAGCAAGCCGGGGACTCGCTTCCGCGCCGCAGCAGGCTTGGGCGCGATGGGGCGAATCTCGGCAATGGGTTTGTTATGGCGATTGATCACAACGGTCACGCCCGCTACTACCTGGTCGAGAATCTTCGACAGATGAGTCTTTGCGTCTTGGATACTGAACTGATCCATGACCAAATCCTATCACTATTCTGGTTTAAAATATAGTCTAATTCTCAACCTCTTTTCCCGGGATGACCGGCCGCGAGGATCCGTTCGCTGGTCCGGAAAGCCAAGGCCTGAATGGTTAACGAGGGGTTGAAGCCTCCATTGGTCACATGTACACTGCCGTCGGCGATGTAGACATTGGAAGTTCCGAAGACCCGGCAATCACGATCCACCACGCCTAACTTCGCCTCAGAGGCCATGCGTGCCGTTCCTGCCTGATGCTGGCCGCCGGACAATCCCATTCCCGGGAGAGTCTCGACTACTTCAATGGCGCCGGCTGCCCGCAGCCACTCTGCTGCTCTGGCTGCCACATACTTTCCGGTCTTCAAGTCCGACGGATGCTTGCGCCCGCTGAGCCGTAGGGTGGGAATTCCCCAGGCATCCTTGGCCACCGGGTCGATCTCGACACGATTCTCCCAGCGCGGCACTTCCTGTACGGGACCCTTGACGCCCATCGATCGTTTGTACCAGCGCCGCTGCCAGTCCTTATGCGCCTGGCCCCAGCGGGGGGCTCCGGGAGGCCGCACACTGCGGGCGAACAGATAGGGCAGACGGATGAACTCGTTCGCCAGCATTCCGCCGCCGACACAGCCTTCATTCCCATGATTGTGATCGCACAGCGCGACCCTTGCCGCAGGCCCCACGCCATCCCAGGTTTCCTGCTCAAAGAGCCCGAAAGCGCCGCTGTAGGCATGTCCCTGGAGATTGCGGCCCACCCAATCATAACGATTGCCGAGTCCATTGGGGTGCATTGCATTCTTGGAGTTCAAGAGCAAGCGCGGAGTCTCGGTTGCACTTGCGGCCACCACAACCACCCGGGCGAGTTGCTCGACCAGTTCGCCGTCGGCATTGAAATAAGCGACACCGCGCGCATCGCCTTTCTTGTCCAGAAGAACTTCTTTCACCACGCATTCCGTGCGCAACTTGCAATGGCCGGTTGCGATCGCTCTCGGAATCACGGTAACGGCGGTGGAACTCTTGGCATCCACCTCGCAGCGGAAACCGACACAGTGCGGACATTGCACGCAGGCGGGCCTGCCCTGGTAGGGGATTGAATTGATCGCCATCGGAATCGGAAACGGATGCCAGCCCAGCTTTCTCGCTGCGGGAGCCAGTAAGGAAGCCTCCCGGTTGAAAGGCAAGGGTGGCATGGGATAGTCTTTGCTGCGTTTGCCCTCAAAGTGATTGGCACCCGCCTTGCCGCTGACTCCAATCTCCCACTCGGCCTTGGCATAGTAGGGCTCCAGTTCCTCATAGCGGAGGGGCCAATCCTCGAGCGTCGATCCCGCGGGGGCGCCATAGGTGCTGCGCATCTGGAAGTCTTTCGGCAGAAAGCGCCAGGCCATGGCCCCATAGCTGAGGGTGCCACCCCCGACGCAGGCAGCCACATTGTTGTAAGCGCCATCACTGGGAAGCACTTTGACCCAACGGCCATTCTCTGCCTCGCGAATCCGGAGATGCCGTGTATCATCCGGTCCGAACGCGTTGCCGAGGACGGTGGTGCGCTGGGAGTGCAACTCCGAGTGTCCGGTTTCTGCAAAGGTCTGTGCTCGGCCTCTTTCGAGGAGAACGACATTCCAACCCGCCTTGGCGAGCTCATAGGCCACCACGCCTCCGCCGCCGCCGGCTCCAACGATGACGGCGTCCACAGGATCAAGCGCCATGCCAGTGCCCTCCCCCCATGTACTTTGCGATTCCTAACATCTTCCAACTCGCTTCCTCCCGGTTGCCGCCGTGCTCCGGGCTTCCATAGAAGCCCTGCATCGTGTGGTCGACCAGCATTTCGAAAAACGGAGTTTTCTCAATCCCTTGGAGGATGGAATCCTGTTCCTCGGCAACGGCCTGAAGAAAGTTGGGGAAGGACTGCTGGAAGGCTTGTAATCCACTGCGGTAGGCCGTGGCGAAGCGTGCGAGCGGACCGTTGAGCTGCTTGTCGAGATACTGCAGGCATCCTGCTTCGCGTGCTCCCGGGGTGTCGTCAGCCGGAATGATCCGGGCCATCAGAGCGTCAATCCAACGGGCATCTCCCGTTGAAAAGAATACCGTTTCTTGCGCGGAAACCGCTGGTGCAATCGCACTCAGCGCAACAAAATCCCGCCTTCGCAGTGAATCCATGGGGGCATCATAACCCGGCAGGCTGCTGTTCTGGAAAATCAGCCTCTCCATGCTGATTTTTCAGACGATAAGGATCCTACCTAGATAAGAATATGGCAGCAAGCACCATTTCTCCGAGCGGCTTATCTCATCGACTGGAACTGCATAAGTTGTGGCTGGAAGAGAAGGTGGAGGGCGTGCGATTCCACTCAGAACGCGGTTGCTGGAACGACCTGCGCATCGAGAAGGCCGATCTTCGCGCCGCCATTCTAACCGGATCGAGTTTTCTCGAGGCGGATCTCGCCCAGTCCAGTTTGAACCTTGCCGACCTTTGTTACTGTGACTTCCGCCGTGCACTGCTGACGAGTGTCGATTTTATGGGCGCGCGCCTTGAAAATACGGTTTTCATGTCCTCGTTTTTGAACTCCGCGGTGTTTGCGGATACCACCATCTCGGCCACAGATCTTTCCTATTCGTCGATGAAGCAGGCGATGCTGCAATCGGCACGCTGGCACAAATGTCTCTTCAATAGTGTCGATCTCACCCAATCTTGCGCGCAGCAATCGCAATGGTCGGAATGCAACCTGACGAGCGCCAATCTGAGCGAGGCGAACTTTTCCCGCTCGACGCTGTCCTTCTGCCGGCTCTACTCGGTCGAGGCAGAGCATGTGAACTTCATTGGGGCGAAGCTGCAGAACTGTGATCTCTCCCGGTCCCAGCTTTCCCAGGCCAAGTTCAACTCGGCAGATCTCACCCAGTCGCAATTGAACGGAGCGCAGCTCGTTTCTGCCAACTTTCGAGAGGCCACACTGTTCGGGACGGAGTTGTACGGAGCCAATCTCGAGAATGCGCGTTTTGAAAATGCGAAACTTCGCGGGGCCGATCTGCGCGCCGCAAATCTGAAGAATGCTCGTGAGCTGACCAGCGACCAACTTGCGAGCGCACTCACCGACCAACGCACCATCCTCCCCTCTGGCATCCCAGGACCCTACGTCAAGCGTTCCGGCGCCGAGCGCCCTGCAACTCGCTAGATTGCCAGTAACGAAGAGAGCCGTTCTGCGTAGTACTCATCATGAAGTTTGCCGCCCTGATCTTTGCTTGCCTCAGTCTGCAGGCCCAGGCTCCGCGGGCGCTTGCGCCAGAAAGCGTTGTACTGCGCATCGAGACGGCAGCGGCGCCTCTCGAAGTCACCCTCCAGCAACTCATGGAGATCTTCCGCGACCCCGGCTTCAGCATGGCCGTCATCGACAACTATCAGATTGCATGGGCGAAGGGATATGGCACGACCCAGGCTGGCGGCAAAGTTCCGGTCACCACGGAGACTCTCTTTCAGGCGGCTTCGATCAGCAAACCGGTGAGCGCCGCTGGAATTCTTGCTCTCGTCCAAAGCGGAAAGCTGCAACTGGATGAGGATGTCAATGTGAAGCTCAGAAGCTGGAAGGTGCCGGAGAACCAGTTTACCACCACCGAGAAAGTCACCCTGCGTCGAATCATGAGCCACAGTGCCGGGCTCAATGTCCATGGCTTTCCTGGTTATCCGGTAGGGGCGCCGCTCCCCACTTTGGTCCAGATCCTGAACGGAGAGAAGCCAGCCAATACGGCAGCGGTGCGCGTTGAAGCGGTTCCGGGAACGGCTTCGCGCTATTCAGGCGGTGGCGTCACCATCGAGACGCTGCTGATCGAAGAAGTTACCGGCAAATCCTTCCCTGTTTTCCTGCAAGAAAGTGTCTTCAACAAGCTGGGAATGCGCAACAGTAGTTTCGTCCAAGTGCTGCCCCCTGCCCTTGCCAGCCGTGCGGCCATCGCTACGCATGCGGACGGAAAACCGGTAGACGGCAACTGGCACCTGTATCCGGAACTGGCGCCCGATGGCCTCTGGACCACTCCCTCCGACCTTGCGAAATTTGCAATCGAAATTGCACTCTCCAAGCACGGCAAAGCAAATCGTATTCTGAGCCGCGCCCTAACGCTGGAGATGTTGAAACCGCAGATAGTGGCAGACGGCGGCGCTTCCGGCCTTGGTTGGGGACTGGGCGATGGCAAGAGTCCGGAACTCCTCCAACACAATGGTGCAAATAAAGGATTTGGATCGCAACTGATGATGTTGAGTGACTCGGGACAAGGGCTCGTGGCTATGGGGAACTCCGATGCGTTTTCTCCTGTCAGCCGCTTTGTGGCCTCCCATGTCGCGAACATGTACCACTGGAAGTGGCAGCCACCAGCCGGCGGGGCTGCGGATATTCTCATCGTAATCAGTGCACTGCGCGGACTGGATGCAGCCTTGGCGCACGAGAACAAACTGACGCGCAATGCCAGCACTCTGAATGCGCTGGGTTACTATCTGCTTGGTGGGAAGCGGCACGCCGAGGCAATTCGAGTCTTCGAGCGGAACATCGCCGCATTTCCGCAGGACTGGAACGGCTATGACAGTCTGGGAGAAGCCCATGCCGCCAGTGGCAACACGGCGCGGGCGATTGCGAATTATGAGAAGTCGCTCGAACTGAATCCGGCGAATGAAAATGGCCGCAAGGCCCTCAGGAAACTGCGGCCGAACTAAGCGCCAATCGGCAAGAAGCGGGACATGCCGACGCGCAGACCCCTCCAGCCCGACTGGTCATACCAGCCCTTCATCGTTGCAAGGATAACCATCGCGATTGTCAGTACGACGGTAACGAGGAGGGTATGCGGCAAGCTCAACGATTCCTTCCACATGTTGAACCAGCGTCCATAGACAAGCTCGATATGAACCCAATAGACGGGCAAGCTATGTTGCCCCAGGGTGGCAATCCAACTCCAGCGCCCGGCTTGGTAGACCGTCCAGAGATAGCCCACTCCCGCAAGACACAGCAACACCCCCGTCTTGATCAAGACCAGTCCCGGCGAATCAATCCAGAAGTCGCTCTTCGTGTAGAGCGAATAGGGGATGCTCGAGAAGTAATTGGCGCCCATCATCAGCCCGAATCCGACGAGCATCGCCCACTGCATCATCTTGCCGTAGTCCTCGGCCGGAACCAAGCGGATGACACTCCCGGCAGAAACGCCGAAGGCAAGAAAAGCGCCCCAGGGGAAGAGCGGGAAGAAATTCGGGCCCGGCATCAGGTAATTTTTCACAAGCTCGGGGATGCCGGTCCAGTCTGCATTGGCAACCAGCGGGGAGCAGCAGGCAATCACCAGTCCGGTGACGCCGGCGTACAGCACACGTTGCCGGGTGTCGAATGCGACCAGCCAGGCAAGCGCGGCCATGGTGAAGCCCATGCAGTTCAGGACATCGACTTTGAGAAGGTCGGAGACGCCCGAGTAAGGCCAGGCGAAAAGCCAGAGCTGGATGCGGAATAGAAAGGCGACGACAAAGAGATAGCGCGCCCGCACCATTGCGGCGACAAAGCGGTCCCAGTTGCTGAGCTCCTTCTTGCCCAGGCTATCCATCAGAAAGCCGAGCGTGACTCCGGTTAAAAAGAGGAAAAGCGCGGGCGGCATCCCACCCACGAACTGCGAGAGGACATAGGCCGACCCCTCCCGAAGGTCCTTGGCCATGAAGCTGTGCACAACATGACCCTGGAGCATGATGAGCGCACCCAGCCCACGAGTCCAGTCGAGAAAGCCCAGACGACTCTGGGAAGCGTGGATACGGTCCCGCGCCATCGCTACTTCGAAGGATATTCCTTCTTAACGTTCTTGGGCAGGTCCAGACGAACAGCCTGATCGGAAATGGAAGGGTTGATCTTCAAATCGGTATAGGTGGCCTGATTGTAATCGCCCGAAGCCTGGTACAACTTCTGGCGCAGCGGATAGCCGTCGGCGATCGCGAGCCAAACCTCAATCTTCTTCAGCTTCATCAAGGGCGAGTCGCCCTTAGGGGTCAGTTCGACCTTCGTGGCCGCCTTGCCGTTGATCGACTCTTCCCCAAGCAATTTGAGCGTATAGGCCTTCTGCAATTCCTTGGCGGTGGTTCCGAAGCCAATCAGAATTCCCTGGCTGATCAGCGCGTCGATCTTTCCGACATCGACAATCTGCACCGTGTTGATCTTGGGCAGATAGTTCTGGATCTTCTTATCGGCGTAGCTGATCTGCTTGACGTCAGGGGAGGAGAAATCAATCCGCATTTCTACCTGGCCGGGCTTGCGCTTGAGCAGGAGGATCTCGCCCACTTCCTTGCTCGCATCCTTGAGCACGGCGGTGTAATCCACCCGCTCCAGCTTGGCGCTCATCGAGCGAAAGGAAGCCGCATTCTGATCGAGTTTTGCTAACAGATCGGGTAGACTCAGGGGCGCGGCCAGCAGTGCCGCGCTCGCGCAAAACAACAGGCTAATGCTTCGCGTAAGCAAGGAAACCTTTGACTTCGTTTTCGGCGTCGTAGAGGGTCTCAAGGCGTACCACATCCCATTTCTCCTTGTACTTTTGCTCGATCATGCGCGAAGCGTCCGCCCGGCGCCGATCTTCGCTCACTTGTCCCAGTACATGCGGGTCGATGTAGAAGACGAAAGCTCCATCACTGGCGGGTACCATCACCACACTTGAAGCCCTGGGTTGATCCCGAAAAATCTCCCGAGGCGTAAAAAAAATAAAGACAAGCAACAGCGCGACAATGATGTCGTACTGCCAACTCGCACGGGCAAATTCCCAGAAGATCCAGCGTCGCATACCGAATCTTCATGATACTAGCTTCAGCTCAACCGTAACGCTTCGAACTGCGGGAGGACCGCAAAGGAGCGCGCCAATCCTGCCAGATTTTCGCCTCTCTGCTCGATCGACCTCTCTTCGATGGCCCCCAAACCAGAGATCTTCAGCGCCGAGGCATCCCGGAGATATTTCATCTGCAGGGGATCCAGCTTCATGAGGCGTGCGCAGGTGGCATCGACGGCGGCGACATCGCGGCCCATCACCATGACTCCTGCCGCAACAGGCTTTCCCTGAATGGGGCCATTGCCTTCCATCCCGACTATGCCGTCGACGATGGCGAAGGTTTTTCTCAGGATCCGGTTCAGCTCGACGATGGAGCGATCGATCCCCTGGTAGTGTAGAAAGTTTTTCGGCCAGCCGTAGATTGCACCCGGCACGACGCCGAAGAAGTTCTTCATGCTCAAGGTGGCCCCGGCCCAATGGTGTGTTTTCATCTTGGCAACGCTGACGACCAGATCGGCATTGAGGATCGTTTGTGGCAGATACAGATCGACGCTGTTCTCGAAGGCTTTGATTTTTTTGACATCATCGAGGTTCAGGTCGACAAAACGGCTGTCGAAATCTGGCATGATCTTGCGATATCCGGCCTGATCGGCGAGATCCCAGGTGTCCCGGCGGTGGCCCGGCCCTTCTCCCATCCAGACCTCGCGGGCTCCGAGTTTCAGGAATAGTTCCCGCACCGCAAACACGAGCCGCGGGTCGGTGTTAATGACTGTATCTTCGTCAAATTCCACGAGATTGGGCTTCAAGACGACCCTTTTGTCCTGGAGTTCCCGGGCGGCGCTTGGCCAGGCGGCCTTCATCCCTTCGTCCAGGCGCGCCAAGAGCTCCTGTTCATAGGAAGCGGCTTTCACAATGGCTACGGGCGACTTCTCCACTAGCATTTCCTTTGGGGCTTCTTTTTTCGAGCAGGCTTCCAGTCCTGCGATGCTTCCTGCGGCGATGAGATCTCGCCGCGTCATGGCAGAAAGACTCCCGCCGGGTCCGATTCCGCGAGAATCTCAATCGAAGCCAACATGAGATTCCGGCTCGGGTGCGGTTCTTCCGTGGCCGCCCGGTAGCCGCACTCGATGCCATGCAGACGCAGGGCCAGGGCGAGCAACGCACGTCCGTAGGCTCCCTGGACGGTGGCAAAGTCCGCCTTGGCGCGCGCGAGGCTTGGCTCTAAGATAGCTGCATCGATCCTGCTACCAGCCAGCCCCAGCAGGGCGAGTCCTGTCGTTTCTGGATAGGCCGGGAGTGTCTCCCCCAGCACCTTTTTATTGCCGTAGTTCCAACCGCCATCACTGCAACGCCGGTCGAGCAGCATCTGGGTGCCCAGTTCCCGCCGGTAGCGAAGCGCTACTTCCGGGGCTAGACCCTCCATCCAGCGCAGGGCGAGCAGTCCATGGGCAGTGGGTTCGACCCAACTGTTGTTGCCCGGCCTCCAGGGCCAGCCTTTCAGCCGCGGATTCTGGTCTGCCTGCGCCATCCCCATGGCATAAAGCAGGCGCTGCCGGAAACCACCCTCGGCCCCTTCAGTCTTAAGAATCCAATCCGCCATCCGCTCGAGTGGCTTGGTTCCGGTTTGGGCTCGCTTGAGGAGCGGAAAAGCCAGATTGGTGACCCAACTACTACCTGGAACACTCGGAGAAGGGGCAAGCCCTCCATCTTTTTCTTGCCTTGCCAATAGGAATGCAATTCCCGGTTCCCACGTTGCGTCTGCACTTCCCATGGCCCGCAATGCGTATGCAGTCGCCTCCACCCGGCTCTCTTGCCCAGCGAAATAGCCCCAGCCCCCGTCGCGATTCTGACTCGTCCGTAAAAGACTGCGCCGGGCCTCGATCCTACTCATACACCCTGCTATCGACCAGCGCAGCCTAAGGCTTTAGCCGCATCCGTTAATCTAATACCCATGAGCAAAGAAGCTTCTGCCGAGTTGCGGAAATGCCTGGAATCCTTTGTATTTCAGGTCAATGACATCGATTGGCAGTCTCCCTATGGTCCCGGAAAGTGGCGGCGGATCGAGGTTCTTGGTCATCTGGTTGATTCAGCAGCGAACAACCATCTCCGTTTTGTGCGGGCGCTGCTTGAGGAGGAGCTTGCCGGCTCCAAGTACGACCAATTGGGCTGTGTCCGCGTGCAGGCGTATGCGAGCTATCCGGCAGACCAGTTGGTCGCCCTGTGGGTCTCCTACAACCTGCTGCTGTGCCATGTCATGGACCAGATTCCCGACTCCAAACGAAATACCGTTTGCAGAATCGGAGAAAACGAACCCGTGAGTTTAGACTTTCTCGTCACCGACTACGTTTCCCACCTCAAGGCCCATCTTGCACAGATTACCGGAGACTGACCATGCGGCCTGTCTTCACGCTGTCCCTGGCTGCCACCAGAATCTGAGTGGCCACCAGATTATTCTCGAGACTCGATAATCCGGCTGGTTTCAGCTTGCCCCGCGCAACGGCTTTCAGATAAGAGATGGAGTCGGCCTCATCCGGCTTCAGGTCGGCAGGCGTGATGGCTTCCTCGACGCGATCATTCACCCGGCGCCGCCGCACGAGGTTGCCCCCGAAGGCATTCGCATAAGCTTTCTCGCCGTAGACCTCAAAGTCCTTGCGGGAGAAGGGCCAATTCCAACTGCCCTCAATGATTCCCTGCGCGCCGTCGTATTCGACAATGATTGTGGCTTCATCGTCGACTCGTGGGTAGATTTCCGGCTTGTTTTGCTTCACACTCGCAAAGACGCGTAAGGGCTTTTGGTTGTCCATCATCCAGGTCATCAGATTTGCGCCATAGCAACCAAAGTCAAAGAGTGCGCCTGCTCCATTGCGGACCGGGTCTGTGAGCCAGCTGAAGAACTCCGGCCCCGTCCCAATCTCCTTAGGTCCCTGGTGGCCGTCCATGGCGACCATTTTGCGGATCTTCCCGGCTGCCTTCTCTTCCTTGAAGAATCGCCAGACTTCGCCGTGGCTCTTGTACCAGGTGGTTTCGTAGTTGACGAAGATCGGAATTCCGGCGCTGGCCGATAAGGCGGCCATTGCGCGCGCGTCCTCATTGGTGGTGGCGAGCGGCTTCTCCATCATCATCGGAAGCTTGAGCGAAGCGCACAGTTTCGCGACTTCGAGATGGCGGTCGGTGGAGGCGAAACAGGCGACGGCTTCGACAGCTTCACCTTTCAGCTTGGCTCGATCCTCGAACGGGATGGGGCCAATCACTTCCACATCGGGCCGTTTTGCTGCCGCATTGACAAATCCCCGGACATGGCCATGTTCCGTCCCCACGACGGCAACGCGGAATTTTTTCTCATCAGCAGCCAGCATTGCCGGCGCAAGAAGCAAGGTTCTACGATCGATCACGCGACCATTCTATAGAAAATATGGATCGAAGCCGATAGTGCCATTAGCATGTGCCAGATTCGTCCTTTCGCTATTCTTGCTTTCGCCGTTGCAATTCTCCACGCGGAGACGGACTATCGCTTTGCGTTCCCGCAGTCCGAGATCCTGCTCGGGGTGGATGTCAAATGGCTGCTCAAAAGCAGCATCGGGTCTACGCTCCGGACGGAGATCCACGGCGGGCTGGGCGAACTGAAGCCATTGGAAGCGATTCTCGATCAGATCGAGACCGTACACCTTTCCGCGGTTTCCAGAGGCGCCAAACCGGGCGCCGGACAACAAAGTGACGTTGTGTTGCTGGTGCAGGGAAAGTTCGATGTGGACAAGTTGATCGAACTGGGGACCAAGAACGGCATGCGGGTAGAACAATGGGGCAAGACGAAAGTCTTGAGTCAGCCCCGGCCTAAGCCATCTCCAGGCAAGAACCGGCCGGTCAGCCTCCAGAAGGTGCAGTTCCAGGCGGAGCTTCCCCACGGGAAACCAGTCTTTGCGATTTACGACTCGAAGAATGTTTTGATTGCGGAAGAAGCGCCCTTGCGTGTTGCGATGGAACGCATGGAAACCAACCTCAACCCCCAAGCCAATCCCCTTTTTGATCGCGCACGGAATCTCGAATCGGAGAATGATTTCTGGCTGGTCGGAAGCACGGCGCCTCTGAACTTGAGCCAGGCTCCGGGTAAGAATACCGATCCGATGTCGCAGATGGCGAGCCAAGTGCGGAACTTCTCGCTGGGCATGTCTGTCCGGCGCGATATCTCGCTCGATCTCCAACTACAGACCACGACCCCCAAGGCTGCCACACAGATGCTGGATCTGCTCAAAGGTGTTGTGACGATAACGCGCATGAATACGACTGCCGCGGAACCTTTTCCCATCGATCTCGAGAACGCACTGCAAATGAGCGCATCCGGCAACATGATCCGCGCTTCTTTGAATCTGGAGCAAGCAGAGTTAGACAAACTGATGACGAGTGGATTGCTCAAGAGTCGGCCTGCGGCAAAGGTTGTGGCAGAAGCCCCTAAGCCCGTGGAAGCGCCGAAGCCCGTGATGCCTGTGGCGCCCGCAAAACCGATTGCTCCTGTCCGTAAGACCGTCATGATCTATGGCTTACCCGAGGGGCCGAAGGAAGTTCCGATCCAATAGCAAATGCTCTAGACTAAGGGCATGCTGGTCACGTTGTTCCTGCTCCTCTCGGTGGAAGCGAGTGCCGCGAATCGCGGCGCAGCGCCGAAGATTTCAGGCCCTCCGCCGGCGCCAACACACCAGAATCGAAGTATCCGGACGGTCCGGCCCTATCGCCGTGCTTATGGATTGGGTTATGGCGGCTTCTATAACAGCACAAGCATCGAGCGGATTCCCGCCGAACCGGCTTCGCCACTGCCCGAAGATAAGCTGCACGAACTGGTAGTGAGCCCCACTTACAAGCAGGACAAGATCACTCCGAAGATGATCGAGATTCCAAACTAAGCACAAGCCTCTCTTTGTTAGGCTAAATCACGATACCCATGTGCCGTGGCCTGTTCTTATTTCTCTTTCTCCGTTGTTCCATCCTTGCTCAGATAGACGTCTATCCAGAGATTCGCGCGTTGCTACGGGAGGCGGAAACGGCTTTCTCTGAGTTGCGGCCTGTTGACCGTGCCCGCTGGACCCGGGATCATATCGCCACTCTCTATTCGAAGGCTGGTTATTTTGCTGACGCAGATCGAGTTTTCGGAGCGGAGGAAAGTGGATGGCCTCGGCATTTGAAGGCCTTCGCCGTCTACGGAAGGGCTGCCGATGCCGAGAAGTTAGCAAATGCGATGACAGACCCGGAAGTGAAAGCGCAGAGCCTGATGTCTCTTGCCGATGTGGCTTGGAAGATGGGGCAGCCCGGAGAAGCCAAGCGTTTGTATCAGGCTGCTCTCGCCGTTCTGCCGAAGTATGCAAACGTCGGACACCGCGCCAATAATCAGGCGACCATCACTCGAAACATCAGCTATCTCGGCGAAGAACCGCCTTACCGCCTCTCTGCTGTTCCGACACCCCGTGAGCGGTCTCTGCCCGGTGCTTCGCCAGTTGCTCCCTTCCCCATTACGACCGATGGTTTTCGGAGTCGCGACTCGAAGACCGTGTCCAGCCAGTCCAAGGCGGACAATGATCTTCTGGAGCGGCTTTTCGAGAGAATGCGGGCGCAGGATCGCGAAGGGCTCAATGCACTGCTTGAGTCGGCGCAAACCCCCTTTCAGAAGACCCTCGGCTTTGCCTGTATCGAACACATTCTCATTCAGCTGCATCAGCCGGAGGCCGCGGAATCCTTCGCCAATCAGATTCCGGAAAGCACGCCTGATACCCGTTTGGCAAAGGCAGAAGCGATGCGTGCGGTGGGCGCGGAATGGCTTCGTTTGAAGAATTTGGACCGGGCACGGACCGCCTTCTCGGCTGCCACTGCTCATGTGCAATCAGCGCCCGATCTTGTCTGGGGACAGACCATGGTACTGACCGGAATGGCTGCCGTCCAGGCCCGGTATGGTATGAGCACGGAGAGCGCACGGAGTTTCGAACTGGCTGTCGAGTATGGACGGCGATTGCCTCTCTTTCCGACTCCACCCAAAGGCGGCTCCTATCCTAAGCCTTCTGGAGTTCATTATCGGGACGAGGGATACCGGGCTATGTTGATTGCAGCAATTGAGGTGAATCATCTGGCTTTCGCGCAAAAGGTGTCGGCGCTTTGGTCCCAGGATGCCACCGATGCGGCGACCTCCATCGTGAATAGCTGGCTCCAGGCAGGCATGGTCGAGCCTGCCACACTCTTCGCGCGGCAAATCAAAGATCCGCAACAAAGAACCGATGCCTTCATCGCACTTGCAAAAGATCGCGCTTTTCTCGACGGCGTTCCGAATCTCTAATCACTACCGATGTTTCGCTTCATACTTTTTCTTCTTTTCACTGCTACGCACAAGCTCAGACCGCTTTAGATCTCTATCCGGAATTGCGCTTGCAACTTCGTGAGGCAGAAAAGCTGGCCCTGTCGATACCCAATTGGGAGCAGCGACTGAAGAGCCTTGACTGGGTAGGCCGGATTTATGCGCGGGCCGGATATCTCGAAGATGCCAAGCGCGCGTTTGGGAAGCAGGCGGCAGTTCCCTATGCGATCTGGACTGCACGCCTGGTTTCTGGAGATCTACCGGGAGCCTTACGGGATATTGCGACGATTCCTAGCGAACCAATGCAGTGGTGAGCGCTGCTGACTTTCTGTGGAGGATGGGGAAGCGGGACGAAGCGTTGCGGCCACTGGACCGAGCGCTAGAACTTTCGGCTCAGATTCCCAACCCTGCGCTTCGCAAGCAGGCCCTGGACGGGATCGGCCGGAATCAGAAGTATTTCTTAGACGACCCTCCCCGCTTACTCACGATGAAAGGCGAAACAACACAGCGCCCTGCTCCAAAGGACGATCTCACTCCGTCCTTTCCGGTTCAGATCGAAGGATTCCGCGATCCGGCTTCAAAGAGGAAGTCCGCACGGCGCAGAATCGGGATTTCCTGAAGAAACTCTTCGAGCGCATCGCCGCAGGCGACCCGAAAGCAGTGCAGCCGATGGACGATCCAGCGACCACTGCCTTCCAGCGCATGCTCTGGTCTGCCAGCGCAGTTCTTTTTGGGATTGGGCAGCGCGACTTGCCAGCGGCGGCGATGAGGGTGGCGGAGATACCGGAAAGCGATTCCGATCTCTCCCTGGCCAAAGCGGAGGCTGCCGTTTTCATGGGCCGGGCCTTCGTCCAAGCGGGCAAGCCCTTAGAGGCCGATCTCCACTTTGCCAAGGCAAAAGCACTGATCGCCGCCGTGCCAGATCTTCCCTTTGGAACGTTCTGGGTGACGACGGCCCTTGCTACGGCACAGGCGAAGGCTGGGCAGATGGCCGAGAGCCGGCAACAGTTGCAGTTCGCCATGTAGTTTGCCCAACTGTTGATCGCCGCAAGGACAAAGGATCCAGACGCTGAGCTGCCCGCCTACAGTCGAGATGTGGCCTATCAGCGATTGCTCCAGGCTTCGCTTCACTCCGGCCAGAAGGAGGTCAGTCTCGAAGTTTCACGTCTATGGATGGCTATCGATCGAAATGCAACCTACCTGGTGGTCGGGCTTTGGCTCGAAACGGCAAGAGACGAAGAAGTGCAACAGTTTGTGGACTCAATCCAGAGCCTAGCTGGACGTTTGGCCGCACTTCTCACGATGACTGATGTGCAGCTGAACCGGCTTGGTGCTCCTTACTTCTAGGAGGGCAGTGCCGTCAGACACGCGTAATAGCCGCGAAACAGGACTTCGTGCGGCTTGTGATCCCACACCGGCGCCAATGTCTCTGAGCACCATTGCCGGATGGAATCGAGTTCGACACCACGGCGTACGGCCGCGGCGACGTTTGTCTCCGTCAGCATGTAGTTCAGATAGAAGGCTGGATCGAGGCGTACCCCAATCTCAAAGACCTCTGCCTTCTGTAACTGGAAGCCGAAATCCAGACCGCCGAGAATCTCGGGGCTGAGGGTGCGGGCCTCGGAGAGGGGCCAGGGGTAGCGATTCACAAAATCGCCAAACCATTGGTCCAATCTATCCGAATGTCGAAAGCTTCTTCCCGGAGAAAAATCGTAGGCGACGAGCACACCAGTGGGGGCCAGAACGCGTGCCGCTTCCTCAAAGAACGGAACGAGCTTCACGTAATTCAAGGAACCTGCCGCACTGATCAGATCGACGCAGCGATCGGCGACTGGAATCGACTCTGCCGTGCCAACCAGAAAATCGGCACTGGGAGCGACGGAGCTGGTCCAACGCAGCATCGCCTCGGCCGGCTCCATGCCGATGCGATGCTCGGCTAAGCCACCGAGAGCTCTCGTCGAAACACCCGCGCCACAGCCCACATCGAGCGCCCGATAGAAAGGCCGGGGCCGGCCTAGTGCCTGGTAAGCTTTTGCCATGACAAGCGGATGTACCGCCGGCCGGGAATTCGCATAGCCAGCCGCCATCTCTTCAGTACCGAATGGATTGCTCATTGGTTCGTCATTTTAGCTTTTCGGCGATATTCTCTCAAGCAAACCTGATAGAACAAAGGGAATAGAGTTTCCGGTACTGTCATGCATCCCAAGTTCATCTCCATCGGTTCCAAGCGAATCCTCGGCCTCAGTGCTCCTTTCTTCTCCATCCTGACGCCTGAGGGCAATGCGCCAGAGGTCATTCCGGCGTTGTGGGCCAGATTCATGGCTCGCGCTGCCGAAATTAAGGATCGTCCGAGCCTGAATACCTTTGGTCTGTCGGAATGCCTGGAAAGCGAAGATGCCCGGCCGGGAGAGCTGTTGTATACAGCAGGTGTAGAAGCCGCGGAGTCGCAAGAGATTCCTGACGGCATGTCGGAACATCGAATTCCGGCCGGACTGCATGCCGTATTCACTCATGTGGGGCTTCTTCAGGAGTACCCCAAGACGCTCCGTGCCATCTATCAGGTATGGCTGCTGCAATCCGGAACCCGGCTCCGGGCGGCTCCCCATTTCGAAGTCTATGACTCGCGTTTCCATGCCGACGCATCCGATTCTGAATTTGATATCTACATTCCGATCGAAGGCGACACCGTGAACTAGCATTCGAGACGACAATAGAAGACATGGACGTATCGTTTCGCCAAGCCTGCGAGGCTGCAGTCCTTGTCGAGTTTGGCTCCGGACAAGGCTCAGAGGTTCGACCTGATATCGTGCAGCGCGTCCATCGGCTGGTAGCCCTGCTGGACCGCTCGACGGTTCCTGGCATTGAAGAGATCACCCCGTCGTACTCGAATCTCCTCATCGAGTTTGATCCACTGCAACTGAGCCCGGAAAATGTTGAGGAACACGTGAGATTTTGCCTGGAGCAGATTGGTCAAATTGAACTTCCAATTCCGCAACAGATGGAGGTTCCGGTCTTCTATGGCGGGGAATATGGCCCCGATTTGCATAGTTCGGCTGACTTGTTGAAGATGAGCGTTTCGCAATTGGTGCAGGCGCATTGCGACCAGACCTACTCGGTGGCTTTCTTTGGCTTTCTGCCCGGCTTTGCTTATCTGCAAGGTTGGCCGGCGAAGTGGAGCCTCTCCCGGCTGAGTACGCCACGCACGAAGGTGGTGGCTGGCAGCGTGGCGATTGCGGGTGTCCAGACCGGCATCTATCCGACGGAGTCTCCTGGTGGCTGGCGCATCCTCGGGCGGACACCGCTCAAGGTGATTGACACCGCTCGGACGAACTTTTCACTGTTCTCGATTGGCGCCCAGATTCGCTTTTATCCCTCGAACCCATCCGCATGGTAAATCCCGGTATCCGCATTCTTGACCCTGGCTTTCTCACCACGATCCAGGACCAACCTCGCTTTGGACTCGCTCGCTACGGCCTGAGCGAAGCGGGCCCGATGGCGAGCGTCAGCTATTTTGAAGCAAATTATCTGGCGGGCAACGATGAGCCGCAACCGGGCATTGAAGTGACCATGAAACCGGCGCGGCTCCTGTTTACCGGCGCAACTCGCATCGGAATTAGCGGCGCCGACTTTGGCTGGCGTCTCGATGGCCGCCCGATTTCGATGCATCAGAGTATTGAAGTGCGGGCTGGTTCGACGCTACAGGGCGACTATTGCCGCACGGGGCTGCGGGGCTATATCGCCTGCAATGGGGGCATCCAGATCACCCGCTGGCAAGGGAGTGCGGCAACCCATGTGCAAAGCGGGCTCGGTGGACAGAAGCTGGAACGTGGCGCGGAACTCAAACTTGCACTTCCCGTCGCTGCCCCGCCCCGCTTTCTGAGGGAGCACCCGCATAGCCCGCTTCTCAATGGAAGTGCGAAGGTGTTGCGCATTGTGGATGGACCACATGCGTCTCTCTTTCCACCGGAGTCGATGTCGCTCTTTCTCGGCACCTCCTACAAGGTGACAGAATTGTCGAGCCGGATGGCGATTCGTATCGATGGCCTGCAACTATCCGCGCCGCGCGAACCGCTTCTCAGCACGGGTGCCTGGCATGGAGCGATTCAGGTGCCTCCCTCGGGGATCCCTCAAGTGCTGGGGACGGATCATCCGGCGACAGGTGGCTATCCGATTCTGGGGTCTGTCATTCGTGCCGACCTCGAGGTGCTTGGCCAACTGCGGCCGCGGGAGGAGATTCGCTTTGGACGGGTGAGTCTGGAGACGGCACGCGCTCTTTATAAGAGAATGGCTGACGCCTGGCGCGCACTCTCGGTCTAAATGCAAAAGCGGCTCCCGAGGGGAGCCGCTACAAGAAACGAAGGATCGATGTATTGGAATGAAGAGTTTTTGGGGTGCCCAACGGGGCTTGAACCCGTGACATCCGGAATCACAATCCGGCGCTCTACCAACTGAGCTATGGGCACCGCAACAACTCTTTCAGTTTATCACTTTGTCATTCCCGCTTGCTTCCACATCTGATCAATTTTTTGTTTTACATCCTGATTCATGGTGATGACGGGCGGCCAGGGACGGGTGAAGCCTTCACTGACCCATTTCTTGGTGCCGTCGATGCCCATTTTGGACCCGAAGTTCGGGAGACGGCTAGAGTGGTCGAGCGAATCGATCGGGCCGAGCGCAAACTCGATGTCGCGTTGCGGGTCGATGTTGTTCAACACTTTCCAAACGACTTCCGAATAGTTCGTCACGTCGACCTCCTCGTCCACCACCACAATACATTTGGTGAACATCGCTTGGCCCAGGCCCCAGATGGCGTGCATCACCTTGCGCGCGTGGCCAGGATAAGCCTTGCGAATGCTCACCAGCATCAGGTTGTGGAAGACCCCTTCGGCGGGCATTGAGATGTTGCGCACCTCTGGAATCTGCAGCTTCATGAGCGGCAGAAACACACGCTCGATCGACTTGCCCATCCAATAATCCTCCATCGGAGGCGGCCCGACGATAGTGGCCGTGTAGGTGGGCTTCTTGCGATGCGTGATCGCCGTGATGTGGAAGACCGGATAGTCGTCCTCAAGCGAGTAGTAGCCGGTGTGATCGCCAAAGGGACCTTCTGTACGCAGTTCGCCGAGCTCCACATAGCCTTCGAGCACGATTTCGGCCTGCGCCGGCACTTCGAGATCGACGGTTTCGCACTTTACCATCTCGACGGGCTTGGAGCGCAAGAAGCCGGCAACCATCATCTCGTCGATCTCCGGCGGCAGGGGCAGAATCGCGGAGTACATCGTGGCGGGGTCGGCGCCGATAGCGACGGCAACCTCCATCCGCTTCTGCTTGCCTTCGGCAAGAAGGCGGCGGTAGTGGTCGGCGCCCTGCTTGTGCAATTGCCAGTGCATGCCGGTGGTTTTGGAATCGTAGACCTGCATGCGGTACATGCCGCAGTTGCGCTTGCCGGTGGCCGGGTTCTTTGAGAAGACCAGCGGCAGCGTGATGAAGCGGCCTCCGTCCTCGGGCCAGCAATGCAGGATGGGGAAATCGTCGAGCGAGAAGTTATCTTTCTGGATCACTTCCTTCACCGGACCGGTGGAGACTTCCTTCGGGAAGAAGCTGCCTACCTCGGCGAGCATCGGCAGCATTTTGAGTTTGCTCATCAGGCCGCCGGTAGGCATCTTCATCTGCACGAAGTCGGTGATGCGGTCTGCGATCTCGTCGAGCGAATCGACCCCGAGTGCAATCTGCATGCGCCGGTCGCTGGCAAAGAGGTTGATGGCCAGCGGCACATTCGATCCCTTCGGCTTCTCAAAGAGCAGCGCAGGCCCTCCGGACTTGACCGCCCTGTCAGCAAACTCCGTGATCTCCAGATAAGGATCCACTTCAAAGGGAATGCGTTTGAGCTCTCCGGCTTTTTCCAGGGCAGATAGGAACTCGGAGAGGTTGAGGTAAGACATCTCCTTTTATTATGGAAGGGTGACGACGAGAACAGCATTGGTGACCGGCGCAAGCCGTGGAATTGGTTTGGCTTGTGCGAAGGCGCTGGCGAAGGCGGGCAACAAAGTGGTGCTTGCTGCGCGCAACCTGGAGAAGCTGGAAGCAGCTGCTGCGAGCATTCGCGAAGAAGGCGGGCAGGCGCTGGCGATCACGATCGATCTGTCCTCTCCTGAATCAATCCAGGAGAGCATCAAGAAGGCGATTGCCGAAGCGGGCCCGATTCACATCCTGGTGAACAACGCAGGCGTGACCAAGGATGGTCTGTCGATGCGGATGAAGATGGACGATTGGAACCAGGTGATCCAGACGAATCTGACCGGCGCCTTTGTCGCGGCGCAGGCCGTGATGTCCGGCATGATGAAGGAGCGCTGGGGCCGCATCATCAATATCGCGAGCGTGGTGGGTGAGATGGGCAATCCTGGGCAGGCGAACTATGTCGCCTCGAAGGCCGGGCTGATCGGGCTGACCAAGAGCCTGGCGCAGGAGCTTGCTTCCCGCAACATCACGGTGAATGCGGTGACGCCCGGATTCATCGAGACCGACATGACCGCCGTGTTGAGCGACGAGCAGAAGGAACGCATCACGAGTCTGATTCCGTTGAAGCGTCTGGGCCAGGCGGACGACATCGCCGCCGCTGTGGCCTTTCTCGCGAGCGACAACGCGAGCTACATCACCGGGCACATTTTGAAGGTGAATGGCGGCATGTACATGTAGGGCTAGGCCTTACGCTTTTCGCCCCAGAGTTCCGGTACCATCGTCTCGCCGCCGACGATGGTGGGCCGCTCGGCTCGCCCGTTGTGCATGTAGGTGAGCCGTTTGTGATCGAGGCCCATCAGCCAGAGAATCGAAGCGTGGATGTCGTGGACATGCGAGGCTTTTTCCACAGCCCGCAAGCCAATCTCATCGGTGGCGCCGATGGTTTGGCCGCCTTGAACGCCTCCACCAGCAAAGAACATCGTGAAGCCCCAGGGGTTGTGATCGCGGCCATCGCCCTTCTCATTGAACGGCGTGCGGCCGAATTCCCCGCCCCACACAATCAGCGTGTCGTTGAGCATGCCGCGGCGCTTGAGATCGGTGAGGAGCCCGGCAATCGGCTTGTCCGAGGCCTTGCACCATCTGCCGTGATTGCCTTCGATATTGTTGTGCGCGTCCCAGCCGCTGCCCGAGCCGCAGTAGAGTTCGACAAAGCGGACGCCGCGCTCGACCAGACGGCGCGCCAGCAGACAGTTGCGGCCAAAGGTTGCTGTTGCCGCCTCGTCCAGACCGTAGAGCGATTTGGTCTCTTCGCTCTCCCGGCTGAGATCGACCGCCTCTGGGCCCGCGGCCTGCATCTTGTAGGCCAGCTCGTAGCTTTTCAAGCGCGCATCCAGTTCTGAGTCTTCCTGCTTGTCCGCACTCCAGTTTTGATTCAGTTGCGAGAGGAAATCGAGCTTGCTGCGCTGGCGTTCGGGCGTCTGTCCGAGGCCCAGTTTTGTGTTCAGGATCGGCGTGTCACCCTGGCGGAACAGCGTCCCCTGGTGCGTCGCCGGAAGAAAACCGGCAGACCAGTTCTTCGTGTTGCCAAGCGGATCTCTGTCGTCGATCAACACGGTAAAGGTGGGCAGATTCGTGTTGGCGCTGCCCAGGCCATAGTTGATCCAGGCCCCCATGCTGGGGCGGCCGGCGAGAATATCGCCCGTGTTCATCTGGCAGACGCTGCCGACGTGATTTAAGCCGTCGGCAACACAACTACGGACAATCGCCAGGTCGTCGGCATGGTTGGCGATGTGCGGATACCAGTCGCTGACCCAGGTGCCGCTTTGGCCATACTGCTTCCACTTGCGTGGTGAGCCGAGCAGCGAGTTGTTGCCGGTGCCCATCGCGGTGATGAGCTTGCCAAAGCTAGCTGGCATAGGTTGCCCGTGCAACTCATTGAGCTTCGGCTTCGGGTCAAACAGATCGATGTGGCTGGGCCCGCCTTCCATAAACAGGAAGATGACGGCCTTCGCCTTGGGCGTGTGGTGGGGCTTGGGATTCTGTTCCGCCGCGAGCATCGAAGAGAAGGCCATCGCAGCCAATCCGCTTCCACCTTGCATCAGGAATTGCCGGCGCTTGTGCAGTGACATTCAGGATCCCTTCTCTAGTTGATATACAGAAACTCGTTGGAGCTCAGGAGCGTGTGGCAGAGATCTTCGAGCGCAGCTTCCGGGCTGCCTGCGATCTTCTCCTGCTTCGCGAGGAAGCTGGCCGCCTGGTCCAGTTCTTCGGGCTTGGGAGTCCGTGAATATACGATGCGAATGGCGCGCTCGGCCTTGCCTCGGGTGTCGATGCCGCGATCGTTTTCGACGCGTGAAGCCAGCGATTTCGCCCATTGCTGGATCAGCTTTCCGTTCATCAACTCCAAGGCCTGATCGGGCGTCACCGTCGTTTGCCTCCGGGCGCAACTCTCGTGCGTGTCGGGCATGTCGAAGCTCTGGAACATCGGGTAGCGCAGGTTGCGCCGCACAAAGATGTAGACGCTGCGGCGATTGCTCGCCTCGTCATCGGCAGCGGAGTTCCATAGCTTATAACCCTTGGGCATCGCGCCGTCCGGCAGGGGCGGGAAGATGCCGGGGCCTCCCATCCTGGCATTCAAGAGCCCACTCACCGAGAGCATGGAATCGCGAATCGACTCGCCTTCCAGGCGCCGCCGCGAGTACTTCCACAGCAGCTTATTATCGGGGTCGATCTTCGCCGCATCAACACGGCTGGTGGAGCTCTGCTGGTAGGTGGCGCTCACTAGAATCCGCTTGTGCAGCTTCTTGATGCTCCAGTTGTCATCCTGGGTGAAACGGCTGGTAAGCCAATCGAGAAGCTCCTTGTGCGAGGGGCGTTCGCCCATCACTCCAAAGTCGCTGGGCGTGCCAACGATGCCACGGCCGAAGTGATAATGCCAGACACGGTTCACCATCACGCGGGTCGAAAGCGGATTGTCCGCACTGGCCAGCCAGTTGGCGAGCGCGCTGCGGCGTCCTGTCGAGTTGGCGGTGGGCTGGACCTTGGCATTGCCGGGGTCGATGATGCTGAGGAAGCCGGGTTGCACTTCCTCCATCTGGCCGTCCCAGGCGCCGCCACGCAGCACATAGGTCTTGGGGGCCGTATTCGAGCCATCGATCATGGTCTGCACCGTTTGCAGGGGCTCTGGCTGCAAGGAATCGAAGCCTTTCAATTCCTGATCGAGAACGCGGTAACGAGCGGCTTTTTCGCCCTTCAGCTTTGCTGCAATTTCTGCGTTGGTGAACTGCACCTGCGGCACTGCCTTGTGGAACATCATCCACTGGTCGGGAGTGCGATCTTCGGGCTTCATGGTGAGGATGCCTTGGATCTCTTCGGGAAAGCGTTCCAGGCGTTCCTTGTAAAACGCATCGCGAGCGGGTTGCAACAGGCTTTCCATCTCTGTGCGGATCTTCAGCGTCGCCTCTTCCCACTTTGCCCGCTGTGCTTTGTAGGCAGCTTGCTTTTCCGGAGGATCGAGAACGACACCTTCCTCGATTCTGGTGTTGACGAAGAAACTCTGCAGCCGGTAGTAATCCTTGTGCAGGATGGGGTCGAACTTGTGATCGTGGCAGCGCGCGCAAGCTACCGTCACTCCGAGAAAGGCATAGCCCACGGCATCGGTGATGTCGTTCAGTTGTTCCTGCCGGCGCAGGCGGATGTGCGCTGCATTGTACTCGTCGGGAAAGTGGCGGTTGAAGGACACGCCGATGAGCGCTTCCTGATTGCCGGGGTACAACTCGTCGCCCGCAATCTGCTCCTTGACGAAGCGGTTGTAAGGCTTGTCGGCATTGAAGCTTTGGATGACATAGTCACGATAGCGCCACACATCGGGGCGCGTATCATCGGCCTTGAATCCATCGGAATCGGCATAGCGCGCAATGTCCAGCCAGTGCCGGGCCCAGCGCTCTCCATAGCCGGGCGAGGCGAGCAGGCGGTCGATGACCTTTTCCCAGGCCTGTGATGACGAGTCGTCGAGAAAGCGCTGCACTTCTTCCGGGGTTGGGGGGACACCTGTGAGGTCCAGGGTGGCGCGGCGGAGCAGAGTGGCTTTGTCCGCAGCAGGATTCGGACTGAGGCCTTTTGCCTCCAGCTTTTCCAGTACGAAGGCATCGATTTCGTTCTTCGCCCAGCCCTGTGTTTTCACAATGGGCAGCGGTGCTTTTGCAAGCGGTTGGATTGCCCACCAGCGCTTTTGCATGACCGTGAATGTTCTCGTCTCTTCTGCCGCAGTGAGAAGCAGCAATCCACTGAAAACAATCCAGATCAGCAATTTCACGCCATTATCTTAATGCAATTTGCATCCGGCGGATACGGTGTGCCTCGCTGTCGGCGATGTAGAGAACTCCCTTTCGATCGACGAAAACGCCGTGAGGCCGGTTCATCTTGCACTGCAAGGGATCGCCATCCGGCCCGTCGCCTTTTTCGCCTGTCCCGGCCACCCGGGTCAAGGTGCCCTTCTTCAGGTTGAAGCGCTGCACGGCGTGGTTCTCCGTGTCCGCAATGAACAGATTCTGCTTTGGGCCGGCAGAGATGCCCTTGGGCCCATTCATCCCCGTGCTGGCCAACAGATGGTAAGTGCCATGCTTCGGGTCCACTTCATACAATGCGTTGCCCTGGCGCTTGATGATGTAGAGCTTGCCGTCGGCAGCAACTTCGATCGCGCGCGGAGCGAGCAGCGGTGTGTCGAAGGTCTTGGCGCCTTCGACTGGATCCTTCTTCTGCCCATTGCCGAGGTAGGTTTCGATGAGGCCGGATTTCAGATCAATGCGGCGCACGCGGTCGTTGCCAATGTCGCAGATGAGCAGACGGCCTGCGTGGTCAAAGACGATGCTATGTGGCTGGCGCAGGCTAGCCTTTACAGCGTAGCCGCCATCACCGCTAAAGCCGGCTTTGCCGGTTCCGGCAATGGTGCGGATGAATCCGGATTTCTTGTCGACCCGGCGAATTACATGATTGGTCATGTCGGCAAAGAACAGATTGCCTTTTGTGTCAAAACGTACCTCATAGGGTTGGTCAATTTCGGCCTTGGTTGCAAGATTGCCATCGCCGGAATTACCCTTCACGCCGGTGCCGACGACAATCGAGGTCTTGCGTGTTTTAAGATCCATGCGCCGGATGACGTGGCCATCGATGTCGCACCAATACAGCGCGCGGTCTGGACCGATCGTCAGGCCATAGGGATTGTTCACCTGCGTATCGCTCAAGCCCGGCTTGCCGTCTCCAATCAGCGTCTCGATCTTCTGCGCAGAAGCGGTGGCGAGCAGGGTGAGGAGGAGGAAGAAGGTCTTCATCGTTTGTCCAATTGTGCAACAGGATTCAACTGCTGAAACCGGAACAACATTTTTGCGTCCAACCGGACAGGAGGCAATCGATGACCAAACAGATCCTCGTCCTGACGCTGTTGGCGAGCACGGCGGCATTTGCGCAATATGGCCGCTACCCGAATCGGGGTGGCTACGGTTATGGTCCGAGTAATCCTTACTCGAGTAGCCAGCGCTTTATTGATGGCATTCAAAATGACTTGCAGCGCATTGGACAACGCGCTGCGTGGGACGGCTGGGCGCGCCGGCAATTTAGCGACGCTGTGAATAACCTTGAGCGCTTTCAGGCCAACGCCTCGCGAGGCAAGTTTGACAACGGGCGCCTCGATCAGGCAATCGACAATTTGAATCGCCTGCTTACGGCGCGGGAGTTGTATCCGCAAGACAAGCAACGCATTGCTTTTCATCGCGACCAACTCCGCACCTTCCGGGCCAATCGAGGCATTCCGCCCCGCTATTGACCTGCTCCCAATTTAAGACTTCCTCACACCCGGTTTCTTCCATGGAGCCGGGCTTTTTTTCGGAGTGCTTGCGGGGCGCGGCGGCAGCTTGGGAGCAGCGATTTCGCGCCACTCCCCTGGCTGCAGGCCTTTCAGATTCAATTCACCAGAGGCGACACGGATCAGCCGTAACGTGGGCAGGCCCACGGCGGCGGTCATCCGCCGCACTTGGCGATTGCGGCCCTCTGTCAGCGTGATCTCCAGCCAACTGGTTGGAATCGCAGCGCGGAAACGTACCGGTACATTGCGCGGCGGCAGCGTGGCGACGTCTTCCTCAGACAAGAGCCGCGCCTGAGCAGGCTTGCTGGTGTAATCCTGGACCGCGACTCCTGCCCTCAGCTTGGCAATTGCTTCCTCGCTGGCCTCCCCTTCTACTTGCACCCAGTAGGTCCGGGAATGTCCGAAGCGTGGATCGGTCCAGCGATGCTGCAACTCTCCATCGTTGGTGAGCAGGACCAGCCCTTCGCTATCCCAATCGAGACGGCCTACGGGATATACGTTCGGGACATCAATGTACTTGGCGAGCGTTTCATGGACACTCCCAGGCTCCGGCGTAAACTGCGTGAGAACCCCATATGGCTTCCAAAACAGCAGATACCGCATGCGGTTCACACGCAGGGTTGTCATCGCTTAACCGACAAACGCATTCAGGTAATTGCGGCTGATCTGGAGGCTGCGTTTGCGTGCCTCGAGGGTGCCTTCATAGGCGCGGTCTTCCACTTCGATGGCGAGCGGACCGTCATACACCTCCGCCAGCGCGCCGAGGAACTGGCCCCAGTTCACGTCGCCCATGCCGGGGAGCTTCGGCGTGTGGTACTCGTTCGGGTGGGCAAGCAGCCCCACCTCATTGAGACGGTCGCGATCGAGACGAGCGTCCTTGGCGTGCATGTGGTGCAGGCGATCTTTGAACTCGCGCAGCACTTTGACATAGTCCATGCCCTGCCACACGAAATGACTCGGATCAAAGTTCAAGCCGAAGTTGGAGCTGGGAATATCGTTGAACATCCGGCGCCAGATCACCGGCGTGGTGGCAAGATTCTTGCCGCCGGGCCATTCGTCCTTTGAGAAGGACATCGGGCAATTCTCGATTCCCACCTTCACGCCGTGGTCGTCGGCAAAGTCGATGAGCGGCTTCCAGGTGGCGAGGAAGCGTGGCCAGTTGTCTTCGACGCTCTTGGTCCAGTCACGGCCGACAAAGGTGTTGACCACTCCAATGCCCAGCAGCTTTGAGGCTTGGATCACGGCCTTAATGTGATCGACATAAACCTTAGCTTCCGCCTCGTCGGGCGTCAGCGGATTGGGGTAATAGCCCAGACCGCTGATGGCGACTCCGGTCTTTGCCGTCAGGTCCTGTACCCGCTTGGCGGCATCGGCATCAAAGCCAACGACGTCAATATGGGTGACGCCGGCATAGCGGCGTTCGGCCTTGCCTTTGGGCCAGCACATCACCTCGACGCAGCGAAATTTCTCTTCGCTGGCAAAGGTCAATACTTCTTCAAGAGTGAGATCGGGAAGGATCGCGGATACAAAGCCAAGTTGCAGCATGATTGGTTCTCTTCCATCAAAACATATGCCAGGGCTTGTCTACGGAAAACCATTCCGGACAACTCGTCCGATAGCCATGCTGGCGGCGGAACGGATTGCGTTCTGACTTCTTGGCCTGGAACTCGGGACCCAGGCTGTAGGGATCTGCCAGGTACTGGGCACGCGCTTTTTCTTCAGCTCGCTGTGCCTGTGATAGATCCTCAGGATCATTCGGACCAATGTAGCGGAAGCGCTCGCGAGGCCAACCAATGGCCTGCCGGTGCAGATTCTCAAAGCGTTGCTGCTTAAAGGCCCAACTGACGAGGGTCACGTGTTCCGGATCTTGTCCCCGGACCTCCCGGTAACGGCAAATGCCAAAAAGCAGATTCTCAAAGCTGTCCCGCGCAAACTCTTCGAGGTAGCTGCGCTGGGCAACCTCAGGATGTCCAAACCATTGCAGATGCTCCGCCAGCAGCCAATAGCTGAGGCTCTCGCTCCGCGGACCAGCATCCCGGCGCGTGGCCCCTCCCGAGAAGATCAAAATCGACTGGGGATCTGCTGCCGCTTCTGTCACCGCACGCCGGATGTGTTCGACATACTTTGGCGGTTCTCCGCGCTGGAAATCGAGCAGATGCCAGGCCTTATCGTCTTGATAATTGCTCAGGTCCCGCACAATGGCGTGACCCGCAACCAGGATCGCTGTCGAACTCAAAACGCTTTGGCGACTCGAAATGCGTAAGGATCGGCGCCGGCTTCGATCGTGCCATCCGGCTGCAGCAGAATCATCGTTGGAGCGGCTCCTGAAGAGAAGCGCGATCGGAACTCAACGCGATGGCCGCGATTCTTGAGAGCAATGGCCACAGGCCGGCCAAAGCGTTCATCCACCAGCAGACTGCCTGGGTTCATTGCATGGTTATCAAAGCTCGATACCAGATGCCGCGACTGGAAGCGCGGAGCCGCCACCGCCTGTTGCGCATTCATCCCGAACTCCACCACGTTGAAGAACATCTGCACCAGGCTCTGGTCCTGATTGTCGCCGCCCGGGGTGGACATCACCATGTAAGGCTTGCCGTCTTTGAGGACAAGAGTCGGTGTCAGCGTCACCCGTGGACGTTTGCCGGGAGCAACATCATTCGGATGGTCGCCAATCAGGTAGAAGCTCTGCGCACGCTGCGTCAGCGGAATGCCGGTGTCCCCGACGATCACGCTGGGAAGAGCCGCACCGCTCGGCGTGGCGCTGAACAATACGCCGTCTTTGTCGATCGCATTGACGCAGGTGGTGTCGCCATACATCAGGGCATCGTCAATCTGGCGGCGCACCAGTTCCTCTCTCGATGGATGCGTGCCATTCGCGTGCTTCACTTTGCCGGGGCGGAAGTCGAGGCTGGCTGCATCGGTAATGAGCGAGAAACGAGTCTTCGCGTATTCCTTCGACAGCAGTTCGGCGCTCGGCACCTTGGTAAACAGTGGATCGCCGTAGTAGGCGTCACGGTCGGCATAGGCGAGCTTCATCGCCTCGGTCATCGTATGAATGTACTGTTCCGATCCGAAACCAAGCTTCGCGACGTTCGTGTTCTCCATCAGGTTCAGCAGTTCGATGGCAGCCGGGCCTTGGGTGTAGAAACCCGGCTTGTAGACGGTGTAATTCTTATAGCTGCCCCCGAGGGAAGGCTCTGGCTTCACCCGGAAATTCGCCATGTCTTCGTAGCGGATCAGGCCGCCATTTGCTTTGGAGAAGGCGTCGATCTTGCGGGCAATCTCGCCGCGATAAAAATAATCGCGCACCGCGTCAATGCCAAGCGTGCGCGGCTTCTTCAGTGCGGCCGCGCGTTGCTCTGCGGCCACCATCGCCCGCAGCGTCTTGGCCAGTGCCGGTTGCTTGAAGGTCTCACCAGGACGGGGCATGTGACCATCGGGCATGAAATAAGCCTTTGACGTGGGCCAGCGATCAAAGAAGGGCCGCGCATAGCGCACGACCGCGGCGCGCATATCGTCCACCACCTGTTCGTCGGCCAGCTCAATGGCCGGCCCGATCACTTGCTCAAACGAAAGCGTGCCGTAGTCGCGAAGCGCCACCAGCCCGCCTTCCACCATGCCGGGGACAATTGCCGGCAGCAGGCCGGTGACAGGAAGATACTTCGTCAGTCCGTTCGGCTCGTTGGAATCGACTTCCAGCGGTTCCAGTTGGTGCTTGCGGAAAAACTCCGGCGTTCCCAGCTTCGGCATCGTGCCGACGCCCCCAATCGTGACAACAGTGCCATCCTTGGTGCGGATGAGAATCGGAGCCTCGCCACCAAAGCCAAAATGGGAATACTCGGCCACAGCAGCCGCAAACATGGTGGCGACACCGGCATCCACCGCATTGCCGCCCATCTTGAAGATCTTCATTCCGGCATCGACGGCAGCAGCGGTTCCGCCCGCAACTGCGCCATTTTTCCCGCGGGCTGGTTCCTTGGGAAGGAGCGCATCGGCCAGATCCCGCGTTTGAATCGTCTGTTGAGCCGTGCCGCAGGCAAGGAGCAGGGCAATAAGAATTAAGAGTGCAATTGGCCGCCGCATGGGCTTGATTGTAGCGCCGTTCATATAATGGGTTTGGCTATGGATCAGGACGCAGCAGCGCGCGAGACGTTACGAGAAGGCGTCGAACCGGACGGAGATCAGCACCCGATGCTGTTTTGTCCGGTGTGCAGTGTCAGGCTGGAGCAGCGCAAATGCAAGTTGTTCTGCACGCGTTGCGGCTACTATATGTCCTGCTCCGATTATTACTGAGGATGAACTGTACATGAGCGAAGTAGCGGAATTGCTGGAACGTTTTCGGCGCGGTGGAGAATTACTCGCCTCTCTCACCACGGGCGCGGCCGGGGCTGAGTTAGACTTCCAGGCGAATGCGGATCTATGGAGTGTCCGGCAGATCGTCTGCCACCTGATGGATACCGAACTGGTTGCTCATGGGCGTCTCAGCGCTCTGATCGCCGAAGAAAACCCCACCCTTGTCGCCTTCGACGGCGCCGCCTGGACCGCAAATCTGAATTACCGCCAGCGTAAGTTTTCCGGCGCCGTGGAGCTCTACCGGCGCATGATTGCCGAAAATTATGATCTGCTGAAGGAACAGCCGGAATCTGTCTGGAGCCGCCAAGGCACCCATACTGAAACCGGCCCCATCACCTTATTGCAGTTTTTCCGTGAGCACATCCAGCATGCTGAGGATCATCTCATGGAAGTTCGTGAAATCCGGCAAAAATACAAAGCGTCCAAACAAACAGGAGCGGGTGCATGAAACTACGCCAGATGGCGGCCATCGCGACGGTTGGCGCCACTCTCATTGCCGCGGAACGCAGCACGGACATCAACTATGCCCAGGAAGGCAAACGCTGGTGGTCGCACGTCGAGGTGCTGGCCAAGGACGAGATGAAGGGCCGCAATGTCGGGAGCCCCGGCTTCCGCGCCGCGG
This sequence comes from Bryobacter aggregatus MPL3, assembly GCF_000702445.1. Classification (NCBI taxonomy): domain Bacteria; kingdom Pseudomonadati; phylum Acidobacteriota; class Terriglobia; order Bryobacterales; family Bryobacteraceae; genus Bryobacter; species Bryobacter aggregatus. Next base: position 983,108 of record NZ_JNIF01000004.1, read on the forward strand.
CGAAGTATGTCGCCGCCGAGTTTGAAAAGGCCGGTCTTGCTCCGGGTGCCTCCAAAAGCAGCTACACCCAGAAAGTGCCGTTTCTGGAACGCACGATTGATGAATCGAAATCTTCGTTGACCCTTACCCGCGATGGCAAGGCGGAGTTGCTCCAGTTAGGAGAAGACGCCAATATTGGAATCCGCAGCGCGCCCGCGGCCAGCGTCGAGGCGGAAATGGTCTTTGTGGGTTATGGCACCAAAGTCCCAGAAAACAATTACGACGATTTCAAGGGAGTGGACCTCAAGGGCAAGATCGCCGTTTTCATCTCCGGACAACCAGAAGGCATTCCGGGCCCTCTCGCGAGCCATTACCAGAGCGCCTCAGAGCGGGCGCGCTTTCTTGCCGAAGCTGGTGCGATCGGATCGGCCACAATCGCGAATCCACGCAATAGCGACATTCCCTGGTCCCGCGCGACTCTGGCCCGGCTGATGCCTTCGATGTCGATCGATGAGCCCGGCACAGGCACGGACCGGCTGAAGGTCTCGCTCACCATCAACGCGGCACACGCCGACAAGTTTTTTGCGGGCTCCGGACACAGCATCGACGAGTTGTTTGCTCTGGCAAACCAACGGCAAGCTTTGCCGCACTTTCCTCTCCAAGGGAAGCTCACGGTGAAGGCCGCCTACACCCAGCGGAAGATTGAGGGTGAAAATACGATTGGTATCCGCTATGGGACTGACCCTGCTCTTCGCAATGAGTTCATTGTCATCTCAGCCCATCTCGATCATCTCGGCGTCAACGACAAGATCAGCGGCGACCAGATCTATAACGGCGCGATGGACAACGCGAGCGGTGTCGCCAGCCTGATCGAAGCGGCCCGGCTCATCAAAGAAGCCAATCTCCCTCTCAAGCGCAGCATTGCCTTTATCGCGCTGACGGGCGAAGAGAAGGGATTGCTCGGCTCCTCCTGGTATGCGCAGCATCCGGTTTTCGGCCAGGAGAAGAAGGGGCGCGTGGTCGCCGATCTGAACATGGATATGTACCTTCCGCTCTTTCCGCTCAAGGCTCTGCTGATTTTGGGCGTGGACGAGTCGACCTTAGGCGATCTGGCGCGTAAAAGTGCGCAGGACGCAGGGATCGAAGTCTGGCCCGACCCGGCGCCGGAACGCAACACCTTTATCCGCAGTGACCAGTACAGCTTCATCCGAAATGGCATTCCCGCGTTGGCCTTCAAATTTGGCTATCGGAAAGGGACCCCCGAAGAGAAGCTAGTGCAGGCCTGGCTGCGCGATCGCTATCATTCACCTGCAGATGACCTCACGCAGCCGGTAGAGAAGGAAGCCGCTGCGCAATACAATCGCGTCCTCAGCTCCATCATCACGGCGGCAGCCAACGCTCCAGAAACGCCCAAGTGGAAGGATGCGAGCTTCTTTCAGAGATTCGCAAAGTAATCAGTGCCCAATTTTTATATTCTGCTCCCCTGTAGTGAAGAGGAAAAAGACATCCTCATTTCCGACCTCTTCGATGCGGGTACAACCGGCATTGCGGAGCTGGATGAACCAGAGGGCCGCTACACGCTGAAGGCCAGCTTCGATACGCGGGAAGCCGCGAGCGGCTTTGGCGTCGAAGTCTTTGAAGACGCCACCGATTGGGTCACCATCAGTCATCTCGTCTGGAAGAGCCGGCTGGTGGGGGAACGATTTTACTTCGCTCCTTCCTGGAGCGATGAAGCGACGCCCGAAGGGCGCTGGCGCATTGACTACCAGGACGGCGCAGCCTGCGGGAGCGGCGAACATCCGTCCACCCGCCATGCTCTGGAGGCAATCGAGAAATACCTGCAGCCCGGCATGCGCCTGCTCGATCTTGGCTGCGGTGCAGGCATCCTCTCCCGTGGGGCTCGCCTGCTGGGAGCCGGTCTGGTGGTGGGTGTCGATGTTGAGGACGATAGCTGCCACCTTACGCGCCAGCTCAGCGGAGTTCCGGTGGTACAAGGCATGGCGGACTGTATCGCGAGCGAGAGCTTCGACATCGTTGCGGCAAACATCAGCGCGGCTGTGCTGGTGAACTTTGCGGACGAGATTCTGCGCATCGTGAAGCCAGATGGCGTCGTGGTTCTGGCTGGATTCGGCGTCGAAGAAGCGGACCGCGTCAAGCAGATCTACGGCCTGCCGCTGCTTGGCGAGCGAAGTGAAGGGGAGTGGAGTTCGCTCGTTTTTCGTATGCCTGCCATGGGCTAGACAAACTTTTCTTGACACACCCGGCTATCCCCGATAACTTAGGCCCTTACCCGTGTCCCTCCCACAGATTGAACTTCATTGGATCGACTACGCGATCCTGCTCACCTACTTTGCGTTCGTGCTTGGCATCGGCTTCCAATTGCGGCGCCAGATGCAGTCGAGCGAAGATTACTTGCTTTCGGGGCGTTCGATTCCGGCCTGGATCGCCGGCCTTGCCTTTCTCTCCGCCAATCTTGGCGCTCAGGAACTGATGGGAATGGCGGCCTCAGGTGCCAAGTATGGCATCGCCACCAGCCACTTCTATTGGGTGGGCGCGGTGCCCGCTATGCTCTTTGTCGGCGTCTTTATGATGCCGTTCTATTACGGTTCGCGAGCGCGCTCGGTCCCGGAGTATCTGAAGCTCCGTTTTGATGAGAAAACCCGGGCCTTTAACGCCATTACCTTCGCCATTATGACGGTGATGTCTTCCGGCATTTCTCTTTACGCCATGGGTCTGCTGCTTGCGTCCCTGCTCGGCTGGAACTTCGACGCGAGCATCGCCCTGGCTGCCGTAATTGTCCTTGTCTACATCTTCTTAGGTGGTTTGACCTCAGCGATTTACAACGAAGTTCTCCAGTTTTTCCTGATTTGTGCGGGCTTCTTGCCGCTGGTGATTGTGGGCCTTCATAACGTGGGGGGCTGGCACGGGCTCACCACCCAACTGGAGCGTGTCGCTGTTTCGAAAGGCTATGTCCCTGGCGCGTATACCGAGGCCTGGGCGCAGATGTCGAACCCTTCGGCAAACCCGATGGGCATTGAATGGTTCGGCATGGCGATGGGGCTTGGCTTCGTTTTGAGTTTTGGCTATTGGTGTACGGACTTTCTCGTCGTACAGCGCGCGATGGCCGCTGATTCCATGGCCGCCGCCCGAAAGACTCCGCTCATTGCTGCCGTGCCGAAGATGATCTTTCCTTTTCTGGTCATTCTGCCCGGCATGATCGCCCTTGCGATTTCGAACCAGACCAACGGCGCCTTCCATTTGCCAGTCAAGCCGGACGGCACGTTGAACTACGACATGACGATTCCGCTGATGCTCCAGAACTTCTTCCCTGCCGGGATGCTCGGCCTTGGGCTCACTGCCTTGATGGCGAGCTTTATGTCGGGCATGGCGGGCAATGTCACGGCCTTCAACACCGTCTGGACTTATGACATCTACCAGGCCTACATCCGCCCCGGCCGCTCCGACGCGCACTATCTGAAGATCGGGAAACTGGCGACTGTCTTTGGCATCCTCGCTTCGGTCGCTGCCGCCTATGCGGCTGTGAAGTTCAATAACATCATGGATCTGCTGCAGTTGATCTTCGCCTTTGTCAACGCGCCGCTCTTTGCCACTTTCCTGCTGGGCATGTTCTGGTCGCGCACGAGTGCGAATGGCGCCTTCTTCGGTCTTGTTTCCGGGACTCTGGCTGCTGCGCTGCACCATGGCCTCACACTGCCGGTGGCGAGTGTGCCGGGGATCAAGGGGGGCTGGCTCGGTATGGTCGCTACTTATCCGAGCGAGATGGCACAGAACTTCTATACCGCCATCTGGGCCTGGACGGCGTGCTTTGTCGTCACGATTCTGGTCAGCCTGGTCACCAGTCCGAAGCCTGTCAGTGAATTGAAGGGCCTCGTCTACGCGCACACGGAGATACCCGCGGATCGCAGTCCGAAGCTGCTCGCCTGCGGGATTCTCGCCGTTCTGGTTGTACTGAACATCATCTTCTGGTAAACAACAATGGATCTCAGACTCATCATTGGCCGTCTCTTCCTCGCCCTGGGGGCGCTTCTCGTGCTGGCGGCCTTCACCATCGATGCCGGGTCGAAGCCGCAGCTGTTTGGCGGCAACATCAACCTCGTCTGGGGAATCGTAATGTTAGCGATTGGTGTTGTCTTTACCATCGCGAGCCGTAAAACATGACCACTACTTTCCGCGCGCCTGGACGCGTCAATCTGATTGGGGAACACACCGATTACAACGAAGGCTTTGTCCTCCCGGCGGCCATCGGTTTTCACACCACCGTTACAGTCACTCCTTCCCAAAAACTAGAACTCTATACTGCGAGCAACGCACCCGAAGGCTGGGAAATCTATGTCCTGGGGGTCTACGAACAACTCCTCAAGCATGGGATTGAAGTTCCGCCGGCACGTCTCGATTTCAGCAGCACGCTACCGATGGGAGCCGGCCTTTCGAGTTCTGCCGCTCTCGAAGTCTCCAGCGCCCTGGCCTTTCTGAGCCTGGCCGAAACACGTCTGCAACGCATGAACATCGCCCGGCTCTGCCAGCTTGCCGAGATCGAAAATGTTGGCCTGCGCTGCGGCATTATGGACCAGTTCATCTCTCTGCATGGCCAGGCAGACCACGCGGTTCTGCTCGATTGCCGCAACTTCGATTTCAAAGCGGTGCCCATCCCGGAGGGCATTGTCTTTGTGATCGCAAACACGATGATCAAGCACCAGCTGGCCGATGGAGAGTACAACCTGCGCCGTGAGGAATGCGAAATCGCCGCAACCGATCTCGGCGTCAGTAGTTTGCGCGATGCGACGTCCTGGGGCGACAACAAACGGGCGCGTCACATCGTTACGGAGAATCAGCGGGTTCTGAGCTTTGTCGAAGCGCTGGAATCCGGAGATCTGGCATCGCTCGGCGAACTGATGGCTTCCTCACACGCGAGTCTGCGCGGCGACTTTGAGGTCTCTTGTCCGGAGCTCGACATCATGGTGGAAGAGGCGCAGACTTGTCCTGGGCTGATCGGAGCCCGGATGACGGGCGGCGGCTTTGGCGGCTCGACCATCAACCTGGTTCATGCCGATCAGGCCGAAGCGTTCCGTGCCGAACTCGCCCGCCGCTACTATGCGAAAACCGGCATCAATCCGAGCCTGTTGATCACTCGTGCCGCGGATAGTGCCTCGTGAATCTGCCGCATCGCCGCTGGAACCCGCTCAATGGGGAGTGGGTTCTTGTCTCTCCCCACCGCGCGCTGCGTCCCTGGCAAGGCCAGGTGGATGCAGCGCAGGAGGCTGCGGCGCTGGCTTATGATCCCAGCTGCTATCTCTGTCCGGGCAACGAGCGGGCGGCAGGCAAACACAATCCGAATTACGAAGGCACCTATGTCTTCGAGAATGACTTCCCCGCTCTGCTGACGCACCAAACGAACCCAATTCAGATGGGTCTGCTGCGATCGGAACCAGCCTGTGGCATCTGCCGCGTCCTCTGCTATTCGCCGCACCACTCGATTCGCCCTTCCACCGGAATCGTCGACGCCTGGTGTGAGCAGTCGGCCGAGCTCTTTGCGCATCCCGATATCCAGTCCGTACAGATCTTCGAGAATCGCGGCGCCATGATGGGGGCCTCGAACCCACATCCACATGGACAGATCTGGGCCACCAGCTTCATTCCTCCCGAACTCGTGAAAGAGACCAACACACGCGTTCTTGGGGACTACTGGAAGCAGGAATGGCAACTGGCCGAGCGGCTGGTCTGTTCGAACGAGCACTGGGTGGTTGTTGTTCCCTATTGGGCGATTTGGCCCTTTGAAACGCTAGTCATTCCTCGGCGTGCCGTCGGCCGCCTCACGGATCTTGAGGATGTGGAACGCGAGACGCTGAGTGAGATTCTCGAGCGGCTGACTGCTCGCTACGACAAGCTCTTCGACACCAGCTTCCCCTACACCATGGGCTGGCACCAGCGGCCGAATGGCGTTGCCGATTTCTATCTGCACGCCCACTACTACCCGCCGTTGCTGCGTTCGGCAACGATTCGCAAGTTCATGGTGGGCTTCGAGATGCTGGCCATGCCGCAGCGCGACATCACGCCCGAATCGGCGGCTCAGCTGTTGCGAAGCTGAGCTGTCCTTCGTTCTCCCAACCCAGCAGCACTCCCCCATCCGGACGCGCCACCATGCTGACAAAGGCGCCCTCGCCGACTTGCTTCTTCTGTTGGTCAGGGCTGCGTACGACGATGGATTTTCCTTCGGCCCAGGCAACCCAAAGTCCTTCTTTGCCGCGGACAATCACCGGCTGCTTGCCGCTGCCGAGCAACTCCTCATCGCTACCGGGCCGCGAGAGAAACACCTGCGTATCGCGACGCCAAACGGTCACCAGTTTCCCGTCGCCGTCGCGCACCATGCCGCCACCGTCCATCGGACAGGCGTTAATCTTCCAGCTTCCGCTGCCCAACTTGACGGGCTTACTGCCCCATTCCATCGTGTACATATCGCGCATGCCGCCGAGGGCGTTGCGAAACATCACCGTTGCTTTGCCGGCTGTATCGACGAGCAGGCTGGGATGGCAACACTGGCAGATGGTACCGTCGGGCGAGGCATAAAGTTCGAGGTTCGGGCTCCAACTCTTGCCGCCATCGGAACTGATGGAGCCATAGAGCTTCATTCCTTCAGTACGAAGATCGAGCCAAGCCGCATAAATCTTGCCCCCGCCTGCGGCCATCGCGTGCAGACCTTCGCGAGCCGAATTCGCCACATCGTTGACTCTCACCACCGACCCTTCCCGCCAGGCCCAGAGATCGCCATTTGCGATTCCACTCACCACGCCGTTCGCATAGCGCGGGCCACGGCGCATGCCGAGCATCAGTTTGCCTTTGCCGGAGTACACCGCGCGGTCGACCCAGCTCTTGCCAAGGTCATCGGAACTCTTCAAAATCGCATCGAGGCCATTGCCATAAGTGAGCCAGATCCGCCTTCCTTCGGCGCTGAGTTGAAGCTGCCGCCCACTCAGTTGCTGTCCCAGCAGAGGGAGCGCGCCAAGAGCAAGAAAACCACGTCGATGCATCATGCTCATAATATTGACATGCCTTTGATCTCCCGGCGAGGCCTGCTCGCCAGCCTCATGCCGCAGCCGCAGACCCAGCCGAACATTCTGTTCATCATGTCCGACGATCATGCCGCTCACGCCATCTCTGCTTACGGCAGCAAGATCAACTCCACGCCGAACATCGACCGGCTGGCGAAGGAAGGCGTTCGCTTCGACAACTGTTTCTGCACCAATTCCATCTGCACGCCATCCCGGGCCGCGATTCTAACCGGCCAGTACAGCCACATCAATGGCGTCAACACGCTCGATGACTCGATCGACATCAAGCGCCCCACAATTGCCACCCATCTCCAGAGCTTTGGCTACCAGACGGCGATGATCGGCAAATGGCATCTGGGCACCCAGCCGCAAGGCTTCGACCATTGGCGCATCCTGCCGGGACAAGGTGTCTATTACGACCCGTTCTTCCTCGAGAAGACGGGCCGCAAGCAATACCAGGGTTATTGCACGGACATCATCACTGATTTTGCGATCGACTTCTTGAAAGAACGCGATGCGAGCAAACCCTTCTTCCTGATGTGCCACCACAAGGCCCCTCATCGTCCCTGGGACCCTGGCCCGAAGTACAAAAATCTCTTCGATGACAAGGACATTCCGGAACCATCAAACCTCTATCAGCCCGTTGGCCGTGGCCTCAAAATGCGTGTTGGCGAAGACACCACCGAGCGCGACCTGAAAATGAAGCCGCCCGAAGGTCTCACCGGAGACGCACTCCGCAAGTGGGCCTACCAGCGCTATATGAAGGATTATCTGCGCTGTGTGCAGTCCGTGGACGATTCAGTCGGCCGCATCCTCGATCATTTAGACGCGAACAATCTGCGTGAAAACACCATCGTGATCTACACCTCAGACCAGGGCTTCTTCCTCGGCGATCATGGCATGTTCGACAAGCGGCTGATGTATGAGGAGTCCTTGCGGATGCCTTTCCTGGCTCGCTACCCGAAGGAGATCAAGGCCGGCACGAGGAACAGCGATATCTCACTGAACATCGACTTTGCGCCCACCTTCCTCGATTACGCGGGCATGGGCCGCGACCCGAAGATGCAGGGGGAAAGCTTCCGTCAGAATCTGCAAGGCAGAACCCCGCCCACTTGGCGGCAATCGATGTATTACCGCTACTGGATGCACGATGACCGGGACCACCATGTTCCCGGTCACTATGGCGTGCGCACGAAGACCCACAAGCTGATCCGCTACCAGACGACGGAGCCCGAGTATGAGCTCTTCGACATGAAGAAGGATCCGCATGAGATGACAAACCTTGCCTCGAAGCAGCCTGCTTTAGTAGCCACGCTCAAGCGGGAGATAACTCGCCTGCAGCATAAGTACGGCGATAAACCTTACGAACTAAGTTCGAGCCAATAACGGCGGGCAGGTCCCGGTAATCGCCGGTCTCGAGGATCAGAAAATTGGCATCCTTGCCGGGCGCCAGTGAACCCAATCGATGATCGAGCCGCAGCGCGGCGGCAGCATGCAGAGTTGCCGCCCGAATCGCTTCCTCGCAAGTCATGCCCATCTCCCGACAGGCCAGGTGCATCACCATTTGCATGGAGAAGCTTGGCGAGTCGCCTGGGTTGCTGTCGGTGCCCAGAGCAACCTTGACGCCGGCATCGATCAGTTGTCGCGCCGGCGCAAAGCGCCCGGCACGCGTGTAGTAAGCCATGGCTGGCAACAGCACGGCAAGGGTGCTGGTTTGGGCGAGGGTTGCCACATCGCGTTTGGTTGCGTGGAGCAGATGCTCCACACTGACCGCTCCGGCCTCCAGCGCCATCTCCAGTCCGCGATCGAGCACATGCACCTTCACCGGAGTTTTTGTGGCCAGCAAGCGCTCCGCCGTCATCCCTTCGGCCAGGGCATCGACAAAGTGTGGCTGTCTCCATAGGGTCCAATCGGGCGGCGCCATCTCAGTGCGAATCACATCATGGGGCATCGCATCAAGACACTTTTCGGGAGATCCATAACAGGTCTTGATCTCGACGGTTGTGGTCCCGAAGGCAAGCATCATCGCGATCTGGCGCTCGATTGAAGCACGGAGCTCTTCCGGCTGGGCTGCCGCCACAGCGCGGCAACGATCCTCGAAGCTGCCGTGCATCTGTCCCATGTTGGCGAGATGCGTGTGGCAATCGACAAAGCCTGGCATCACGACGCGGCGCTCGGCGTCGACATCAGCCCGGGGCGCCGAGGCCATCGAGCCAAAGCGGATGACGACACCCTGGTCCACTTCGAGAAAAGCATTGTGGAGCGGCTCCGTTTCGAGCGTGAGTAGCGTTCCGATGTTCGCGATGATCATCGCAAGGACAGAATGGTTGCTTGATCGAGAGCTGCGAATACTTTGCCGGACGGCGTTGCCGAGAGATACACGCGCTGCGCCGCAGCACGGTAATCGACGGCAAGGTCTGTCCAATTCACATAATCCTTCGAATGCAGGATCCGTACCTTCGTAGGGACAGGCAGATTGCCCAGCCGCTCCGTACAGGCAAGATAGACCCCATCGCCTGGCAGATAGAGGATGTCGTGAACGTCTGCATCCTTGACACGCAAGAGCTTCTCGCCCTTTCGTTTGCTGGTGGGATAGAAGGAGTACACTTCCCCACCGTAGGAGAAGGACTTCTCATACTTCACCAGCATAAAACCAGTGCCATCGCTTCCAACCACGCTGCGATGGATCTGGCCGAAGGTGGATGCGTCCTGAGCGCTCCAAGAGAGGCCGCCGTCCCCAGTTTCCAGGCTCACCATGAGCTTTGGCGTTACACGCCTGCCCACCCGCTCTGGCTCCATCCATCCCGGTAAGCGCTCCGGAGTGGTCGTCTCGGAGCTTCCCATGACAATGCCGACTTTGTTGTTCCAGAAGGCAATCAGACGGTAGGCCAGGTTCTCGCTATTGCCCTTGGCCTGCGCTCCTTCGGGCACATGGCGCCAAGTCTTGCCGCCATCCGAGCTGCGCATGAAGGTCTTTTTCTCACCGATGAGAAAACCGTTCTCAGCATCCAGGAAGTGAAGCTTGCGCGCTTCCTTCTTTTTCGAGAGCTTGCGCCAATCGCGGCCGGCTTCCGCGCTGAACCAGATCTCGCCCTTGTCGCTGACCGCCCATAGCAAAGAGTCGTCCAACACAAAGAGGGATTCAGGAATGAACTTTAACTCCGACTGTGTCCAGGTGTTTCCACCATCGTCAGTCGCCAGTTGAATGCCCTTGAAGCCGGAACCGCGATGGCTGAGTCCACCGAGAGCCCAACCGCGGCGATCCGATCCAAAAGCGAAGTCCACCAGCAACAGAACCGAATCCGGCGCCACATAGTGGAAAACTCTCGCAAACTTTGGACCGGCTGCAAAGACGGGCAAAGCCGCAAACAGGGCGCGGCGGCTAAGATGCAGCGGCTGCGACAAGGGCACCCACTTCCTCGGAAGTCACACCACTCTCCAGCCGGGCCAGACTCAACAGCACGCCCACTTGTTCGCCAACCGTAGTCAGGGTTTCCATTTCCTCGCCTGTGAAGACATGCGGTTTGCGATGTTGCACGTTGATGACACCCACTACCTTATTGCGTGCAATGATCGGTGCGGATAGGAAGGCCTCATACTGATCTTCCGGCAATTCGGCAAAGCCCTTAAATCTAGGATCTGTAAAGGCCTCTTTGCTGATGGCAACCAGCCGACGCTCGCGGGCCACCCAGCCCGTAAGACCTTCGTCCAGACGCAAACGCAAATTGCCGAGAGTTCCCGGCGAGGGGTTGTTCGAAGAACACAAGAGCAGGTCGCCCTTGTCCAGCAAGTACAGCAGACAAGAGTCCCCACGCATGAATTCCAATACCAACGCGTTAATACCAGCCAGCACTTGCTTCAGGTTCAAGTCCTTGACCATGAAGCGGCTGATCTTCTGAAAAACACGCAGTTGTTGCTGCGCGAGATCCAGTTGTCGTTCCAGCTCTTTTACCTTGGACACTTCTCTATTATCGCAGGCGCTTCTTCTTATAGTCTTCGTATTCTTTCTTCAGCGCCGGGTCCTTGGGAGTGGGGTAAAGGTCGGTCGATTTGTAGTGGCCTTTCGAGAACTTATCTTTCGTCCATTCGTCGTGAATGTGAGTTTCTTCGGCGGTTTGCAGAATCTTTTCGATCAGATGTGGCGGCACGAAGTAAACACCGGTACGGTCGCCGAACACAATGTCGCCCGGCATCACGACCGCATTGCCGATCCGCACTGGCACGTTGTAGCCGGTGAGCATGATGTCGCGCACCGCGGACGGATGGACGCCGCGATAGTAGATATTCATCTGCATCGGGAAGATGCCTTCGAGATCGCGAATCGCTCCATCCACCACAAAGCCATTGCCGGTGGCGCTATGGATGGCGGCTGCCAGATTGTCGCCCACGAGTGTGCCGCCTTCGATCTTGGAGAAGAGGTCGGCCACCAGCACATCGCCGGGCTGCAATTGATCGATCACGCGCTGGTGCTCGCTCTTTGCCCAACCACGATCGCTCGCGCCCTTGTCTTCCACTTCCATGATGTCTTCGCGGGCCGGCATGAACTGCGCCGTCACCGCGCGGCCAATCAGCTTCATGCCGGAGTGCAGTTGCTGGAAGTCTCCGGCATAAGTATTCTGATAGCCTGAGCTATTCAGGATCTTCCAGATCTCTTCGACCGACAGGCCCTTCATCTTCTCGAGAACTGCGTCAGGCACCTTGGGGCGCCCATCTGCAAATCGTTCATACGGATTCTTCGCGGTGTACTGAATCATCTGGTCTTTGCTAAACAGATGCACTTGCGCACTCGCAGAAAACGCGAGCAAGAAGACGAGGGCCAGCCGGGACATGAGTTCTCCTATTTGCCTGAGAGGGCAGCTACGCCAGGCAGTTCGAGACCACTGAGGAACTCGAGGCTGGCGCCACCGCCTGTGGACACGTGAGAAACTCTATCACTGATCCCCGCAGTCTTGACAGCCTTTTCGCTATCGCCACCGCCCACCACGCTGATCGCACCCTTGTCGGTTGCTTCTGCCACCGCATTGGCAACAGCCATCGTGCCCTTGTCAAAGGGAGGCATTTCAAACACGCCCATCGGTCCGTTCCAGATGATGGTACGCGCGGCAGAGATCGTTGCGACATAGGCTTCGATCGTCTTCGGGCCGATGTCGAGCGCCATCTGGCCATCAGGAATCTGGTCTACCGTGGCGTAGCCTGCATCAGCCTTGAATTCCGGGCTGACGGCGTGGTCCACTGGCAGCATCAACTTATCGCCGGAGGTGGCAAGCAACTCCTTTGCCAAGTCGAGCTTATCTTCCTCCACCAGACTCTTGCCGATCGGCAGGCCCTGGCTCTTGAGGAAGGTGTAGGCCATTGCGCCACCGATCAGAAGCTTGTCAGTCACCTTGAGCAGGTTCTGGATCACTTCGATCTTGTCGCTCACCTTGGCGCCGCCAATGATGGCAACCGAAGGATGTTCGGGGTTGGCCGTAACGCGCGTGAGGTAGTCGAGTTCCTTGTCCATCAGCAGGCCCGCCGCGGCCTGGGGGACAAACTGGATGATGCCCACGGTTGAGGCATGGGCACGATGCGCGGCGCCAAAGGCGTCGTTGATGTATACGTCGATTCCTTCAGCGAGTTGCTTTGAGAAGGCCGCGTCGTTGGCTTCTTCTTCGGCGTGGAAACGCAGGTTCTCGAGCAGCAGCACAGAGCCGGGAGCGGGCTTCGTGACGCCGATGCAGTCCTTGGCCATTTCGACCGGCTTCTTCAGAATTTCGCTGAGGCGGACGGCAATCGGGGCCAAGCTCATCTCTGCGTTCGGCTTGCCCTTGGGCCGGCCCAGATGGCTGGCGAGAACGACGGCAGCGCCTTGCTCGAGAGCGTATTCGATGGTGGGGACGGAGGCGCGGATGCGCTTGTCCGATGTGATCTCTTTACCGCCGTTGGTGAGCGGAACGTTGAAGTCAACGCGAATGAAAACTGTCTTGCCCTTGAGGTCAAGATCGCGAATGGATAGCTTTGCCATGTATCGTATTCAATTTTACTTCTCTGCCTTTGGCAGATGAGCCGTGAGGACCGGATTGCCTGCCATTCGCCATGCTTCGATGAGTGCGCCCGAGGCTGGACCATACAGCGGGTCCTGTGTATTCTCGACCAGCATCTCGAAGCGGGCCCGCAGAATTTCGCTGTTGTAGACATTGCCCACCGGGCAGACCACTGGCTTTTCATCCGGCGCAAACAGCGTGCTGCGGACGCTCGAAGCAAAGCCCGCCAGCGCTTGCGCGGCCCGGTTGAGGATGCCAATGGCGATCGGGTCGCCTTCGCGCGCCGCTTGATCGACAAGCTTTGAATAGGAGGCGATCAAGGGACGCGGAAAATCGCTCGTATAGAGGCGATGCACGAGATCGTTTGCGTCTTCGGAGTGCGTCATCGCCAGCAGCTTCTCGCGCAGCGAAGTGGCCGGTCCCCAGCCCTCTTCCATGCGCAGACTGGCGCGCACCGCCTCTCTTGTGATGTCGAAGCCACCGCCTTCATCGCCGAAGATGTAGCCCCAGCCTCCGGCCCGCCTCAATTCCCCGCGGGCATTCCGGCCATAGGCGATGGAGCCCGTTCCGCCGACAACGATGATGCCGGGTTCTCCTCCCGTCGCGCCAGTCAGCGCAATCAGGCCATCGTTGGTGACGGAATACTGCTCGGCGGCGATCATCTGGCGCACTAGCGCTTCCTTGTCCTTGGGCCCACCGCTGAAACCCAGGCAAGCGGCGCGAAAACGAAGCCGGGCGTGGCTCCCCAGACAACCGAGAATCGCATTCTCGAACTTGGCCCGGCCATCGCCGGTTTTGACATGGTTGCAGGGGCCGCCTTTGCCAATGTGCAGGATGTGGCCGTTCTCGTCTGCGATGATGGCCGTCGTGCTCGATTGGCCGCCGTCAACGCCCAGGAAGTATTGAGTCATTCCAACGATAGAGTCTCACGCTTCCCCGTTCGGCGACGAGCGTGATCTGCCAGAGCGCCGCATTGTCGATCATGTCCTGCGCGTTGAAGTCGCGCTGATCGATCGCAACGTAGTGAATCCCCTGGCTCTGCATATAACGGCGGGCTTCCGCGCGAAAATCGGCTGCATGTGGAGTCATCTCCCGCGTGCAACCTTTCAACTCGACCTCCCACTGGTCACCGCTGCCCCAAACGTTGTAAGGCCCGGCGCCGCTGAGCTGGCAGAAGTCAGCAGCCTTCACTGGTCCCCAGGAGCGCCAGCGGCTGAGCCAATTGCCATCACGCAGCAAACCTGCATCCCAGGGCATGCGATTGCAGTACGCGCTTTCCGGCCGCGGCTCGATCTCGATGATGCTCCAGGTGTTTGTCGTGTCCTTTGCGATCTCAATTTTGGATGTCGGGCAGTGGTACAGGAATCGCGGCTGGTAGGCTTCGTAGCTGGGAGCAACCATCGCGTGCTGCATCTTCAGGCCGATCGTACTTTGGTAGCCCACGATCAGGTTGCGTGAGCAGTAGCTGTCGGAGACCGGAGAGTGCAGGTAGACACTCTGGCCCACGGGAACAAAGGTTTCAATCATCCGTGCCGCCACATAGCCTGGGCTCTTTCGCACCAGGAACCCCTCTTCGGTCTCGATGCGAAGCGCCGCACGCCATGGCGCCTTCTCCAGCCGCCAGCAATAAGGCGAAGTGAAGAGAGACATCACACTGGGCCAGGCGAGAATCGCCGCAGCCAGGACAGAAACAGGCGCAAGGCGTGGAAAGGTCTCATATAGCGCGAGCGCCAGCAGCGGCATGGCAGGAATCAGAAAGCGCGTGCCGAGATTGAGCGGATAAAGCAGCAGCACACAGGCGGCGGCAAAGAGATAGCGGCGCACTTTGGCTTGGCGGACACCAAGCAGCGCCGCGACAAACAGAATGGCGACCGGCCCCAGGGTTCCACTCAGCTGTGGGCCACCCAGAAACACTTCCTTCGCCCAAGCGAGCGGCCCACTCAGGTCGTAATGGCGAAAGTAGCTGCGATAGTCGTTCTCGAAATCGACATTGAACCAGGGGTTGGCAAACCAGGCATTGAAGAAGGGGGCGAGCGGATTGCCCGACCAAAGCCAATTCTTCACCAGCCAGGGCAGCGCACAAATTGATGCGAGCAACCAGCGCGGCCAGGCACGCCAACTGGGCAATAAGAAAAGCAGCGCTACCACACCGGTGTACTTGATCGAGAAGGCAAAGCCTGCGAGCAGCGCCGCCGTGCTCACCCAGGCCAATTGATTCGTCTGCCGCCAGCGCTCCATCGCGAGCGCACAGCCCAGTACCACCACCGCCAGCGCAACATCGTTATAGGCGCTGATGCCATCGATGCCCACCACCGGCATCAGAAACACAACCAGGCCTGCCAGCCAGCCACGCAGTCCGGCATGGGCCGCTAAGAGGAGCGGCAGGAGCAGCAGGAAACTGAAGTGCACCAGAGCCGCTGCCGAATGCCGTCCGATCGAATAGGCAAACAGAAACAGCATCTCCAGACCTTGCGAGAGGTAGGCGTACATGTTGGTCGCAAACCAAACGAAGCCATGTTCGCGATAGTAACGGGCCACCAGGCCGAGGTGATAGCTCATGCCGTCTGGCGAGATCTCAGGGGCCATGGCGTGGCTGAGATAGAACAGGACATAGGCAAGAAACGGAATCGCCGACCAGTGCCAGAGCGGCTTCGGCAGTTGCGGCAGATGCCGATACAGACTGAGGCAGGCGAGCACCGCCACGCCGTAGATCACACCCTTGCGGATCAGCCCCAGGGAGGCGAGCGTAAACATCGTCAGGCTGAGTCCGGCGGCGCCAAGCAGGAAGCGATAGCACAGGTCTTCCCATCCTTCTACTTCAAGCTGCAGTGCCCGCTTCACCCAGGTTCCCATCGCGACACAGCTCGCGACCGTGAGTATCCAACCAAGAAGCAGATAGAAAACAGCGCTCATCGGCGAATGAAGCCGGCACGGATCAGGCCGACCCCAGCCTCACTCTCGATCTCGACCAGTGTGGCGGTGCCAGGAACAAAATTCGCCGGATCGGCTGGCGCTTCAAAATGATGGACAACGCCAGGCGCCGCACTCTCGCGGCCCACTTCGAGCGCATTCCATTTGATCCGCACGACCTGAGCGACGGGCGAAACGTAATCGATGCTCAGAGTCTGATTCGACGGGTCCAGCACTTGGAAGCGAAGCGCGGCAAAAGGAGCTGTCTTGCGCTTCTCTCCATCGAAGGCGGCGGGATTGATGCCCCAGGCGAAGTGGGCAGGAACGGCACCGTCCTTCATTTCGATAAACGCTTTCAGTCCGCGTGGATCCGGGCCCGTGTCGGCCTGGCGTGCGCGCTCGGGAGCAAATTGATTCGGAAAATTCACACATCCGGTCAGGCAGAGACTGAACAACAAAAGGCTACGCATTCTTGTCCTCGGCATAGCAGAGTGGGTTGAGCGGACAATCAAAACACTGGGGCTTGCGGGCCTTGCAATGGCCACGGCCATGGTGGATGAGTTGATGGCTGAAGCTGATCCAACGTTCCTGCGGAAGAATCGCCACCAGATCGCGCTCAATTTTGACGGGGTCGGTGTTGCGCGTGAGATCGAGACGCTGGGAGATCCGCGAAACATGGGTGTCCACCACCACGCCTGTGGCCATTCCAAATGCAGTTCCAAGAACCACATTGGCTGTCTTGCGCGCTGCCCCGGGGACGGTGAGCAGTGCGTCGATATCCTGCGGAATCTCGCCCCCATACACGCTGAGGATGCGACGGGCCGCGCCAATGATGTTCTTCGCTTTGTTGTTGTAAAAGCCGGTCGAATAGATGTCTCTGCCCAGTTCTTCTGCCGAGGCAGCCGCAAAATCTTCCATCGTCGGATACTTCGCAAACAGATCGGGCGTGACCTTGTTCACTCGCTCATCGGTACATTGGGCGGAGAGAATTGTTGCCACCAGGAGTTCCCACGGATTGGTGTGGTGCAGGGCGCAAGTCACATTCGGGTACATCTCATCCAAGGTGGCGAGAATCGCGTCCAGCCGAATTTGTCTTTCCGCTTTGCTGCGGGGGCGTTTCGGCCGGACCAACGAAGTGCTCATGCGAAACTAGCAGAATAACATCGGCCTTCTATCCGCGATTGCTTTTGGGACTCTGTTGCGTCTGGTTGCTCGGTTTGCCGGGCGACTGGCTACTTGACGACTTCTCTCTGCTTGACGCTACATTCCCCGCACTCTCCCGTCCTCGCCCTCTCACTTATCTCAGTTTTTGGCTGAATCTGAAAGCTTTTGGCGCGACACCCTGGGCTTTCCGGCTCACGAATATCCTGCTGCATGCCGTCGGCGTACAACTCTGCTACCGGGCCTTGCGGCGGCTGATCGGGGACCAGCGCGCCTTCCTTGCTGCCGCTGCCTTTGCCATCAGCCCGATCCAGGCCGACGCGGTTCTCTACATCTTTGGGCGGCCGATTGTCCTGATGGGCGTTTTCCTCTGGCTTGCACTGGAACGTTGGGTGGACGGCCGGCATTGGATCAGTTTTGGAGCCTTCTTGCTTGCCCTGACTGCCAAGGAGGAGGCCGTGGCCTTCCCGGTTTTTCTTCTTGCTCTGCGCTACTGCGGACCCAAGCTGCCGGGCGACCTGCGGGCCGTCAGCGCGATGCTGGTCTGCGGTGTGGGGACGGCCCTCACCACCGCTCTGCTGGCCGCAAAGCTGCAAGGCTCGGGTGCGGGAGCGCAATCCGGTGTGAATGCGCTTTCCTACTTCGCGACACAGCCGAAAGTGATCGCCATCTATCTCCAACAGTTGTTGCTGCCCAGCTTCCTGGGCTTCACCTGGCAACCGTCGTTGTGGCCCCCTGCGGGAGCCTTACTCTGGTTGCTTCCCCTCATGGGGATTTGGATGGCGCGAGCAAAATCCTGGATCCTCTGGCCCATCGGAGCCTTGCTCTTCTTACTCCCCACCTCGAGCATTCTCCCGATTGCCGATGTCGCGGCATTCCGGCGTATGTACCTGCCCACAGCCTTTCTGTTTGCGGCCCTGCCGGTGCTCCAGCATCAACTTGTCGCTGCCTGGATCCTGATTCTCACCGGCGTGACGGGATACCGCGCTCATACGCTATTCGCACATCCGGAACAACTCTGGTTGGCAACTTTTGAACAGCAACCCGGTGACTCGCGTGCTCTGCTGCAAGCCTGCCGCTATCTGCCACCCGATCAGGCGCTCTTGACCCTTGAACAGCACCGCGAATTCTCAAGCCAAAGCGACTACCAGACTGAACTCGGCCGCGTCTATCTTGATCTCAAACGGCCGGTGGACGCACTCCGAGCCTTTGGCAAGGCGCTTGGCGCAGAGCCTGGAAAAGCTTCTAATCTTTACAACCGCGGAGTCGCACTTCTCGCGATCGGACAACGCGATGCCGCGAAGGCCGACTTTGAACGGACCCTCCAGATTGACCCCGCGCACCGCCCGGCACGCGAGGCCCTGGAACAGCTTGCTACTCGGAAGGATTGAGTTCGACAACAGGTACCAGAAACTGCCAGTCCGGCATGTCGATGAACTTCCGCTTCTGGCTAAAGTCCGTGACAATGATCTCTTTCACGCCGTAGGCGGGCAGATTCGAGATCTGAAACTTGAAGGTGCAGGCCGGTGTATCGGCCTCAGCGCCCTTGGCCAACAGTTTCACCGTACCGCCCACATTCGCCATATCGGCAGCCCCGTGATTGACTGCGATGAACTCGACTTTCATCTTTTTGGCCGACTCGGAGATGCGGAAACCACCGAGTTCAAGATAGCGCTTGTAGGGACTTTCTCCGTCTCCCTTCTTTGCTACAACTGCGGATTTCGCAGCAGGATTTCTGTTGTGCCGGACAATCGAAATGATCCCCCAGACGACAAGGCCAATCGCGGCAAACGCTAAGAGAAATGCCAGCCACTGGGGAATGCCAGCTTTGTTGTCATCCGCGCCGACATAGTAAACCTGCTTCGAAGGCGGCAGCGGCGGAGGAGCAATCGGGTCGGGCTTCGGCGCTTCAAAGGCTGGAGCAGCGGGCGGCACAGGTACATATTGCGGCGGTACGGGCTGCGGTTGGTAATGCGGCGGTGGAACCGATTGCTGGTGTGGCGGATACTGCTGGGGTGGATATTGCTGCTGCGGATATCCCTGCGGAGGATAGGGGGCCTGTGGATAAGGCGGAGGCGCGTATTGGGGCTGCTGGGGAGGAGGAGGGGCGGCCGCTGGCTTGGAAGCCGCTTCAGCACAGAAAGGGCACTCGGAATAAGAAGGGCCAACTTCTCTTCCGCATTTCGGGCAGATCCAGGTGAACATTGGTTGTTATCTCAGAGTGTATCGTTGTCGCGTACATTGCTAGGGACGTTTTGCTCCCTTCCTGTGTTGCGAGGAGTTGTATGCTCAGGACAGCATGCAGTTCTTGAGAGAGCCTCCTGCCGCTAGCCGCGAGATCGCAGTGTTCTGTGGGGCCTTCCACCCGCCGACCGTGGCGCATCTTGCCCTGAGCCAGGCTGCTCGCCAGCATGTCGACGCGATTGTCTGGGCCATGCCAGAAAGCTTCCCGCACAAGAGTTACGACACTGTGGGCCGTGCGGAGCGCTTGCAACTTGTCCTCAAGGCGACAACCGATGCCGTTGCAGTAACTCGCGAAAACCTGTTCTTTGCCGTTGCCCAAGAGCTTCGCGAGACAATTCCAGCAGCGAGGATTCATCTTCTGATTGGCGAAGACGGAGTCCGTCGTCTCTTTGAATGGGACTATGGCGAGGGCGAAGACTGGAAGGGGGAGTACCTGAAAACGCACTTGCAACACACGCCGCTGTTGAGCCTGCGGCGTCAGGATCAATGGGTCGTGCCGCTCGAGTACCAGGACTCCATACGTTGGCTGGAGACTGCGACGGCCCACCGGGAGGTGTCCTCGACGCAGGTCCGGGATCGCATTGCCTCCGGGCTGGATTGGGAGCATCTGGTTCCCCCGGCGATCATTCCCGAGGTGAGCCGGCTTTATGGCTCGTCAGGAAGATCCAACGGCCAATAAGGCGGAGTGAGATGAGCCGACTTCCGCTTGCCCTCGCCAAAGTCGAGAGTCAGTTGGCCTTGCCGGGCCACCAGCTTTGCGGTTTCGTGCGTGGAGCCTGTCAGGAGGACAGTTCCCTCCCCGTCCAGACTCTCCAGCCAGCCTTCACGCAAGCTAGTCGTCTGGAGTGTCCCATCAAAGCTTGCGCTTCCCTCGCCGGTAGGCCAGTTGCTAATCTGCCCATCGAATCGATATCGGGGGGCGGGCTGCCAAAGCTCAGCTTCCAAGCTGCCCTTCCACTGCAAGCTGCCTGGCGCATCGAAAAGCACAAAGGCCGCATGGGTGATGGTGCTCTTCAGTTTCACGCCGCGCCAATCAATCTGGAGGACGAGCGGTTGGAATGCGCCGCCCGCAAAATTCAGAGTCTTGAAGCGAAGCCGGCCGCTTAGATTGCGCGCCAGCAGCCAATCAGGTAACTTCGCCCGGCGGAAACGGATCTTCTCCAGCAACCCGGGAGGCGGACGATAGGCATCATGCAGCAGCGACTCCAGACCGCTCGTACTGGCTTCCTGGATCACCAGATCAAGTTCGCCAGGTTTCTTGCTGCCTGGAAAGTACTGGTAATTTCCTTCAAACTCGGTGCCGTCCCACTCTGCCCGCATCCGCTGGAGCGTCACATGGCTGGGATCGAACAGTACGGACGCCGATGAGATTTCGAGCGGGGCGGAAATTCCCTCCACATCGAGGGAAATATTTCGGACGCTCAGCCGGCCGCTCCAAACTCCTTCATCGGAATCCTCCGTCCGTTCATACTTGACGTTGCCCTGCCAACTCCCGCCGCGAGCGCTGGGGAGAAAGGGAAGATTCGAGGCACGCAAGAGCATGCCCAGGCCCTTGGTCAGCCCTTTGACACTCAGGAGCTGTGTTGCCACATTCACCCGGAGTGCGCCTGTCCGGGCGTTCCAATCGGCATCCATCGCGGCTGATTGCGACTGCCCCACTACGATCTCAGCGGGAGCCAGCCGCCAACGGGAGCCTTCGACAATGGCGCGGGCATCCCGAATCTCCAGGCTCGGCTGATCCGGAAGATCCAGCCGGGCATCCTCAAACCAGATCATCCCCTTGGCGGGAACTTCTTCCGGGCTAGGCCAGGAGTAACCCACTACCGCGCTGAACTGTCCCTTGGCGCTGATGCCCGCAGGCAGCTTGGCATTCGCCGCATGGCCAAATTCCAATAACTTTGCCGCATCGATCCGGCGTACGTCCAGCAGGAAGGCTCCCTTCGGCTTCTGGAAGAAATCACGAGCGCGGATTCGCGTCCGCAGTGAGGTGCCTCCCACCGTATCCAGGGCCAGATGCTGTCCCGGGAAGTCGATCGAGCCGGCGAGTGCGATCCGGTCGCTCTTGCCCGCAAAGGGCAGAAAGCTTTGAGGCTCGAGCCCTTCCAACTGCAGGGTTCCGTTGATGGACGCTCGAGTCCACGGCCCCTTGATGCGGCCCTTTGCGGCGAGTTTTCCCGCGAAATCGACCCCTCGCGCACCGAAGAAGAAATTAAACGCATGAAGCGCGCTTGGTTGGAGTTCGATATCAAGATCGAGCTCTGGTTCGCGCGGACCGGGAGCATGAATCTCGCCGCGGACCGCAACATTGCCGAAGCCCTGCGCGCCACGATCGGTACGTGCGGGCTCTGCAGACATGAAAATCGTGACGTCGCCCTGCGCACTGGGCGCGCTGATATCCACCAACGCATTCGTCAGGTAAAACGCGCTCTTCGCATCGCCCTGCTTGAAATTCAGACGGCCATTGCGGACCTCGATCTCCGGCGGACGCAGTCCTGGCTTGCCAAGACTCTGTACATTCCAGCCCGTCGCGCCGCGCATCAGATTGACACTTGGCTCCTTCAGGCGCAGGCGTGCTGCCGTGAGCTTTCCGGAGAGCAGCGCGCTCAGGCGAGGTTGCACTTCGAGTTCGGTGACATAGGCGAAGGGTTCAAGCGAGTAGTTGGGATCTTCATCGATGATGACCTTCTGGGCAATGAGTGCCGGGCTCGGAATCAAACGAAAATGCGTCTTGCCCTGAATTCGCACCCGCCGCGACAGCGCCGACTCAAGTGAGGACTCGAGATGGATCCGAATCGGTTCCGCGCTGACATAGGGCAGCGCCAGTGCAAAAGCCAAACCGAGCACCGCAACAATCCACCATTTCCTTCTCATGCCTGCGCGGCCCTCCACCAGGAGATCAGACGCTGATAGTCTTCCGGAGTGTCGCAATCCTCCGCGACAGCGCGATCATCCACATCAAAATACTGCGACGGAAACCCTGCGAGAATTTCTTTCGCATTCGATTCGAGACCGGCTTCGAGCAGCGCACGGATTGCGTCTGATCCGATCAAAACCGGGTGTCCACTTTGTCCTTGCCAACGCGGCTTGGCCACCATGGCTTTCGATTCGAACAACGGTTCGATGGTTTGCGGAAGTACTCCAGCAAAATCGACCGGGCTGAAGAGAATCCGGTCGCAATGGCTGGAATGCCGTAAACCGGTACGCAGACTGGAGAACATGCCCGCAGCGTAGTGAGCGTTGTGAAGCAGGAACGGCGCGAAATCCGGCAGGGCCTCTCTGAGTTCCCTGTCATGTGCACCTGTCACCACACAAATGGTGGTGCAGTGCTTTTGGAAGAGCGTCACGATTCTTTCCAGCATGGTGATTCCCCCCAGAGGCAGCAACGCCTTGGGTTGCCCCATCCGGGAGGAGGCGCCTCCAGCGAGGACAATGCCGCCAATCATTTGAGTACGGTCGCCGCGTCAGAGGTGGCGAAAATTCCTTTTGAAACCGTCCGCCACTTGGGGTCGGCGCCACGGCGCACCGCAATCATCTCCGCGGCGACACTCACTGCGATTTCTTCTGGTGTAATCGCACCGATTTCGAGGCCCATTGGGGCCTGGATGCGATCGAAGTTCTCGCGGCTGATGCCTTCCTTTTCGAACTCCCGCAAGACGGCAATGACCTTCCGGCGGGAACCAATCATCGCGATATAGCGGGCACTTGTCGTCACTGCCCAGCGCAGAATGCGCATATCGTCCCGATGGCCACGCGTGACAATGATCAGATAACTGGAGGAATTGATCGTAAGCTGCGGAAAGACCTCTTCGTACTCCTCGGCGATCACTTCGTCGGCTTCTGGAAAACGCTCCCGATTGGCAAAGCTTTCGCGATTATCTATCACCGTAACGCCAAAGCCGGCCATTGCCGAGACTTTCGCCAAGCTCTTCGAGATGTGTCCGGCGCCAAAGATCAGGGCCTGCGGCTGCGGGACGATCGCCTCCACGAAGACGTTAAGTTGCCCCCCACAGATTAAGCCGTTATCATACGCCGCATCCTGTCCCAGATTGAAGGCCAGGTGCTTGGGCTTTTCGGTTGCAATCACTTCCCGCGCAGCATTCCAGACTTCTGCTTCGACGCAGCCGCCGCCAATCGTACCGATAAAACTGCCATCTTCGCGGACCAGGATCTTCGCGCTCTCATAGCTCGGGATCGATCCGTTGACTTCAACGATCGTAGCGAGCGCACACTTTTGGCCTGCTTTGCGCAAGCGAACGATTTCGGCGAACAAATCCATGCCATTCTGATTTTAGCCCCTCCCATTAGAATCCAGTGAAACAACAAGCTTTGATCTTTGACATGGACGGCGTAATCGTTGACTCCATGCCCTTCCACACCCGTGCCTGGGACCTTTATCTGCGGAAACTTGGTCTCGATGCGACTCTGATGAATCAAAAGATGCACGGCAAGCATAATGATGAACTTTTAAGGGAGTTCCTGCCACCGGACACGACTCTGGCAGAAATCCAGCGGATGGGCGCCGAAAAAGAGGCGCTCTACCGGGAACTGATTGCTCCCCAGCTTGAGACTTCCCTTCTCCCCGGAATTCGCACCTTTCTTGATCGTTACCAGGCACTTCCGAAGGCGGTCGCCTCGAATGCAGAGGGCCCGAACGTCCAGTTTGTATTGCGCGAAGCAAAGCTGGCCCACCACTTTCGCTATGCGACCGATGGCGGGCAGGTAAAGCACGGGAAACCGCATCCAGAGATCTATCTCAAAACCGCCAGTCTATTGCAAATTGACCCTATCGACTGTATAGTCTTTGAAGATTCTCAGACAGGAATCGATGCGGCATTAGCCGCGGGCATGACCGTCATCGCCATTAATTCACACCGGGCGACTCTACATGGTCAGACCTTTGAAGCCGATCATTTTCTTGAACCCCAGCTTGTTGCATGGTTAGAACAGCAACTTACCTGACGATACTCGTATTGACTCTCACCACCCTTGCGGCACAAACGGGTGGTGATGATATTCATATCTACCGTCCGGTCCGTCTGGCGGAGGCCGCAGAACGCAGTGGACCTGACTTCGTTCCCCGGCTTCTCGGTGAAGAAGTGCTGGTGACCGGGGTGATTGCCGCACCTGTCTTAGAAGCGCAGGACGCAGGTTATCTTGCCATAATCGATCCGGTTAGCGGCGATCGCGGCCTGATGCTGATCTTCTCTGGTGAGAACAAGGCCATGCAGCCCCGGCCGGAGAGTCTGAAGGTTGGTACTCTCATCGAAGCTCGTGGCATCGTGAGTCTCCACGCGGGACAGGCTGTTGTGAAGCCGATCTCAATCCAGAAGCTTGGCCACAAAGGTGCTCCAGAGCCAATCCACGTCACACCGCGCGAGGCAGCTAACTTTGCTCACGAAGGTTTACTCGTCAAGGTGCAAGGGGAAATCTCAGAGTATCGCGAAGCTTCTAATGGCGACTTACTTGAGTTTGTCGGTACGGGACAATCCTTTCGCGTCTTTCTCCCCATTTTGAAGCGATCTTCCGAACGGCCCTTAGCGCGTTACCAGCGGGGCGATAAGGTGCAAGTGCAAGGACTGGTGAGCCAGTATTGCATGACCAAACCGTATAATCGTTTTTTTCAGTTACTGATTGCGAGTCCGAAAGATATCGAATTGCTGGAATCGCGGCCTGTCATCCCGCCGCAACTGGTTCCTGCCGCGGTGCTCGTGATCCTCTTATGCATCCTGTTGGCCTGGTATCTGCAACAACGTTCCAGCCGTCAGAATCGTGTGATCCAGCGCATTCTCGAGACGAGTGAGGAGCTTTACGGAGCGAATTCCCCTCGGGAACTGGCCGAGATCCTGCGCCGCCGCCTGCTTGAACTGGTATCCGGCGAGACGGTGAGTGTGTATCATTACAATTCTTCTCGTAAGGTGCTGGAGCGGCTTCCAGATTCTGTCAGTTCTCTGCCCCACAGCTTTCACATTGATGAGTGTGCCACTGCTACTGAGAGCGGAATCGCCTTGGCGGTCCGGAATAAGACGATGTTGCAGTTTACGGACACGCGCGCGGTCGATCTCTTGCGAAAGGCGAATGAACCCTCTCAGTCCTTGCTGGTGATTCCGATGCGCAGCCGGGAAGAGTCCCGGGGAGCGATCGTGATTACCGGAAAGCCCAGAGTGCATCTATTGAAAGCCTCGCTGCACCCGGCGGCACAACACTTGGCGAACGATGCCTGCCAATATCTCGAAGGTTTGGATCAGACTGCGTTGAGAGAGCAGATTCATCGGAGTGAGAAATTGGCGGTTGCCGGCCAGTTGATCCATGGCGTGATTACGGAGCTGAACGTTCCATTGGGCAACATTCGAGCACTCACCGAACGTCTGCCAGAGCGGGACGCGCTTGCGATTCATGAGCAAGTGCAGAAGGCGAGTGAAATGGTGCGCCGGATTGTCTCGGTGGCAAAGGCGGAACAGATCGATGCCCGCCCCGTCGAGTTGCGCTTTCTGTTTGAACGGCTGGTTGAAGAGATGGACGAGACCGCGGGTGAGCTCGAGACCGAGGTGAACCTCTCGCCCGATTCACTCTACATCCTGGGCTCCCAGGATCAACTCAGCAAGGTCTTCGAGAATCTGCTGCAGCATGCACGGAGCGCGGCACTCTTTTCTCTCGAGAAGTTGCTGATTGTGAATGTGAATCGCATCGGACGGAGCGCGATGATCGAGCTTGAATTCTCTGGTCCCTTTGGTGAGGCGCAGGGTCCAGACTTCAATGAGGCGGCGCTCGGGCTTGCCATCAGCCGAGGGCTTTTGCAGTCCCATGGCGGAGAGATTCGCTTTCGGATCCTGCGGGCGGGCCGCTATCGTTACGAGGTCGAGTTACCGCTCTTGAACTCCAGTCCCAACGAAGAATTCAACGAGGGCATGCGGCCAACTGCACAGAGGAATCAAGTGACGGCGCTTCTTGTGGAACCTGAGATGCAGTCCCAGCGACGCTTGTTGTCGATCTTCGGAGAACTGAATCATCGTTTGATCCCGGTTGGAAATATCGAAGAAGCGGCAGATCTGGCGGAGAAGCTGCGCTTTGACATCGTCTTCTCGAGTGCGAGACCAGAAGGTGGCACCTGGGCGGAACTCTTCCACAAGGTGCACCATCGCACTCCACATTTTGTCCTGATGAGCGAAAGTGCAGATCTCCAGACCGAAGACCTGCTGGATGGCTCTTCTTCTTCCATGCTCCGGAAGCCAGTTGAAGAAAACGACATTCTGAATCTGCTGGAGCGCCTGCAGCAAAACAGCATGGGCCGCTCGGTCAGCTAGATGGACGTTGCGGCAGCGCTGGTTCCAGAGGTCTCGCTGCTCTGGGGCCGGGCCAGCACCGTCTGGTAGACCCAGCGCACCAGGTAGAAGGCACACCCGATTGCCACAGCCACCACTGCATTGATCAGCAAGGTGGCGAGCGCCGTGGACAGGAAGGCTCCAGAATCGACAACACGCATCTTCAAGAGCCGTCCCCAGGTGCCCCACTCGAGCAGGCAGATTCCGACATAGGCCGTGACACCCGCGAGCGCGGGCAATGGAATATGAGACACCATCTCAGAGCCCATGCCCAAAAAGAGTAATAACAGTGCCGCATGGACCAGATTCGACACCCGGCTGGAACCGCCACAACGCACATTCGCGAGCGAACGGGCAGGAATGCCGACGCTCATCGGAGCGGCGAAGATGCCGCACACCACATTCGCGATCCCATAAGCTCCCAGTTCGCCATCGGCATCTTCTGCGTGCATCGGATTATGCCGGCCACGGAAGTGCTCGACAACGCGCGAAGTGATCAGCAGATTGATGCTCGAGACGATCGCAAGTCCGAAGCCCTCGTTGATCAAATCGAGAACTTCGATCGGGTGCCAGGTGAAGCCCATGAACTCCGGCACATTCAGATTCAGCCGCCCCACTTCTTTCTCGTGCATTCCGAAGAGGACCGAGATCCCAATCGCGAGGACAACTCCCAGCAAGGGAGCGGGTAGTTTCTTGCTGAGATTCGAGAAGAAAAAAGCGCTACCAATGACCACAATGCCGAGCGTCAACGGAGCCCATTGCGCTGTGCCGAGAGAAACCAGTACGGCCTTGAGTTGGCCGGGCACGCTGTGTGGCCAAGCGACGCCAGGTGGCATCTGGACTCCGAGAATGGTGCGGAGCTGATTCACCACCATCATCGCGCCGATGCCACAGGAGAAGCCGGAGACAACCGTGTGCGGAATCTTCGCGATATGCCGCCCCAGCCGCAGGACGCTAAAGACCATCATGAAGACAGCAGCCACGAGCGTCACCTTGGCGCAGCCTGCCAAGCCTTGCTGATGCACGGCTGAGGCGAGGAAAGGAAGAGTGACTGTGGAGGTGCCGCCGATGAGAACCGGATTCCGGCCCAGGAATGCCGTAATCGGAGCAGAGATGAGAGAGGTGAAGAGTCCGTAAATGGGAGGGATGCCCATCAGGCTAGCCATTGCTAGGCCGTAGGGCAGAGCGATCAACGCTGCAATGGCGCCACCGAATACGTCGCCGCCAAAGAATTTCCAGGAATAATCGATCTTAGGGAGTTTCAAGTTCGTCCTAGAGAGAAAAAAACTGGGAATGTTGAAGGAGGCAGCAGCGGACGTGGAAACTGCCTCCCGGAAATTGCGAACTACAGGCTAGGCATTGGCACTCGCCATGACCTTCTCGTGAGCCACCTTCCACTTCGCCATCTCTTCTGGCAAACCGATCGAGACGCGAACATAGGTCGGCATGGAGGGCCAGGCCCGGCCAACCAGCACCTTCTCCTTCACCATGTTCTCGATGTAAGTGCGGGCCGGCATCTTCACATCCACCATGAACTTATTCGAAACCGAGGGGATGAAGGCATAGCCCTTCTTGGTGCACCAGCTCAGCGTATCTTCGCGTGTGCCGGCGATGATTGCCCGGCGCTTCGGCACCAGATCCTTCACTCGCAACGAAGCCGTTGCCCCCACCATTCCGGTAACCGGAAGTGCACCGGCCGAGTACGGCATGATCTTCTTCAATAAGTCCGGACGGCCGATGGCGGCGCCGGCACGCAGTCCGGCCATGCCAAAGAGCTTTGAGAAGGTGCGCAGGATCACAACGTCCTTATCCTGCTGCACAAAGTCACTCCCGAAATCGGAGTTTGTGAGATGAATGTAGGCCTCGTCGAGGATGACGACACTGCCTGCCGGTTTGTTGGCGATCAGCCAGGCGATGTCGGACTTCGGCGTGAGGGTGCCCGTTGGATTGTTCGGGTTGCAGATGTAGAAGGCTCCGGCGTTCGGGTCGGCAGCAAGCATAGCCTTCACGTCGTGCTTATAGCCGTTTGCTGCGTCCAGTTTCACCTTGGTGACTTTGGCGCCGACAAACTGTGCCGCACGACCGGCAGCTTCGTAATCCGGATCGGCCGTCACCAATCCGCGATCTTTGGAAGTGAAGGCAATGACCGAGTAGTGCAATGGAGCGGAGGATCCGGCGAAGGGCTGCACATAGTCGGGCTTGACGCCATCGAGGTCCGCCTGAGTCTTGGCAAACTCAAATGTCTTCTCGTACATGTAACGTCCGCCGCCCTTGATCACGGCATACATTGCCTCTGCTGCTTCCGGACAGGGGCCGAGCGGATTCTCATTGGCATTAATGCGAACGGCATCCTTGGGGGCATCCATCCGCATAGAAAGTTGCGCCATCGCGGCTTCGTTGTAGAACGGCAGGGCCGCACCGCCCGCGATGAGCGAAGCAATGCGACCGAAGTTGCGCCGGCTATAACCGCGCTGAATAAGATCCTGTTCAACCTCTGTGCTGAAGAACGACATGTCCTGATCAATCCTTTCTCTCACTCCCTCTCCAACCCGGGTCTATCGCCCGCTGCGGAGAGCCGAATACTTAGGTCCATTATATGTGCCGTGTGCCGCCGGATGATCCACTTTTGTGGTACCCGGACGGCCCCACGTCCCAAAGAAATAGCATCCCGTTACGAAGGCGGTATCTTTGGTTACAACTCCAACCAAAATCTTAGAAGAACAAACGTAACCCCAGTTGGAACATCCGCGGGAAGTTTGCCTGCTGTGTAATCTTGCCAAACGAACCATTCCCAACCGCGGAGTTGGGAGCACGGAACAATGGCGTGTTGGTCGCGTTCAATGCCTCGGCACGGAACTGAGCCTTGAAGCCTTCCGTGATCGCGAAGTTCTTGAAGATGGACATGTCCCAGTTCACTTGACCCGGTCCGCGCAAGCCCACCGTGCGGGTGACGTTCCCAAACTCCAGGGCCGCTGGAGCGGTGAAGGCTGCAGGGTTATACCAACCGTCAATCCGCTGCGCAAAGCTGCCGGAAGCGCCTGGATTGACGCCTGTGGCATTCGGACGCTGGCGGGCATTCCCATAGGGACTGTTCAGATTGTTGTTCATATAGAACTGTGTTGGAAATCCCGAGGAGAAGGTGCTGACGGCATTCATACTCCAACCGCCCAGTAGAAGATTGGTGGCATAGTTGGCGCTCGAGAGATAGCTGCGGCCCTTGCCGATCGGAAGTTCGTAGGTCACCGAATTGGTCAATCGCTGCGGAGCGTTGGCATAAGATAATCCCCATTCCGCATCGAGATTATAGACATTTTGCGGGCCAGCGTTTCCGGCATTTTGATTGTTGCCAGCGCCGCCCCCTGCATTGTCCATATTCTTCGAGTAAGTATAAGCAGTGAGGAAGTTTAACCCGTAGCTATATCGTTTCTGTAACTTTACAGTGAAGGCGTCGTATTGAGCCTGGACATAGCTGTTGTTCAGATAGTTGACGGCGGTGAACTGCGGATAGGGGCGAAGGAGTTGTTGGCGCTCTACGGTGGCTCCCGCGACGCCATTTGCTCCTCCCTTCAGGTAGTACGGATTGGCCACTGCAGTCCGGAGTGCCGTCGCGCCAAGACCATAATTGGACGGATGCAACTGGTTCATGTTGAGTGTCGCGGCGTTGAAGGTGAGGTCCGAGGAGCGGCTGCCGGAATAACCAGCCGTCAGGACAGCTCCAAACCCGATCTCGCGTTGTACGTCAAAGGAGAACTGTTGCACCATGCCGCTGGTGGCATTGGGCGCATAAACATTGACGCTCTTGCCGATGCCTGTCAGCCCGCCGAGCGAATTCCCTACTGGCTTGTCGAGACCATTCGGAAAAGGATTGCTCAGTACAACCTGAGGAATGCCCGCGACATTCGCATTGGGTTGCGTCTGTGCGGTGATGCCTTCACTGTTGAACGGAGAACCCAACCCAAAAGCGGGCGCCCAGAAGATGCCGTATCCGGCTCGAATGGTCGTCTTCGGGTTCCACTGGTAGGCGATCCCGATGCGAGGGGAGAACTTGTTCTGTTTGTAGTTGCTGGTCTCGGTCGGAGCGCCATTCACACCAGAGAAGAGGAAGACGCCGGGCGAGGTGTAGCCGCTTGTGGTCTGGATCGGATTGGTCGCCTTGGGATCGAAACTGGTGATGAGGTTATTGTTCGTTTCCTTTAAGCCGCTTTCCCGTTCCCAGCGCAAACCGAGATTGACGGTCAGTGTCTTGCTGATGCGATAGTCGTCCTGGAGAAACAGGCCGTAGTAATCGACATACTGATACAGCTTTGTCGGAATAAAACCGACCGCGGAATTCGGTGTTCCGAGCAGCAGATCCGCCATGTCGACGCCGCCGACATTGCCGCTGGTGTTCGACTTGCTGAAGGTATTGTCGAAGGTGAAGGCGCCGGCGCTGTTGCCAAAGTCGAGACCATCGGCATGGAGACGGCGATAGTCAAAGCCGCCTTTGATCGTATGCTTTCCGATGAACTTGGAGAGTTGCGCGCCAAGATTCTTTGAGTGATGGACGTAGTTGAAGTTATTGTTGGTGCCGAGAGAGTAAGCACTGTTCATCGAGATATTGGGGAATGTCGGAGACGGCACATCCTTCACAAAAGAGTTCGCGAATCCGATGGCCGCCAGGTTAAAGCCTTGGCTGACTTGGGTGCCCAGGTTGGGGAAGCGATTGAATCCGTAGCGCACGCTAATGACCGTTGTCGCGTTTGGCGTGATCGTGTTATTCCATGCCGTCGCATTGACAATGCGGCCCAGAAACCACTGGCTTGGAGAGCTGATGTTCTTGAAGTTGTTTTCGCCGGGTTCCGACGAGTTGTACTTCATATAGCTCAAGCTGGCACGCCACCAGGAGAAAACCGTGTGGTCGAGCTTGATGAACTTCTGATCGGCCTTGGAGGGCAAGGTGCTGGCCGAGGTGACATTGGCGGAGCCATAGGTGCTCACCACTCGCGTCGGCAGGACATAGGTGGCAGCAATTGCGCGTCCCACCGGATCGATCCGGCTGGAAGGAATGATATTGCCCGCGAAAGGCGTCCGGGTGCCGGCTGCCGTGGTGGTGAGTGGGTCGTAGATGATATTCGAGCGGCCGGAGAAATCGCCGATGCGCTCGGCTGCAGTGGGAGTGTACGCGTCGAGACTCGCGCCTTGTGTATCCCGATAGCCTTCAAAGCCGAGCCAGAAGAACGTACGATTCTTGCCATCGTAAATCTTGGGGATCCAGACCTTACCGCCAAAGCTTCCGGCATAGGTCCGGTTGGGCTGCTCGGGACGCGCGATTCCTGAACGATTATTAAAGTAATTGTTCCCCATCCAATCAGAGTTCCGGATGTAGCCCGTCAAGGAGCCGTGATAAGAGTTACCACCGCTCTTCAACAGGGTGTTGAACATGCCTCCTCCCGTGCGACCCATTTCCGCGTCATAGGTCGAATACTGTACTTTGACTTCTTCGACTGCTTCCAGGGAAGGAATGATCACCGCGCGATTCGCAAAGTCGGTGATTGGAATCCCATCGACCAGATAGTTATTCCCACGGACCGGACCACCGTTGATCGTAATCTGTGAAGATCCGCTTTGGTCCTGCATGCGGTTATAGGCCGGATTGCCCACCTGCGCGACAGTCGGCGAGAGACGGCTCATCATGAAGGGATTGCGGCCCAGATTGGGCAGATCGATTAGCTTTTGCCGGTCGACCACTTGGCCTTGAGAAGCGGAAGCCGTCTCCAGCAATGGGCTTTCTTCCGTCACCATCACACTCTGCGTCACGTCGCCCACTTCCAGCTTGATATCCACCGTAATGGACTGCTGTGTTCCAACGATCAGTCCCTTGCGTTCTATTTTCTTAAAGCCAGGCTGCTCCACCATGACGGTATAGGTGTCCGGATTGATATTGGCAAACACATACTCGCCGGCGGAGCTTGTGAGGGTGGAGCGGCTCACTCCAGTTGACTCTTCGAGTAACGTCACCTTGGCGCCGACAATCGAGGCGCCAGCGGAGTCTTTTACCTCTCCGCGAATATTTCCATAAGTCGTCTGCGCCCAACTCACGCTATCCAGCAGTAGGAGGGTCGCTAGCGAGAGAGAGACGAAACTCAGTCGCGATTGTGTCATTGAGATCCCCTGAACAGAAATTTGTTGGCTCGCAACAAAAGAGAGCCGGGATCGCAACTAGGCGAAGAACTGCAGGCCTTACTACAGGCCTCAGGTCAACTGAGGTGGGACGGGGAGGGATAACAACTTGACTACGGAGCGGACCCTCGTGGATGCAGTATAAACAGAACCGTCATACAAACCAAGAAAAATAGAAGCCTGTTCAATAGAAAATTTTGATGGCTGGATCTGAATCCTCTGCCGTTTTCGCCTTTTCTACTTTCCGCCGACGTGCAGACTATCCTGGAGATGAAGACCTTCGTGCTCCCTTCTGCTCATCACTTTGCTCGCCGGCCTTGGTTCTCCTGGCTCATTCTGGGTACACTTGTCGCGCTCTGTTTGATCCTGGCTCTCCTGCAATATCGCTGGATTGGCGAGATCAGTAATGCGGAAGAGGCAAAGTTGAAGGCCTCGCTCCGGGCATCGCTCGATCGTCTGCGGCAGGACTTCCAGCAGGAACTGGCGGCCGCGGTCTCGGTTCTCCGTCCCAACTTCGACGACTCGACGGACAACGCGCCTCACCTCTACGCAGAGAAGTTCAGCAAATGGCGCAGCGCCAATCCAGGTTCGAAATTGATCCGGCGGATCGCCTTGGCCACTCCCGCGGGACATCAAGTGAACTTGCAGATCCTGAACCCTGAGACGCTGGACTTTGAAAGCAGCGAATGGCCTGCGGATTGGAAGGCCGCGCGGATGAGGATCCTGGCTCACAGCAAAGGCGAGCGTTGGCGCCCGGGGCCGCCAGGAGATCCCACGCTGGTTGAGCTCGCACAGATGGGGCCTGGGAGCCCAGAGGCTCACTCGCACCCGACACTCCTAATCGATTTCGATCCTCACTATCTCTTCGAAACTCTCCTCCCGAGGCTACTCCACCGTCATCTCAGCTACGAAGGGCACATCGACTATCAACTCGAGTTGCGCAGCCGCAATGACCCGCGGAAGATTCTTTTTGAGTACAACCCGGGGAAGGCCGGCCCCATCGCGAGCCGGGCTGACGTGAGCGTCCCCCTGTTTGAGAACTTCTTTGACATGAACTTTCGCCGGATGCCCCCTCCGCGATCCCGGGAGTTTCCGGGAATGCCTCCGCAGGGTTTTGAAGCCACACCAGGTTCGCCCGCTGGAGGGGGTGGACGCTGGACGCTGGCAGCCCGCCACCTTTCCGGTTCTCTGGCTGGCTATGTGTCTGAAGTGAGAAAGAGGAATCTTGCCGTGTCGGGGGTGCTCATTCTTCTGCTCATTTGCACCGTTGCCGCGGTGCTCCACCTCACACAACAAGCCAACCGTTATAGCGATTTGCAGATGCAGTTTGTTGCCAACGTTTCGCATGAACTGCGTACTCCACTCACCGTCATTCGCACCGCTGCCTACAACCTGCGCGGCAAGATGTCCACCAAGCCGGTTCATGTCGAGAAGTACGGGGCGCTCATCGAGAGCGAGAGTGAAAAGCTCACCGCGATTGTCGAGCGCGTCTTGCAGTTTTCAAGCGCAGAGGCCGGCAATCTCACCCAGAAACTGGAGCCGATTTCGGCAGAACAATTGATCGTCGAAGCACTGCAATCCCGGCAGAGCGTCATCGATCGCGTGCAGTGTGAAGTGGAGCGCGACTGGAAACCCGGCTTGCCGCCGGTTCTGGCGGACAAACTAGCCATGCGCCAGGCGCTTCAGAATCTGATCGAGAATGCACTGATCTATGGAATGGAAGGCGGGGATTGGCTCGGCATCTCCACCCGCAATGCGGTGCTGGCCGGCCAACCCGCCGTCGAGATCCGAATTTGCGACCGCGGCCCGGGTATTCCCGCCGATGAACAACGCTGCATCTTCGACCCGTTTTATCGAGGCCGCCGCGCCATTGCCGCGCAGATCCACGGAACCGGATTAGGATTGAATTTGGTGCAGAAAATTGTGGCGGCTCACGGCGCGACAATTCAGCTCCGGAGTTTTCCTGGACAAGGGACGGAGTTTATTTTGAAGATTCCGGCAGCACCGGAAGAGAGGATCTGAAAATGCGGATCTTACTCGTTGAGGACGAACCTGGTGTCGTATTGACCCTGACCGACCTCCTGGTGGATGAAGGACATGAAGTCGAATCGGCCACTTGCGGTCTGAGCGGTCTGAGTCTGGCGAAGCAAAAGGCATTTGATTTGATCATTCTCGACGTCATGCTTCCAGGAAAATCTGGCCTGGATGTTTGCAGTGAATTGCGCCAGATTGGCAACGATACCGCGATTTTGATGCTCACGGCCAAGACTCAGGTGGTCGACCGGGTGGTGGGGCTCAAACTGGGGGCCGACGATTATTTGAGCAAGCCCTTTGATCCAGCTGAACTCCTGGCCCGCGTCGAGGCCTTGTTGCGGCGAGTGGCTAAACGCAAGCCAGGAAGCCGGAGTAGTTCCCTGCTCCGCTACCGTTTTGGCGAAGTTGAGATTGATTTTCAAAGCATGCTCGTACTCAAGGATGGCGCCCCTGTGAGTTTGGCCAGCAAGGAACTCTCATTGCTGCAATATCTGATTGAGTATCGCGGGCAGACCGTTCCGAGAGAGATCCTCTTAAAAACGGTCTGGGATTATCAGGCCGATGTGAATTCCCGCACGATCGATGTCCACATTGCCTGGTTGCGGCAGAAGCTGGAAGATTACCCGCAAAACCCTCGTTATATTCAGACCGTTCGTGGGGTTGGCTACCGTTTCATGCCCTAAGCGCCATAAGCTAGTGGGGATGAATTCTTCGAAAAAGATTGCCCTGGTGACTGGGGCGGGCACTGGAATCGGCCGGGCGGCGGCACAAGCTCTGCACGGCGCGGGTTATGAAGTGGTTGTCACTGGAAGACGGCGCGAGCCACTCGAGGAAACAGCAAACGGGCAAATGCTTGTTGTTCCAGCCGACGTGTCGCAACCCACAGCCGTCGAGGCACTCTTCGAGGCAATTGAGAACCACTATGGCAGGCTCGACCTGCTCTTCAACAATGCCGGCATGGGCGCGCCCGCCATTCCAATGGACGAACTCAGCTTTGAGCAATGGAACGCGGTTGTCGGCGTCAACCTCACCGGATCTTTCCTTTGCGCACAAGCGGCCATGCGGCTGATGAAAAAGCAGAAGCCCCAGGGTGGCCGCATCATCAACAATGGTTCGATTTCGGCGCAAACGCCCCGCCCGAATTCCGCTCCTTATACAGCGACCAAACATGCGATCACTGGCTTAACCAAGTCCATCGCGCTTGACGGCCGTCCTTTCGACATTGCCTGCGGCCAAATTGACATCGGCAATGCAGCCAGCGAGATGACCCAACGCATGACTGTCGGGGTGATGCAGGCCAACGGCACGATGAGTCCGGAGCCGCGAATGGATCTTGCGCACGTGGCGAATGCGATTCTCTATATGGCGAGTCTGCCGCTGGAGGCAAACGTCCTTACGATGACGGTCATGGCGACGAAGATGCCGCTGGCTGGCCGCGGTTGATCACTTCACATACAGCCCGGCCAGATCCCACTTCTGAATGACCTCCGCGCCCAGAGCGGCGATCTTGTCCGAGCAGGAGTTGAAGTATTCCTTGGCCTTTACTTCATCAAACTTCACGTAGCCTTGTTTGGGTTGATAGAGAATGATCGAACTCGGAAACGGATAGGCCGTCCAGGTTCCAGCGGCACCGCGAGCAGTAGCAAGCTCATCCCGATAGAGTTCCTTCCTGATGTTCTGCGGTGTCGTTGCCTGCACCATGGCCGTCTCGTTCCACCCGGCATGGCCACCGTCTTCGCCGAAAATTTTGAAGGTCAGATCGGAGCAGTAGGTCCACCAGTTCACGATCAGAATCCGCACCTTCTCGTTTCTCCCCACTTCTTCCGCCACCGCGTTGAGCGCCGCTGTATTGCCGCCGTGGCCGTTCACGATGAGGATGTTCTTGATCCCATGCCGCGCAAATCCACGCAGGATGTCGCGGGTAAAGGCCCGGTACGCCTCGTCTGAAATCGCGATGCCACCGGCAAAGGCTTCGAGCGAACCGGTAATCCCGTAGTTGAGCGTCGGAGCCACCAAGGCGTTCAAACCCGGAGCGATCCGCCGGGCAATCGCGGTCGGCACCGTACTGTCCGCTCCATTGTGAGCTACCCCATGTGCCTCCACGGTTCCGGTTGGAAAGAGAATCGTGTTGATCTTCGCCGGAACCAGGTCCTTGTATTCCATCCAGTTCAGTTCATCGGCTTCCCGCGTCCGTGGAGCTTGAGCCAACAGAAAACTAGCGCAGCTAATGAGCAGAATCGTCGATCTCATGTACGATCTACGATAGCGAATGGTGAAACAAAAACCGAATCTTCTCTTCCTCATCGCGGATGATCATGCTGCCTACGTGATGGGCGCTGACGGCAATCGGCTGGCCCACACGCCCAACCTCGACCGGCTGGCTAGCGAAGGGACTCGCTTTGCCGCGAACTACTGTAACTCCCCTGTCTGCACTCCATCCCGGCAATCCATTTTGACTGGCCTTTATCCTCATGCCGCAGGGGTCACCACCCTCCGCACCCCACTGGCAGACGACCGCACCACCCTCGCCGAGCTTCTCGCCGCCGACGGCTATCAGACCTCCGTCTTTGGCAAAATGCACTTCAATCGTCCCGGCGCTGACGGAATGCACGGCTTCGGTACCGCAATGGTCGAAGACCGGATCAACCAAGGTTGGCAGGCGGCGGTGGGGCGACCCCGTCCCCCCTGGCGTCCGTTCCAGGACCCGGCCCGCCAATGGCTGAACGCATCGAAGTCGCCGCTCCCCTTCAAAGATGAGGAGATGCGCAGCACCTGGCAATTGGAACAGGCCAAGCGCTGGCTGACCGAGCACAAAGACGATGGGCCCTTTGCGATGTGGTTCAGCATCCAGGAGCCGCACTCGCCTTTTGACTTCCCCACAGAAGACGGCCCTCGCTTCCAGCCGGAGAAGTTCAAAGTGCCTCAAGTCGGACCTGAGGATGCCTCGCAGATCCCTCTGATCTTTCGAGACTTATCTGACAGTGAAAAGCAAGGCATCGCTGCCGCCTACTACAGCAGCGCCACCTTTCTCGATCGCAATATGGGCCGCATCCTCGACCACCTGCGGCAGCTGAAACTCGACGACAATACGCTGGTCGTCTACATGGCGGACCATGGCTATTGCCTCGGGCAGCACGGACGTTTTGAGAAGCACTGTTTCTACGAACCAGCGATGCGCGTGCCGCTCTTGTTCCGGTTCCCGGGCAAGATCGCATCAGGGAAAGTGGTCCGGCGGCCGACGGAATCTGTCGATGTCGGTCCGACGATCCTGCGCTTACTCGGCGCGGAACATCGTTTTGATCGCACCCACGGGCGCGATCTGTGGACCAGCCCAGCCCGGGACGAGATCTTCAGTGAGTACCTTGAAAATGAGGAAGCCTGCCTGCTCTGGCGCGAGTGGAAGCTGATCTACACCACCGGAAAGCGCAAGCGCAACGACGGTTACCTCACTGACAATCCGACTCCCGGAAGAACCATCCGCCTCTACGACCGCCGCCACGATCCCGGCGAGTTTGTGAATGTTGCGGCCAAGTATCCGGCACTAGTCCAGACGCTGACCAAACGTCTGGAAGATCGATTCCGCACGACGCATCCCGAGCAGAATCAGGATCTTGACGGCTGGCTCCGTCCACGCGACGGCGCTTGATGATTTTGCAGGAATTCAGCGAAACCTTCAGAAAGGATACGGGTTCATGTGAGTGTGACATCGGCGGCAACACTAGAACGGGATGCCGAACTGATGCTTCGCGTACGAGAGGGGGATGAATCCTCGTTTGCTCTCCTCCTCGAAAAGCATCGTAATTCTGTCATCCATTTTTTATTCCGCATGGTGCAGAATCGAGCGATCGCAGAAGAATTGGCGCAAGAAGTTTTCCTGCGTGTCTATCGAAGCCGGGAAAGCTATGAACCGACAGCGAAGTTTACGACCTGGCTATTTCGCATCACAACTCATTTGGCTCTCAATCATGTGCGGGATCGCCGCAATGATCGGTTGAACGACTCGATCGACAACAATGCGGAGGATGCCGTTCCCAGACAACTGGCGGACCGCGTCACCAATGTGGAACAGCGCCTTCTAAAGGATGCGCGCTTGAGCGAAGTCCGGAATGCAATCGAGCAGTTGCCCGAAAAACAACGTCTCGCAGTCTTGCTACACAAGTATCAGGAAATGGAGTATTCGCAGATTGCGGGTGTTCTCGGATGTTCCGATTCAGCAGTGAAAAGCCTGCTGTTTCGTGCTTACGAAACCCTGCGTGACCGCCTGAAGCATTTTAGCCCAGGCTCAGACGGAGTGAAGGGGACATAGAGGAGCATAACGATGAACTGCAATTTGAAAACTCACGAACAGGAAGAACTCCTCCTTGGGTATTGCTCTGGAACCCTCGATCTTGAGAAGGCTCGTGTGTTCCAGGCTCACATTGCCCGGTGCCCGGATTGCCGGACAATGGTGGAAATGCAACAATTCGTCGATGAGTCGCTCGACCTCTGGCATCCACCGGAAGTCAGCCCGGATTTCGATCGTCAGCTCTTTGCACTCATCCATGCCGGAGACGCGAAGCCGCTCCCGTGGTGGGATCGAATCCTCTCTGTACAAGTCGGCTGGAAGCCGGCGCTTCCACTTGCTCTGGGTCTGATTGCACTTGCTGTTCTGATCCTGCGCACTCCAGAACCCTTCCCCTCTCTGCACCAGAGTGAAGGTCTGAAGGCCGACGAGATCGAGCAAGTGGAACGGACGCTCGATGATATGGAAGCGCTCCATGCTCTCCGGCATGCGGATCGGTCCTCGGCCCGGAAGGAGGCTTTATGAGGTGGTTTTGGATCCTCACCTTATGCAGCCTGCCCATGTTGGCTCAGGGACCGAAGGGTACTGGCATCAAACTGATTGAACGTCTGAATCAGATGTCTCCCGGTGAGCGCCAGAAGATGTTGAACCGTATGCCCGCCGATCGCCGCCGCGTGCTCGAGGAGCGAATCGACCACCTCAACCGGATTGCACCGGAAGCTCGTGAAACTTTGAAGAAAGACTACGAGTCCTTTCAGCAGCTGCCGCCCGAAAAGCAGGATGCCGTACGCAAGACCTTAAAGCAGATTGCGGAGTTGCCCGACGAACGGCGCCCGGCGGTGCGCAGCGCTATCAACACGCTACGCCAGCAACCGGTCGATCTTCGGGGCCGTAAGATGGCGTCCCGGGCTTTCCAGCAAAGCTTCAATGAAGATGAGCGCAAGCTGATTAAAGAAGCCTTGAATACGCTTCCTCCGGCCGACGCCTCATCGTCCCCTGAGGATTAGCAGCGCCTTCGAAGAAGTTGTGTCATGATGCTTGACACAACTTATGCAAACTCGTCGTTCCGCTCTGTTGGCGACTCTTACGAGTGGCCTCGCCTTCGCCCAGGACAAGAAGGCCGATCTCATGATCGATACCAAGAATTACCCCTCGATCGGCAAAATTCATCGTTACGATTCTGCTTTCGATTCGCTTGTCGGAACGGACGCCCGGCTGGAAGTCATTGCCTCTGGCTTTGACTGGAGTGAGGGCCCGGTTTGGGTCAAGAACGGCGGGTATCTTCTCTTCAGCGACGTCCCGCGCAATACGGTCTACAAGTGGGAAGAAGGCAAAGGCACCAGCGCATTCGTAAAGCCATCCGGCTATACGGGAAATACCGATTACGGCAAGGAGCCCGGCTCCAATGGCTTGACCCTCGACCCGAAGGGACAACTGGTCAGCTGCGAACATGGCGATCGGCGTGTCAGTGTCCTCACCAAGGGCGGCGGCAAGCAGACTCTCGCCGACAACTACATGGGCAAGCGCCTCAACAGTCCCAACGATTGCTGCTTCAAATCGAATGGGGACCTCTACTTTACAGATCCGCCCTACGGTCTCCCCGGTAACTATGAGGACCCGCGCCGCGAGCTGGACTTTTGCGGTGTCTACCGCCGGGCGCAAGATGGGAGCGTCACTCTGCTGACCAAAGAAATGACCCGTCCTAACGGCATCGCGTTCTCTCCGGATGAGAAGATACTCTATGTCGCCAACTCCGATCCGGCCAAGGCAAACTGGATGGCCTATCCGGTAAAGGACGACGGCACCCTCGGCACGGGCAAAGTGTTCTACGATGTCACGGCTAATGCGGGCAAGATGCCCGGTTTACCGGACGGTTTGAAGGTGGATGAGAAAGGTAATCTCTTTGCCTCAGGCCCCGGAGGCATTTATGTTTTCAGCGCGGCAGGCAGCCTGCTCGGCCGGATCGAAACCGGCGAAGCCACTGCCAATTGCGCTTGGGGTAATAACGGCAGTGTCCTATACATCTGTGCTGACATGTATATGTGTCGTATTCCAACCCTCACGCGCGGGCGCTTGCCTTAATTCTTTTCTTTGCGAGTCTCGGACGAAGCCAGGATTTTGAATCCCGCTTCGCCGAGATTCGCGACCGCGCGACTCCGCAGCAACTCTATTCCTTCCTCTATGCGCTTCCCAAAGGGGGCGACTTGCATCATCATGCCGGCCTCAGCATCTATGCCCGTACGGCGCTTGAAGTCGGTCTGAAGCAGAGGCAGAACGGCTACCGTGTCTATACGCGCACCAGCTTCCACGATTGCGGCGACAACGAGAATGGCGCTGTCATCCTTTACCAGAACATCAACAGTGCAAACTACGCGAAGCTGAGCCCTTGCCGGCAGTCCGATTTCACACCCTTCGACGACCTGTCGGCCACGCAGCGTTCTGCCTGGATTTCCGCGCTGATTCTGGACCAGCCGGGCGAAACGCGCAATGAGTTCTTTGAGGAGATCGTTCCCCGCCTCTCCCCCTTCCTGCGCAACCCGTATTACTTTGCCGACAGCTTTGCCGAAAATCTGAAGCTCTTCGGCCGCGAAGGCGTACGCTACATCGAGGCCCAATGGAGTCCGATTGCCATGGAGCGGCCCGATGGCACGATTTTTCCTCCTGACGAAGCGATTGCCATCTTCAAGAAACGCATGGCGCAACCGGATGTCATCGCCAGCGGCGTCCAGTATCGTTTCCACACCACGGTTATTCGCTTTCGCGACGACGTCGAGCGCCAGATCGCCTTCCAGTACGAATTCATCGACCGGCACCGTGATCTCTGGGTGGGCATCAATGCCGCTGGGCGGGAAGATAACGACAAAGGCTATGCGCTCCGGATGCTGAATGCCTTCCGCGAAGCCCGCCGCAAACACTCCGCGATTCCGATGAGCATCCACGCAGGCGAGAAGGACTCGCCTGGCCGTGAAGTGCACGATACGCTCTTGCTCGGCGCCTCGCGCATCGGCCACGGTCTGAACCTGATCAGTGACCCGGACACGATGCTGCTCCTTCGCCATAATCGCTACCTTGTCGAGATCAATCTGATCTCAAACCGGGTCCTCGATTATGTGCCGGACCTCTCGAAGCATCCCTTCCCGGAATACCTCCGCTTTGGCATTCCCGTCTGTCTGAATACCGACGATCGAGGCAGTTGGGATTCCAACATGACCGATGAATACATGCACGCCGTCCAGCTCTTTCGCCTCACCTGGACAGAGATCAAACAACTGGGGCACAACAGTTTGACCTACAGCTTTGCGCCCGAAGCCTTAAAGCAGAAGATGCTGGCGGACTATGACCGCGATCTTCGCCAGTTTGAGGAACGATTCGCCAGCGGAGACTGGGCGGCGGAGCTTTCCCGGATTCGCCCGGAGATCAGTGGCTATGCCCGGAAAAATTTGCTTCCGTAGCTATACTGTACTGATCATGAGTCCCGCTGTATTCCTGCTTTCTGCCGTTTTGGTGTCGCCCCTTCTCTGGGCTCAGGCCCCTGCAAAGACCTTTGTGGCCGCGGATTTCCAGGTACCGGAAATCTATGTCTCCCGGCAAGGCACCTTCAAACTCAAGCCCTTGGTTCCGAAATACGCAAAGCTCGACTATGACGCCTATATGGGATCGATCGAACACTTGCAAAAGACGTTCAGCTTCTCAACACGCTGGCCAAACGCAGGTATCTCTTTGGCTGATGCCATTCGGGATACAGAAGGAGAAGAGGCGGGCTTTCACGCCCGCCGGAAGTTCACCTATGCCGTATTGAATCCTGTCGAGTCCCGCGAACTCGGTTGTGTCTATATCAGCCCGAGCACCAAAGAAGGCTATGATGCCACGGTCCGGATGTGGGTCACCGAGAACCAGGCCATCATCGGTTTTGACAAGCGCCTCTATGAAGAAGTGAAGCTTTGGTTGCGCGCGAGATGGCCCTTTGAGAGAGTGGCTTTCATCGGATCCGAAATCACGCGCGAAGAGTTTATGAAGTTGCCGGACAAGGCGCGTTAGCGCCTAGTTGCGCCAGCGCAGATCGATGCGATCGCGATCGCGTCCGCCATTGGAAATTGTAATGCTGCGGACGCGGTTGCGGTTATCCACTTCGATCTCCATCTCGCCCCGGTAGTTGCTCCCGTTCACATCCGCAATAATCCGATCCCGGTCCATGCGCAGAACGCGGCCGTTGAAGTTGACACGGGAATTCCGATTGGTCTCGAAGCTGACATCGACATCGCCACGGCGGCCAATCGATACGGTGCAGTTATAGAGCTTCTGCTCGTTCCGGTTCGTGCGCAGATAGCCATCTCCCCGCCCGTTATAGTTGACCTCGTTGTTCCATCCATTGCCATTTCCGTTGCCCGGATATCGATTCCCATTGCCGTTCCCCGGAAAGCGCCCGCGATCCCCGTCATAGCCCCCCTGGTTGTAGTCACTACCGCCACGCCAGAAGATGTCGAAGGTATAGCCTTCCTTCCCCGATTTGGGGTCCTCAATACGGATCACCGCTCCATTCCTGCCGCCGGCATTGCGCACCAGAGTTTGGCGTCCTCGTCCATCCACCCCCTGAAACCGGAAATCGTTCGGATTGTTCGGCATCACTTGGTTGCATTCAAAGCGCCGGAACGTGGCGGGATTCCCGCTGAGGGTACGAATCTGTGCGCGATCGCCGTTGATCTCGACTTCAGCAACATCATCGACTTCCACTTCGATGGTGCATTTCCCATCGCCTCCTCCGCCTCGAATGGAAGCAGTCCTCGAGTCAGTGACGCGCTGAGCGCTCAGAGTAGCGGCCATCGCCGCAAAGAGGAAAAATTTAGATTTCATGGCAGATCCTGTCTATATAGATAAAGCGTACAACCGGGCCGCAATGGTTCTTTTTACCACGGGCCAATCGTCATCAATCACGGAATAGAAAACACTCGATCGCTGATAGCCGTCTGGAAAGATGTAGTCCTTGCGAAATACTCCCTCCCGAACTGCTCCCAACTTCTCAATCGCTTGCTGAGATCGCAGATTGCGAGAGTCCGTTCGAAACTGGACGCGCACACAACCCAAGCTTTCAAAGGCGAAGCAAAGCATCAGATACTTTGCATTCAGGTTGATTGCCGTCCCTCGAAACTCCCTCCCCAGCCAAGTGCCTCCGATTTCTAAGGAACGATTCGGTGGGTCGATCGTCAGAAACCGGGTGGAACCGGCAATTTGTCTGCTGGAGGAATCCAGAGTAACAAAGGGATACTCGATTCCCTGATCCCGTTTGGCCAAAGCGGTTTGCACCCAATGCTGCAACCGTTCCGGTGAATCCTGCAGCCCGCCGCGCATGTACTTCCAGATCTCGGCTTCACTTGCCTGGGGCCAGAGAGCCTCGACGTCATTGAGGGCCAAGGGCCGGAGTTGAACTACGCCGTTTTCAAGCACAGTGGGATGAGGAATCACAATTCTGAGCTTACCCTCAGAACAGGAAGCGGAACCCAAGTTGGACCCGGCGCATCTCGTGCCAGGACAGAATCGTGAAATTTGTCCGGTTGAGAAAGGCATTCGTGGAATCAGGAATCGGGGAGTTGAAGAGGTTGGCCGATTCCGCAAAGACTTCCGCCTTGGCTCGCGGCCACACTCTTTCCATCGAGAGAAATCGAGACAGGCGGGC
The DNA here is from genome assembly GCF_000702445.1 of Bryobacter aggregatus MPL3. Lineage (NCBI taxonomy): Bacteria > Pseudomonadati > Acidobacteriota > Terriglobia > Bryobacterales > Bryobacteraceae > Bryobacter > Bryobacter aggregatus. Next base: position 1,027,957 of record NZ_JNIF01000004.1, read on the forward strand.
ATCCATCTGCATCGAGGCCGGGCCTTTGCCGACATTGCGCCCGTAGAAGAGCGGCCGGTCATTTGCGACGGAATCACGATTGAGATCAGCGCCGGCGCGCACATCGTAGGTGGTGCCAGACCGGGCAAACAGGAAGGTGGCCAGTTGGAATCCGCGCCAACGCGCCACCGAACTGGCGTTCAGTACATGCCGAACGTCCGTGATTGAGTTGCCATACTCGGCCCGCCGGTTGTAGGTGTCCTGTGGTTGCTCGCTGCCGCCGGAGACACCGTTCTCTGGAGCGTTATCGAGAGAATGGGACCAGGTGTAGGACACATTGAACTGGAGCGCATTGCGAAAGCGCTTCAATACCTGGATGCCGAGCGCATGATAGTTCGAGTTGCCCGCACTCGTCAGTTCCATGATGTTGTTGAAATTCGGATCGAGACGCCGGGCCCCATAAACGGTACGGCCGTCAGCTAAGGGCGGAAGTGAAGAGACCGGATCCAGGTTGATGTTCTGCAGCACAGGAATCTTTGAGCCATGCAAGCCAGCCGCTGTAATCGTGACACTGAGATCATGAGCGATTTCCCGCACCACACCCACCTGAAACTGATGCACGGTCATCCACTGAAAATCGGGAGAGATGACGCTGAGGCTCGGCTTCACGCGCACCGATCCGCTATTGACACGGGGATAGAACGGATAGTTTGGGGACCCTGGAGAATCGCCCGCAATCTCGACAGAGACCTCATTGACTGAATTCTCAATCAGGCTGTCGCGAAAAGCGTTGCCCGAGGGTGCATCAAAATGGACCCCGTAGGAAAGCCGGAACGCCATCCGGGGATTCCCACGCGGAGACCAGGCCAAGCCGAGCCGGGGTGCAAAATTGTAGCGATCCGAAGGAATCTGCCGGGAAAGCGGGTGGGGCGCATTTGCGGGTGCCGATGGCACGTACATAGTCTCGTAGCGCAATCCGTAGTTGAGGGTCAGGTTCGGGCGTAGGCGCCAGGAGTCCTGTACATAACCCCCAAGATAGGTCTGTTGGTACTCCAGCCGGGGTTTCCCGAAACTGAGTGTCAATTGGGTGTAGCTGTAGCGTCGTCCTGTCGAGGGATCGATTTCTCTCTTGATCGTCCGCAGGTACTGCTCGAGCGGCGTGAGATCACTGGTTCCGGCAAAGAGAAAAACCGGATTCAGGGAGTCATCGTACATCACTGGTGAGCGAACCAGATTGACTCCCGCTTTCAACAGATGGGTCGAGCGATGAAAGCTGATATTGTCTGAAAACTCTTCGATTCGCTCCCGGTTTGCAGAGAGATGATCGGGATAGCCAAAGCTCACAACGCCACTGAGAATCGTCGTTGGCAGTGTGTCCGCATTGGGTGTGAGATAGGGCGTCCGGCGCGAATAGCGGTCGGCGAGCTGTGTGCGAAACTCGTGGGTCAGCGACGGGGTGATCAACCAGTTCCACATCGCGGCCAACGCGTAAGTGTTCGTCAGCGCACCAGCAGACGAACTGAGTACTGTCGTACCCCCAGGGGACTGCGCCTCATTGAATTCCCGATATGTATTCGCCCGGAATGTAATCGTATGACGATCTAAGGGTTGATAATCCAGCCGAACAAGCCAAAGTGTTGGGTTGAATTGACTGGGCAACAGATCGATATCTTTCTCGGTAAAACCAAGACTCACCACCTGGGCCCGGGCCGCCGGGTCGGTAAATCCAAGCGGAAGTGGAAACGCCCGCCGGCTCGTCTCGTTCGAAACGAAGTAAAACAGCTTGTCCCTGCGGAGCGCGCCCCCCACCCCAAATGCGCCGATATCCGCATAGGGCTTGACGGCGCCAGCCGATCGGAAGGGCACCGCGTTGAAGCCAGTTCGTGAAACTAAGTACTCAAATTGACCATGCAGCGTATTTGTGCCAGACCGCGTAATGTTATTAATCACACCGCCGCCAGTCCGGCCGTACTCGGCATTGGCCCCGAAGGTCATGATCTGTGTCTCGTCCACCGAGGTGGGACCGAGCCTGGTGACTCGATACGACTTCTGTTGCGAGGTCGTATTCTCAAAGCCGTCGATCTGGAAATTCACCCGGCGGGCAAGCCCACCGATATCAAAACGGGGGGCCTCATACTCTCGCGGCCGATTGGCGTTGATAAAGGGTTGCAACAAGGAGAACTGCAGCTCATTCCGCGCCAGATTGGGCAAATTTCGAATATCCACCGCCGTGAGCGCCCGGGAACTGGACGATTGCGCGACCTCCACCATCGGCGATTCGCCGGGGAGAGTAATGGTCTGATGTGCCGAAACCAGATTCAATCTGTGTTCGAGCGTCACCAGTTGTCCCGTCGAAAGCGTAACGCCAGTCATCCGGTAGCGGGCGAAGCCCTCGGCCGCAATCGTGACTTCGTATTCCCCAATCGGCAGAAAGGGGACGAGGTAGCGCCCTTCCTCGTCGGTCTGGAGCTCACGCTGAAAGTTCGTGTCGAGATTCCGAAGCGAAATCTGCGCCGCCACGAGGAGGGCTCCCTGGGCGTCGCGGACTCGACCGTCAATCTGGCCCGTATTGGATTGAGTTTGCGCAAAAGCCCAAAGCCCTGCCCAAACAAACCCCACCGCAAAACAAAATTTAGATCGCAACAAGAACTCCATTGAGAGATGCAATTGGAACCCAATTCGGTTTCAGGGAATTCTAAGGTAAAAACCCTAAAAAAGAATGAGGATTCACTTGACCTTGTACTATTCCCTACGCATACTTAAGGTATTCACCTTAGCGTTAGGGCTACTCGCTAGTACTCATGTTCTAAGGAATTCATTGGAGGAATTGTAAAGAAATGTTTATCATCCCCGTAACCCCGCCGCTTCCTGACGATGTGAAGATCATTCCGGTTACCCCCCCGCTGCCGGACGACGTCAAGTAGTTCGCGCTAGCCATTAACTGAACAAAATTTTCCGAGCCATCGTAACTCTTTCTGGCGAATACGCTTAAGATGGAGGGAACGGTGGCTCGAAACCTTTATGATGTTGTAATTGTCTATGGCCCACTCATCGCATTGCTCTTGCAAGCAGCGGTACTTTCTCGTTTTTTAGAAGCCCGTAACCGCGACTTCCCGCTCGCCATCCTCTTCTCCCTCTTTCTTTTCCCCCTCACTGTATTCACCTACATCCTGAATCTCCGTCCGAACCTGATTCCGATGACCGTCGGCTTCACCCGGGGTTATGAGCTTGCCGATCTCTGTATGCACATCCTGCTGTTGGCGCTTATGCTCCAACTCATCCGGCAAACTCTTCTCAGTTTAGGGGAACCGGCCTCGGTCACCATCGGCATGGGGGCGGTCTCCGGCCTGATTGCGGGATTGGCCTATCTTTACTTTGGTGACGATTTTACGAGAATCCGCCAAGTGGTGAGCTTCTGGATGGTACTCCTGAACCTCTATTGGTGGACTCTCCTCCTGCGCAAGCGCAAAGTCCAGCGCCGTCTGATGCTGCTCAGTACTGGCATCGGACTCATGATGACTGGACAGGTGATTGGCGACGGGATGATCATCCTGGCGGAGAAGCGTGTCCTCATGTACACCGGGGCTTACTTCGCGATCTACCTCTCCAATTACGCCTGTTCCTACTGTTGGTACAACGCCTTTTCAAGGGTGAATGCCGCGGACTCCCCGAACTTGCAGAGTGTTTCCTAGCGCGTCAGCTTTCCTTTGACCTGAAGAGGGACTCCCGATAGACTGGATGCGAGGATCCTCTCCACGTATGTCCCTAGATTCTGTTAACCGTCGCTACTTTCTAATGAGCGCAGGCGCCTTGAGTGCCGCCAAAGCGCTTTCTGCTGCTAAACCCGCCGCTGGCCGTGTCATTGGTGCCAACGATCGGATCAATGTAGGTGTCATTGGCTCAGGTGGCCGTGGCTTCTATGTGGCCCGTGAATTCGACAAAGCCGGCAAGAATGGGGCCAATGCCCAGATCGTTGCCGTTTGTGACGTCTATCAGAAGCGCGTCAACCGCGCCAAAGAACAGTACAAGTGCGATGGCACGCTCGATTATCGCGAACTCCTGAACCGCAGCGATATCGACGCCGTCATCGTCGCCACCCCGGATCATTGGCACGCCACGATTGCTCTTGAAGCGATGGATAAGGGCAAGGACGTTTATCTCGAAAAGCCGATGTGCCACACCATTGATGAGGCACGGCGTCTGACGGAGACCGTGAAAGAGACCAAGCGCATTCTGCAGGTGGGTTCACAAACCACCTCCGGTGACCAGTGGGCCCAGGCGCGCAAGGTGATTAGCGACGGCATGCTCGGCAAGTTGATCATGTCGCAGGGCAGCTACCATCGCAATTCGATCGAAGGCGAATGGAACTACCCGATCGACCACGAAGCCGGTCCGGACGGCAAGGGCGAGAACTACATCGATTGGAAGATGTGGAATGGTCCGGCTCCCAAGCGCGACTGGGCGAAGGACATGGGCCAGGACCGCTTCTTCCGTTTCCGCAAGTATTGGGACTACTCCGGCGGCATTGCCACCGACCTCTATTACCACGTGGTTGCGCCGATGAACATCTGCTGGGGCGAACCGCAGTTCCCGAGCAAGGTCGTTTCCGGTGGCGGCATCTATGCCTTTGACAAGCTGCCTGAAGATCCCTCGAAGCCCGATCGCGAAGTGCCGGATACCTTCAGTGTCATCGGTGAATACCCGAAGGGCCATTCGCTCGTGTTGAGCGCCTCGATGGCGAACTCGCAGCACATCCCCGGACTCATCCGCGGTCACGGCGCTACCCTGACCATGGTTGAGCACGGCCGCTTCGAAGGCTTCTCTCCCTACCTGACGCTGAAGGCGGAGAAGAGAAACGGCAAGTTTATCGTTCCCGAACTCGAAGCGAAATTCGAGGGCAAGGACGAGATCAAGATTGCAGTTGAAGAGAACAATACGATGCAGACCCACGTGGGCAACTTCCTGAGCTGCATGCGCACTCGCCAGAAGCCGCGTCTGGATGTGGAGACGGGCGCTCGCGCCCAGGTGCTCATCACCATGGCTGTTCAGAGCTTCCGTCAGGGTAAGGTACTCTACTTCGACGAGAAGAACTGGAAGGTTTCCGACAAGCCCGTCAAGGCTTAAGATCCTCTCAACCCTTTGTTTGTCCTGTCCCCGCCCCCGTGGCGGGGACTTTTTATTTGTGCTCCAATGATGCCGTGGCCAAGTCCGTCACTTCTTATTTGTTGCGGCTGAGTTATGCCGCGCGTTCACTGCTACTTGGTTTGGTCGCCGGACAAGCCGGCGTCTTTCTTGTTTACCCCACCTGGAATAGTCTTGCTTCCCTTCCCTATGTCATTGCTGTTGCATTCCCGGCAGCTTTGCCAGTGGCCTTATGCATCGCCTTGCTGCAGAAGGCCCACCTCTGGATCGTTCCGCTGTCCGCTCTCATCGGAACCCTTGAAGTCTATTGGATGGGGTTTGAATCTCCAACAGCCTTCTGGCTCGCATTTGCGATCTCCACAGTCAGCGGCTGGCAATATTGGCGTCTCCTTCGTACGGTTCCCACTTAGAACCAGATGCGATAACGGATTGAAATCGTGCGCGGCTGTACGAGCCGGGTGCCGACGAATGCGCTTTGAAAGTTATAGAGCGCCGTCTGATCCGTCAGGTTATTCACCTGGGCGCCAAGCTCCCAACGGGCTCGATCCTTCACGGTCTTCCGATAGCCGATTAGCAGATCGTATATGGTTCTGGGGCGTACGCGAGGAGTCCTTTGGTCAAGTGCAACGTAAGGGAGCAGGTCGGCATAATCAGGGTCTGCTGCAACCTCTCGCGGGTCGGATGGATTGGCCACCAGTCCGGAATCATACCGCCCGCTGAAGGTGCCAAACCATCCCCGCTGGCTGCGATACGCAATCATCCCGCTCGCGCCGAGCTTCTGATCGTGATCGATCACGAAAGGTCCTTGCGACAAAGCAGCAACCGCATCATTCCCAATAAACAAGCCGCCCGTAAACGGCGGGGTCGAGATCGCCCGCGCATGCGTCAGACTGAGATTCCCGGTAAAGCCGCGTCTGGACTTCATCTCGATCCTTGCCTCTGCTCCATTCACCCGGATACTGGCCAATGCAATCGGGAAGATGATTCCTGTGTTGAAGAAGTTGTTGTTATCTTGCTGGTTCGTTGCATCCTTGTGATAGACCGCGCCTGCAAAGTTGATCCAAGTACCCAGGCTCTGCTGCACGCCCGCTTCATAGAAGTTCTGCTTCTCGGGGCGAATGCGAATCGTTGTTCCGCCAAAAGTCTGCCGGACCACTGGTGGCGCGAGTGCTCCCGCTTCGTCAGAACTGGAGAGCAGCAGATTCTCATTCGGTGGGGTCTGGTACAGCCGATTGTAAGCAATCCGGAACACCGTCCCCGTCTCCCGCAGATGATACGCAAGCCCAAGCCGGGGTTGCCATTGGGCGCCATGCGTCAGAAAGCGATAGGAGTCATAACGCAGTCCGAGCGTTGCGGTAAAGCGTCCCATCCGCACTTGATCCTGAAAGAATCCGCTCTGCAAGGCGCCACGATCCTTCGCGTTAAAGTGGAAGGTCTTGCCACCAAGTGGAAGCGTGTAGTCGGCCAGTTCCGGATCGAAGTTCGGGTCGGTCACGGCAAAGCGAAACTGCTCATGCAAGGGATAGTGCTGGGAGTCGACGCCGATACGCAGGTTGTGCCGGCCCCAGATCTTCGAGTAGCGCGCATTCAGATTGATTGTCTTCGCCGTCCGGTTTTGCCATGCCGTCACTGGTGTATCCCCCGCACTCGGCAGCAACTGCGCACGCGTTGAACGTAGACTGAGATTCGACTCGAAGGTGCTGCTGGCATCGATCACATGCAGCCAGGTTCCGGAGACACTCAAGTCGCTCAGATCCTGCCGCTGGTCCATCCGGTTGGCTTGTTGTGAGCGAAGATTTGCACTCTCGAAGCCAGCTCTTCCGCCCATAAACAAAAGCCGGATCGTATCGCGGTTCGACGCCTGATAATCCAATCGCTGGAAGAAGCGTTCCGAGTTTCCGCCGTTATGAAGATTGTCGAGAGAGACGCTATCGAGATAGCGATGCGTCTTGACCGTCATGCCCATTCCAGACCAGGCAAAGCGCCCCGCTTCTCCCGCCACCGAAAGCCCTTGGCTCAACGAATCGAACTGACCCGCCTGTGCATTCCACACTCCAGTAAACTTGCGGCCCAGGCCATGCCCCGAGCGCGTTGTCACTTGTGCGACCGCGCTGACTTTGTTGCCATACTCGGCCGGAATATTGCCGGTGTAGAGTTCCACTGTCTCGACAATCGACGGGTCAATTGCGTTGGCGAAGGCGCCGCCAAGCTGATCGCTGATCGGCATCCCATCGACAACGAAGGTCATCTGGTTGTGCGCCCCACGCGGATGGATGCTGCCATTCGCGTTCTGGGCAAAGCCCGGAAAGGTGGCCAATACTTGTTCCAGCCCTCGTGATCCCCCACTCCGCGCCAATTGGTCAATCGTCTCACGCGACATCTGCGCACGGCTGCCTGTCTGTTCTGGATCAATGTTGGTAGACTCAGACCGCTCAACTACAGTTAAGCTCTCACCGCTATGAGCGACTCCCAAAACCAGCACCACTTCTTCCGGAATGTTCGAACGAATCGCGATCGTTCGCGTGGCACTGGCAAGCTGTGCCCCGCTCGCCGTTAATCGAAACCGTTGCCAGGGCAGGTTCAGGAAACGTACGCCCCCTCCTGCATCGGTCTTGAGCTCTTGCTGCCAGCCTCCGGCCTCCAGACTCAGTTCGACCTGCACGCCGGGAACGGCAGAACCGGAACTGTCCTGAACCTGGACAACAAGACTGCCGCCTGTCTGGGCAAAGATCAAGAAAGATTGAAATAGAAATACTAGAGCTAACCTGATAGTCATACTTGAACTATCAGAATACAGTTAACTATGGTTAAACACAAGAACCACTATTTGCCGGCGAGCATCGCCACCAGCAATGCCGCCATCTGGGGCGCGCGATAGGCGTCGTCTCCTTCCTCAAACCATTCGTCGATCGAGTGCGCGTTCGGGCTCCGTCCGCCACCTCCAATCGTTACCGCTGGAATGCCGAGACTCATGGGAAGATTCGAGTCCGTACTCCCGCTTCCAGTCGCGAATGCGGGAATCTTCAGCGCCTTTGCCGCACCGAAGGCTGCTTGGATGATGGGCAGATCATCACCAGGGCTTGCCGCCGGACGCGAGCCGATGTTCTTGATCTCGAGCTCCAATGCCGCCTGACTGTTGGGCCAACGCTTCTTCTCCGCCTCCAGGCCAAACTGCAGGGCCGCGCGCAGGCGCTCATCGAGCGCGGCGAGTTCCTTTGGAGATTCACTTCGGATATCCACCTCCATGCTCACCTCAATGGGAATGGAGTTCACGCTCGTTCCACCCTTCACCGTCCCGATATTGAAGGTGGTGCGAGGATTCTGTGGCACTTCGATATCGGCGATCCTGGCGATCGCGCGGCCCATCGCATGAGCTGGGTTCGGCATTCCGAACGCGCCATAGCTATGTCCGCCACGCCCCTTGTAGCTGACCAGATAGCGATTGCTTCCAACGCCGCGAGAGGTGATGCGAAAGCCGGTGCCATCGACGGAGATGAAGGCATCCACCTGGCCCTTCAGCTCCTTAGTAAACAGATGCCGGACACCGCGCAAATCGCCCTGCCCTTCTTCGCCAACGGTGGCGACGAAGAGGACTGTGCCTTTGAACTGCGGCTTGTTCTCGCGTAGAGCCTTCCCAACGGCAAGCACTACGGCGAGTCCCCGGCAGTCATCTCCGATTCCAAGGCCCGTCAGCCGTTTCCCTTCCCGCTTGACGTGGACATCCATGCCCTCTGGAAAGACCGTGTCGAGGTGCGCGCTGAATACAATCAGCGGCTTCGACGCAGTCGATCCTGGCAGACGGCTGATGACGTTGCCTTCTGAATCGATGCGAACCTCCTCCATGCCAAGAGCTGCGAGTCGACGTGCATACTCTTTGCCGCGCGCGGCCTCACCAAAAGGAGGAGCAGGAATTTCACAGATCGACGTTTGCTGTTCGATCGTCCAGGCGTTATTCGTTTGAATGGAGGCAAGCGTAGCGGCGAGACGTGAGTCCGCCATCCACTCAGAAGCAGTTTGGGCTCCCAAGACAAGGGAGCCCAAAAGAAGGATCAGGATTGGTTGCATCTATCCGTTCAGGATACGATGCTAATTCGCCGCAACTGCTGCTGAGGCGCCCTCCCCGTTGGTGATCACCACACTCACGCCCGTGATATCGGCGGGGTTGCCCGAAACCGTAAAGGGCAGAGTCAACGCAAACTGACCACCAAAGCTCTGGCTTGCCGCACTGGCAAACCAAGCCTGGATCGCAGCCTGCACATTCACCACTACTTGCGTTGCCGTCGTCAGATCCACGCTACCCGCAGCACTAAACGCAATCCGGGCTTCGCTCAGTTGCCTCGTATTCGAGTAGCCTTCGACGCGAATCTCAAGACTGCCACTCGAGCGAGTGACACGAACCGCAGTAATCACTGGAGCGGCGCGGGCAATCACGATCGTCCGGCTTGGGCCCGGAGAACTGACTCCCGCAAAGTTCAGCACGCTATCCACACGGATGGTTCCGGCAAGCGTACCCGTTGCAATGCTTGCGTTTGCATCGGCAAGAGTGACTTGCGTCGACCCGGCTGCAATCGTGAAGCTCATCTTGCGAGTCCCGTTCGCAAAACGAACCGCCGGATCGTCAACACCATGGATGGCGTCCGGAACAAAGCTCAACGTCAATTCCCCTGTCACTGGCACGCCGAAGGGGCTCGCGATTTGAATCGTGAACGGCAAATTCTGATTCACACCGCCAGTGCCCGGCAAGCCATTAACAGAAACGCCCGGAGTGCTATCCGTCGTCACCTTGAGGCTGAGGACCTTCGTTGCACGGAGGCCAAGGCTATCCGTCACCGTCACCACAAAGCTCTTTGTCCCGATTACGGAAGGCGTGCCGCTGATCCCGCCATTCGCAGAGAAGCTGAGCCCAGTGGGCAAATCGCCGTCGATGCTCCAACGATAAGGCTCACGGCCGCCCGTTGCGCCAATGGAACTGCTGTAGCTCACTCCAGCACTCCCGTTCGGCAACGATTCCGTTGTGATCTGCAACTTCTTCACACCGTCCGGACGAACCTCTAAGTTGTAGCTCTTCCGCGCTGTAGCGCCGGTCACATCCATCACCTGCACCGTAACTCCAAACTGCCCGGTAACGCTGGGCGTGCCGGAGAAGGAACCCGTCGCCGGATCGAAACTCACTCCGCTTGGAATCGAACCACGGACAATGGTCCAGAACAACGGTTGAGAACCACCCTCGGCAGCCAGGCCGGCTGCATAGGCTTCATCCACCTTGCCATCTGGAATCGCATCGGTCGTAATATCGAGCGAGCCAGCCGGCTTCACATGCAGCAGGAATGACTTCTGCGCCTTTGCGCCTTTCGCATCGGAAACGGATACCGAAAGGCTCACATCGCCTGCTTGCGTTGGAGTGCCACTCACGGAGTCTCCGTTCGCATTCAGCCCGGCGGGAGTGCCTTCGATGCTCCAGCTATACGGAGCCTTCCCTCCTTCTACTCCAAATCCAGCACTGTAGGCTTTGCCAACGATCGCGTCCGAGAGCGGCGAACCTGTCGTAATCGTCAGCGGCAGATTGCCGTCTTTGATTTCGATGCTCAGCGCTTTGGGCGCCTTGCGTTTCAGATCATCCGTCGCCGTGACCGTAAAGCCAAAGCTACCCTTCTTGGTGGGCGTACCCTCGATGCTGCCGGAAAGTACATCGATCGACAGCCCCTCTGGCAGGGAGCCGCTCGTGATGCCGAAGCGAACAAAACCAACGGCGCCGCTGGTGGCCACTGTACTTGCATAGGCCCCGCCCACTGCGCCGTCTGCCAACGAGGTTGTTGAGATGAGGAAGGGTTGTCCGGTCACCTCAAAGATACAGGAGGTCTTGACCGAGGTCCCCGTGCGATCCGTCGCTTCGAATTCGCCGGTGAATTTACCCGCCTCTTCTGGCTTCGCGCTGAAGTTCGCCGCACCGGTGGAGGTGGCATCGAAGGCAAACGCGGTCGGCAACGTTCCCGAGGCAAGAGCCAGAGTATAAGGAGCCAGGCCACCGCTGATTGGGAAGCTGCCGCGTGTCGTCACGCCCAAGGGCAGCGTCAATGTCGCGGGACAGGAGAGCGATAGGGTGGAATTTCCCGCAGCCAGCAGAATGGTCCGGCTGGCGGTTGCCCCCGTCGCATCCTTCACCTGGAGAGAGAGGGCGAAGTTCCCCTTTGTGAGGGCGACACCGGAATAGCTGCCATCGCTCGCGAGCTTGAAGCCAGAGTCATTCGGAGCCACGAGCAGTGTCCAGGAGTAGGGACTCTTTCCACCGCCCGCTTCTACCTTTCCGGTGTAGCTTTCGCCAGCCGTCACCGCGATCGGCCCGGCAGTGAGGATTCGAAGATCGCCATTGGCCACACCGATCGAACACTGGGTCTGCGTCTTCGCGCTGCCCGCATCACTGACGGCGAAAACGAATACCGAAGCGCCGAGTGCTGTCGGCGTCCCGCTGATCGAGCCGCTCGCCGGATCGAGTGCCAGTCCAGCCGGCAGGCTTCCGGAAGAGAGCGAGAACAGATAAGGACTTCTGCCGCCCAACACATTCGCGGCGGAAAGATAGGGAACTCCGAACTCCGCGGCGGCATTCGGGCAACCTAGACGGAAGCTCCCCTGGAATACTGGCATGGAAAAGCGAGCATCCACGCTCCCACCAGCAGCATCGCTCAGCACCACTGTAAACGTGTAGGTTCCGGCTGTCGTTGGCGTACCGCTCAGACGGCCATCTGCAGAAAAGCTCACACCTGGCGTAACACTGCCGGAGCTCACTGCAAACCGGTAGGGAGGCGTTCCCCCAGCAGCTTGGATCGACTGCGAGTAGCTCAAGCCGACGGTCCCACCGTCCACAAAGCTCGTGGCAAAGTGCAACGGGTCTGTCGTTCCAATTGTGATCGAAAAGCTGCGAGTGGCAGACTGCTCCATGTAGTCATAAGCAGTCACCGAGAAGGTTGTTGTACCCGGAGATTGTGGCGTTCCTGAAATCACGCCGGTGCTCGAGCTCAGGCTCAACCCGGCAGGCAGACTGCCGCTCAAGTAGTAATGATAGGGAGCGATGCCTCCACTCAGCACAAGCGGCGCGGAATAACTGCTATTCGGGCTGCCAGTGGGAAGAGAAGTGGTCACCCAGTTCAGCGGAGTGGCATTTGAGATATTGGCAACGCAAGATGCCGTTGTCGGCGGGGGCGAGACTTCATAGTAAATGTTACTGGAGTCTTGGACGGCGATCTGGTACGGATAAGTTCCACTCGCAAAAGGAGTGCCAGAGAGCATGCCGGTCTCCGGGTTCAGGCTCAGGCCTGGAGGCGGAGAACTCTGATAGAGCGAGTAGGAATAAGGCCGTCGTCCCGCACTGGCGATGGCTGGAGAAGTATAGGCCTCTCCGGCAACCAGATCGTTCTGATCGGGGCAAGCGACGTTCAGAAGGAAGGTCGCGGATGCTCCGCCGAAAATCGTGCAGGAAGTGGAGATTGGCCCATTCAGACCACCACTCACGGTAGCCGTGAAGGTGCGTTCTGAGCTGCTCGAAGTGTCGGTCCCCATATTCGTTGTACCGCTAATCAAACCCGTCTGTGCGTTCAGCGAGAAGCCCGGGGGTAAGGTCCCGCTAGTAATAGCGTAAGTCAAGGTCCCACTCAGATTCACGCTCAGTGCAGATCGATATGGAGTGTTGCTGATTGTGTAAGGCAACGGGCAACGAAGCGACGGTGTGGTTGTGCGCGTTAGCGACACAATCAGGAAGTCGCGTTCCGCCGTCCGGCTGGCGCTATCGACAGCCCGGACGCGGAAATTACTGGTTCCCGCCGTCGTTGGCGTACCCTGAATGCCCCCAGTGGACGAATTCAATGCCAGCCCATTCGGCAAGTTGCCGCTCACGATCGAGAACGAGTAACCGCTGGTGCCGCCAACTGCCGACACACCCGAATAATAGGGAACGCCGACCCGTGCCGTCGTCCGTGGACTGGTGAGTTGGATCGGGCTCTGGGTGGTAATGGAGCAAGACCGGTTCACCGTGCGGGAAGAGACATCACCAGCACGAAGAGTAAAGGTGTAGAGTCCTTCCACAGTCGGCGTACCAGTCACATAGCCGTTCGACGAATTCAAGGTCAGCCCGGTTGGCAGGCTGCCACCGACAACGGAATAAACAATCGCGCCAAACTGCCCCAGCGTCGCCGCGGAGCTATAAGTCTGCCCCACAATCGCAGAATTGTCCGGGCAGGTGAAGCTTGTAATCAAGCCAGTGTAGGAGCGCACCGCGGAATTATTTCCACTGTCGACGGCCCGAATGGCAACATTGAAACTGCCAGTCACGTGAGGCGTTCCACTCAGAACACCGGAAGATGACAGTGAAAGCCCTGCAGGCAGCGAACCATCGCTGACGTCGAAATGATATCCGGTGCCAGTGCCGCCACTTGCTGCGAACGAAAATGCCGGATAGGCGATATCAACTACGCCGCTCGGAATCTCTGTCGTCGTAATGGTGACTGGACCCGACGATCCTGACGAGAGAATGACAATCTGCACCGTAGCCACTGCCGTGGCGCCGCTGAGATCAGTCACCCGAATCCCGGCAGTATAGGAGCCGCTCGCAGAAGGAGTGCCACCGATACTTCCGTCACTATTTAAGTTGAGGCCGGGCGGCAGTCCACCCGTCGCGATGGACCAGCTAAAGGTTGGGGTGCCGCCGCTCCGCGCAGAGGGCACTGCACTACTGGAGTAGGCCGTACCCTGCACACCTTGCGGCATCACGATGCTTCCAAAAGCAGGCGCAGCATTGATCGTCACCTGGTAGGTCTGACTTGCCGTTTCTTCGTAGTCATCGTCCACCGTGGCCGTAAAGTTGAAGGTCCCCGTTGTTGTCGGGGTGCCGAAAATAGCACCGGCATTCACCGGGGAGGGCGCATTGAAAACACGAATCGTGCAGGTCTTATCCACAACCTCCGAACCCGATGTTCCTCGCATCGTGAAGGTACTCAGACCAGCCGTGGTCGGCGTCCCGGAGAGCAGACCTTCGCTGTTCAGGCTGAGTCCTGCAGGGAAACTGCCGCTCAGCAATTGAATCCCGAAGGGGTACTGCGCATCAAGCAGAGTCAGTCCGGAGGCATAGTGAGAACCCAGTTGCGCGTAACTCTGTGGGCACGCAGCACTCATGCTGAAGCCCGAATATGGGGGCACAATGGTCAGCGCACAATCCCGGTAGACCTGCAGTCCTGTCGCATCTTCTGCGTAAAGCGTATAAGGATAGCTACCTGCACTCGGCGCGGCGCCGGATAAGGTCCCAGCCGAGTTCATTGTCAGTTGTAGGGGAGGGTCTGCATTCGTGATCCAAAATCTATAGGGTCCTGTTCCTCCCGAAAGACTCGCTTGAGCCTGAAAGTAACGTCCCGCAACTGGATTGGTGGGGAGTAACGGACAATTCGCCTTTGGGATATTCACAACTCCTGGCGGCAAGCTCCCCGTGGCGGAATACCGGTAGGCTCCAATCCCGTTTGCCGACTGGATGACGCCGAAGTATGGCTGATTCACAGTCCAGTTGGGAAGAGTGGAGGTTGAAATCTGGAGCGGCAGCGAGGTTACCGTGAGATTGATATTCGCCACATTCGATATGGCATGATTCGCATCTCTGACATAGAGACTGAAAACATAGGTATTGGGCGCGACGTGAGCGGCTCCGGAGAGAATCGTTCCAGCACTATTTAAATTAAGCCCGGACACCGGGGAATACTCATACTGGAATTTGTATGGCGCTACGCCACCATTCACTGTGAAATAACTCGCCAGAGTTACCGAATATGGCGTGTTGGCCACTGCATTCGGAAGGCTGCTTTGCGTGGCGGTGAGGGTTGGAGGGGCAACGACGCGGATCGAAAAATTTCGTTCACCGTAGGCAATGGAACTGGAATCAACGGCCCGCACCGTGAAGGGATAAACTCCGGGCATCGCACCGGAGTCCAGAAAACCACTCACAACGCCCGTAGAAGGATCGATGCCAAGGCCGCTCGGAAGCGCTCCTTCACTGATGAACCAGGCATAATTCATAGCTCCGGTGGCTACAAGCGTAACCGGGCCATAGGAAGTGCTCTGCGTCCCATCCGGGAATGTATAGGGCTGGATCGTAATCTGCCCAAATGCAGCCGCCACAACAAACAGGCTCGCCAAAACTACCTTTTGAATGATTCTCATTGCGATTCCTTTAGCGAGGCGCCCCAGCCGATGGCGAACCTGGATTTACGCCCACAGAGCCCCTGCCAGGTCCGCTATCGCGTGTCACCGCATAAGCCGTACCCGCAGCCGCTGCGGCTCCCACAGCAATGAGTGCGACCGTAAGACCCGAAATGGCGGCTCCCGCCGCTACTATATTTGACTGTGCAATGGCGATCTGCCCAAAAGACTGTTGGTAGTTCGCACGTACCTGGAGGTTGTAGCGTCCGGATTGTCCGTTCGTCTTCAATCCCCGGGCGGCGGCTCGTCCATTTGCGTCGGTCATGGTGGTAATCATGCGAGTCCCATTGGAACTGACAAGTCCGGGCCCGGAATCGGGCAACAGAAAGACGACGCTAGCCCCAGCGACGGGCTTGTTGTTTTCATCGCGGACTTCCACAATGGTTTCCCGTGCCGTACGGCTCTTAATGTTGTTAATCGCGCCATCGCCATTGATCACGAGAATATTGAGTTTTGGCGTGCCTTCCGGTGCCTTCACTTCTTGTGAAAACGCCGAAGTATGGAGCAAGAAAAGAACCAGGAGTTGGGCCAGGAACCTGCGAAAGAGATGGGAATGCATGGTGTCCTATCAGAATATACTGAAGACAAATCAAACACACTAGGATGAGCTCTATGTTCGGTACCGCGATTCTACTGAGCGCTAGCATTTTGCTGGCGCAAGACACTCCCGCTGAAGGCGGCCCGCGACTCACGGCCCGCGAGATCTTCTATGGCGCCGCACCGGCCGCGCCCGCGGCCACCCCAAAAGCAACTCCAGCCAAGAAGCCGAAGGAGCCGGTCAAAGAAATCGCATCCTCTGCACCCAAGATCAGCAACCCCACGCATGTCCAGCCCGATGTACCGGTTCGCCTTGCTACCGACACTTCGACCAATGGTTCCGGGCTCGCCATGCGTTGGAGCATTGCGCAATTGTCGCCCGATGGCACCAAGAAAGAAGTTCCCACGACGAAGCAGTTCAAGAGTGGAGACCGCATTAATGTCCGCGTCGAAGTAAACGACTTCGGATACCTCTACATCTTTGCCCGTGGCAGTTCCGGCAAGTGGAGTCCGCTCTTCCCCTCCCCGCAGATCTCTGGTGGCGACAACCGTGTCGGTCCGAATCAGGCCTATACCATTCCCGCTGGTTTTGTCTTCAAGTTCGATGACAATCCCGGTGAAGAGCGCGTCTTTGTCGTCTTCAGCCGCAAGCCGGAGACGGACTTCGATGGCCTCATCTACAAAGTCTCACCTGACCGCAATGCCGCCCCCGCGCCGGCCGGCGCCCCACGCCAGCAAGCTCCCGGCATCATCCTGGCTTCCAATATCAGCATCGGAGATCCCTTCGTCGATCGCATGAAGACGCTCTATGCGCGCGATCTTGTGGTTGAAAAAGTGGAAGGCGAGGTCAAGACCTCCAGCCTCGGCCCTCGCTTTGAACACGCCTCCTATGTCGCTAGCAAACGCCAGGATGATCCCCGTGTGGTTGCCGAAATGACTCTGACACACAAATGAGAATTCTCTACGCTCTCTTCCTCGCTGCAGCACTCCTCGCGGCGCAGTCCTCCGCCTCTAAGAAAGCGCGCGACCTCAAAGTGGAGGCCGATCCCTTTCCGGAAGGGGAGTCGCAACTACTCACCCGCAAGGTAGACATCCCGCGCAGCTACGCCATCATCATGGGCGTTGGCGCCTATCAGAATCTCCCCAAAGATCTGCACCTCGCCTACTCGGAACGCGACGCCGACTCTCTCTATTCCATCCTCATCAGTCTCGAAGGTGGCAACTATCGCGCGGAGAACGTGAAGAAGCTCCTCGGCCCCCGCGCAACGCTTGCCAATCTCAAGCAGGAGATTGAGGAGTGGCTGCCACGCGTGGCCAAAGAGAACGACCGCGTCTTCATCTACTTTGCTGGTCACGGTTTCATCCACCAGGGCAAGGGCTATCTTGCCCCCTATGACTTCAATCTCAACGATGTAGCCGGCACCGGCTACCCGATGGAAAGCTTAGCCAAAACAGTCGGCCAGAAGGTCAAAGCAAAGTGGAAGGTCATGATGACCGATAGTTGCCACTCCGGCTTTGTCAACACTGAGACCCGTGCGGACTCGCTCAATTCGATGATCCAGAATCTCGACAAGAGCATGTTCAGCCTCACGGCCTCACGCGACCAGGAGCGCAGCTTTGAATCGGCGGATTTCGGTGGCGGTCATGGCGTCTTCACCTATTACGTGGTCAAAGGCATGGAGGGCGAAGCCGATGACGATCGCGATGGCATTGTCACTGCCTCGGAGATGACGGAGTATGTGCGTAAAAATGTTCGCGAGGCCACCAAGGGCAAGCAGACGCCTCGTTCTGATCGAGGCAGCTTCGATCCCGAAATGCTCATCGCCTATGTCCCTTCTTATGCGACAGCAGCCCCACCACCGGCTCCAAAATTCGGCACTCTCGTGTTTGAGACGAATCGCGAAGAGGTAGAAGTCTTTGTCGATGGGAAAAGTGCCGGAATCGCCACCAAGACAGCGCCCTTGCGTCTTCCCGGTCTCCGCCCTGGCGCACACCAGATCCAAGGTATCAAGATGGGCTACGAACCTGATGGGCCGCGCGAAGAGATGGTCTATCCAGGACAAGAGACGACGGTCAAGATCCAGATCCTGATCCCACGCAAACGTCCGAAGGCAGCGGTCGAGCAGTTCGACAAAGGACTCGAGTTTTACAACAAGGGCTTTGAGCAGAACTACCGTAAGGCGGCGGAACATCTGGCCCAAGCCCTTACCCTGGACCCCACCTATAGCCAAGCGGCTCTCTATCTTGGCCGGGCAAACAATGCGCTCTTTGATCAGACAAAGGCCCGCCAATACTTTGAACTCGCCATCCGCATCGATCCGGACTATTCAGAAGCGCGCTCCAGTTTTGGCGGCATGCTCCTCGACGTCGGCGACATTGATGGGAGCATCCGCCAGTTCGACACTGTTCTCAAGCGCAATCCGAAAGATGTGCAGACTCTCTACCTGCGCGCGCAGGCCTTCCGTATCAAGGAGCGCTACGACGATGCCATCGAGAGCGCAAAATCCGCGATCGCGATTTCACCCACCGTCGCCGAGCCGCACTTCTGGCTCGCCGAAAGTTTGCGCATGAATGGATCCTACAAGGAATCGCGCAAAGAGTATGTCGATTACTTGAAGTACAGTAACTTTGATTCCGGCTTATCCGGCAATCTCAACTACTACGTCGTGGGCTTTCTCGTAGGTCACGGAAAGCGGCGCCGTGCGGCACAGAAAGATATTTGGCAGGACCTGCGGAGTCTGGCCTATTTCGGTCTCTGCGATTGCGCCTATCGCGATAAGAAACTCGACGACGCAGCGTTGTTCTGTCAGAAGAGCCTCCAATACGATTCGGAATACCCTTATGCGCACTATCTGACAGGCTTGGTCTTCGCCACCCAGGCGCAGGCATCCGGAAGTCTCGAGACCTTGTCTGCCGCTCGCAAGCACTTTGAACGGATGCTGATTCTGAATCCGGATATGGATGAAGCGAAGAACGTCAAGGCGATGCTGCGCAGCTTCAACCAGGCTTTAGCGGCTACCCGTTAGTCGCTGTTCGCCGTCGGTATATCCAATAAACACCCCACCCTGAGTGGCCACCAACCGCTTATCCGAAACCGGACCGTCAAAGCTGCGCAGCGTCCGCCGCAGCTTCAAAGTCTCACCACCCACCGCCGTCACTTCCGTCAGCTGATACTGGGTCCGGGCGCCCATCACCAGCAGCTTCTTCTTTGTCTTATCCATGATGGAACCCGTCGCGCGGGCGCCCTTTTCCACCACAACCGAGTTTTTGACCTCAACATCTGCCACCACCATAAACTCCAACTCCGTGCCCACGGGGGCATCTGCGGGGACATCCTCGGCCAGAGTGAGTGAGATTGGCGTGCCGTCTGGCACCACGGTTGCAGGAATCGCTTCGGATTTCTGAGACTTGATCAAATCTCCAATCGTTACGGACGGCTGCGGCGGAACCTTCTTCGGGTTGCGCATCGCGTCGATCACCTTCTCGGAGGCTCCAGCTTGCACCAGGTCAGTCACCGCGTCGCTCGACAGATCGAATTCCGCTTTGGAGCTGCGAATCTGGCTCAAAATGAGAGTGTCTGGCACCTTGGCCTTGACCATTTCGAGAATCTCTTCATTCCCGATCTTCTTGCCTTCTGGAGCATCTACCTTCAGATTGCCAACCTTCACGCCCTTCTCGCTGATCTCGATCGGCACATTCTTCAATTGATCCGTTGCCTTTTGTGCAATCCAGAGTCCGCCGGCAATCAGGAAGAAGAGAAGAAGGAATCCCAGTCCCGCAATGATCTTGAAGGCCTTCCAGGCGCCGGAACTCTTCACCACAACTGGTGCGACCGGCACGGCGGGGACAACGGGCTGTACGTAAGGCGCCACAGGCCGCTGGCGATACAATACTCCCGAATCGCTTCCCTGCTTCAGTGCCAGCAGGACGCGATGCAACTCTTCCATCGTCTGCCAGCGTTCGTCAGGCTCCTTACGCAAGCATTTCCAGATTGCATGAGCGAAGTCCGGGGGAGCATCTGGCGCCAGTTCCGCCAAGCTCTTTGGCTCATCGCGCAACACACTTGTCAGGATCAGCGCGCTGCTCTTCCCAGGAAACGCACGCTGCCCCGTCGTCATTTCATACAGCACCGCGCCAAAGGAGAAGACGTCGGACCGCGCATCCACCTTCTTTCCCTGCGCCTGTTCCGGTGACATGTAGGAGAGCGTGCCTAGGATCGAACCCTCCACCGTCAACGGCGCATCCGTGGTCGCATCCGGATCGTCGGAAGGCGTGCTCTCTGCCAGCTTTGCCAAGCCAAAATCCAGAATCTTCACAAAGCCGCGATCGGAAACAATGATGTTCCCCGGCTTCAGATCCCGGTGCACAATACCCGCCGCATGCGCTGCGGCGAGACCATCCGCAATCTGCACTCCCAACTGGATCACTTGCGGAAACCGCATTCCGCCGCGGGGAATCAAGTCCAGGAGTGTTTTTCCAGGCAGATACTCCATCACCATGTAGTCCGCGCCGTTTTCTTCGATGATGTCGAAGATGGTGATGATGTTGGGGTGATTCAGCGCAGACGCCGATTGAGCCTCCAGAAGAAAGCGACGGCGGCGCTCCTCGTTGCCTCCCGCCGCGGCATGGAGGGCCTTGATCGCGACGGTCCGTCCCAGCTTCAGGTCCTTCGCCTGGTACACCTTGCCCATGCCGCCGGAGCCGATTTCCTGCTGCACCTCGTACTGTCCGCGAATGGTTTGGCTCAATCGTAGCAGTATCTCAGATTCGCGCACGCGTACTCAACCGGCCCCAATTCAAGGTTGCCCCTTGAGATAGGCTTCGATTTCAAGGCGCTTCCTCTCGGCCAGCCTCTCCAGTTCCCCGCGTGACTCGGTATCTTTCACCAACCGCGGATCCCGTGCTCGTTCCACAGCCATCTCGTAATCGCGTTGCAGTTCTTCGAGTGCTGCCTGAAACTCTGAACTCCGCGCTCGATCCTCTCTGTTCATATGGATTGGAACTGCACAATTGCGATCTGTTTCAGCGTCCGCTTTTCTCAATGCCCAATGCTGCTATCCGGGATGCAAGCGTTGTGCCTTTCATCCCTAACAACTCGGCCGCTCCGCCGGGACCATAGATTTTCCCCTTCGCGCGTCGCAGGGCATCTTCAATGCCCACCCGCTCCAACCGCTTTAATTCATCACGGGTCAACGCGCCGCTGGCCACTTTCCGCTCCTTTGCAGACAGGTCAAACACCAGCTTTCCGCGAGGCCCCTGGATCAAGGCCCGCTCCACCACATGCTGCAACTCCCGTACGTTCCCCGGCCAATCGTATTGCTGCAACTCCGCGAGGTTTGCTTCGCTCAACTTCGGTACGGCTACATTCAACTTCCGCGCCGCCTGTTCGACGAAGTGTTGCGCCAGGCCGGCAATGTCCTCAATATGCTCGCGCAGGGTTGGCGTCACAATCGGGAAGACGCTTAGCCGGTAGTAGAGATCCTGGCGGAAGTGCCCCTTGGCGATCTCCTCCTTCAGGTTGCGATTCGTCGCCGCAATCACCCGCACGTCCACCTTGCGTGTCTTATCTTCACCGACCCGCTCGAACTCCCCCTCTTGCAGAACCCGGAGCAACTTTGCCTGCAATTGCACCGGAATCTCGCCGACTTCATCGAGAAACAGCGTGCCGCCATCCGCCAACTGGAAGCGCCCCACCCTATCCCGCAACGCACCTGTAAAGGCTCCCCGCACATGACCAAAGAATTCGCTCTCAAACAGCTCATTCGGCACTGAGGCGCAATTGACCTTCACCAGCGGCGAATCCCGCCTGGCACTCTGCGCGTGTACCGCGCGCGCCACGAGTTCTTTCCCGGTTCCCGATTCGCCGACAATCAGCACATTGGCGCTCGTCGGCGCCACCACGTCGATCTGCCGCCGGAGTCGCTCAATCGCCGCGCCATTCCCCAGAATGCCGCCCATGCCTTCGCTCACTTCTTCGCGAAGATACTCATTCTCCATCTCCAGACGGCGCCGCAGTCCATCGATCTCTTCAAAGGCTCGTGCATTCGCAATCGCGATCGCCGCATGGCGGGCAAATACCTCAAGCCAGCGGGCCTCCACCGCTCCCAGCGGTCTACGGCTGAAAATCGCCAGGACCCCCAAGACTTCCCCCCGATACTTCAAGGGTTGTCCGGCAAAGCTCCGCACGCCCCTCTCCTGCACCCATTCCCCGTCCGCGATCCAGGCCCCATCCTTGCGAACATCTTCGATCAAGACGCCCTCACGGCTGGCTGCAATCTTGCCGATCTTTCCCGTCCCCACGGCGAACCGCGAAAAGCGGCCTCCCAGGCGATCCGATTCCCCGGCGCTTGCCACCAGACGGAGTTCCTCTCCATCCACCAGCCAGATCCGCGCCAGCGCACACGATGCGTCGCGGCTCAGGCGATCGACGATCATTCGCAGAACGGTATCGACATTGCGATGCTCCGCCACCGCCAACGACACCGCCTCTAGTTGCTCGAGGTCCACAACTCCAAATTATCACGAAGTCTCGTTGCAATCACGACATATCAATATCGACATGTCGTGATTGCAACGCCAACCGATACAAATTAAAGGCCGAATCGTTGGCCCGCCAATTGCATCTGAATAGGCATGATTGGCAATCTCATCGTCGGCTTCATCATGTTCGTGCTCTTCGCGATTCTCTGGTTCGCGATGAACCCTCCCACGGCCTGGCTGAAGAAATTAGGAAAGTAAGAGCGCTTAAGCAAGCGCCTTCTTACAGAAGTCAAAACACTTCGCCACTTCCTCTGCCGGAGTGCCCTGCCCGCGATACTCGTACTCGATATTCGCCGGGAAGGGATACTTCTCCTTTTTCATCACCTGCAGTACAGCACCGATCGGAGTGTCGCCCTCGCCCCAAACCGTATTCGGGCCATGGTCTTTCTTCCGGTCTTTCAGATGCAGGTTTGTGATCCGTTGATGATGCTTCCGGATCAGCGCGATGGGGTCGGAATTTGCTGCTACAAAGTGTCCGATGTCGAGATTCAAGCCGTTGTACTTGGAATACGACATCGCCGTTTCAAAGGTCTCCAGCGTGGAGAACTCATTGGGGTCCTTCACGTTGTCATGGCCGTGATAACCCACCAGAATCTTGTGCTTGTCCGCAAAAGGCGCTACGCGCTTTGCCACGGTCAACTGGGTGCTGGTGGTGATTGCCTTGACACCTAAGGTCTTGGCCACCTGGAACATGTACTCGAACTCATCATCGGTGAAGCTCTCGTTCATGTTGAAGCACAGCAGACGCAAATCAATACCTGCATCGGAAAACTTCTTCTTCACAGGCTGAAATGCACTCATTGAGGCGGACAAGCGCCACTTGCGGAGATCCTCGCGCGCCTTCTGCGCCTCAGGACCATTCATCCGGGCACGCATCGCGGCCAGTTGTTCCGGCGTGGGCGGGCCACTGGGCCTTGGTCCTTGCGGAGGACGCGGCGCAGGCATCGGTGCTCCGGCAACACTTTCCGCATGATTGGCCATCAACTCCACTTCACTCAAACCGATGTCGCTGATGTTCTTGATGATCTCGTCGAGGTCATTGCTGCCTCGAAAACTGTACGTAATAACGCCGAGCTGGACTCCCTGGATCTTCGAGTTTGGTGCGGCAGACAAAGCCGTTGCACTCGCTGCCATCCATCCAAACTCGCGTCGCGATAAGTGGTTCATACTGAGTCGCACTCTATCAGGAGTGCGAGTGAGGAGCAATCCCGGAAGCACCCGCATTTGCGGTCGTAATGGTCAGGCGTCCGTGTTTGACCCCCTTCATGCTGATCAGCCGGTCTGCAATAGAACGCACTTCCGCGCTCTTCCCTCGTAAGACCAACACCTCAAGGCAGTTGTCATGATCCAGATGCACATGCAAGGTGGAAATGATCGCATGGTGATGCTCATGCTGCATCCCGGTTAACTTTTCATGCAAAGTATGAACATGATGGTCGTAGATCAGCGTTAGCGTACCCACCACCGGCTTTGTCGGCGATTCGGCATGTTCTGCGATCAACTCTTCACGAATCAAATCGCGAAACGCCTCCGACCGGTTGGCGTAACCTCGTTTTTCTATTCGCTTGTCGAACCTCTCCAGCAGATCTGCATCGATAGCCACTCCAATCCGGCACAATTCCGGTTTCCCTTTGTTCGACATCCCTCTATCATCGCCTGAAGCAGCGATTCATTGATTTGTAACGAAATTGCAATGCAATCCCTATCTTCTTTAGCGAAAATCGTCACAGTAGGCATAACGCATGAAAAAGATTGTTTTGATCGAAGATGACGCGGACCTCTTCTCGTTGTTGAAGTACAACCTCGAGAAGGAAGGCTTCGGTCTGGTTGGCTCCCAGACCGGAAAAGGCGCCATTGACCTCTGCCGTCGCGAGAAGCCCGATCTGATCTTGCTCGACATCATGCTGCCCGATTCCGATGGCCTCGACATCTGCAAGGGCATCCGCTCCCATCCCGAACTGGCCCACATTCCTGTGATTTTCCTCACCGCACGGGCGAGTGAAACCGATCGAATTCTGGGGCTTGAACTCGGCGCCAACGATTACATCGTCAAGCCTTTCTTCGTGCGCGAGCTCATCGCCCGGGTCAAGGTCCACTTCCGTGGCCAGCAGACCGTGACCAAGGTCCTGAAATCTGCCGAATTGGAGCTCGACCGCACTTCCTGCCGTGTCAAGCTGGCCAACACCGACCTGCAACTGACGGCCACGGAGTTCCGGTTGCTCGAGTTCCTGATGTCCCGGCCCGGTGTTGTCTTCTCTCGCGAACAACTCCTCGATGCCGTTTGGGGCCATGACCGCGCCGTCACCGATCGCACCGTTGATGTTTACATCCTGCGCCTGCGGCAAAAGATTGAGGCCGATGCCACCGCTCCCAACTATATCCGAAGCGTTCGCGGCTTCGGATACAGTTTCAACGAGAGCGTCAACATCGCCTTGGCGGCTTCCGCCTAATCGAGGCGGAAAATATTCCCGCGGTTCGCGATCACCACTTCCACGCCATAGGCCTCTTGGATTACCTTCTGGAGCACCTCTTGCTGTTTCGATTCGCCATGCACGAGGAAGATCTTCTTCAATCCCTTGGCGATCGGCTGCAGCCATTCCAGGAGCTCCCGCTGATCGGCGTGCCCCGAAAGTTCATTGATCTTGGCGACTTCCGCCCGCAGCCGGATCATGTCTCCAAAGATCGGCACTTCCGGCCATTTGTCGAGAATCTTACGTCCTAGGGTGTTCTCAGCCTGGAAGCCTGTAATCAGTACGGTGTTTCTAGGATCGGCAATCGTGTTGCGCAGATGATGAACCACACGCCCGGCCTCGCACATACCGCTGGCGGAAATCACAATGAAGGGTCCTCGAATGTCGTTCAGCGCCTTCGAGTCGGCGACATCCTTGATGTAGCGCAAACGGGAGAAGCCAAACACGTCGCCTTTCGCATCGCCAGCCAGCATCTTGGCCGTCTCAGCATCAAAGAGGTTGCTGAACTTGCGGAAGGTCTGCGTCACGTTCACGGCCAGCGGCGAATCGACGAAGATCGGAATATTCGGAATCCGGTCCGCCTGCGCCAGCTGATTCAAGAGCAGCACCAACTGCTGCGTGCGGCCCACGGCAAACGAAGGCACAACAATCTTTCCGCCACGGGCGGCCGTCCGGTTCACCACATCGGCGAGCTTATCGAGCACGGCGCCTTCATCCTGATGGAACCGGTCTCCGTAAGTGGATTCCATGATCAGGTAGTCGCAGGCCAGCATCTCCTGCGGGTCGCGAATGATGGGCAGGTTCTTGCGGCCGATATCGCCTGAGAAGCCCAGCCGCACCTTACCATCAGTGAGCCGCATACAAACACTGCCCAGCATATGGCCCGCCTCCACGGTCTCGACGGTCAAGCCGTCGCCGAGGTCCAGGCTCCCATTCATGGGAAGCGGAGCAAAGAGCGGAAAGGTATTCTCCGCGTCGACACTCGTGTAGAGCGGCTCCACCAACTGTTCTTGATAGTTCGGCATCAGCCGCTTGCGGCGGTCACGGCGACGGTTCAAAAAGTCAGCGTCGCGCTCCTGCAGATAGGCGCTATCGGCGAGCATCGCCCGGCAGAGATCCTGCGTCGCTGCCGTCGCATGGATCGGCCCCCGAAATCCCTGCTTCACGAGATTCGGGAGATTTCCAGAATGGTCAATATGCGCGTGCGACAGCACAACCTGATCGACCGCGCTTGCAGAAAAGGGGAAGCAACAGTTGCGGTCTCGTGCCTCGCTACGCCTCCCCTGGAAGAGTCCGCAATCTAAAAGAAGCCGTTTTCCCGCATGCTGGATCTCATGCATTGAACCGGTTACCGTACGTGTGGCGCCCCAAAAATGTATTTCCATGCTTAGTGCAAACTATATGTTATCGATGACCCTTCGACGCACTCTCTTTCTCAGTCTGCTTGTCAGTCTTTCGCTCCTCGCACAGAAGAAGCCGATCACTTTAGACACGCTCAAACAACGTCCCACAGCTACCGCGCTCTTCGCTCCCATCTGGGCGCCCAACGGCTCTGAGTTTGCTTACCTGCGCAATGGGGGCTTGCATCTCTACGATTGCCGTACCAAACAGAGCCGGCCTCTCTTTGCGCGGCTCAGCGACCTCACGGCGATGGCCGTAAAGGACTCTCGCCCCGAAGGAGCCTTTGGTTGGCAGAACCGTCGCGTCACCGAACAGCACGTCCAGTGGGCCCCTGACAGCAGCGCGCTGCTCATCGCCGAAGGTGGGGATCTGTTCTGGATTACTGCGAAAGACGGAACCGTAAAGCAACTGACCAAGACGGAAGCTGTCGAGGCCGATGCGAAGCTCAGCCCCAATGGCAAGCGCGTCAGCTACCGCATCGAGAATGACTTGTACTTCCAGGACATTGCCTCTGGGAAAGTCACCCGGCTCACCCGGGACGGCAGTGAAACCCTGCTCAACGGCAAGCTGAATTGGGTATATCCGGAGGAGCTCGACCTCAATACGGCTTATTGGTGGAGTCCCGATAGCGCCCGCATTGCCTATCTCCAGTTCGATATCTCGAAAGAGATGATCTACCCGCAGGCCGACCTGCTGAAGATTCCAGCGGTGGCCGAACCCCAACGCTACCCGCAAGCAGGCACGCCCAATGCAGACGTCCGCCTGGGTGTGGTGGATCTCGAAACGGTGAAATCCCGCTGGATGGATCTTGGAGAAACACGCGACCATCTCCTCGCTCGTGTCGACTGGCTCAATCCTTCTGAAGTCAGCGTGCAACGCATGTCGCGTGTCCAGGACAAGCTCGAGTTCCTCGCTGCAAATTGGGAAACACGCCAGGTGCGTAAAGCTTTCGGCGAGACCGACCCGTACTGGATCAACGTCAATTCGATGACCCGGCTGAACCCGGAGCGAAAAGAGATTCTCTGGGCAAGCGAGAAGTCCGGCACCCGCCACCTCTATCTGCTTGGCTATGAGGGCAAGGAGCTTGGACAACTGACCAAAGGCGATTGGGAAGTCACCAGCGTTGCCGGAGTCAACTGGGAGAAGAAACTTGTCTACTACACGTCCACCGAAGTCAGTCCTCTCGAACGCCATCTCTATGTCATTGGCTTCGACGGCAAGAACAAGCGCAAGCTGACCACCGAGCCAGGCACGCACATCATCTCGATGAGTCCGGCTGCCGGCTTCTACACCGACACCTATTCCTCGATTACCGTCCCAACTCGCCAGACGCTGCACGCGAGCGACGGCTCCAATCTTGAAGAGTTAAAACCAAGCGATCGCACCTCCATCGACGAATACGACATCCTGCCCACTGAGTTCCTCCACTTCAAAACCAAGGATGGAGCGACGCTCGACGCACGCCTGATCAAGCCGAAGAACTTTGATCCCCGGAAAAAGTATCCGGCCATCGTGATGGTTTACGGCGGCCCACACGCCCAGAGCGTTCGCAACGCCTGGACCACAGCAGCCAACCTTGACCAGGTCCTCGCACACAAAGGCTTCGTCATCTGGCAGGTGGACAATCGTGGCAGCGCCGGCCGCGGCCATCTCTGGGAAGCAAAGCTCTATCGCAAGTTTGGAGAGATTGAAGTACAGGACCAGAAGGCTGGAATCGAGTATCTGGTGGGCCTGGGCTTTGTCGATTCCGCACGCGTTGGCATGTCCGGCTGGAGCTACGGCGGCTACATGACGCTGAACACCATGCTGAGCGAGCCCAAACTGATCAAGGCTGGAATCAGCGGTGCACCCGTCACCAACTGGCTGCTCTATGACACCATCTATACAGAACGTTATCTCGGCACCCCGCAAGAGAACGAGAAGGGCTATCGCGAATCTTCACCTGTCCACAAGGCAAAGAATCTCGAAGGCAAACTCCTGCTTGTCCACAACATCGGCGATGATAATGTTCTGTTCCAAAACATGCTACAGATGACCGATGCCCTCGAACGGGCCGACAAGCAATTTGACCTCCTGATCTATCCCCAGAAAAGCCACGGCGTCACCGGCCCGGCCCGCTTCCATTTGAACGAAGCGATGGTACAGTTCTTTGAACGAAACTTACTCCACTAGACAGCGAATTGTGATTCTCCTATGCTGGACGATCGCAGTTCTTTTCTATTTCAAAACCAAAGCTCCGGTCAGCATGCAGGCGAACTGGACCCATGACGACCTCATGAACTGCTACCGGGCCTTCGAGAACTCGTGGTCCACTACGCTCCGGGACATCGTCACCTTCTGGAAGCCCAGCAACCAATTCAGACCTCTCGGCCAGGTTCTCTACAAGATCGGATTCCAGTATTCCGACCTGAACATCTGGCCGTGGCGGCTGGTGGTTAGCAGCATCCTCATCCTCAACGCGTTCCTCCTCGGCCACCTGGCAACGAAGCTCAGCGGAAGCCTCGCCTTTGGCCTCACAGCCACTGCCATTGCCAGCTATCACTACAATTGGCCCTTCCTTTACCTGAACACCGGCACGATCTACGAGATCCTCGCTTTCACCTTCGTCTATGCGGGACTGGCCTGTTTTGTCGAGTTTCGTGACAAGCCATGGGTCTTGCCTGCAACAGCCCTCCTCTACATCCTTGGTCTCAACGCGAAGGAGAGTGTGGTCGTGCTACCGGTCTTCCTCGTGCTCTATGACTTCCTCTGGCACCGCCGCATCGATTGGAAGGTCTTCGCGCTCTTCGGCGGGATCACATTGGCCTTCATCTTCGGCCGGGTCTACGGGCTGAATGGCATCTCGTCCATCGGTTTGTACAAGCCGGACTACAAGCTCTCGGTCTACCTGGAACGCTTCCGCGGCTACTTGAGTGGATTGATCCTGTGGGAGGCACTGCCGCTCTGGGCCGCGCCCCTGGTCGCCGCCACGCCCTTCCTGCTGCGAACCCGAATGTCGACCTTCGCCGCATTGGTTTTCCCGATCGGCATCCTGCCCCTCGCCTTCGTCCCCGACCGCGGTCTCGAAGGCGTCTACATTGCTTGCGCCGGTCTCGCGCTGAGCCTGCCTTGTCTGCTCCTCCTCATCCCCAAGGAAAAACTAAGGCTCTTGTGTGCCGCACTTCTCTTTGCGGCGATGTTCCTCTGGGTACCAGCGAAGTCTGACCTCAGTGGAGCCGATGTCGAGTACGGCAACATCACCAACTTCTACCGGGAACTCAAAGTCGCCGCGCCCACACTGCCGCCTGGAAGCCAGATTCGCTTTCTCCGCGAACCTTTCCTCGCTCACGAACACTGGGCCAGCACCTTTGCTTCGAGGCTGCTCTATCGTGATCCGTCACTGGAGATTGTCTGTCTCACCAATCCGAACCTGAAGGACAAACCCACCGGCAACGACTACGCGGTCTTTGAGTGGAGCGAGAATCGCATGCTCCGCATCAAGTAGCTAAGTAAAGACTTCTTTGATCGCCGTTCCACCGAAATCGGTAAGCTTCTCGTGGCGCCCGTTGTGCAGATACCAGAGCCGGTTCTGGTCCATGCCGAGCAACTCGAGAATCGTCGCGTGGAAGTCCCTCATGTGATAGCGTTGGCCCACGCCACGCAGGCCGAACTCATCGGTCTCCCCGATGATGCGACCGCCTTTGACGCCGCCGCCCGCGAACCACATCGTGTATCCATGCGGATTGTGGTCGCGGCCATTGCCACTTTCTGAAGTCGGCAAGCGGCCAAACTCACTGCCCCAGATGACGAGCGTCGTATCGAGAAGTCCGCGCTGCTTCAAGTCCTGCAGCAATGCGGCCACTGGTTGATCGGTGAGGCCGCACATCTTCTCATGATTCGCCTTCAGATGACTATGGGCATCCCACTGCATACTGACCGGGCCACCGCCGGAATAAAGTTGGACAAAACGAACCCCGCGTTCCACCATCCGCCGGGCCAGCAGACAGCGCATGCCAAAGTCGACGGTGCGCTTCTGGTCAATGCCATACATCTTGCGAATATGCTCTGGCTCCTTTGAGATGTCCACTGCCTCAGGGGCACTGGTTTGCATCTTGAAGGCGAGTTCATAACTCGCGATACGCGCCGCCATCTCCTGGTCTTGCGGCGTGGCATCCATTGCGTTCATCTGTTGCAGCAAATCCAGCGTCCGGCGTTGCTTCTCCGGCGTCACTCCAGCAGGTGGCTTCAGATTCAAGATGGGGCTTGCGCCGCTACGTAACAGGGTGCCTTGATGAACAGCCGGCAGAAAACCGGAGCCCCAGCAGGGCGTCCCTCCCTCGGGTGTGCCTTCCGGCTGTGGCATCACCACATAGGCCGGCAGATTGTCTGTTTCACTTCCCAGCCCATAGGTCACCCAGGAGCCCATGCTCGGCCAGCCCATCAGAATCCGCCCGGTATGCACCTGATACATGGCAGGCGCATGCACCACGCTCTCGGTGTAGAAGCTGCGGACAAAGCAGATGTCATCAACGCACTGGGCAAGATGCGGATACAACGAAGATACTGGAATCCCCGACTGGCCATAACGCTGAAACTCCCACGGCGAGGCCAGCAATGGATTCGAACCATCGGTAAACTGTCCACCTACCTTGCCAAAACTAGCTGGCAAAGGCTGTCCTTCATATTTCTTGAGCGATGGTTTTGGATCGAAGGTATCCATGCTGGAGGGAGCGCCCACCATGAACAGAAAGATGACGCTCTTCGCCTTCGGCGCAAAATGCGGGGGCTTGGCCGCAAAGGCTTGACGCTGTAGCAGCCATTCCGCGGCAACAGCTCCAAAGCCATTCGCCGAGGCACGCAGGATATTTCTACGGGAGATAGAGAAAGTCATTACGATTCAACATGGCCAAGGCGAAATCCTCAACCGTTCCCCCTTTCTGAAAGAAGTTTTGAGCCTGTTGCCGCTCTGCGGCCGTTGCTTCCCGGAAGAGCGCAATCCGATAAGCTTGTCCCACCGGATCGCCTTTGATCCGCACGGCAAAGGCCTTTGCCTGTTCCTGGATGAAGTCGCTGTTCATCATCGAAAGGCTCTGCAAAGCATGAGTGGACGTCGATCGTTCCGGACAACTCGACATCGCGTCCGGCTGGTCGAAGTTCGTCATCATGGGCAAGCGGACGGTGCGTTTATTTAGGACATAGATCGAACGGCGATCCATCTCCGTCTTGTCCTTGGGCAAGGGCCAAAGGTTGTCCGGCTCGCCTTCGGTAAAGATCAGGTCATAGACTTCCGGCTCAATCGGAGTCTTCACTGGCTTGCCATACATCTTCAGATTCAGCTTGCCGCTGGTGGCGAGAATCGAGTCGCGCAGCATGTCGGAATCCATCCGGCGGCGTTGCTCGGCCTGTTGCTGGTAGACGGCACTGGTCAGGATCAGTCGATCGATGTGTTTCACGCTCCAGCCACTCGCAATGAATTCGGTGGCGAGCCAGTCGAGAAGCTTCAGGTTCGTTGGACGGGCTCCCAGAGCCCCGAAATCATTCGGCGTTGCGACAATTCCCTTCCCCATGCGGAACTGCCAAATCCGATTCACCATCACCCGCGCCGTGAGCGGATGATCGGGAGAAGCCAGCCAATTGGCGAGTGCAGCCCGGCGTCCGTGTGGGTCTGGGGATAGATTGCCAAGGTCTTTCGCCAGCACCAGCGGCAGCCCAGCCTCAACGGTCTGCAACTTGAACTTAGGGTCCCCCACCTTCAGGACATGCGTGGGCAAGGCCGCGTCCACGGTGAAAGCTGCATAAGCTTGGGGCGCCGCCGCTGGCTCATCGTAAGCAAGCTCATGCATCCGCTTGCGCAAGCTTGCCCGTTTTGCCTTTAAGGCAGGAGGAATCAGCGCAACCACTTCATCCCAGGTTGGCGTCAGTTGTTTCTCGGCATCTTTACGGAGGCGCTTCTGTTCGTCATTGAGCTGGCCCGGATCGAGATTGAGCACCGCTTGGAACTGTGGCTCTAAAGTCTTCTTCTTGTCTCGCTTGAACTGCTCGCGATAAGGCTTCTCGATCGCAGCCAGCTCATCCAGAATCGGCTTCAGGCGTGCCTGATGGCGTGCGAGGAGCCGATCCACGGCCAGCATCGTATCGCCATCTGCCAGTTGCACTTGGCGGAACTGCGTGGAGGCCAGCACCGCCTGCAGACGGTAGTAATCGGTCTGCAGGATCGGGTCGAATTTGTGATTATGGCAGCGGGCACACCCTACGGTCATGCCCAGAAAGGCAGAGGAGATGCCGTGGGTCATCTCGATCAGGTCTTCTTGCCGGTTCTGTTCTTCGTCCTGGTTGCCGCCCACGACATGCCGTGGCCCGGCACGTAGAAATCCGGTTGCAATCAGAGGATCGGCCTCGCCGGGATACAGCTCATCCCCCGCGAGTTGCTCGCGCAGAAAATCGCGATAAGGCTTGTCTGCATTGAAAGCGCGAATCACATAGTCGCGATAGCGCCAGGACTGTTCGCGTTCGACATCCAACTCATAACCATTCGTATCGGCATAGCGCACGACATCGAGCCACTTCGACGCCCATCGTTCGCCATAGCGCGGAGTCGCCATCAACCGGTCGAGGATCTGTTCGTAAGGGCCGTCGATTTGTGGCGGCAACCCTGTTAAGTCCAGGCTCAACCGGCGGAGGAGCGCACGCCGTTCCAGCTTCGGACGCTTGGCCGCTTCAAGAAAATCGATGGGATGCACACCGGCCGGGATCTCACTACGCACCGGTTTCTGGAATGCCCAATAACTGCGCCGCTTGGCAACGAGCGCTTCTTCCTTTAGGTCCGCGCCCTGCAGCACCATCGCGAGCAGCAAGATGCAGCCGAAGCGTTTGAGATCAATGCGAGTGCCGTGCACGACAACTCCTTCTGCTTCGAGGCGCTGTACTTGTTCTACTCCACCCGCACCCCGTAAAAGGATCTTACCTCCCTTGCCCACCACCCGCTGCCAAGGGAGCGTCGGATCGAAAGTTTTCAGCGACCAGGCCACCTGGCGGGAGGCTCGCGGGAAGCCTGCCGCCACGGCCACTTGCCCATAAGTTGCCACTTTCCCTTTCGGAATCTTCTTCACAAAACGGCGGATTTCGTCAAACACTAGCGTCCCTTCACCAACTCAATTTGGAAAATCTTCGGCCACAGTTTGCCGGTGACGAAAAGACGTTTGCCCACCGCATCCCAGGCGATGCCGTTCAGAACGTCGGTGCCATTGGTGTCTTTTAAGATTCCAGTGAGATCAATAATGCCGGTGATCTGTCCGTCTTTCGGAGAGATGCGGAGGATGAAATCGGTCTGCCAGACATTCGCCCAGATCTCACCATCGATGTATTCCAGTTCGTTGATCTGATCGATCGGCCGACCGGCGTTCTTCACCGTGATGCGGCGTATCTCCTGGAGCGTCTTGGGATCGAGGATCCGGATATTCGCAGACCCATCGCTCATATAGATCTGCTTGCCGTCGTTTGCCAAGCCCCAACCTTCTCCGGAATACTTGAACTTGCCAATTTGCTTCAGCGTCTTGCGGTTGTAGATGAAGCCCTCTTCGTTCTTCCAGGTGAGTTCGAGAATCCGGTCATCGATCACGGTGATGCCTTCGCCGAAGTATTGTCCCGGGACATCCACTTTCTGGAGGACTTCGCCCGTGCTCGGGTTGACCCGCCGGACACTCGATCGATTGTTCAGTCCGGTGCCCTCATAAAAGATTCCATCTTTGAATTCCAGGCCTTGTGTGAAGGCATTCCGGTCATGGGGAAAACTGTTTATCACCTTGTAGCTGTAGCGAACAGGAGCTTGGGGACTGACGAACTGTGCGATCGTCAGAAGCAGCAGAAAAAGAGGCATCACATCCTTAGCGTAGACTAGTCGGAGATGACCGACGGGCTCCATGCCACTGAGACTTACGTCCTCGAAACATTACAGAAAATCAGCTCTTCTCCTCCGATCGCCGGTGCCGAGTCGTTGCGGAATTTACTGAGCTATTTAGTTCGCCAATCGACCGAACATCCGGGAGAGCCGATCCGCGAAGCAGCCATTGCCGCCGCAGTTTTTAACAAGGCTGAGAATTTCGACCCAAGACAGGATTCCACCGTGCGCGTGCAGACCTCCCGCTTGCGCGCCAAGCTAGTGGAGTACTACCAGGGGGAAGGGGCAAATGACGCCTGGATTCTTGAAATTCCCAAGGGTAGCTATGCCATCTCGCTGAAGGCCCGGGAATTGCCGGAACCGGAACCGCTCCCGGTCCTCCCGCCCCAACCACTGTCGCCCTGGCTCTATGCGCTCGGAGGCTTTGTGGCCGGCGTATGGATCACTTGGCTTGCTTTGACGAAGATGTCCTGAAACATGGGCATGGTCAGCCGCCCTGTCTGTGTATTCTGCTGGCTGGGGTGATAGGAGCAGAGCACGGTTGGCGTGAGGTCGTGCACCAGACCGTGGCCAAAGGCGAGACGCTTGCTTGCAATGGCGCGCGTGTAGGAATCAAGCGCGATCTGCCCCAAACACAACACGGCACGAATGTTTTTGAGCGCCGCCATTTCTTCGATCAAGAAATGCCGGCATCTCGCGAGTTCTTCCGGGAGCGGTTTATTGTCTGGCGGGGCACAACGGCCCGATGCCGCGAGATAGGCGTCGATCAGTTCCAGGCCATCGTTGCGATGCTTGCCTTCCGGCTGCGAGGCAAAGCCGGTCTCATACATGGCGCGGAAGAGGAAGTCGCCACTGCGGTCGCCGGTGAACATCCGGCCTGTGCGATTCGCCCCATGCGCGGCCGGCGCGAGACCAACAATCAGCAGCCTCGCATTCGGATCGCCAAAGCCGGGCACTGGTTTGCCCCAATACTCCTCGTCCCGATAAGCGCGCCGTTTCACCCGGGCGACTTCCTGGCAATACTCGATCAGCCGCGGACAGGCGGTGCAGGCCACGACACGTTCGGCGATTTTTTGCAGCTCTCTACTCACTACTCCTCATCATCCTCGATAAGTACTCGCGCTCTGCCCGGTTTTGCGTGAGACGGATGGCTCGCTCCAAGGCAACGCGCGATTCGGCTTGGCGGCCGAGGCGTTGCAGTGCTTGTGCTTTTGCCGCGTAATAAGGGTAATACTCTTCCAAGCCCACAATGGCTTGGATCAACCCGATCGCCATCTGCCAGCTTCCGGCATAGCCGCAGGCCACTGCGTGGTTCAGGCGAACGACGGGGCTTGCATCAAAACGGAGCAGTTCGACATAGAGACTTGCGATCTGCAGCCAGTCGGTCTGGGCGGCTGTCGCTGCCTCGGAATGGAGCGCGGCGATCGCAGCCTGCACCTGGTAGGGGCCTAACGACTTCCGGCGGAGCGCCGTTTCCACCAGCCTGGTCCCCTGCTCGATCTCCGTCCGCTTCCAAAGACTCCGGTCCTGTAGCTCGAGTGTGACGAGAGATCCATCTGGCTTCGTCCTTGCATCACGTCTCGAATGGCTCAAAATCAGGAGCGCCAACAGACCTTCCACCTCGGCCCGTTGCGGCAGCCAGGAATTCAGCAGAGTGGCAAGCCGAATCGCCTCCGTACATAGTTCAACGCGCAGCAGCGCATCACCGGCACGGGCCACATGCCCTTCGTTGAAGATCAGGTAGATGACGCCCAGAACGCTATCGACACGCTCCGGCAGTTCTTGGTTGGTTGGAATGCGATAGGGCACGCCCGCTTCGGCGATCTTGCGCTTGGCTCGCACCAGTCGCTGGGCCATCGTCGGCTCGGGCACCAGAAAAGCGCGGGCAATCTCCACTGTCTCAAGACCACCCAGAGTGCGAAGCGTGAGTGCGATTTG
Source organism: Bryobacter aggregatus MPL3 (assembly GCF_000702445.1). Taxonomy (NCBI): domain Bacteria; kingdom Pseudomonadati; phylum Acidobacteriota; class Terriglobia; order Bryobacterales; family Bryobacteraceae; genus Bryobacter; species Bryobacter aggregatus. The sequence continues at coordinate 1,064,074 of NZ_JNIF01000004.1, forward strand.
CGCCTCGGGCGACAGCACCGGGTGGCAGCACAAAAAGATCAGACGCAGGACATCGTCGGGCAACTCTTCGTCTGCTTGCGTGTCGACAATGAGCGCGCGGAGTTCGCGGCGCCTTGCGTCGACGCGTCGTCGATCGATCAGACTATTCTTGGCGACGGTGAGCAACCAGGCTCCCGGATTCTGCGGAACGCTATCCCGCGGCCATTTGGTGACAGCGTCCTGCAAAGCTTCTTCGGCATCCTCAAAGTTGCGCGCCATGCGGATGAGCGTGGCGAGAATTCGTCCACGCTCTTCCACATAGACAGCTTCGAGAATGCCCGAGCTCACTCGCCTCCGATTTCCATCACCGGACGGACTTCGAGCGCCACCCGATTCCAGGTGTGCAGGCGGCAGATCTCATCAGCAATCGCAGTCGCTTCCTCGATGTCTTTCACCTGAACGATGTAATAGCCGGCCAGTTGTTCCTTGGTCTCGGCATAAGGGCCGTCTGTACTGACGCGCTTACTGTTCTCCACCCGCACCGTGGTAGCCGTCATCGAGGGCTGGAGTGCATCTCCCGCCACTAGACGGCCGGAGGCTCGCAGTTCCTCGGTGAACTTCATATAAGAAGCAAAGAGTGCGTGTTGTTGTTCCTCGGAACTGGTCGCATAGGCGGCCTGATCTTCATAAATGAGAAGCATGTACTTCATAGGGATGTGAATTCCCTCCTTTGCTAGCAACGACGAGTGAGTATACGCAGTCTCGACAGCGAGGAGAAAAAATTATCGAGTGCGAATCCGAATCTCGCCAATCCCGCCTTGAACATCGAGACGGATCTTAACCTTCGCGTTCTGGAACTCGGAGTTCTCATAAGCGCCATTCCTGCGTTCGAGTCCTTGGACATCGATACTGCCGATGCCACCTCGCGCTTCTGCTCGAATGCCCACTTCGCGCGGCAGGATCACTTCACACTCGCCGATACCGCCGCGGATCTTCACGTCGTAATCCCGCTTCGGGATGCCAAGAAAATCGGCGCTTACTTTGCCTGCGCCGATCGAGAGAGAGACGTTTCGCAGATCGAGAGAACCCAGACGCAACTTGGCCTCGCCAGCGCCCATGTTCACGAAAAGGTCGGTAGAGAGGTTGTTCGGAAGACTCAGTTCCCAGCGATTCTCGCCAGTCAGGCTGTCTGACTTGCGTTGGTCGATCACCAGGCGGGCTCGAAAGCTGGTGTTGTCAAACTTAAAGTTAGGCACTGGATCTTCCGCACCGGTATGGAAGACAGCCGCGACCTCATCTTTCCCGCCACCTTCGATGCTGAGCTCGCCCGCCGCCATATCGATCTCGGCGCGGAGCATCTCAGCCTTTGTCGCGCTCGCCTTTTTCTCTGTGGTCACCACAGCACCAGATTGGGCATGCCGCTTTTCACAAGACAGCAAGAGGACCGCGATGAGCAGGGCGCAGATTGTTTTCATATCACCGGCACCAGTAGAACACGTTCCAAGGTGACACCGTCCAGCCCCTGTGTGCCTGCACTTTTCACTTGGAGGCTATGGGCTCCTTTGGCAAGATGAAGCACGCCAAGACGTTGGGCGTGGAAGACCCATTCGCCGCCGGTCTCCACAATCTTGCCGTTGACACTGGTGCCGCCTACGCTCACTACATAATCCTTATCCTTACCGGTCCGGGTTGCGCCGTAACTCACTTCGACACGATAGGCCCCAGCTTTGGGGATTTCAAAGTTCCAAGTGGGAATGTCATCGGGACGGGTCCAGTTGGTGAGAAAAACGTGACCGAGCGCGTTCTCTTTCTTTGCCCGCTGTTCAAAGCGGGTCTCGATCTCGCTTGCTGCAACGCCCAGGCTGAGATTGCCTTGGACATCCGGGCGGATGAGGAAGGGCTCGACGAGCGGAGGGCTGTCCAGGCGGAGCGCGACAACGCTCACCCGATCGTCGGGCGCCAGCTTGGGAACTCCGATCAGAATATCCGCTCCATCGCGACGCCAACTGAGTGGAGTCTTCTTCGGGTCTGCCAAGAGATAGGCGGAGTGGACAAGATTCTTCAAGCCGGGAACGCGTAATTGACCATCTTCGGGCCAGGCAAAAACCTGGAGGTAGAGGTTTGCATCCTTTTGTGTGGCGCGCCCAAAAAAGGGAAGGCGGGAGAAGGGGCTGGCCTTGGTGCCATAGATGGATTCTCCGTTGACCTGCAGCCAATCGCCCATCGCTTCGAGGCGAGTGACAAACTCCTGCTGGATGCTACCGTCGGGCTTCGGCCCGATATTGAGCAGGAGGTTGCCGCCTTTGCTGACAACTTCGACCAACATACGGATGAGGTCGCGCTCGGTTTTGAAGTTCGTCTCGTACTTGTTGTAGCCCCAGCTATCCATGTTCACCGTGACGCAACTCTCCCAGAGCGCATCTTTGCCATCAGGCGACTTGATCCCGGTAGCGGGCACGAACTGTTCAGGCGTTCCGAAGTCGGCACGGCTTCCGGGTTTGCGCTCATACAGGCGGTCGTTGATGAGCGTGTTCGGTTGCAGCATGCGGATGTAGCTGTAGATCTCGTCATCGCGTTTCAGATTCGCCAAGGTGTGCTCCCATTCGCCGTCAAACCAGAGGACGGCGACATCGCCATAGCCGGTGAGGAGTTCGCGGAGTTGGGCCTTCATGTAGTCGACATAGGCATTGTTGTCGCCGCCTGCATTGGGGTCTTTCGATTCCCAGGCGCGGCGTGGACGGTAGGCGGGGTGATGCCAGTCCATGATCGAGTGGTAGAAGCCAAGACGGAGGTTATGCCTGGGAGCGGCCTTGGCCAGATCCTTGAGCGGATCGCCGGGATAGGGAGTGATTTCAATATCGTAGTCGCTTACCTTCGAGCGCCAAATGCCGAAACCGTCATGGTGCTTTGAGGTGATGACAACGTATTTTGCCCCTGCCCGTTCAAAGAGGCTGGTCCACTGGTCGGCATTGAAACGAACGGGGTTGAACTGGCGGGCGTAGACGTCATAGTCCGCCTGCGGAATCTGGAAACGGTGGCGTGCCCATTCATGACGGCCAATGACAGAGTAGGCGCCCCAATGGACGAAGATCCCAAACTTTGCGTCTTGGAACCATTGCAAACGCGCCTGGTCGTCAAGGGGCGGCTGCGAAGGTTGCGCCAGGAGAAGACCTGCGAGCGCGAATAGACCAACAATTGGTTTCATCATAGGACTCCGGAAAGGGCTCCGTCGTCTATTCTATAAAGTTCATGGTCAAAGTTGATCCGGCAATTACAGCTGCCTCCCTTCTCCCCTCAATTGAACGCATGTGGCAGGTATCTGCCGCAAAGATTGCGAGCCTCGATGCGGACTGGGAGCCCGCAAAGGGTTCGCCCGTATTCACCATCGAAGGTAAGTACACCTCTCGTGGTTGGACGGAATGGACCCAGGGCTTCCAGTTTGGAGCGTCGATTCTGCAATTCGATGCGACGGGAGATCCAGAGTTTCTCGAATCGGGCCGCAAGCATACGCTCGACTTGATGGCTCCTCATGTGACCCATATCGGAGTTCATGATCACGGCTTCAACAATGTCAGCACCTATGGGAATCTGTTGCGGTTGATGGTGGAAGGCCGGACAGCCTACAACGAGTGGGAGAAGAACTTCTACGAGTTCGCGCTCAAGGCGTCTGGTGCGGTGCAGGCGGCACGCTGGTCCACGATCGCCGGCGGCGGGGGATACATCTATTCCTTTAATGGGCCACACTCTTTGTTTGTCGATACGATCCGCTCGCTGCGCGCCTTATCCGTCGGGCATCGGCTGGGCCATGTGCTGACCGCCGAAAACGACAAGCGCATCTCACTCCTGGACCGCTTGATCGAACACGCTGAAGCGACCGCGAAGTACAGCGTCTACTATGGCGAAGGCCGCGACACCTGGGACCTGCGAGGACGGACGGTCCATGAGAGCATCTTCAATCGCAATGACGGCAACTTCCGATGCCCGAGTTCGCAACAGGGCTATTCGCCGTTTACCACCTGGACTCGTGGTCTGGCTTGGGCGATGTGCGGGTTTGCAGAACAACTGGAGTTTTTCGAGACCTTGACCGAGACAGGACTTGAAGGCGCGAAGGCAACGATGCTGCGAGCCGCCCGGGCAACCTGCGACTTCTATCTGGAACAGACGCCGACTTGCGGAGTTCCTTACTGGGATACCGGTGCGCCGAACCTGCATCGTTTGGGCGACTATCTGGATCGTCCGGCGGAGCCGTTTAATGACTGGGAACCGGTGGATTCCTCGGCAGCGGCCATCGGGGCACAGGGCTTGATCCGGCTGGGTGTGCATTTGAAGGAGTCGAATTATGTAAATGCCGGTCTGAATATTCTGCGGACTTTGCTCGACGAGCCCTATCTCTCCACCGATGCCACGCACCAGGGTTTGCTTTTGCACTCGGTGTATCACCGTCCGAACAATTGGGATCATGTTCCGGCGGGCCGTAAAGTGCCTTGCGGCGAGAGCTGCATGTGGGGCGACTATCATCTGCGGGAGCTTGCCCTTCTGGTGGAACGGATGGCCAAGGGCAAGCCATACCTGAAGTTCTGGGCTTGATTTATGTCTTCGGTACGACAGGGGTGGCCCACTCCAGGCCGCCCCTGTCGCAATAGCAGGAACAGTTTTTCATTGATTTTCTTTTTCCGTGATCGGTTCTGGGGCCGGTTCGCGCATTCTCTTTTGAGAACGCAATATGACACGAAGAATGATTCCCTTTACCATCGCTTCCGCGCTGGTGGCCGAAACACAGAACGGTGACCCCATCCTGAATGTACTGCGCAGCAGCATGGAGACCAAGAAAGGCGTCACCCTCTATCTGCACGGGCAAACGATCGGCTTGCTGGTGACTGCCATTGGAGAGCACTTCATTGAAGGCCGAAACCAACAGGCTTCCAAAATTGTCGTGAGAATCGCGAGTATTGACGCGGCCGCGCTTTCTTAGGCCAATTGACTGAGAATGAGTGCTTCCGGCGTGTCCTGCAAGGGGACGAGAGCGCTGGAGGCGAAGCCCGCTTCTGCAAACATGCGCTCGAACTCGGAGAAGGTGTAGGCGTCCCCCGCCGGAGTGGATGCCAGCATGACGAGTGAGAAGGTGGCCGAAGCGGGCGGCGAGATTCGATCCTCATTGGGCACAAACTCGAGAGTCAGCACCTGGCCACCCGGCTTGAGAACTGCTTTGATGCGCTGGAGCAGCCGTACATTCGTTTCAAAATCGAAGTGGTGCAGAAGGTTCGTCAGCAATACGACGTCGTAGGGCCCGGCGAGATCCACGGTAAAGACGTCGCCTGCGATCGTGCGAACCCTGTCTGCCAGTCCCCAGCGCGCAGCATTTGCGCGAGTGATCTGCAGGACATTCTCCCAGTCCAGCGCCGTGATCCGGGCTTGCGGATTGCGCTGCGCAATGGCAAACCCGAAAAGACCGTGAGAGGCCGCAACGTCGAGCACCTCAATGGCATCCTGTCTGCTCCCCGTCACCGCCTGCGCAATCTGCTGCGCCGCCGGCCCCATCATCGCTTCCATACTCGTTGCGAAGTCGATCCAACCTTCATACTCGGTTACAGTACTACCTTGGTTGTCCGCTACTCCACCTTTACGCACCGCTTCCGTTAGACTAGAGAACTGTTGCTGGATGTTCTTGCCGCCAAGAAAGGTAGTCATCGCGCCCAGATAGGCCGGAGACTTCCGATCCAGGAAGAGAGCGGCTTCGGGTGCAAGGGAGTAGTTCAGCCCCTCCTTCGAAAGCAAACCCAGTACACAGAGGAAATCGGCCAGGATGCGGATGCCACGCTCTGAAGCCTGGCATCGTTCTGCAATCTTTCCAGCGGTGGAGTTCCCTTCTCCAATTGCGCTGAAGAGTTCCAGCTCGATCGCTGCTTTCAGCGCTGCACTTTGCTGGAAGGCCGACATGATTCCGAAGATACGGACAGGATTAATTTGCGCTGACATGACTGACGAGTATATCGAAACTGGCGTCCACGGCGGCTGTGGTTGATGATCAGAAATGGAATTCAAACGATATGCGGCATTCGTAACGCACTCGCTTCCAGCTATTGGCCTCGAGAACGCTTTCCGGTCCACCAACTTCGCCTGTTACAGCGTCTGTTGGAAGGCGCCTATGCCCAGGTACCTTTTTATCGGCAACACTTTGACCAACATGGTTTTCATCCGAAACAACTGAAAAGTCTTGCCGATCTGGCGCGGGTGCCGATGCTGCAAAAGCAACAGATCCGCGAGACGCCCCCGCGCGAGATGATTGCCAGCGGGATTGCGCTGGAGCATTGCAATATGGTCTCCACTTCAGGATCTTCCGGTATCCCATTACGGATTCTGCTGGACCAGGCGGGGCAACGGGCGCAACGCGTGGCGGCCTGGCGGATCTTGTTCGAGCATGGATTCAGTTGGACCGACCGGACGATGGAGATTCGCATGACCAAAGGAACCATTCACCCTGTCCAGCGATTGGGGATTGCTCCGAAGACGTGGCTCTCGATTCTTGATGATCCGCAGGACTGGGTGAGAACTCTTCTGGCCGAACGGCCGGCCTTTCTAGTCGCCTCGGCAGGCACACTCCGCACGCTGGCTACCGTTTGCCCTCCCCTGCGTGTGCCGCCCCGTGTTGTTATCTCCGATGGCGAGACGCTGTATCCGGCCGATCGAGCATTGATCCAACGCCGTCTCGGAGTCAATCCGATTGATGTTTATGGCCTGGTGGAATTGTCGGACTTTGCCTGGGAATGCGAAGCGCATGTTGGCTTTCATATCAGCGCCGACAGTCACATCGTAGAGGTGATCGAGGGAGAGATTGTCGTGACCGATCTCAACCAGACCGGAATGCCGATGATCCGGTACCGGACAGGAGATCTTGGAGAATGGAAGCCACAATCCTTCCACTCCTCGTGCGTCTGTGGACGGACCAATCCGGTGTTGCAAGTCATCCATGGCCGGGCGATGGATTCCGTGCACTTGCCTTCAGGACGAACGCTGCATTGGGAATTTTTCCACGAAGTGCTGGGACGTTATACGCGCTTGCGGCAATGGCGAGTGATCCAACAACCGGACCAATCGCTCATTGTGCAATTGGCGACGGAGATGTCGGAATTGCCCCACATCGAAGAGGCGATCTCTGCAAATCTGCCAGAGCGTGTCGCCTTTGAATGTGAAGCAATGGAGCGGATTCCAATCCGGATCGGCGAGAAATTCAGAGCCGTCATTCGGCATTAACGAGCGTTAAGCTGAAGGGAGATGCCAAGCAGTTTTCAGCGGCTCGCCGAGCACGTGCGTGATTTTGGTCTTCATGGTTTGCACCTGCGCGTGTTGGCTGGCCTCTCGGTCTATCGCGAGATGCCCATCTTCGAGTTCGATTTCGAGAAAGAACTGCAAGTGCCCACCTCCAGAATCCCTGTGCAGATTTCAATGGTGCAGGTCGAGGAACTGGAGGACTATTTTGCCTCGGGAGCGGAAGATCCGGGAGAAGCGAGAGAACATGCGAAGGAGCCCGGTGCGGCCTGCTTTGTGGCTCGGGCGGAGGGGCGGATTGCCGCCCGGCTGTGGGCGACAGATCGGGACTATCGCTTGAGCTATCTTGATCGCGATCTTGTCTTGGGGCAGGATGGAATCTATGTGTTTGCCGTGTATACCGTTCCAGAATGCCGTGGCGCCGGAATTTTCGGAGCCTTGCTCGGCACAGTGATGGAACACTACCGGGCGCAGGGCCGGAAACGAGCACTGAGCATCATCTTTCGATACAACCAAGCATCGATTCGAGCCTTCAGCAAATTCGGATTTCGACGCCGTTCGGTTTGGGGCTTTTATCAGTGGGGACCCTGGCGGCGGTATTTCCAGCGGCCGCTTTCTTGACGCTCTATGAGCTGGTAAGCCCCTGGGTCCCCCACCGCTGGAGCGGGCGCGTGTGGTCTTGCTATTTTTCCATCTGCTCGCTGGGGGCACGCTACCGGCTGATTCGATACCGTGCGGCATTGCGAGGCAGTGCGGAGACAGGTTCGATCGTGATCGCAAGCCGGTCCCTGGGATTTCGGGATCATCTGCTCGGACGGCTCTTTGCGGGAGAGCCGCACGTTGAGGAACTGGGGTCGGTCCGATCCTGGAATCTTCGTCAACGCTTAGAGACCTTGAGCCAAGAAGCGGATCTGGTATTTGCACAGACCGGGCGTTTTTCGGGACGGCTCCTATTTGGAGGCCGCTTTCTTTCCATGCCTGCCTGGGTAGGCCATCGAAGCCCGGTGCCTGGAGACAGGATCGAAGAAAAGCGCCAACTCGAACGCGTTGCGGGCGCGATGCAGACGGTGCGCAAGCAAAAGCTCGAATTCACCCTCGACTACGACCTAGCGAGCGCGGATGTTTTCTATCACGAATATTACCGGCCCACGATGATCGAACGCCATGGTGCCCATGCGATCTTAATGCCAGTTCGCCAAGTGAAGCAGATGGTGCAACGAGGAGCTTTGCTTTGGATTACAAGCGAAAATGGCCGTATTGGCGGGGCCGTGATCCAACGCGATGGGACGACGCTGATTCTATCCGCCATTGGGACACGGATGGGTTCTCGCCGCAGCGGCGCGATGACAGCTTGCTATTCCTACAGCTTCGCCGTCGCCCGCGAGTGGGGCTGCCGCCAGGTGGACTTTCGAGGAAGCCGGCCCTCGTTGACCGATGGCTTGCTGCAGTATAAACGCCGCTGGGGATCTGTGCTCTATGACTCGCCCGATGTTTCATTTGATGAGATCGCCCTGTACTGGTCGCGTCCTTCCGCAACGGTGCACGCCTATTTGGAACAGTATGCGCCGATCGTGCGGGATTGCGGAAGATTGGTGGGCTGTTCGATTGGAGCGCAGCTTGTTCCCGCCGGCTTGTCCGCTTGCTTGTGGCTCGAGAGCGAAACGTTGCCGGAGAATACGGAAGAGTTTCTCCAGTTGCTCAAGCAGCGCGATGGCAATGCGCCAGAAGAAAGTAGCCACTGAGCATGCGGGTTGGCAAGCGGCCCAGCATTTCGAACGGATGCAGGATGAGCCGGTAGCGGCAGGGAGTAAGCAGTCCACCGGTGTTGCAGAAACGGGACATTGCAACAGCAAGAACGCGCGGTTGGTGAATGACGCTAGTGAATGTCTTCACTCGCCAGCCGGAGTCTTCGAGTGCGGCACGGAAGGCCTGTGGACCAAGGGTACGGCCATATTCGTAGGGCGCAAGGCCCAGACGGCATAATAACTTGTTGGGGAGCAGATTCCGGATCGAGATCAGCGGATTCGCGTCATTGTCGAGGGTAATCAGCAGTTGGCCGCCGGGACGAGTGAGACGGGCCAGATCCCGCAGGCTCTGACTGATCTCTTCAACCGAGCGGAAGTGATCGAGCGTGGAGAATGAGGTGACAGCGTCGAAGCTGGCGTCAGCCAGAGGCTGATTCTGGGCTGCGGACTGGACCCAATTCAACTTTGGATCCTTACAGAGATGGGCCGCTTGCTGCAGTGCTGGAACAGCCAAGTCGCCAATGACCACCTGACCATAACGTTCTGTCAGCGCATCGACGATCTCCGTACCGCGAATCTCCTCGAAACAATCTGTCTTGAGAACGCGTTCTCCACCGGAGAGATATTGGCGGACCCACGCGGCATAGGTTTCGCGAGAATACCGGAGCCATTCTTCTTGGGGTCCCATGCGAGCCTTATCCGTGAGGTGGTCTTCCCAATACTCTTTTTCACGATGCTGCACGACGGGGGCAGCATAAGACCCAAAAAAAGAACTCATCTAACTTTTTTATACTTCCAGTCCATTGATACCGATAGGCTAATTCACTCGCTTTGCGGTAAATTCTTGCGGAGCCCGGCCACCTTCACGCTTGAACGCAATTTCCTTGCCGCTCACTTTTCCAGTATAGGTCCAGGTAACCGAATTGCCCCCCATCTCCCGGGTGACTTTGAACGTAATAGTGTCGCCCTCAATTTTGCCGTCCTGGATAGCGGTGTCGCCCCCTTGGCCCCCAATGGTACCGGTGAGCTTATTGCCATCGACGTTGAAGGTCATCGGTTGTTCGCGCTTCTGGCCGTCGCGACCGGGAACTTCTGCCACCCATTTGCCCGCAATGTCGGCGGCAGACAGGGTGAAGCAGAGGGTTCCGAGAAGGAGTACTGCTTGAAAGATCGTTCTACGTTGGATCATGCCGAGACTCTATCAAATACGGAGATCGATTGCCTAGCCCTGATTGATGCCATGCGCCATGGCCCGTAAGCTGCTTGACATGCGGGAGGCGTCGTTGTCATTTTCAATCATGTTGACAAAGAGTGGCACGAGTTCCGGATCGCGCCAACCCGTCAAAGCCTCGGTTTCGAGAACCCGGCAGGCATCGCTCGGAGACAGTGCCGCTTTGTAGGGGCGCTCACTGGTTAAGGCATCAAAAACATCGGCGGTTTGCAGAATCCGGGCCAGGAGAGGAATCTCAGATCCTTTCAACTCGTCCGGGTAGCCCGTGCCATCCCAACGTTCGTGGTGATGACGAATGATGGGGAGAACCGCTTCCAGGCTCTTCATCGGACGGCAGATCTCTTCGCCCCGTGTGACATGGCTGCGCATGACATTCCACTCCTCGGGGTTGAGGCGGCCTTTCTTATTCAGGATGGAGTCCGGAATGCCGATTTTTCCGATGTCGTGCAGATAGCCCCCTCGATGGAGAGCCAAAAGGTCATTGCGGCCGAGGCCGAGGCGAATGCCCATCTCGACACTGTAATAAGACAGGCGGCGACAATGATCGGAAGTACACTTGTCGCGCTCCTCAACCGCCTGAGCCAGCGTAAACAGGATGCTTTCGACCTCATCGAGAGAATCGAGAGCCGCCTTATGGCGCAGCATTGATTGAACGCGCGCCTTGAGAATACTGGGATGAGCTGGTTGCAGGAGATATTCGTCTGCGCCGCTCGTCAGGCCAGCCACTTCGTGCTCCGCCCCCTGCACACTGGTGAGCATGAGAATGGGAAGAAGCTGTGTCGCACGATTGGCTTTGAGGCGGCGGCAGAACTCCATTCCATTGAGTTCTGGCAGAAACATGTCACAGATGACCAAGTCCACTCGCTCGCAATCGAGAATGGCAAAGGCTTCGCTGGGTCGCTTCGCCTCAAGGAAGCGAGACCCGACGCCATTGAGGGTGGCCCGAATGACACGGCGATTGAGTTCTGTGCTGTCCACAAGCAAAATCGTCGGCGGAGTATCGTGAGCGGTGAAGAGCTCAACGTGTTCACCGATTGCGGCTAGCGGAGCGGCATTTAGGAGACTCGCCATTCTATATAAAGAAATCGGTCATTTTGTCAGGAAGCATTAGGAGAACCCCATGAGAAAAATACTAGTATCAGAGAATGATGTTGAGGTTGATCCCGATTGTAGTACTCGGCGCGATGCTCGCCCCCGCTGTCACATTGACTCCTGGGGAGCGCCAGCGTGCCATGAGTGAATTGCATGCGTCGCGAAAATTGCTGCTGGATGCGATGGCAAATTTGAGCGAAGCGCAAATGAAATGGAAGCCGGCCGCCGATCGCTGGTCGCTGGCGCAGTTGGCCGATCACCTGGCGTTGACGGAGGACCATATGCTGTCCCTCTACCGCAAAGCGGCCAGCAGCCCCGCCGATCCTGCGCGGAAGAGCGCGCAAAAAGATGAAGAAGTGCTCGCTTCGGTTCGAGACCGGAAGCAGAAGATGAAGGCGCCCGAAGTGATTGAGCCCAAAGAAGGCTACGCCAATTCCACCAAGCGGTTAGCCGATTTTAGGACCAAGCGGGACCAGACGATCGCGCTAGTGGAGGCCACCCAGGATCAGGACTTGCGGCATAAAATTTTGCCGGATTTCGAAATCGATGCCTATCAGGTGTATCTGTTGCTGGCCGCCCATACGGAACGGCATCTGGGACAGATTGCCGAAACCAAGGCCGCTCCGGGCTTTCCTACTAAATAAATAGCGGTGCGGCCACCAGCGTAATGGTGGCCAATAGCTTAATGAGAACGTGAATCGACGGACCAGCGGTGTCCTTGAAGGGGTCTCCGACCGTATCGCCGACAACGCTGGCCTTGTGCGCATCGGAGCCCTTGCCGCCATAGTGTCCGAGTTCGATGTACTTCTTCGCGTTATCCCAGGCGCCGCCTCCATTGTTCATGAAGGAGGCCATCAGGATTCCTGTGATCGTTCCCACCATGAGCAGGGCGGCGACGGCACAGGCTCCCATGGGAGTGCCATCGGCGGCGGGGGGCAATTGCTTGAAGAGCAGCCCGACGACGATGGGGGCAAGGACCGGCAGTGCACCGGGGACAATCATCGCCCGCAATGCGCCACGAGTGACGATGTCGACACATTGGCGGTAATTGGGCAGGCTGGTGCCGGCGAGGATGCCCGGGTTCTCCTGGAATTGCCGCCGCACTTCCCAGATCACGGTTTGCGCCACCCGGCCCACGGCCTGGATCGCCAAAGAGCTGAATACAAAAACAAGCATGGCCCCGAGCAAGGCACCGAGGAAGACAGGAACCTGTCCGATGTCGACACTGAAGGGAATCTGGTCAAATTCTTTGCCGAGCCGCTTCGCCAGCACCAGTTTTACCTCATCGATGTAGGCACTGAAGAGGAGGAAGGCGGCGAGCGCGGCGCTGCCGATGGCGTAGCCCTTGGTCAAAGCCTTTGTGGTGTTGCCTGCGGCATCGAGAAGATCGGTCCGATGGCGCACTTCGGGAGCCTGCTTCGACATTTCGACAATGCCGCCAGCATTGTCGGTAATCGGGCCGAAGGTGTCCATGGCGAGGACATAGGCAGCAGTGGAGAGCACGCCCATGGTGGCGATGGCGGTGCCATAAAGACCGCTCGACAACAGGGTGACCCCTGGGAGTGCCGCTTGCATCCCCATCCAATACGACGTGAAGATGGCGGCGGTGATCGTAAGGACCACCAGCCCGGTGCACTCCATTCCGACAGCAAGGCCTGTGATGATGGCGGTAGCCGGGCCCGTCGTGCAGCTTTCGGCAATGAAGCGGACAGGGCGATGTGTGTGGTCTGTGTAATATTGCGTGAGAAAAACGAAGAGGAAGCTGGTGAGGATGCCGACGACACCCGCTCCGAAGAGCCATAGGTTGCCGCCGAGGAGTTGGCGAATTGCCAGGTAGAAGCCGCCAATCGCAATCGCACTGGTGACATAGAAGCCACGGTTGAGTGCGCGCATGGGGTCCTCATTGCCCTTGAGACGGACAGTGAAAACGCCAACGATGCTGGCGATGAGACCGAGGGCGCAGGTGTAGAGGGGGAACAGGATTCCGGAGAGGCCGAAGACTTTATAGAGCGTGACGCCAAGAATCATGGCGCCAATGTTCTCAGCGGCGGTGGATTCGAAGATGTCGGCGCCGCGACCAGCGCAGTCTCCCACATTGTCGCCGACAAGATCCGCAATGACGGCGGGATTGCGGGGGTCGTCTTCCGGAATTCCGGCTTCCATCTTGCCGACGAGGTCGGCTCCAACGTCGGCAGCCTTGGTATAGATGCCGCCGCCCAGTTGTGCAAAGAGGGCGACAAAGCTCGCGCCAAAACCGAAGGCAACAATCTGACCGGGTACATCCTGCGGTCTGGTGAGTCCATCGAAAAAGGCAAAGAGTAAGGTCACGCCGAAGGTGGACAGCGCGGTGACTGCGATGCCGGTGACGGCCCCGCCCCGCAAGGCGATCTGCATCGCTTCGCCGAGGCTGGAGCGGGCGGCAGCAGCAACGCGGATGTTGGCTCGAATCGAAACCCACATCCCGCTGAAGCCAGCGGCCAGCGAACACATCGCGCCGAAGAGAAAGCTGATGGTCATGCGGACGGCGAGCTGCGTGTCGCCTTTGCCCACCAGGTAGCTCACATAAATGATGACGGCAAGCAGAATAGAAAGACCGGCGATGGTGACATTCTGCCGGCTCATGTACGCTTCAGCGCCTTCCTTGATGGCGTCAGAGATCTTTCGCATCTCCGGGGTTCCTGTGTCCTTCGCAAGAACAAATCGCGCAAGGTACAAGGCAACGATCATGCCAAACGCGCTAATGCCGAGAATCGAGACGAGGATTGATTGGCCGCTAGCAGCACTGAGGTACATATTCACGTGTCAAAAAACCTTTCCGGAAATCCGAAAGCGTTTCATAGCTTACCTGAAAGCTTGACTAGGGATCAATCCGGAATGGCAAACGTGACAACTAAATTTCTTTGAGTTATCATTCGGGAAGTCATGGCCTTTGCCCACTCCTACCGATTTAGCTATTGGTACTTCGCGTTCAGCGAACGAGTGAGCCCCCGTGTCATGAAACATTAATTCTAATTTTGATTTAGACAATACGGCCCACTCGGAAGCTTCCGGGTGGGCCTTTTGCTATTGAGGAGAGCGTTGTGAACTTGTTAGTGAGTCGAGAATGCCAGGCGGAGGATAGTATCGTCCGGGTTGGTGAGATCGCTTTTGGCGATGGCAGCTTCCCGGTGATCGCCGGTCCCTGCAGCGTCGAAAGCGAAGAGCAGTTGATGGCCTGTGCCGAGGTGATTGCAGAGAGCGGTGGCGCGTTGTTACGCGGCGGGGCGTTCAAGCCGCGCACTTCGCCTTACGAGTTTCAGGGTCTGGGCGAGGAGGGATTACGTCTGCTTGTTTTGGCGCGGGAGCGTTTCGGACTTGGGGTGGTGACCGAGGTGATGGCCGAAAGCGAGATCGCAATGGTGGCCTCTTATGCTGATCTGCTGCAGGTGGGCGCAAGGAACATGCAGAACTACCCTTTGCTGCGGGCGCTGGGGAAATGCGGCAAGCCGGTGTTGTTGAAGCGGGGTCTTTCAGCAACGTTGAAGGAATGGATGATGGCGGCGGAGTACATTCTGGCGAATGGCAACCCGGATGTGATTCTTTGCGAACGGGGGATTCGGAGTTTCGATTCGCATACGCGCAACGTGCTTGATATTGCTTCGGTGCCTGCGATGCAGGAGATGACGCACTTACCGGTGGTTGTGGACCCGAGCCATGCGACGGGCCGGCGGAGTCTGATTGCGCCCCTGGCCAAAGCGTCTCTCGCCGTGGGGGCAGACGGCTTGCTGGTGGAATGCCATCCGAATCCGGATAAAGCCTGGAGCGATGGCGCGCAGAGTCTCGATCTGAATCAGTTTCGCGACATGATGGCGATGCTGCCGTCGCGTATCCTGAAGTCGTGAAACGATGGTTGCCTGCAGCAGCGCTGATTGGGTTGGGCGCACTGTGGCTTTGGACTCGACAGCATAGTATGACCGTAGCCGATATGGTGCGGCACCTGCCCAGCAACGAAGGAATCGTCCTGGTTGTGGACCGCGCGGTGATCGCCCAACTGGCGGGCGAAGCAGGAGGGGAGGAGCCGGAGTATCGGGAATTTATCGAGAAGACCGGCTTTGACTTTCGCAAGGATCTGGATCGGATCGTCGCGGTGATCGGGGAACCAGCCAGCTACTATGTCGCGAGCGGCCGTTTTGACTGGAAGAAGATTTCCGCTTATGCCGGAAACTGTGTGAAGGATGTCTGCGCGATGCCGGCAAGCCAGCCGGAACGGTGGATTTCTTTGACCCGGCTGAGCGGCAATACGATGGCGATTGCCGTATCGCCAGTCCAGTTTGCGGTGACCTCGATGGAGGTGTCACGCACACCGATAGTCGAGTGGCGGGATACACCCTTGTGGATCCGCGGCAAGGGCAAGTATTTCTCGCGGTGGGGATTGAGCGGGGAGGAGATGGTGGAAGCACAACTGAAAGGGCGGGCCTTGGAATTGAAGGCAGGCACAGTCAGCAGGACAATTCCGCTCGATAAGGTGTTTGATTGAGCCGGGTGTTGGTGGCGGGCAATCTGGTGTTGGATCTGCTTGCCTGGCCCGTAACGGAGTTGCGTTGGGATGGCACGATCTGGGTGGATGAGTTTGCGCGGAGTGTCGGTGGCAATGGCGCGAATACGTCCTATACGCTCGCGAAGATGGGTGTCGAGGTGATGCTGGCAGGCGCGGTCGGAAAGGATGCCGAAGGTACGGAGCTGCTGGGGCTCTTGGAGGACGTGGGCGTGGAGACCAGCGGCGTCAAGCGATTGGCACTGCCAACTCCGACGACACTCGCCATGGTGAAGAAAACCGGAGAGCGGGCCTTTGTACACCGGCCTGGGGCGAGCCGCGGGGCGCTCACCAAGGCGCTGCGGATGCCGAAAGCAGAGCATTTCCATGTCGCGAATCCGTTTGGGGTTCCGGCGTTGCGGACGCTGGCCCCTGAGAATCTGCGTCGTGCGAAGAAGGCGGGGATGACGACCTCTCTCGATGCCGGTTGGGATTCTCGCGGGGAGTGGGGGAGCGTCGTGCTTCCCTGCCTCGAATGGGTGGATGTCTTGTTCGTCAACGAGGAAGAGGCGATGCTGATCAGTGGCGCAAAGAGTTGGCAAGCGGCGATTCCGTTGTTGCCAGCCAAGCGGGTGGTGCTCAAGCGTGGCAAGCAAGGGGCCGTGGTGGATGGCGTGGCTGTGCCTGGTTATACCGTTGCCGCGATGGACTCGACGGGCGCCGGAGACGTCTTTGCCGGAGCCTGGATTGCTGCGTCGCTCCGAGGCCAACCGCCCGTTGCCGCCACCCAGTTTGCGAATGCGGCTGCGGCGCTCAGTGTGACAAAACTTGGTTCGATTGCAGGGGTGCGGAGCTTCAGGCAGACGGCGCAGTGGATGCAGGCGCAGCATCGATCATCTTTGCAACCGGCTTGATGAAGATCGCGAAGAGCAGCGCGACAATGATGCAAAAGGCGCCGATGGCGCCGAAGAGGTGGGGGAGCGGGAACTTCTCGTAGAAGCCCGCCATGCGGCCTCCGACATAGTTGCCGGCGGAGATCGAGAGAAAGAAAACACCCATGATGAAACCAGCCATGCGCGCCGGGGCGAGGCGGGTCATGGCGCTGAGGCCAACTGGAGAGAGGCAGAGTTCGGCGACGGTATGGATCAGGTAAGTTCCGGTGAGCCAGAGGGGCGAAACCTTGTTGCCTCCAACGGAGAGCTCGGCTCCAGGCACCAGGAATAAATAACCAAGCCCCACCAAGAACAGCGCGATGGTGAATTTTGCCGGGACGCTCGGTTGCCGGGTGCCCATGCGAATCCAAAGGGCAGCGAAAACGGGGGCGAGCGGGATGAGGAAAGCCGAATTCAGGCTCTGGTACCAGGATGAGGGGAAGGCATAGCCAAAGACCGTATTGTTTGTGTTCTGCTCGGCAAAGAGATTCAGTGTGCTTCCTGCTTGCTCGAAGCTGGACCAGAAGATCGCCGAGATGAAGAAGAGGATGCAGACGACGGCGAGACGGCGGCGCTCGTAGGCGTTCGGACTTTCCTTGAACAGCAAGTAGCTCAGTACGACGGCAACGATGAGGAGGAGCAAATAGCCGAACAGATCCGCGAGTGCTTCTGCCGCGGGCGCCAGAAGAAACAGCAGTGCCGCGGTGGCGATGAGGGCAACAGAGCCGTACTGTAACCATACTTTGCGTTGCTGCTGCTCGAGGATGTCCGATGGTGGGACGGGGACAAAGACGCGGCGTGGCAGGTACTTCGAGCCGAGAATGAACTGGATGATGCCAATAGCCATGAAGACGGCAGCGACAGCGAAGCCGTAGTGCCAATTGACGCGTTGTGCGAGGTACCCAACGATCAGCGGGGCGATGAGCGCACCGACGTTGATGCCCATATAGAAGATGGAAAAGGCAGAATCGCGACGGATATCGTTCTGTTCATAGAGCGTGCCGACGATGGTCGAAACATTGGGCTTGAGGAAGCCGGTTCCAAAGATGATGGCCGCGAGCCCGATATAGAAAACCTCGATGCCAGGAAAGAACATCAGCGCGTTGCCGCTGGCGATGAGCAGGCCCCCGAGGATGACCGCGTTGCGCAGCCCCAGAAACTTGTCAGCGAGCCAACCGCCGGGCAGCGACAACAGATAGTTCATCGAAGCATAGAGGCTGTAGATCGCGGTCGCCTTGCCGATGCCAAAGCCAAGGCCGCCAGTAGCAGGGTCGGCCATCATGTAGAGGATTAGGATGGCGCGCAGGCCGTAATAGCTGAAGCGCTCCCACATCTCGGTAAAGAACAGGGTGGAGAGGCCACGAGGGTGGCCAAAGAAGGCCGTATCAGAATTTGCGGTTGCCAAGCTACTTAGCTTAACCCCACCGGGTTCGGATAAGTATCGGAGTCGTCCTCGCCGCTCCGCGGCGTGGTGCAAGCCCAATCTTTCTCGATGAGGATTGAGACGCCACCGCTGGTCGCGGAGCGGCCCACCTCCTCACTGGCAGCCCAGGTGGCGGCCCAAGCGTGAGGAACCTCGATGGTCAGTGTCGATTGCTCGAAGCTGGCGCGGAGTTCGTCCGTTGCCGTGGGGGCGAGTTGGAAGTGGAAGGGCGTAGGGGTGGACAGCGTTTCGACAATGGCTTGGCCTGTGGATAGCTGTTCCACCTCGGCTCTGACCAGCCGGAGACGAATGGTGTTGGCGCGGAGTCTGAGCTTCATGGCTTTAGTTGAGGTAGTAGGTGCGATAAAGAGTGTCGCGCTGCTTCGGAATGAACCCGGCATCACGGATGAGATGACGCAGGTCTTCTTCCGTCGCATGGAAGCGGGCCCCCGCCTGGGAGACGACATTCTCTTCGATCATGATGCTGCCGACATCATTGCCCCCAAAGCGCAAGCCCATCTGGCAGACCTTCAAGCCAGGAGTGACCCAACTGGTTTGGATGTTCGTAATGTTGTCGAGAAAGACCCGGCTGATGGCGAGCATCTTGAGGAACTCGACGGCCGTGACTTCTTCTTTGACAAAGCGGCCGAGCGAGGTGCCTTCGCGCTGGAAGCTCCAGGGGATGAAGGCGGTGAAGCCGCCCGTCTCTTCCTGTAGATTGCGAATGACCTCAAGGTGGTTGAGGCGATGCTCGAAAGTTTCGCCGGTGCCATACATCATCGTTGCGGTAGTCTTGAGGCCGAGCTGGTGCGCCGTGCGATGGACGTCCACCCATTCTTCGACATTGCACTTGAGCCGGGCAATGCGGTGGCGGACTTCGTCATCAAGGATTTCAGCCCCAGCGCCGGGGATGGACTGCAGACCGGAATCGCGGAGACGGGCGATGGTGTCGCGGACGCTGATGCCGGAGATCTGCGCGATATTCAGAATCTCGGGGGCACTGAGGAAGTGGAGCCAGATCTTGTCGCCAAACTTCAGTTTGATATCGCGGCAGAGTGCTTCATACCAATCGATCTTCAGTTCGGAATGGAGGCCGCCCTGCATCAGGACGCCGGTCCCGCCGAGATCGATGGTTTCCTGGATCTTGCGGTAGATGTCTTCGCGGGTGAGGATATAACCCTCCGGCGAGTTCATCGGGCGGTAGAAGTTGCAGAAGGTACAGTACTCGGTGCAGAAGTTTGTGTAATTGATGTTGCGATCAATGATGTAGCTGGCGATGTTGTCGGGGTGGAAACGCTGCCGGACTTGATCGGCTTCCATGCCGAGGCCGATGAGGTCATCGGAGAGAAAGGCTTCGGTAGCCTGCTGGCGTGTCATGCGAGTTGTTTTCCTTCCATGCGCATCGCTTCTTCAATGTAGAGCTTCATGCCGCGTTTGTAGTCGTCGACGATCTCAAACTGGATCAGACTGTTCAGGTATTCGTAGGCGAGGCCGGGCCACAGACTGCGCTCCGCGGCTTCTGCAAGGACGATTTCGTTGAGCCGGGTCTTACCGTAGTCATAGCTGGCCTGGAGGAGAGCGGCGAGTTCCGGGTTCTGTTTCGGGCCGGCCCAAATCGCAAAGACCATGGGGAGGCCGGTGAGCTTCAGCCACTCTTCGCCCAGATCGAGCACGTGGAGGCCGCTGCTGGCAGGATCGATGCGGAGTGCAGGATCGCCGATGATCAGCGCGGCGTCGGCGCGTCCGAGCATTGCGGGAAGATCGGGAACCATTGTGAGGGTGTTGGGTTCCAACTGGTAACCCCGTTCGAGAACGATGCGCGCCAGCATCACAGACGATCGCGAGGAACTGTCGAGGGCGAGCGTGCGGATGTCTCGAATGGGGACCTTCGAAAGCAACAGGATGCTGCGGACAGGGCCGCGGCAGGCGATGCCGAGACTGCCGATTTGCGCAAGGTGGAGCCGGGCGGCTTCGACAACAGGAACCAGGCCAGCATCCACTTCGCGCGAGGCAAGGCGGCGGGCGCAAACGCTCGGGAGATCGAAATCCACTTGGGCCAGTCCTTGCTGGGGGCCGTTCAGAAATCCCCAGACGAGGGGACGGGTATTCAGGTAGCTGACTGCGGAGAGATGCATCTCTATCTACTAGGATGCGAAACTTATGAGCGTTTTGGAGAATCGGAAACGCGGAAAGCCCGCGCGCGTCCGAGGAAACATGCGAAGTCTCGTATTTTTACTTGCCGCGTTCAGTTCGGCCGCCTCGGCCGATCTCCGTTACCAGATGCGTTGTGAGGTATTGCAACTGGGCGAGGTGACCAAAGAAGACCCCGCTTTGCAGAAGGTGCTGGATGAGTGCCAAGGCGAGGTACTCACCAATGGGAAGTACTATTTGTTCCAGACCAAGTCGGCGATCGTGCGAACGGACTTGCAGACGCAAGAGACGATCTACATCGATCCGAAGACAAAGTCCTGGAGTAAAGGGGTGGAAGCGGCGAGCGAAACTGCACTCGGCCGGCAACTTCAGGATTTGAAGGATCGTGGAATGAAGCTGAATGTGGAGACGAAAGCGATTCCAACCAGCAGGAAGATCGAAGGATACACGGCCAAAGGAACGGCAATTCGGTTTCAGATCGAGATGCCGATGGAAGGAGTTCGCAATCCTCAGGGTGAGCCGGTGATCATCGGAACAACCACGAATATGGAGATCTGGGCAAGCAATCCGATCGCGGGATTGGCCGCCGGAGAGGGCACAAAGTCGCCGCTGGAGATGCAGATCGCACCGTTGCTGAACGGATTGCCGGATCATGGAGCGGCTGTCCGGAAGGCGATCCCGCCAGGGAGTCTTTGCCTCGAGATGAAGATTCAGACCAAGATCACCGGGATGGACCAGTTATTGCCGCCAGGAATCGATGCAGCGCCACCTGCCGGAATGAATATGATTGTGAAAGCGACGCAGATTACGAGCGGACCGCTGCCGGCGAAGCTGTTTGAGATTCCGGCGGGATACAAAGAAGTCGAGTAAGGAGTGGAATGAGAAAAATTTTAATTGGGTGTATGGTGAGTCTGCGGCAGGCCGCCCCGTTCGAACTCCCTTCGGGTGATACAGAAGTCAAATAGATGTTGCAACGCTGTATCGCCGGTCTCCTTTGCATTGCGACGACACTCTCCGCCGACGCACGCTATCAGCTTGCCTATCAAGTGAAGGCGAATCTGCTGGTGCAGTTGGGGGCCCGGGTGGCGGGCTTGAGCAAGCTGAACAGCAGCGGCGAGACGGTATTGCTCAAAGGCGCGAAGATCCTCGTCAAAGGCGACACCAGTACTCTCATCGTCGACTATGCAACGTCGAATGTAGTGATCCTCGATCACACGGACAAGACTTTTGAACGCGTGAAAATCGAAGAGATGAGGCAGCGGATTGCCGCCGATTTCCCGACCGCACTTGTCGATGGATTGAAAAAGCTGTTTGGCGGCGACGGCTCCTCATCAACGAGCGTCGAGCGCGTGGGGGATGGCAGCGCCATGCCGAGCCTGGCCCGCTTTCGCGCCAAGTACGGGCTCGGCTATCTGCTGCCCGCCATGGAAACACTCACGCCACTGGCGCCTGGGATCGAAAAAGGGCTGCAATCCATTCGCGGCCAAAACAACCTGCCGCTTTCGCTGCGAATTTCAATGGGCGCAAAAGTAATGGATGCCACTGTGCAGATCCAGGATTATCAGGAATCTGCCGTCCAGGAACATGAGTTTGCGGTACCGCCTGGCTACCAAGAAATTAAAGCTCAGTGAAGATGAGCCAATTTTAGGATCAAGTTCCGCTACTGTAAGGGAGAGCAGCGAACTGCTCTAGATGAAGTGGAGGTAACCCGATGAAAAAAGCTGTCATGTTCCTAACCCTGCCCGCGCTGCTGATGGCAGACTTCCGGTACGAGAGCACAACCCGTATTACCAAAGGAATGGCGAGCAAGCTGACTTTTGGGAAGAAGCAGGAACCCGTCAAGACAACGCATTACTACAAGGGTGGCCGCATTGCGACGGTGAGCACAGACAGCACAACGATCATCGATTTTGACAAGCAGCTCTTCACCAATCTCAATCACAAGGATCGGCAATACTGGCAATTGACCTTCGACGAGATGCGCCAACGCATGGCCGAGGCGCAGGAAGAAGTGAAGAACAACACGAAGGACCAGGATGCCCAGTTGGATATCCGCTTTGATGTGAAGGCGACCGGAGTGCAAAAAGAAGTGGGTGGCTATCCGGCCAAGGAAGTGCTCTTTACCATTGAGATTGGTGCGACCGATGGAAAGAATTCGGGCACAGCACTCCTCATGAAGAACGATAGCTGGCACAGCGAAGCGGTGACTGGCTACGGCGAATACAAAGCGTTTCTGGCTCGTCTGTCGGACAAACGCAGTTTCTTAAGCCTCGGGCAGATGCAGTCGGCAATGGCCGGACAGCGTGGCATGGCCGAAGGCATGCGGAAGATGACAGAGGAGATGCAAAAGACTCCCGGCATTCCCGTGCTGACGATTTCCCGTGTGACAATGCCAGGTGTCCAGATGCCCAGTCTTTCCAGCGCGAATGGCGGCAACACGGACGGAAACGGTGGAACGAATGGAAATGCACCCACTGCCGGCGACGCCGTGAAGCAGGCTGGCGGACAGGCAGCCGGGAATGCGGCAGGACGCGCACTGGGTGGTTCCATGGGCGGCATGCTGGGTGGTGCACTCGGGGGCAAGATGGGTGGCTTTGGCGGCTTCGGCAAGAAGAAGACCGATGCGGCCGCACAGGCGGAAGCGGACGCTAAGGCGAAGGCCGATGCCGACGCAGCCGCTCAGGCAGAACAAGCGCGGAAGACTGCGACGGAAGCCGCAGCGGCGAGCAAGAGTCCGGACGGCATGTTGATGATGGAATCGGTAACCGACGCGAGCAATTTCTCGACGGCTGCAATCGAGGAGAGCATTTTCCAGGTGCCGGCCGGCTACGCCAAGATGGATTCTGACTTTGGCGGCAAGCGGAAGAAGAAGTAATTCCTCTACAGAAACCCGACCTCATTTTCGTCCCGCTCCTGCTTCGGCCTGAGCGGGACTTTTGCTTTTGTACCCTATTGAACTTTTTGCAACGCAGCAACCGTTTCGGGCGATGGCTTGAAGTTGCCGAAGCGGTAGCCTTCTGCAATGCGCATGGGAGTCCAACCCTGCTTGTTTGGTTGGTTCCAGATCTCTCGCTTCGCGCCCTTTGAGGCCAGGTATAGGACGGCAGCGGGGTAATTCTTATAGGCCGCGCCGTGCATGGCCGTTTCGCCATTCTTGTCCACTGCGTTGATGTCAGCCCCGTGTTCGAGCGCAACGGCCAGGGCCTCGACGACTTCTGTTTCGGTGCCTGCATCTTCGCCAGGCGAACGAGTGCCGAGTCCGGCCGCCGCGTGGAGCGGCGTAGAGCCATCGGCGTTGGGGATCTTGGGATCCGCGCCGAGTTGCACCAAAGCACGCATCAGCTCCGCATCCGCGGCGCGGGCGGCGATGAAGTAAGGCGTTGCGCCAAGAGTGTTAATTCCGGTCAGTCCGACTGCAATGCGCCGGGTCATGCGGGCGTCGAGATTCGCGCCACTCTCCTTGAGTTTCTTGACAAGCTCGAGGCTGGTCATCAGACCAGAACCGAAGGGCGCAGGATTGTTGTCGCCGACCCCAGGCTTTCGCACGTCGGAAATGGCGTGGAGAGCGGTCCAGCCGGACGCATCTCCGTTGGGGTTCGCTCCGCGATCGAGAAGATCCGCCGCCAGTTGGAAATGCGCGTTGATCACCGCCAGCAGCAATGCACTGGTTCCCGCACGAGGGCCCAGTGATTTCTTCGTGACGCCGGGGGCGAGTTCGATGCTTTCGTTCGGGTCTGCTCCGAGCTTGAGCAGCGTGAAGACAGCCTGGGAGTGGCCTTCCCGCACGGCGAAGAGCAACGGAGTGAAGCCCGAACTGACGCGGGCATGGAGGTCCGCTCCAGCTGCGACCAGGACTTCGATCACCTTCGCGTGGCCTTCTGCGGCGGCCCACATGAGCGCGGTCTGACTGCGACGCGCTTCTTTGCCATCCACTTTGGCGCCGTGCGCGAGCAGGAGTTGCACCACTTCCAGATTGCCGGTACGGGAGGCGGTCATCAGTGCCGTTTCGCCACCAGGGAGTGTGGTTTCCGGATCGGCGCCCGCTTGCAGCAAAAGCCGGACCATGGCGGCGTTGCCGTTTTCACAAGCCAACGAGAGCGGCGTAACACCGTAGCGATTCGCTTCCTGGACGCTCGCGCCCGCACGGATCATCCGCTGTGCGACATCGAGTTTGTCGGCATGTACGGCTTCCGGAAGCGTGTCCGCAGCCAGGAGGGTGGCGATGAGAATGGCTTGGTGCATCAGACGCTGAGGGGCTCGCCGAGTTCTTTAATTTTGCCGTTGCTATCGGCGAAACGATCGATCTTGACGCCAACCCGATTGAGCAATGTGAGGTGCAGGTTGGCAAGCGGAGTGGGCTTCTCGTAGGTGATGTGACGGCCCCCTTTGCCACCAGCCACAATGATCGGCAGATTGACATGATCGTGGATGTCCGCATTGCCCATCCCGCTGCCATACAGATAGGTGGTGTGGTCGAGGAGGCTGCCGTCGCCATCGGGAGTTGCTTTCAGGCGTTCGAGGAAGTAGGCGAATAGCGAGACGTGGAAGGCGTTGATCTTTGCGCATTTTGCGAGCTTTTCAAGATCGCCACCGTTGTGCGTGAGGGGATGGTGCGCCTCAGAAACACCGACTTCCGGGTAGGTACGAGTCGAGGTTTCACGCGCCAGTTGGAAGGTGAAGACGCGGGTGACGTCGCCTTGCATCGCGAGCACTTGCAGGTCGAACATCAGCTTCGCGTGATCGGAGTAGGCAGCAGGAACGCCAACCGGACGGTCCAGGTCTTTCAGATTGGAATGCTCTGTTTTTGCCTCGGCGATCTGGATGCGGCGCTCGACCTCACGCACGCTGTCGAGATATTGGCTGACCTTCGTACGATCACTGGCGCCGAGCTTGCGCTGGAGACGGGAGATGTCCTCACGCATGTAGTCCAGAAGACTGGCCTGCTTGCGCATCTCGGCGAGCCGCTCCGTTGCGGTTCCTCCGTCGCCGAAGAGACGCTCGAAGGCGACGCGAGGATGTGCGTCGGCAGGAAGAGGCGTGGTGGGGGAAGACCAGGAGAGGTTGTTCTGATAGACGCAGGCATAGCCGTTGTCGCATTGTCCGACCGTAGTAAGCAGATCCATCGCCAACTCCAGCGAGGGCAGCCGCGTGGCCTGGCCAACACTCTGCGCTGCAATCTGATCGGCCGTAGTGGCGAGTTCGTAATCGCTACTCTCGGTCCACTTCGAGGTAGCCGCGCTGAGGAAGGCAGCGTTTGAAGTAGCGTGAGTCCCAGGGTAGGCGTTCTTGAGTTCGAGGTTGTTCAGGACGGAGATCTGATCGAGTACAGGCGCGAGGGAGCTGAGACTTGGGGACAGCTTGGTGATGCGGCCGTTCTGGCTCTGCGGGGTCCATTGCGCCATGTACGCGCCCATCGGCATGTAGACATAGCCAAGCCGCTGGACAGGAGCAGCGGCAGTTGCAGCCAGCGCCGTCATGCTAGGCGCCATCGCATCGAGCAGGGGCAGAGCGAGCAGGCCGCCACCTCCGCGCAGGAAACTTCTTCTGGGAAGCGCCTTCTTGGTGACGATCATTTGGATCTCCTCATTTGAAATGGCTGACTGCTAACTACCCCAAGAATAAACGAGGAGAAGCGATAGTCGTCAGTGCTTGCTTTGCGCGTGATGGCACGGACGGCAGGCTCGTCGTAGAATTCCACTCCGCGCCCGAGAGCGAAGGTGAGTAGTTTTTCGGTAAAGGTGGAAGCCAGGAGTTCGGGACGCTGGAGCAAGGCCTTCTGCAAGTCAGCGACGCTTTGGAACTTGGTCCCATCAGGCAGCGCCCCGGCGGTGTCGATAGGAAGCGAGTCTTCCCGCTCGCGCCAGCGGCCTACGGCGTCGTAGTTTTCAAAAACGAAGCCAATAGGATCCATCAGTTGATGGCAACCGGCACAGGCCGGGTTGGCGCGGTGCTCGGCAAGACGTTCGCGCATCGAGAGGTTCTTGCCGATCGCTGCCTTGTCCTTCAAGGCGGGGATATTGGGCGGCGGAGGTGGGGGCGGAATGCCTAGGAGATTGTCGAGCACCCACTTGCCACGGATGACCGGTGAGGTGCGTGTCGGATAGGAAGTGACAAGCAGCAGGCTCCCTTGGCGCAAGAGGCCGCCGCGCTTGCTATCCGCATCGAGTTGAACTCGGCGGAAGCGGCTGCCATAGATGTTTGGAATCCCGTAATGCTTCGCCAGACGTTCATTGAGAAAGGTGTAGTCCGCACGGAGAAGATCGAGAATACTGCGGTCGTCGCGCAAGATGCTTTCCACGAAAAGCTCCGTCTCCTTCCGGAAGGACTGGCGCAGATTGTCATCGAAATCGGCGAAAAGGCGCATATCCGGAAGTGTCGAGGAGATGTTACGGAGATAGAGCCACTGCGAGGCAAAGTGATTGACGAGGGCGCGGGAACGCGGGTCGCGCATCATGCGGCGGACCTGCTTGTCGAGCACCGCGGCGTTGTGAAGAGTCTTGGACTCGGCAGCAGCAAGAAGCTCTTCATCGGGGATGCTACTCCAGAGGAAGAAAGAGAGCCGCGAGGCGAGTTCCAGATCGCTGACCCGGTAAGCGGCGCCAGCGGCGAGCTTGTCTGGATCACGCTCAACGCGAAAGAGGAATTCCGGGCTAACAAGAATCGCACGCAGGCCCATTTCAATGCCTTCCTCGAAAGGCGCTGTTGCGCGAGCCGCGGTGTAGAACTTCATCGGAGCGCGGAGGTCGCTCGCGTCCACCGGACGGCGATACGCACGGCGTGCGAGATTGCTGAAGATGCGTTCGGCACATTTGTTGTCCTGGGTGGTACAGACAAAGATCTTGCGGCGGCTTGGTGTGTCGCCGGGGCCTCTTGCTTCATAAGGGCCATTGACGCTGACGGAATAGACGGCTGGTTGGACACGCGGGTGGCGGTCCATATTGAAGTGCGCCGGATACGGCTGGCGTTCAGTTTCGAGAAGAGCGGTGGGCTTCTTGACGAAGGCGGCGGCGATCTGGTGCGGACCCGCCTTGACTGCGGTGCGGAGCTTCAGATGGAGATCGACGGCGTGGTGGTCTTCGCCGGACTTGGGCGGCTTGACGGTGAACCGCTGCACGCGTTCGCCATCGATCAGGATCTCTACTTCGTGTGCTTCAGTGAGACCTTCGACGTGCTCGTTGCGGTCTCGGGCGAGACGGAGGACGATCTCGTAATCGGCGTCGAGCGGGAAGGTATAGCGCAGCGAGGTGCCGCCACGAGTGCCGAGCGGAAGCGCGTCGAAGTGGTCCTCCTGCGTGAGGTCAGGCGGCAGGGTGAAGGTGTCGCCATTCGGGGCCTTGATTGGCGCGCCGATGGCAAGGCGGCTGATCTTCCGCGCAGCGTTCAGGTAGCGCTCGAGCAGTGTCGGAGAAAGATCGCCGACGGTGATGTTGTCGAACCCGTGGCTCGCTTCGTCTGCCGGCAACAGCGGAGTGACGTCGACATCGATCGCGAGAAGATCGCGAATCGCATTCTGATATTCGTTGCGGTTCAGACGGCGGAAAGTGTCCGTGCGGCCAGGGTTGGGATTTGCAAGAGCAGCCTTGTCTACAGAGGCTTCAAGAGCAGTGACGAGACTTTGATAGGTCGCTTCGTCGGGACGAGGAAGGCCGGGCGGCGGCATCTGGCGAGCCCGCAGGCGGCGGATGATTTTCTCGGCGGCGGCGCTGTCCTGATGGAAGTCCACCGCGGCAATGGAAAGGCCGGCCGTCTTCAACTTTTCGTTGTGACAGCCGGCGCAATAGCGATCGAGAATCGGTTCAGCGTTGGCGAGACTCGTGAGGAAGAGGGCGAGGAGACGGAGTCTCATTGCCCGCATCATATCGCGTTGTCTAGTGGTAGATGCCTGGAGCTTCGTGACCCAGCGCTTCTACGTACTCGGTGTAGGAGCCAGGATAGACGCGGGGATTGCGTTCGAGGCCGGTTTCACCGCCCAATTCGAGCACCCGGGTGCCAAGACCTTGCAGGAAACTCCGGTCGTGGGAGACGAAGATCATCGTGCCTTCGAAATCCTTCAGCGACGAGACCAGCATCTCTTTGGTCGCGAGATCGAGATGGTTTGTGGGCTCGTCCAGCACGAGAAAATTCGGCGGATGAAAGAGCATGCGGGCCATGGCCAGCCGCGACTTCTCACCACCTGAGAGCGAGCGAATCTTCTTGTCAACATCTTCGCCCGAGAACTGGAAGGCACCTGCCAGAGAGCGCAAAGAGCCGACGCTGTCCTTGGGGAAATCGTTCTGGAGCTGTTCGGTGATTGTGGCGTCACCATCCATGGTGTCGAGCGACTGCTGCGCAAAGTAGCCCATATTCAAGCTGGCGCCGAGACGGACTTGTCCGCTATCCGGCTGCGTCGCCCCTGCAATCATCTTGAGCAGTGTGCTCTTGCCTGCCCCGTTGCGGCCCATCACGGCCCAGCGTTCGCCACGGCGGATGGTGAGGTTGAAACCGTTGTAGATGACGCGGGAGCCATAAGCCTTATGTAGGTCTGTCATCTCGGCGACGATGTCGCCCGAGCGCGGCGGAATGCGGAAGTCGAAACTGACGATCTGGCGTTTCTTCGGTAGCTCGATCTTCTCGATCTTGTCGAGCGCCTTGACGCGGCTCTGTACTTGAGCGGCCTTGGCGGCGTGAGTCTTGAAGCGTTCGATGAAGCGTTGCTCTTTGGCGAGCATGGCTTGCTGGCGGGCAAAGGCGGCCTGCTGGTTCGATTCGCGAATGGCGCGTTCGCGTTCGTAGAAGTCGTAGTCGCCGGAGTAGAGCGTGATTTCACCGGCATCGATTTCGGCGATCTTCGACACGATGCGGTTCATGAACTGCCGGTCGTGCGAGGTCATGAGCAAGGCGCCCTCGAAGGCCTTGAGAAAACCTTCCAGCCAGATGATGGACTCGATATCGAGATGGTTCGTCGGCTCGTCCATGAGGAGGACGTCGGGCTTGCCGAGAAGTACGCGGGCCAGAGCGACACGCATCTTCCAACCGCCCGAGAGAGCGCCGACGTCACCGTCGATCTGCTCTTCGCTAAAGCCGAGGCCCTGGAGAACTTCGCGCGCCTGCGACTCAACCGTATAGCCGCCGAGATGCTCGTATTCTTCCTGCACTTCGCCGAAGCGTTCAAGGATCTTATCGAGGTTATCGGCCTGCTCCGGGTCGCCCATTGCATTCTGGATTGCTTCGAGCTCATGGTGTAGATCGCCGACGCGGCCGCTGCCGGCAATCGCTTCATCGAGCACCGTACGGCCGCTCATTTCTTCGACGTCCTGGCGGAAGTAGCCCACCGTGACCTTCTTCGGAACGGAAACATCGCCGTCGTCGGCCGTTTCCTCACCGACGATCATGCGGAAGAGGGTGGTCTTGCCTGCCCCATTCGGGCCGATCAGACCGATTTTTTCACTGGGATTGAGTTGGAAGTTAGCGTCAACGAATATGAGCTGCTTGCCGTACTGCTTTTGGATATTAGAAAAGGAAATCATCAAATCAAACGCGAACTTTGTCGTAATCGAAGCGGTCGTTCACCAAGTGATACTTGGGTTCGCCGACTTTCTGGAGGTAATAAGTGTCGAGAGGAGTGCGGGTAAGCTGGCTCAGCTTCCGTGGCACAGGGTTGCCATTGACCCATTCGAAGATCTCGATCTCCCATGGGTTGAAGGTGGACATGAGTCCACGCTCCTTGGCGATGCGGAAAAGATTGACGTTGCCGGGCTCGTGGCCGCCGAGGTACATGCCAATCAGGTCCAGATTCAGACGGTCTTTCCCAAACATCACGAGGTTGGTCATGTAGTCTGTCCCGACGCCGAAGCCGTCGCCAGAGCGGCCATAGATGCCTTCGATGATGTTGAGACCGGGCGTGAGGGTCTGGTAGTTGTCACAGGTTTTGTGGGCCCAGATCTCCTGATGCACGGGGCTGAGGTCGGCGGGGCTATCGTAGCGGGCGTAGCCGAGTTTCTTGTGATTGTCGAAGTAGCGATTCACGCGGGCTTCGACGTCAGCGTGGATGTCGGGCTTCATGAAAGCCGGCACACCGGTGACCATGCTCCAGCCGGGGCAGAAGCGAACGAAGGGCTTCACCACAAGACCCTGCAGGTTCTTGGTGGAAAGCGTCATGCACATGCCGTGCGACTTCCACTTGGCAATATTCAGCAGCCAGGTATTCGGTTCATTGACCGGGGCGTAGTGAGGAATCCGGGAGTAGACGACGGGATCGTGCACCTTGGTCCAGGTCATCTCGTAGCCGTCGCGGAAATTGCGCTCGCGGCGATCGGGCTCATTCATGTCGATGCCGTGGCGTTCGTTGATGTCGATGAGTCCGCGGTAGTTCCAGGTGTGGAAGCCGTTTGCTTCGAGGAAGGACATCTTCTTGACGCCCAACTCCTTAAGGCCCATCACGATGCCTTCGTAGAACTGCGCGTCGGTGCCGGTGCCGAGGTTTTCGACATCGGGGCGCTGGTTGCGGACGCTGGTGAAATTCGGCTTGAGAATGACGCGGTGGGAGACCGGAATTCCCTTCAGGTCGACAGGCATCAGTACGTCGCGGGCAAAGCTGAGGCCTTCCGCGCGCTTTGCCTCTTCATCCGTCTTGGTGGCGACATTCGTCTTCTTGATGAAGACCGCCTTCGGGTGTGCCTCCACAAAAGGATGCACGGTGAATTGAGACTTCGGGATGCGTGCTCCCTGCAAAGCGATGGGGGCAAATGCACCTGCGCTCATGCTCAGGACTTGGCGGCGTGACAGTTCCATGGGAGGCTCCTTGCGAAATCGGGTTAATTTGAGAATCGCACAACCGCGAGGCGCTCAATGGGGGGCACAAAGACTTCGGAACTGGCACCACGGGGAGCCACCTTCAGTGGCTTGGGATCTTTGCCCGGAGCATGGAGCGTCGCCTTTGCATAACGGCCCTGGATGTGGGCCTGAATTTCTTCCTGCGTCGGCGATCCGTAGTTGACGATGTGGAGGATGGCTTCGTTGGGATGTTCTCCCATCGTGGCCAGAGGAATGGCGGAGTTTGCATTCCAGAGCCGCGTGGCGCGGCGCTTATGCGTCACGATGTCGATCACGTCCAGGGCAAACTCACTGGGATCGACAATGCGCTTGCGGTAAGCAACAATCGTACCGGCGCCATAAGAATAGAAGACCCGATCGATTTCTTCGCGAATCAGTTTCGCGCCGCCCGGGGGGACGCTATCGATGACAACGGCTGCGCCTGCTTCTGCATGGGCGTACACAGCAGGAGGCACCTGCCGGAGGCTCGCCGCAACCAGAGCGAGGATCTTTTTGTCCGGAGCCGGCACCCGCGCGATGCTCTTCAGTGACGGGCTGGCGCCCCGGCGATGGAGCAGATTGGCGATCTCCCTGGTGGGCGCGCCTTCTTCGACAATCGCTGTGATCTCGGGCAGCGCGGGCCGGCCCAGAAGAGACGCATTCGCCTGGAGCCACGCAGCCGTGCGGCCAAGTCCGGCCCAGGCGGCTTGTGCTTTTGCATCGCCATTGAGGAGTTTTTCTTTGAAGCGAGGCGGGAGATCGACGACGAAATTGCCACCGGCGATGCGGGTTTCGATCAGCCCCAGCGCAGCAGTGTCATACGGAATCTCGACATCCGGCCGAACACCGGCTTTCTCGTTTGCTTCGTAGGCCAGCACCGGCGTCTTCGCGGGATCGAGCGCACGGTGGTAGGCCACCAGGTAAGAGTTCGCATCCACCCAGGGTTCCCTGCTGGCGCTAACCACTTCAATGTCGCGGACCCGGTTCGCACTCTGCCGGACGCCGGGCCAAAGACCCGCGCCAATGAGTCCTGTCTCTTCACTGGAATGCAGGAGAGGCAGCTTTGCCGCAGCCGCCGCTTCCACAAAAGCAGCGCTCGCTTCTGCAACAAGAAGCGCCTCTACACCAGCGGTCTGGAAGAGAGGAAGCAGAGCCGGAGCCGGATTCGTCCAACGAACCACAAACTGCGTCGCGGAAATTGGCATACCCCAGTTTAGGTCGAGGCATGGTGAAATGGCAGAGACCCTTG
The DNA here is from genome assembly GCF_000702445.1 of Bryobacter aggregatus MPL3. Taxonomy (NCBI): domain Bacteria; kingdom Pseudomonadati; phylum Acidobacteriota; class Terriglobia; order Bryobacterales; family Bryobacteraceae; genus Bryobacter; species Bryobacter aggregatus. Next base: position 1,096,446 of record NZ_JNIF01000004.1, read on the forward strand.
CCAACAGAACAAGACACAAAATCTGAGGATGCCATCTGGCGCTATGTGCCAGATCCGGCCTATTGGGATGAGTTGCAGGCCTCGGATGGGGCGATCCGTCCCCATTGGCAGCACTTTACGCAAGCCTTGCGGGAGATGGGGCGTAAAGAGTTCGAACGTCGTTGGCTGACGGCACAACAGATGGTGCGCAATCACTCCATCACCTACAACGTGTATGGAGACGCACAGGGTACAGAACGATTGTGGCCGCTCGACCCGATTCCACTCATCATTCCCGATGCGGAATGGACGCAGTTGGAGCAGGCGATCGCCCAACGTGCCACCCTGCTCAATCAGATCCTGAATGATTGCTATGGCCCGCAACGCTTGCTGCACGAGCAGAAGTTGCCGCCCGAACTGGTCTTTGCCAATCCGAACTTCCTGCGCCCTTGCCACGGAATTCCTGTGCCGGGAGACATTCGCCTCCATTTTTATGCCGTGGACCTGGCGCGTTCCGCTGATGGCCTCTGGTGGGTGATTGCGGACCGGACACAGGTGCCCTCCGGCGCTGGTTATGCGCTGGAGAATCGTCTGGCTGCCGGGCGTACGCTGTCGAATCTCTTCAGCCAGCACTCGGTACGCCCACTCACGAACTTCTTTGCCGCACAGCGGCATGGCTTGTTTTCACTGGCCGGCGGCAATCGCCGCATGGTGCTGCTGACGCCCGGTCCGTATAACGAAACCTATTTCGAACATTCCTATCTGGCAAAGACCTTCTCGATCCCGCTGGTGGAAGGTCCGGACCTTACGGTGCGCGATCAGCGAGTTTATCTAAAAACACTGGAAGGTCTGGAGCAAGTGGACCTGATCTTCCGGAGGCAGGACGACGACTACTGCGACCCGCTTGAGTTGCGTGGCGACTCCTTGCTGGGCGTGCCGGGACTGCTCGGCGCGGTGCGCGCTGGCAATGTCGTGATCGCAAACGCGCTCGGCAGCGGACTGATTGAAACGCCGGCACACCGTGCCTTTCTGCCGGGACTTTGCCGTAAGCTGCTCGGAGAAGAGCTGCGGCTCCCGTCCGTCGCCACCTGGTGGTGCGGCCAACCCTATGAGCGGCGCTTTGTCCTCGAGCACCTGCACGAACTCATCATCAAGCCAACCTTCCCTGGCTTCGGACGAAATCCAATCTTCGGCGATCGGCTGAGCGCAGCAGAGCGGGCAGAACTGGCTCGCAAGATCGAGTTGCGTCCTGAGAACTACATCGCGCAAGAGCTCGTGTCACTCTCCACCGCACCGGTGTGGACCGAGGATGGCCTGAGCTCACGGCATATTATGATGCGCGCTTATGCGACCTGGGACGGAGAGCGCTATGCTGTGATGCCCGGAGGCATGACCCGCGTGTCAAACTCCACTACCTCTTTGATCGTATCGATGCAGCACGGGGGCGGGAGCAAGGACACCTGGGTGTTGGGGCGTCCGGAACCCTCGCAGTTTGCTCGCATTGCATTTGATCCGGAAGAGAGTGTACAGCCCCACATTAGCGGCGATCTGCCAAGCCGGGTGGCAGACAATCTGTTCTGGCTCGGCCGTTATACGGAGCGTGTCGAAGCGTTAATTCGTCTGCTCCGCAGCGTATTGCCTGCCCTGGCCGGCGAAGAGGAAATTTCGCACGATATCTCACTCGATGCCACCGTGCGATTGTTGGTTGGGTATCAGTATTTGCCCAAGTCCGTACTCACCGCGCCCATCGGCGAACAATTGCATCAGCTCGAAGCGATGCTGACAGGGATGATCTATGACCTGGCCGGGATGTCGAGCCTGGGATGGAATCTCAAGCAAATTCGCCGCTCGGCCTGGCCGCTCAAGGAACGGCTTTCGAGCGATACCTGGCGCGTGCTGCAACAACTGGAATCGGAAGCAAGCCGGCCCTCCAATCCCTTTGTGCAGAAGCGGCCCGCTTCATTACAAATCCACCTCGATCAAGCGATTACCTCGCTGTCGGCCTTTGCCGGCCTACTCTCGGACTCAACCACCCGTGGTCATGGCTGGCGGTTTCTTGAGATCGGACGGCGGCTGGAGCGTGCGCTGCAAATGATCGAATTGCTCCGGCATGGCATGACTCTTGGCAGTTCCTCGCGATCGAGCCTCGATCTGGTGCTGCAGACTGCCGACAGCTCCATCACCTATCGCTCACGTTACCTGACCGCCCTTCGCCCCAACTATGTTCTCGACCTCCTGCTGATTGACGAAACCAACCCACATGCGATCGGCTTCCAATTGGCCAGTCTGGTGGAGCTGACCCAACGGCTTCCGCGCCAGGAAGCAGGCGACCGGCTCAGTGCGGAACGCCGCCTGGCTCTGAAGGCTCAGACCGCAGTGCGGCTGGCAAACACACAGGACTTTCTACAGATGCCCGTGCTCGCACAGTTTCTCGATACGCTGCGGCGGGATCTCTTTGATCTCTCCGAAGCACTGACCGGCCGCTACCTGACGCATATCATGCCTTCACGGCTCACTCCGGTATAACGCCATGCTTTATCGCGCCATCCATACCACCAGCTACAGTTACGAAGGTCCGGTTTCGCATTGCCTGAGCGAAGCGAGACTGACGCCACGCATCCTCCCGAACCAGCAGTTGCGCGACTGGAATCTGACGGTGAGTCCGGCGCCCCGCGCGATCCTGTCCCGCAAGGACTATTTTGGCAACGACGTCAGCTCCTTTGCGGTCCTCGAGCCGCACAACAAGTTCATCGTGAGCGCAGAGAGCCTGGTGGAGGTGTTACCGCGGGAATCGACGCTTGGATTCTCGCCGCGTTGGGACGACATGCTGCAAGCGAATGCCTTTATCTGGCCCTCTCCGTATGTGCCCTGGCTCGAGGATCTGGCCGAGTATGCAAAGCCCGCTCTGCAACAAGGACATTCGCTGGCGTCTTCTGCCGAGGCCTTGATGCGCCAGATCTATCGTGACTTTGCCTATGAACCGAAGGCGACCGCAATCGAGACGCCGCTGGCAGAGGTGCTCGAAAAGCGGCAAGGCGTCTGTCAGGATTACGCGCACGTCATGATTGGCGCGCTGCGAGCTCATCGCATCGCCGCCCGGTATGTGAGCGGCTATCTGCGTGGCGATGCCGAGTTCCAGGGAGCCCAGGCGTCGCATGCCTGGGTGTCAGTTTTTGTCCCCGAACAAGGTTGGATCGACTTCGACCCCACCAACAATGTTCTGCCAGGGACAGGCCATCTGACCATTGCCTGGGGACGCGACTACGGGGACGTCACCCCCGTCAAAGGCATCACAATTGGCGGCGGCGAGCACACGCTCGAGGTGGATGTCCGCGTGACGCCCGCCTGAGGCTTAGCGTCCGACGATGATCGTCGCCGCATTGCTATTGCTACTGCCAACCTTCACCTGCAGCGGATGTTCCCCTGCCGGAAGCTCCGGAATCTGCACATTGATCTGGAAGACCCCGATCAGCCCCGGAGTGAGTCCGGCAAAGTAAAGCTTTGCGGGAACGCCTCCGATGCTCACCGAGACAGGGGCCTGGGGAATCGAGAGAGGCGCCAGCGGAGCAGACATACCAGTTGGAACAGGATTGTCCAACACCCCCTGGCCGGTCAAATAACCCGTGATATAGGTGCCGACCTTCGCCGGATTCGTCGCGCCATTCAGGCTGTAATCTTCGTTCTGGACAAGGGCGCGGGTGCTATTGGGATTGAGGAAGATTCCTGGCGCGCTGGCCTGGATCGGGATCACCGTCGCCTTCCCTGCAACTCCATTCGTGGTGACCACCACGGTCGCATTCCCTACCTCAATTTCATAGGGCATCTGCGCGTTGATCTGTCCTTCACTGACGTAGAACAACGGCGCGGCCACTCCGTTCACCTCAACCTTCACTCCACCCGCTGTGGTGGGAAGCGGGATTCCCGAAGGCGCAACCGTTTCCGTCGCCAGGCGAATTCCATAGATCGAAAACAACGAACCCGGGGCTATCTGTGTGGATGGGGCGCTCGCCGAATTCACAATGCCGCCCACCGAGGTGACCGGCTGGTTTGATGTGATCGCCATCGTGACCGGAACCACCACCGGCGAATTGGATACGCCGAAAGAGGTGATCACGATCGAGGACGAATAGTTCCCAGCCGCCAGTCCAGCGGGATTGGCGCGAATTTCGATCGTCGCCGGGGCGGTGGCCGCGCCCGGTGTGACACTCAGCCAGGAGGCGCCCGACAAGGGGGCAACGGTAAAGCCAATCGCTGGAACATTGCTTCCGACAATGAGCGTTTGGGCAAAAGGCAGCGAGGACGAACTCTCAAAGCTGAACACAACCGGATTCGTCGAAACAATCAGCGTCTGGACCGGACTGACAGTGAGGGTCACTGTCACCGTCATCGAACCATTGATCGTGCCCGGCGCCGTGACCAGAATCGTGCCGACATAGCTGCCCGCTGCGAGTCCGGTTGGGTTGACGGCAACCTGGATGGTCGCTGGTGTGACGCCGCTGCTTGGAGCAACAGAAAGCCAGTTTCCATTGCTGCTGACGACGGCCGTGAAGTCGAGTGGGGAGGAGTTGGTGCCCACCACAAGCTGCTGCGGCAGGGGCAAAGCCGTACCAAGACGATGAGAGAAATTCAGCGAAGTCGGTGCAACGCTGAGGGTGTGGCCCACCAGTACGGTGAGATTCACTCGAAGGAGTTGCGGGTTATTCAATGCGCCTTGCGCAAAGATCGTAATGAATCCCTCGTAGGTGCCTGGTTCGAGCCTCCCAGGATCGACACTCGCCGATAAAATTCCAGGAGTGGTTCCAGTATTGGTGCCCAATCGAAGCCAATCCCCGGAACTTGTCGCCGTCGCGCTATAGCTCAGCGGAGTGCCATCACTCTGAATCTGCACCACCTGGGCGGGAGGGAGACTTCCCCCTCGCTGATAAAAGAAGCTTAATGGCGCGGATTGCACCAGAAGGGAAGCAGCGTTGGCATGAGCGAAAGGAAAGAGAAAAATTAGAGAAAATAAACCCGGCAGCAGTCTGGACACTGTCCTACATGATAGACCCCTATATTCTTGCAGTGCAAAGTGATAGAGTTGGCACCATCAATACTTAGGATGCTTAATCTAAAAAACATCTCTAGGGTTCTCCGGTATAGCTCTCTGTTGCTTCCACTTGCACTCCCAGCTGCAAATGAATCCGCCGCCAGTCCCGTTGCACCCCCACTTTTGAAGCAATACTGCACCCAATGCCATGGCAAGGCTTCGATGGGTGGGATCAGCATCGAGAAGATGACCACCATTGGAGACCACTTTCAGCAATGGCAGAAAGTGGCGACGGCACTCGAGCAAAAGCAGATGCCGCCGGCCAAGATGCCTCAGCCGAGCGAAGCGGACCGAAAGCAGACCGTGGCCTGGATCCGGGCCCGGCTGGACGAGTATGCCACCAAGCACGCCGGTGACCCCGGCCGGGTGACCGTGCGGCGTCTGACCAGTGCGGAATACGGGTATACGGTCAAAGACCTGACGGGCATGGACGTCAAGGTGGATGGCGATTTCGTCAGCGACTCCGTGGGCGGAGAAGGCTTTACAAATTTCGGTGATGTCCAGTTCATGCAGGATGCTTATCTGGAGCGCTATCTGCATAGTGCAAAGACTCTCTCAGAACACGCGGTGATCGGGTCCGGACCGCTCGACTTCTTTGTTGATCCCGGCAAGAGCGGCTTCGAGATCTCGGCAATCACGCGAATTCAGGAAATTTACGAAAAGAATGGATTTCGCGCCGTCTCCGGCGAGGGCGGAAAGCCTTACGGTCTCGAACGGGTTTCCAAAGCTGTTTATGCCGCTTGGCGTTACCAGCATCGTCGCGAACTGGGGCAACCACGCGCCACGATTGCGGAGATTGCGAAAAGCGAAGGAAGTAGCCCACGATTTGTGGAGCACCTGCTGCAGGTCTTGAATCAACCGAATCCGATTTATCCGACTTCGGTCGTGGTGGCGGAATGGAAGAAGATGCCTGCCGCTCGCGCGGGAGAAAAGGCAGCCCGCGCTGGAAGCGTGCAGGTGCAGCAATCGATCGTGAATTGGGTGCGTTGGATCTTTGCCGCCGGAGAAGCGGCAGAAGGTGGGCAAGGCGATGAACGCGCGCTGTCTCTTGATGACGAGACACTTGCCGTCAAGGCCAAGCATCACTTCAAGTTCGCCTCACGGCTCCGCGCCGGAAAACCGATTCGCGTATTTCTCTCCACCGCTTCGGCAAACCCGTCAGCCAAAGAGAAGCCGACCGTGATCTGGCGAAATGGCGTGGTGCGTTATCGCAATGAGAAAACTCCGTTTGGAGCCAGCATTCCGGTGCCTGAGGTGACCGAGCGGACGGTGACTGAAGATGGCGTCATTGCGCTCGATTTCAAGGTGCCGGAAGACGCCACAACGATGGACTTCCAGGTGGATGTCGAACTGCTGCCTTCAGCAAGTGGGGATACGATCGCACGTGCTGTGTTGTCCGATCGCGAAGAGGCCTCGAAAGGCCGTCCCGTTTCTGTTCTGCTCGGCGACGCCAAGAGCCAGGCCTACCAGACCTGGAAATCGAATGTCCTCGCCTTTGGCGCCATACTGCCGCAGAACTCACAAGGAGAAGCGACACCGGCGGATAAGGATCCCATTCCAGCTCCCTGGAACAATACCTACAATCAACCGGAACGCGATCTCTATCATCAGAAGCTCAAGTACTACCGCACAGACAAGTTCCTCTACGAGAAGATTCTCGACGATGCTTCCCGGGTCCGTTTGGACCAGGCCTGGCATGACCTCTATGTGGCGTATGAGTACCACGACCAGTTCCTGATCTTCCTGGACACCAAGTACAAACTGGGTCTCAAGGGCAAGCCGATGGCAAAGCTGACGCCGGCTGAAATCGATGCCATGCCGGAAGAAGCCCGCAAGTATGTCGCTCCGCTGAAGAAGGAATATGATGCGGCCTATCGTGCGCAATTGCTGGCGGAACCGGGGCATCTGGAACAGGTACTCCAGTTTGCAGCCAAAGCGTGGCGGCATCCACTGAGCCCCGCCGAGAGCGCAGGCCTGCGCTCCTTCTACAAACGGCAACGGGAAGTATTGAAGGCCGATCATGTGAAGGCAACCCGTGCCGTGCTAGCTCGCATTCTGGTGGCGCCCGCGTTCCTCTATCGTGTGGAAGAGCCGGTACAGTCCGCATCTGCGCAGCCCCTCAACAACTGGGAACTCGCCAGCCGCTTGAGCTACTTCCTCTGGGCTTCCCTGCCCGACGACGAATTGCGCCGCGCCGCAGCTGCGGGAGAACTGTCCCAGACTGCTGGAATCGAGAAGCAGACTCGCAGGATGTTGGCCGATCCGAAGGCTCGCCGCCTGTCAATCGAGCTCTTTGGACAATGGCTCGGCTTTTATCGCTTTGATCAATATCGTGGCGTCGATACCGGCCGCTTCCCGGAGTTCACCGAGGAAATCAAGGCTTCGATGTACGACGAGTCTGTCTCCTTTTTTGAACACATCATTCGGAAGAACCGGCCGGTACGCGAAGTGATCGATGCAAACTATACCTTCCTGAACCAGGCACTGGCAAAGCATTATGGCGTGAAAGCGGAGATCGCCTCCCCCGGACCGGTTGTCCAGGTGGATGGCGCCAACGGCTTCCAGCGCGGTGGAGTTCTGCGATTGGGCACTGTCTTGACGGTGACCTCCGCACCGCTGCGCACCAGCCCGGTCAAGCGTGGCGATTGGCTGCTGCGCCGCATCCTCGGCACACCAACTCCCCCGCCCCCGGCCGATGCAGGTTCAATCCCGGCAGACGACAAGGCCTTTGGCGGCATGTCCGTCAAGGAGAGATTAACCGCACACAAGCGCAATGCCACTTGCGCCGGTTGCCATTCGAGAATCGATCCGTTGGGCTTCCCGCTCGAAAAGTACGATCCGGTAGGCCGGACACGCGAGCTCTACGCGGACGGAAAACCGATCGAAGATACAACAGAGATGGCAGACAAGACGGAAGTTGCTGGAGTCGATGGTCTGGTGAAGTATCTCGATACGCAGCGGGACCAGGTGATGCGCACGATGTCGCAAAAGATCATCGGCTATGCACTGGGCCGCACAGTGTTGGCCTCCGACGAATTGTTGGTGCGGAAAATGGTGCAGGCGGGCGGTGACGCCAGCTTTGCCCAGTTGGCAATTGACGTAGTTACCAGTAAGCAATTCCGCTATAAGCGGGAGATGGAAGGAAGCAATGAACCGAATCAAACGAGATCTGTCGCATCAGCCAAAGTCACGCCGTAATTTTCTCCGGGGAGCTGGAGTCGCTCTTGCCCTTCCCTGGATGGAATCGCTGCCGGTGTTTGCGGCGGGCCCGAAAGATCGTCCGCCGGTCCGCTTTGCTTGCATCTATTTTTCCAATGGCGTAGAACCGATCCATTGGTTTGCCAAGGGCGAAGGCTCGTCGATGGAGTTGGGCCCCGCCTTGCAAGCGATGATGCCCCATCGCGAAGACATGAACTTCGTACGGGGGCTGTACAACCAGCAGGCATTTGTCTCGACCAGCCCACATCTGGGCCGCATGCCGAATACGCTTTCGGGCGCCAAGGTCAGTCTGGACCCGGCTGATATTCGGGTTGGAACCACTTTCGATCAGGTGCTGTCGCAGCAGATCGGAAGCCAGACCGCGGTGCCGAGCCTGGTGTTGGGCATCGAACCGAATGAGCTGCGTCTCGAAGACGGCTTGTCGATGATCTATGGCTCGTGCTTATCCTGGGCAACGAGTACGAAACCGGCCACGAAGGAAATCTATCCGGCCCGCACCTTTGATCTCCTGGTGGGGGATGGCAGCGGACGGCAGTTGGACCGTAGCATTCTCGATGAGGTACTGCAGGAAGCACATGGTCTCGAACCGAAGATCAGCCGCAATGACAAACAGAAGTTAGGCGAGTATCTGGAATCGATTCGGGACATCGAGAAACGCATTGAGCGAGCCTCGAAGGAAGAACGGCTGGAAGGCTGGCGTCCCACGCTGACCAAACCGAATATGCCCCGTCCGGCAGACGGCCTGCCGCAGGATGTTCCGGCGCACATGAAGTTGATGATGGACCTGACCGTGTTGGCATTCCAGATGGACAAGACGCGTGTCGCCACCTGCATGTTGAACAACGATCTGTCGCAGATGAACTTCAAGTTCCTCGAAGGGGTCAAGGGCGCCCTGCATCTGGATCTCACTCACAACGGCAAGGCTCCCGCCGCCGAGGCGATGTATCTGAAGACGAATCAGTTCCACATCGCTCAGTTTGCTTATCTGGTGGACCGGATGAAGAAGATCGACGAAGGCGGCCAATCGCTGCTCGACAGCTCGATGCTGATGCTCTGCTCCAACCTCTTTGACGGTGACACTCATAGCGCCGATCAGATGCCGATTCTCCTTGCGGGCAAGGGCGGCGGCTCACTGAAGACTGGCCGCGTACTCGACTATCTCGACAAGGAAAACGACCAGCGCCGTGCTTGCAGCCTCTACCTCTCGCTGATGGACCGGATGGGCGTCAAGCTCGACAAATTTGGCGATAGCGACAAGCGCCTGACCAACCTCTAACCCACCTCACCGCGGCGCTGGAAGCTTCCGGCGCCGCGGTGGCATGATACACTTTCGCTTCCCCTCATTCTTCATATGCGTAAACTCTCGCTCTCTTTTTCCTTAGCCCTGGCCCTTTCTGCCGCTGACCAGAAGGTCCAATTGCCGGCTCCCTTCGCTACTCCGTCGGCAACGAATCCTCCCAAGTTGATCCCCCAGCCGGAAGGCCGCAAACTCAACGCTCCGGCCGGTTTTACCGTGGAAGAGTATGCCAGCGGCTTCTCCAAACCGCGCATTTTGCTGGAGGTCGCTCCTGGCACGGTGCTGGTTTCAGAAAGCACAGCCAAGGGAAGTGTGATCGCACTGACCAACAACGGCAAAGATCACAAGGCGATCCTGACCGATCTCGATCGGCCCTTTACGCTCGCCGTCTTCAAGGGGTATCTGTATGTCTCTGAAGCCGAATCGATCAAGCGCTATCCCTTCGATGCAAAGAAGCTCAGCGTCGGTCCGGGCCAAGAGATCATTTCGCTGAAGGGCTATGGCAAGGGCCATTGGACGCGTTCGATTGCCTTCGATGAAAAGGCAAACAAGATTCTGGTTGGCGTGGGTTCCGGATCGAATGTCGACACCGGCGATCCGAAAGATCGCGCCGCCATCAACTCGTACAATCTGGACGGCAGCGGCCACGAAATCTTTGCAAGCGGCTTGCGCAATCCTGTCTCACTCCGCAAGAATCCTGTTACCGGCAAGTTCTGGGTGTCCGTACAGGAACGCGATGGACTGGGCGACGATCTGGTTCCGGACTTTCTCACCGAAGTGAAGCCCGGCGCTTTCTACGGCTGGCCCTACGCATATATCGGCCAGAATGAAGAGCCGCGCCATAAGGGCGAAGCACCTGAAATGGTGAAGAAGTCAGTGGAGCCGGATCTGGTGATCGGCGCTCACGTCTCCGCGATGGACTTCCTTTTCTATACCGGCAAGCAGTTCCCGGCAAAGTACAAGAACGGGATCTTCCTGGCAGAGCGCGGCTCGGGCAATCGCGCCACCCGCGTCGGCTACAAGATCGTATTCTTCCCCTTTCAGAATGGCAAGCCCGCAGGCCCGGCAGAAGACTTTGTCAGCGGCTGGATGCTCGACGCGAAAGAGCGCGAGGTCTGGGGACGGCCCGTGGGCTTGGCCCAATTGAGCGACGGAAGCCTTTTGGTGTCCGAAGATGGCAACAACAAAATCTGGCGAATCCGTTTCGGAAAATAGTTGTAAACTATAGTTAACTCGTAAGAGCTACCTATGATTCAAGGCGACCCCGCCTCCCGCTCTCTCGCGGAAGTTCATTCCAGTGTTCATGTGCGCCAGATTGGATTCTGGCGCCGCATGCTGGCCTTTTCCGGACCGGCCTACCTCGTCAGCGTTGGCTACATGGACCCGGGCAACTGGGCCACCGACCTCGAAGGTGGCGCACGCTTCGGCTACCACCTCCTCTGGGTTTTGGTGATGTCCAACCTGATGGCGGTGTTACTGCAGACCCTTTGCGCCCGCCTGGGAATCGTCCGCGGCCGCGACCTGGCGCAAGCTTGTCGCGAGAGCTATCCGCCCGTCATCAACTACGCGCTTTGGATTCTCTGCGAATTAGCGATTGCGGCTTGCGATCTGGCGGAAGTCATCGGCGCGGCGATCGCACTGAATCTCCTCTTCCATCTCCCCCTCCTCTACGGCGTCCTGATCACCAGCTTCGATACTCTGCTGATCCTATGGCTGACTCGCTATGGCATCCGGATCATTGAGAGCGTCGTCCTCGTCCTCATCGCGACGATTGGCGGATGCTTTGCCATCGAGATCTTCCTTGCGAAGCCAGATATCGGCGAGATGGCCAGTGGCCTGATTCCCCGTCTGAATCGAGACAGCCTCTATGTCGCCATCGGCATTCTGGGGGCGACCGTGATGCCGCATAACCTGTACCTGCATTCGGCTCTGGTGCAGACACGGCGGATTGGCAAGAGCGTCGAGGAAAAGCGTGAAGCCTGCCGCTTCAATCTGATCGATAGCACCCTCGCACTGAACCTAGCGCTGCTGGTCAATGCGGGCATCCTCATCCTTTCGGCAAGCACCTTCTTCAAGCATGGCCAGGAAGTGAAAGAGATTCAGCAGGCCTATCAATTGCTGACGCCCTTGCTCGGCACAGGGATGGCGAGTGTGCTCTTTGCAGTGGCTCTGCTTTGCGCTGGGCAGTCCTCCACCATCACTGGCACCATGGCCGGCCAGATCGTCATGGAAGGCTTCGTTAACATTCGCATGCAGGCCTGGTTGCGTCGCCTGGTGACGCGCCTGATTGCAATCATCCCCGCCATCATCACGATCGTAATTGCCGGAGAAGAATCCACCTATCAACTGTTGATCTTCAGTCAGGTGGTGCTGAGTCTGCAGTTGCCCTTCGCAATCATTCCGCTCATTCATTTCACCTCCGACCAGAAGCGGATGGGCGAGTTTGCCAATGCCCGTTGGGTACAGTTGCTGGCCTGGGTGACGGCAGCAATTATTGTCGCGCTGAATCTGCAACTGGCCTGGGAAACGCTGGAGGCCTTCGGGGCCTGGGTGTGGCTGCTGGTGCTGCCGATTCTGGGCTTGCTCCTCTATGTGACCGCTTCGCCTTGGATTCCGAAGCTGGCACAGACACGAGTGACCGGCATCTTGCCGGAGCCCGAGATTCTTGCCTTTGAGGCGCCCAAGTACGAATTGATCCTGGTGCCGCTCGACCACTCCGATCGCGACCGGTTTGCGCTCGGCCACGCAAGCGCGCTTGCCCGCCAGCATGGAGCCCGGCTGCTGCTGCTCCATATTGAAGAGGGTGTGACCAGTCAGGTGTATGGGGACTTGAGCGAGACGGCTGAGGTGGAAGAGGGGAGTCATTACCTCACGCGCATCGTTGGAAAACTGAAGGAGCAAGGCATTGAGGCCGAAGCCTCTGTCGTGCACCGGAAAAGCCCGCGCCAGGCCATCATCGAAGCGGCCCGCGCCGCTTCGCCATCCCTGATTATCATGGCGGCCCATGGCCATGCGGGCATCAAAGATCTCATCTTTGGCTCTACGATCAATGCGGTGCGTCATGAGGTGGCGGCGCCGGTCTTGATCGTTCGTTAAACTCCACCCCGGTAGCCACGGCTGAGCCGGGAACGGATCTCGTCAGGGGTATACGGCTGAGGAAGCTTCTGGGCTGGTTTCTCTTTCGGCGCATGTACGACGCTTATTCCATGGTCCGCCTGGATGCTGCTGAGGAGCTTGGCGATACGCATGGCTTCCTGCTGCTCCCGGCCCATCGCCATTGTGATCACCAGTGCGAGAGAAGCCATGTCGTCGCCACTCAGGACCTCCATCGCGTTCAAAATCTGACTGCCGATCGTGGGCGTAGGCGGTGCAGCCGCGTGAGCCGCAATCCGCAGGACTGCGTTGTGCTCGAGAGACTGACGGAACTCAGGACCGTTCGGAGGAGCGGCAGAAGGATGATAGGAACCTTTTGCCGTGAGGTTGATAAAGTCAGCCAGATAGATTCGTTGGATGTCCTCCCGTCGAGGTGGCATGATGACACCATCAATGTCCGGAAAGCGGCGAAGAAGCAGATCCCACACGACATCGCTCTTGGTTAAATCCTCACGGCCATGCGCATGCTCGCGAAACAAATCAAGAACCAGGCGAATGAGCACTTCAGAAGAGATCTTCACTCTTTTGCACCTTCGCTGAGAATGGCCAAGGCCCGTTCTACCAGACGCTCTGCCCAGCCCGGAGCCAGACGCGTGCTGACCACCTCATAGGCGCCTTGCGCGTATGCCGCTCGGTTCGGCATGTAGCCGAGAGAGGCATTGGATTGGGTGGCGACAATCGTCCAGCGCAACGGCGACTGGGTCTTCAATTGCAAACCCAGCTCGACAAAAACTTCTCCTGGAAGTCCCACCCAGGCAAGGTCTTTGCCCATGCGGAGAACCTGCACTTCGGCTTGTAGCGGCACACCTTTGCGCTCAGCCACTTCCAGAATACGAGCGGCCTTCACCAGATCGAGAAAGGGCGCAGCGGAAGTTTGGCCAAAGGTTGCGGCGGTGGCTCGCGCCTGAGTCTGTTCTGCAGCAGTTGATTCCCGCAGCGCGAGCGGCACGATTTCGCTGCGAGCGCTGATCCGGTGGTCCTCGACCGGCTCCAGCCTGTCCATGCTCTTGAGTGCCGCGGCGGCCAGAATGGTGCCAATCCGCGCTGCCTCGCCCGCCCCACTCTGCTTGACCTTGGACTGGACATTGATGTGATTCACGTTGCCGGCGCAACCCATGGTGAAGAGGGTCATGAAGTTCTTGCCTTTGACAGCGCGCAGAGCTTCGCTGAGCGGATTCGCCAGATCTGCCGAAAACTCCGTGCCGCCGATGGTATCGAGATGGATCGCATAGTTCAGATAGGCGGCAATGGGAGTGCCATCAACGCCTTCTATGTAAAGCAGCGGAATTTGTGGATCAACCGCACCAGCCGGACGAACAATTTCTGGATTTCCTTTTCCAGGGTTCCAGCCAACGCTTCCATTCTTGAGCCAGTAGCGGCGGTTGAAGGCAATGCTGGCCTCGTTCCCGATGCTGGCGGAGAGGCGTGCCGGCTGGAGGTGAGCCACAGCATCTGAGATCGCGCCTGCAATGATTCCAGGCAGCCGGGCGGCGTAGTCTTCGGCCATGCGCTTCGGCTCGCCGCTGAGATTGTAACGATTGAAACCACCGAGCACGATCGGCGAGGTGTGCGTGTGCGTCGCGCTGATCATGACATGGGTGGCCGGAATCCCAGCCTGCCGGCGTGCCGCACTAGCAATCGATTCCGGAAGATTGGTGAGGTCGCAGGTGACGAGGGCAATCCGGACCCCATCGCTTTCGAGGACAAGAGCCTTTACATGCAGAGGATCATGCGTTCCGGTCGCAGCCCGATTGTAGTAATAGCCCGCGAGGGGGGCCCCTGCAGGAGGTGTGATGTCTCGTTCAGCGGCGCCGGCACGCAGCTCTCCCCAGGCCTTCAAAGTGAGGATGCACAACAACCCAATGGTTCGCATCCTACAAACTATATTGTGATTACTGCTGAGATTGTGCCTTACGAGCGGCGCGGACTTCTGCCATGATGCGCTTGGACTCGCCGATCGCCCAGCTCTTGATCTCAGCACGATCGCTGGCGCTGAGATTCGCGGGCCAATGCAAAATCCGGTAGGGTTGCGGAGGCATGCGGTTCTGCATCGTGGACGTCGTCATGCTGGCAAGAAAACCGACTTTTTGAGCGGGAGAGTACTTCTCCCAATTCGACATATTCAGGAACTTGCGTCCCTTCTCGACATCTTTCTCCACCATCCAGGAGATGGGAGGAAGCCCGGCATACCAAGGGAAAGTCGTCTTGTTGGAATGGCAATCCCGACAAGCCCGATCGACGATGTTCTCAATATTTTTGGGAGCGTTGGTACCAGCGAGAAGGGCCGAATTGTCGATGTGAGCATCACGCTGCGCCATCCGATGGGCCGAGAAGGTGCTGGCTGCGGCCCAAACCGAGAGGCAAGCGATGCCGCCGAGTATCCACTTTCCAAACATGGGATTAAGCTTATATCATTCAACGGCCAGACGGAAGCGCCAACCACGCTAAGGCGTAACGTCGGCCGAATTCGCGTAGGCTTGGCGAGTCGAAGTGAATCTCATCGCCTTTGTGCTTGAGTCCCTGGCTGGAGACAAAGCCGGTATGAGGAATGCTGAGCGGAAGGGTCGCCAGTTGTAGATTAATTTTTTCAGAAAGATTCATTTTCAAAAATTCACCCAATTGACCGACCAGCACCGGGCAGTCGGGAGTCCCCAGGTCGGCACGGAGTTGTTGGATGAAGGCGGTGAAGCGAACTGCATAAGTAGCAGAGCGAGCTTCGGTTGAATCGGCTTCGCCTTGATGCCAGAGGATTCCGCGCAGCCGTGCGTTCTTGCCTTCCAGTGCCACTTTCACCCGGGCAACCGCGTTGCGATAGTGTTCGCTGCCGGGAGTCCACTCTTCGAGCGCGGAACCGCCGAAAGCGGCAGGTACGAGCCCGACTGACCTGACGGCTTTGTATTGAATCAGCGTCGCCGCAAAGCTGCGTCCCAGCCCAACCCCAATCAGGCTCGGCTTGTCGAAATGAATCGGGTCGATCGCTGGAACCCAGGTCTTCTCCTTGGTCAGTGTGAAGACATGAGGAATTCGCCTCTTGTCCTGCGCCTCGACAACGCCATGCCCGGCCATGTTCGACTGTCCAATGAGGAGAAAGATGTCCGTTGGCTGCTCGGCGAAAGCATCAGCAAAAGCAACAGTAACCAAGAGCAAGAGTTTGTACATTATGGTCTCTGCATTTCGCTCCAGAGCGCAGAGTACCAGCGAAGGAAGCGTTCTGGCTCCTTACTCTCCGCAGCTTCGGCAAGTGTGTAACGTTCGTATTTGGATTCGCGCAGCAAGCGGAAGAGTTGGCGGAAGGGGTAGGGTCCGGCAAGTTCGTTGATGTGGACGTTCTTGATCCAGGGACGAAGAAGTCGGAAGGAGGCTTCGATGTTTCCATTGGAGACGTCGGTAGGATTGGAGTTCCAACAGAGACCCACCATCTCATGGTGCGTCGCTTTCATGATGGCTGCAGCGATGGGAGGATTCTGTGTAACGGGGCCATGGACCTCCAGCCAGATCTCCACTCCCCTGCCCTTTCCGTAATCCCCAACTTCCCGGAGGCAGTCCGCAATACGACCGATCGTCGTATTTTCAGGCACCCCCTCAGGCATTCCGTTGGGCCGCACCTTCACACCCCAGGCTCCGGTGTCATGAGCCAAGTCCACAAAGCGCTTGGCATTCTCCACATTCTCGCGGCGCGTGGCTTCGTTCGGAGATTGGAACTCAGCGGTAGAGCCGAAACTGAGCAGCCGGATTTTTGAGGCACTGAACTTGGCCGCAACGGCTTTGCGGGCCTCCGGCGTCAGTGTAGGTTCCACCCCATGTTTATGACCGGTTCGGAGTTCCACCGCCTCGAAGCGAGCCATTTCGAGGTTCTTGATGATCGTGTCCACGTCCCAATCCTTGAGGACGTTGTAGGTAACGGCACCGAGCTTCATATGGAGTTCAAGCTATCACGGACGGCATCGAGAACGGTTTCCATTTCTTCGATTTCGAGATAGAAGTGAGGAGAGAAGCGGACCCAGCCCTGGCGAGGCGCCGAGAGGATTTTGCGCGTCTTGAGAGCCGCATGCAGACGGGTGGAATCAATGCCGTCCTTACGGAAGCTGAGGATTCCCGATCCGTTCGATTGGCTTCGTTCTGTGAGCAGCTCACACCCGAGCTTGAGAAGACCGTCGGCAAGATGCTGAGCGAGCGCGTCAACGCGCCGGCTGACTTCGAGAATGCCCCGGTCATTTAAGAGCTTCATCGAGGCGTGGAGTCCGAATGATCCGGCGACGTTCAGAGTCCCAGGTTCGTAGCGGCCGGCATCGGCGCGAAGGGTCATGTCGCGGCTCGAGTAGTCGGCCCAGTTCCTTACAGTAGTCCATCCGAATTCTACTGGAAAGACTTGATCCTGAACCTCTTGTTCGATATAGAGAACACCCCAGCCTTCGGGTCCCAGCAACCATTTGTGGCCATCAGCAGCCAAGGCGTGGATCCCGCATGCTTTTACATCGAGAGGGTAGGCCCCCAGCCCTTGGATTGCATCGACGAAATAAAAGACATTGTGGCGGTTACAGATCTCGCCAATTGCTTTCAAATCTACCCGGAAACCACTGAGATAATTCACCCAACTGACTGCCAGAAGCCGGGCTCCGCGGCAAGCCTCCTCAATTTTCTCAAGGGGGTCATAGATACTGAGCCAACGCAGCTTGCAGCCTTTTCGTTCCTCTAATAGCCTCCAGCAGTATTGGTTAGCAGGGAATTCTTCAAGAAACACTACAACCACATCACCCACTTTCCAGTCGATTCCCATCTGGATCGTGGCGATGCCTTCGCTGGTGTTCTTGACGAGAGCAACTTCGCCGGTCTTACAGCCAATCATCCGGCTGAGTTCGGTACGCACACCATCAATGGCAGCCATCCACTCGGGATAGTGGAAGCTTCCCCAGTTCATGGCATCGTCCGCATAGTGGCGCATGGCTTCGGCAGCGACGCGAGGCAAGGGCGCGACGGCGGCATGGTTCAGATAAAACAGGTTGGACTTGACCGGAAATTCGAAACTCATCTTTTCCACAATACGTTATAAGCTAATAGACAGATAGAAGTCTGTCGGTTGGAGGCACTCCGCCACAATGAAAATTTTGTCCTTTTTTCTGATCCTCGGCCTCGCCTTTGGGCAGGACGATACCACAAGCAAAGAGTCCTCCACCAAAGATTCGAAGCCGAAAAAAGAAGAGAAGAAGAAGACCAGCAAAAAGAACCCGGACGATATCGGCGAGCGTGATGTCGGCAAGGGTGTGAACTGGTATTCGATCGAGAAAGAAATCGCTCTCGGTAAAGGGCTCGCACAGGACATTGAGCGTTCCGCCAAGATTGTTGACGATCCGGTGATCTCTGAATATGTGAGCCGCCTGGGTCAGAATCTGGTCCGGAACTCGGATGCAAAGGTTCCGTTCACGATTAAGGTTGTCGATTCCGAAGAGATCAATGCCTTCGCCCTTCCTGGCGGTTTCTTCTTTGTCAATACCGGGCTGATCCTCGCAGCCGACACAGAAGCTGAAGTTGCCGGCGTGATGGGACATGAGATTGCTCATATCGCAGCCCGGCATGGCACCCGCGGGGCCACCCGTGGCCAGATCGCGAATCTGGCTACCATTCCGCTGATCTTCATGGGCGGTTGGGCTGGCTTCGGAATCCGGCAAGCAGCACAGGTCATGATCCCCGCAGGCTTCCTCTACTTCAGCCGCAGCTTTGAGCGTGAAGCGGACATGCTGGGTTTGCAGTATATGTATAAGGCCGGATACGACCCTGGCGCCTTTGTCGACTTCTTTGAAAAACTGCAGGCCAAAGAGAAGCGGAAGCCGGGGACGATCTCGAAAATCTTCTCGTCGCATCCTCCCACCGATGACCGCGTGACCACGGCTCAATCCAATATCCAATCGATGCTCAAGGAACGTCCGGAATACGTGGTGACCACCAGCGAGTTCCAGGATGTGAAGGCACGGCTGCAGTCGATGCATAACCGTCGCAAGCTGGATCCGCAGGATCCGAACCGGCCGCGTCTGCGCCGCAAGCCTGGCGACGGCACCACGACGGTCGAAGACGAAAATGGGAAGAAGACCAAGACGGATGAGGACGAGCGTCCAACCCTAAAGCGCCGGCCTTCCGATAAAGACGACAAATAAACAACCGTTCCGTATAGAGTAGAGAGGATGCGCCTAGCCCTGCTTGCCGTCCTCTCTTTTTCTATTTCTGCCCAGGAGATCAAACCGTTGTTTCCGGCTACAGGTCCCAAGCCAGTTGGGCCTTACTCTCCCGGCATTGCAGTGGGTGAGTTTGTATTTGTGTCCGGGCAAGGCGTTCTTGATAGTGCGGGCAAGCGGCCCGCCGATACGCGAAGCCAAGCGATCCAGTGCATCAACAATGTTCGGAACATCCTGAAGCTCGGGCATCTCGATCTTGCGAACATCTTCTCCTTGCAGATCTATTTGACCGACAAATCGCAGGAAGCGATTGTCGATCAGGTGCTGAAGGACAGCTTCTCAGGCAAGGTGCCCCCGCATTCCCTGCTCTACGTTCCGAAGCTTCCGGTGGAAACACCGCTCGAGATTACCGCTTACGCACACAAGAACAAACAGAGCGGCGAGCTGGAAGCGCCCTCTCTCGAGCAGGCGGCGGGCTGTAAGGCGTCCAAACAGTTTGTGCAGTGTGGAGTGGAAGTGGCAGCAGGAGGCGCCGATGTGGAACAACAAACTGCAGCCGTCCTGGGAGCCCTCGATGCGCGCTTGAAGCTCCATGGCAGTTCTCTGGCGAAGGTGGTGGCAACGAATGTCTACCTGACAGACATCTCGGAATTCTCAAAAATGAATGCCGCCTATGCCAGTTTCTTTCTCCTGCGCGCGCCCACCCGGACGACCGTACAACCGTTCTCGATTTCTCGCGGGCGCGTGGCCATTAGCGTTGTCGCCAGCAAATAGGCCTGCGTTACCCTAGAGGTTCATGCAACCCGTCCGTATCGGTATCATTGGCTCCGGCAATGTAGGCGCAGGCACCCTCGAAATCCTTTCGAGCAATGCCGCCGAACTGCAATCGAAGCTTGGTTTTCCGCTTCAAATCACCGCTGTTTCCAGCCAGAACATTCTCAACAAGAAGGTGTCTCACATTCCCGCCGGCGCGCGCATCACTGCGGACTGGCGCGAAGTGGTCTTTGCCGATGACGTCGATCTTGTTTGCGAGCTCATCGGGGGAACGACAACCGCACTGGAGATCATTCGTGCGGCGCTGAGCGCGGGCAAGCCCGTGGTGACGGCGAACAAGGAATTGATGGCCCTGCAGGGTTCCGATTTGCAGGCGCTCGCCACTGCGCACGGCGCCACCATCCACATGGAAGCGTCGGTTGCCGGTGGAATCCCGATTCACTCCGTGTTGCGCGAAGGAATCTCGGCCGATTCGATTGTCGGCTTCTTCGGCATTCTGAACGGGACTTCGAATTACATCCTGACAGAGATTGAGGCCAAAGGCAGCGCCTTTGAAGCTGTGCTCGCCGATGCGCAAAAGCTAGGCTATGCAGAGGCGGATCCGACAGCGGATGTGGAAGGCTATGACGCCCGGTCGAAGCTTGCGCTGCTCGCCCAGATCGCATTTGGACAGAAGGTGTCTCCAACCGATATTCTGTGCGAAGGCATCCGGCGGATTACGCCTTTTGATTTTGAGTATGCCCACACGCTTGGCCATACGATCCGTCTGGTCTGCGCCGCGCGCAAGACTCCGGCGGGTCTCGCACTGTCAGTACGGCCGACTTTGATTCCGAAGTCGACGATTCTTGCGAGCGTGCTTGGCGCCTATAACGCGATCTGGGTTCGCGGCGCGGCAGGCCAGGATACCTTCTATTACGGCCGCGGCGCGGGCCCCTTGCCCACCGGCGTCGCCGTGGTCAGCGACATCATGCGGGCCGCTCGCGATCTCAAGACCCAATCCGTGCAGCGCTGCTCGCCGTTCAGCTTCCTGCAACTGCGGCAGGAAGCGCTCGCCTCGAGCGACGAGTTCACCTCCGGATACTATTTACGTTTCCGGGTGCGCGACACCACCGGCATCATTGCCGCGCTGTGCAAGATTCTCGCCGAGAACGGGATCTCGATCGATGCCGTGCTGCAGTTGCCGTCGGACGACAAATCGAATCTGCCCTTTGTCATTACGGTCGAGCACGCTCGCGAGGCCAATCTCCGGAATGCCTTGAGTGCAATGTCTTCCTTGGACTTCCTGGTAGAAGAACCGCTGGCCCTTCCCCTCGAAAAGGGTGTTTAAACAAGGGATCGGTGCGTGCTGGTACCATGATCAAGCAATGTGGAAATCACTTCCGAACTGGCTTCTTCTCTTTGCACTGGGCGCAGCTCTCTCGCACGGTGCAGTCATCGCTGAAAATACGGTAGGTACCAACCATGCCGAAGTGTATCTGGGGCAATCCTTTACAACTCCTGCGGATGGCCCCTGGACCAACATTTCGGTCAGCTTTGGGACGCTCAGCGGCCCAGCAACCCCAACCGGAACCCTCTACATCTTCACCAGTGCCTACACCGGAACACCTCAAGATTTGAGCGGGGCGTCTGCGCTCGCCCAGACCAATACGATCGTCGGATCGGAATGGGTGTTCAGTCCCGGCTTTACACTGCAGTCCAATCAGCAGTACTTTCTCTTTCTGGACAGCTTAATTGTAGTGGCCGGCTCGCTGGGAAATCCTTATTCCGGCGGGAATGCCTATTTTTCAAGCGACGCCCAACTGGCGTTCTCGAGCGGTGGACTGAATGATGCCATCTTTCAAGTCTCGGGAACAAACGAGGCTGTCGTGGTTCCGGAACCATCTCCGTTTGCCACTGTCGCAACTGTACTGGTGGGAATCGGCCTGGGACTCCGGCAGCGCTCGCAATCTTGAGGTCCAAACGCTAAGTTTCGCTCCAGCATATTTATCAAGCAAAACAAGAAAGCCTATTTTGTAATGAAATAGGCTTTCTTGTTCTCATTCTCGTGTTCGTGCTCCGCGTAGCCCTGACTGCGGAGAATCGTTTTCGTCTCCCAACCTGTTCCGGTGTCTGGAAACAAAATCGCGCGGCGGAAGCGCTAGAAGAAAAGCGGCTTCTTTGCCACTGCCTGGAGGAAGGTGAGAAAGAAGGCGAGGTAATGCAGCGCGGCCAGAATGAAAATTCCCGCAGTGGCGCCGAGTTCGCCCAGCCAGAAACCAGCCAGCGGCAAGACCTGCAAGCCATGGAGTCCAATGAAGTGGGCGATGCGCAAATCGCCCGCTTCTTTGCTCCAGTTCAGAACTGGGATCCCCGCACTGCCGTCTGGCGCACCCAGTGTATGCGCCTGGCGGAATACCATATAGCCGCCCTCGATACTGGCGAGTACCGCAAGCAACGCCCCGAGCCTGCATCCCCATAAGGCCGCCGCTGACAGCGGCGCCGGCTTTACGCAAAACCACCAGAACAGAATCGCGATCAGCACCGTGTTGGTGATGATGAGAACTCCCATCACGGTGAAGACCGTCGCGTCCAGACCCGTTGCCGCATTGAAATGACTTCTGACTCCGCGCGCGGCCTGGGTCACAATTGCGACGTTCTCAAGCAAGATCAGAATACTCGCACCGCCCCCGAGAAGGGATTGCGCGAAGGCTGAGGCTTCCACATAGTTCAGTAGCCAACCTAAGGTCCAGAGGTAGAGGCCACTCGAGATCAGAAATTTTGCGGGTTTGAGCCAGATGTTGACACCCAGGAGTTCGCGGTGGTCAAAGCGCATCGCCACCAGAACCACAGCCAGCACGGCAAAGTGGAGCAGCCCAACCCAGGCGCAAGTCTCGTTGCCCTCACGGACTCGCGCAAAGATAACCAGCGGATTGAGCGTCCAGACTCCCATCAGTTTGGATTTTCGTAGACCAGGCGGCCGGAGAGCCAGGTGCGGAGAATCGTAATCTCTTTGGTCGTGTGGTTGAGGCGGAACTCGATGAGGTCGCCGCGATCTCCCGGGTTGAGTCCGCGGATGCGGCTGCCCACACGTCCTGCACGGGCAGCGTTGGTCGTTGCCATGGTGACCGCTTCGCGCAGCGTCAGGCCACCGAGACGCATCAGGTTAGAAACGCCGACGTGCATCTTCAGGGCCGAGCCGGCTAGCCGATTGCCGTCGCGTAAGGTGACCTTATCTCCTGGATGCAAAGTGACTTCCACTTCGCCGAGCCGATAGTCGCCCGGAGCGCAGCCTGCGGGCATCACAGCGTCCGTGACAATCACGCTGCGTTCGATGCCCTTGGCCCGCAGGGCGACCTTGAGAAAGCTGGGCGGCAGATGAATGCCATCGACGATAAAGCTCGCGGTGAGACGGTCTTCGGCAAGCTGCTCCCAGATGTAATTCGGGTGCCGCGGGAGTACGGCGTGGGCGCCGTTGCCGAGGTGTGTCGACATCGTGGCTCCGGCAGAAACGGCATCGAGAATCTGCTCGCGGGTGGCCTTCGTATGGCCGATGCTCACGACAACTCCACTACTGACCACCTCTTCAATGAACTTGGCGGAACCCTCGTATTCGGGCGAAAGCGTGAGCAGACGGATGTGGCCTTCAGCAGCGTCCTGCATCCGGCGCCATTCTTCGATGTGAGGCGCACGGGCTTGGAGCCGGGGGTGGGCACCGCGAGGGCCATCTTCGGCAGAGATGAAGGGGCCTTCGGCATGGATCGCTTCGAAAGCTTCGCCCTCAGGCAGCTCGCGCTTGGCACGGGCCAAATTGCGGAGTGCGCCTTGCATATCCGCCTCGCTCCCGGTGATGACCGTGGGATAGAGACGCGCCACCCCAGTAGCAAACTGCTCCCGGATGGAACGGGCGATTTCTTCGAGCGAGGAATGCGGAGAACAGTAGTCAACGCCCGCAAAGCCGTTCACCTGGAGATCGATGAAGGCCGGAGCAATCCAGGTGTCGATTCCTTCGGGAACAGGAAAAAGTTCGCTGACAGACTCAATGGCAGCAGCGAAGTCGACGCGAACGGCGTCGCCCGTTCGGTAGTCGAACCCAAAACATTTTGTAGACATTCCGTTTTATACACACCTTACTGACAGCATGTGGCTGCTAAGTTGAAGAAAACTATGGAGAAAAAACCGGTGCAAAAACATGGGAGCCGCGTAGTTTGTCCTTGCCAGAGGAGCTACGCGGCTGTAAAACTAGATCCAGATCGTCGCTGCTCGCTGACGGTTGTTGGAGAATCTCGGGGGAGGTGGCCAACAAGTGGAAGAGAGCAGCGAGCCGATCTAAACCCCCTTCCTAAACGGCGATCGGTTGCGGCACCGGTGTGAGCCAACCGAATTCATCCGGCAAGCTTCCATTCACAATTCCAAAGAACTTGGACTGGATCTTTTCCGTGATCGGACCGCGGCGGCCTGCGCCGATGGTGATGCGATCGATGCTGCGGATCGGCGTAACTTCTGCTGCCGTGCCTGTAAAGAAGACTTCGTCGGCAACGTAGAGGAACTCGCGCGGAATGCCAGTCTCGATGACCTGGTAGCCAAGGCTCTTGGCGATCTTGACGACGCTGTCGCGGGTGATGCCGGGCAGAACGCTGGTGGCGAGGGAAGGCGTATAAACAATGCCGTCGCGCACAGCAAAGATGTTCTCACCGGAGCCTTCGCTGATCAAACCATTGACGTCGAGAGCGATGCCTTCGGAGTAGCCGTTCTCTTTGGCTTCCATGTTGATCAGTTGTGAGTTGTTATAGTTGCCAGCGCTCTTGGCAAGAGCAGGCAGAGTGTTGGGGGCCATGCGGTTCCAACTGGAGACGCAGACGTCGACGCCCTGTTCCATGGCTTCCGGACCGAGATACTTGCCCCACTCCCAGCAGGCGATGTAGCATTCGGTGGGGTTTCCGGTGCCATTCACGCCGATGACACCATAGCCGCGAAGTACGATCGGGCGAAAGTAGCAGCTCTTCATCTTGTTCACTTGAACGAGTTCGACCATGGCGCTCGCAACCTGCTCCTGGGTGAACTTGCTCATGTCCATCCGGTAGACTTTGGCTGAGTCGAAGAGACGGCGGACGTGTTCGTTCAAACGAAACACGGCAGGGCCATTCTTTGTCTCATAGCAACGAACGCCCTCGAACACGGCACTCCCATAACTGACGACGTGGCTAAGGACGTGAATCGTCGCGTCTTGCCAGTTGATCAGCTGTCCGTTGTGCCATATTTTTTCGGTGGGCTTCATGGGATTATTATATCTTCCAAGCCTATGCCCACTCGTAGCCTACTCTCCGTTTTGCTTTGTTCGACCCTGCTTGTTGCGCAAAGCAGCAAGCTGAAAGACATCAAACCTGGCTGGAATCTTTTCTCGAAAGATCAGGATGTCCAGATGGGAAAAGAGTACTCCCAGCAAATTGAACAACAGTTGGATGTCCTGCCAAACGGCCCGCTCAATGACTATGTGGCGCGGCTCGGGAAAGTGATCGCAGCACAGCCCCAGGCGGGTGGTTTTCCTTACACCTTCAAAGTGGTCAATGAGCCGAGTATCAATGCCTTCGCCTTGCCAGGAGGACCGATCTATGTGCATTCCGGCATTCTGTTGAATGCAGAGAATGAAAGCCAGGTGGTTGGGGTGATCGCGCACGAAGTTTCTCATATCGCGCTGCGGCATTCGACCAATCAAGTCACCAAGAGCAATGCACTCCAGATTCCGGCCATGATCGCAGGAGTGTATGGACAGATGAAAGGTGGCATGATTGGAACGCTGGCGCAGTTGGGTGTTGGATTGGGCGCCAATAGTCTGATCATGAAGTTTTCGCGAACGGCAGAAAGCCAGTCCGATCTGTTGGGCGCCCGCATGATGTCGCAGGCCGGATACAACCCGATCGAGATGGCACGCTTCTTCGAAATTCTGGAACAGAAGTATGGCAAAGGTGGTTCGCAGTTCTTCTCCGATCATCCGAACCCTGGCAATCGCGTCAAGGCCGTGAGCGAGGAGATCACCTTACTGCCACGCAAGGATTACACAGCCGACACCGGGCAGTTTGAAAGGATGAAGATGCTGGCCAAGCAGTTGCCGGCTCCGAAGAAGAAGACAGCAACGGCCGGCGGCGGACAGGTGCCCAATCAGCCTGCACAGAACTCCGATGGCACGCGCACCTGGACCGGCGATCGATTCCGGGTGAATTATCCGGGCGACTGGGTGGGCCTCGGGGAGCCGAATAGCCCTTCGGTGACGCTTGCGCCACGCGAGGGAATCAAGCAGGAAGGCAACTCCACACAAATCGGGTTAGGCGTGATCATCTCGCAGTATCAGGACGATGATGGAAAGTTCGATTTCAAACAAGACACGCAGAAGCTGATTGCCCAAATCCAGCAGCAGAATGCATCGATGAGCCGCAATGCACCGCAGATCAATCAGAACTCGATCAATGGCCGGAAGGTCTATGTCACGAGGCTGATGTCCAAGTCACCACTCGATGGGGGCAATGAGATCGATACAGTGGTGACGATGGAACATCGCGGCGGGTTGGTCTACCTGGTGTTCATTGCTCCGGAACGGGACATGAACAACCTGCAAAAAAATTTTGATAACATCGTCAACTCTTTTACGTTATTGTAGGCATGGTTTCAACCACGCTCCGCCAATTGCGGCGTTCCCCCAGCTTCACTGTCTTCAGTATTTTGATCCTCGCACTCGGAATCGGGAGCGCTGTTGCGATCTTTAGCGTCGTCAATGCCCTCATTCTGAGACCGCTTCCCTACCCGCATAGCGACAAGATCGTTCGAGTGATGTACAAGGTGCCGCAGCGCGGGCTGCGGCGCAATGTGTCAGGGCCGGACTTTATGGATTGGAAAGCCCAGGCACAGTCCTTTGCCGCCATGGCGGCCTTCAATGGCGGAGAGATGGGTGTTACGGTGAATGGACGCGGGATCTTTCAGGAACTGTACTATGTGACTCCGGATTTCTTCCAGGTCTTTGAGGTGCAGCCGAAGCTCGGAACTCTTCCTGATGCCCATTCGGCCGTGATCGGTTCCGGGTTCTGGAAGCAGCATTTTGGAAGCTCTCCTGCGGCGCTCGGACAAACGCTGAAGATCGATCAGAAGCTGTACACGATTGCGGGCGTAATGCCGGATGAGTTTGCGTTTCCGGCCAAGGCGGCCGTGTGGATCTTAACCGACAGCGACCCGGCCACCCAGAACCGGACGGCAAACAACTTTCGCGCCGTGGGCCGTCTGAAGACCGAAGTGAATCCCGAGAGCGCACAAGCGGAACTCGATACAATTGCCGCCCGGATTGCCGCCCAGTATCCTGGCTCACACAAAGACCGTGGCATTGGGATGCTGCGGATCCAGGACGAGATTGCGGCGCCTTACAAGGACACGCTCGCGCTGCTATTTGGCGCCGCTGTGCTGATTCTGCTGATTGCGTGCGCGAATGTCTCCAGCTTGACGCTGGCCAAGGTGCAGGCGCGGCAGCGGGAGTTTGCCGTGCGCGCCTCAGTGGGCGCCACAAGTTCGAGGATTATCGGACAGGTGGTGCTCGAAAGCCTTGCCATCGGACTGAGCAGCGGCGCGGTGGGGATTCTGCTGGCGGTGTGGATGATCCAGGGCATTGCGTCGCGCTTTGCCGCGCAGATCGACTGGCGCGTCGTGGCTTTCGCCGCATTGACAGCGACGCTGTCGAGCCTGCTCTTTGGGCTCTATCCGGCCTGGAAGGTTTCGCGCGTGGACCTCTCTCTCGGATTGAAATCCGGCGGACAGCGCGGGATGGTGGGCGGTGGCAGTGGCTGGTTCCGTAGAGGACTGGCAGCGGGACAAGTGGCGATTTCGCTGGTGATGTTGTGCGGCGCGCTCCTCCTGGTGCGCAGCATGTCGCGGCTGATGACCGTCGATATGGGGATGGACACAAAGAATGTTCTCGTCAACTACATGCATGTTCCGGCCGAGAAGCTGGAAGGCTATCTCGCTGCAACCCAGACCTTCCGTGAGGTGCTGCGTGAGTTGCGCGAATCTCCCCAGGTTGCCTCGGCCAGCGCGATCATGGGCATGCCAACGGGCAAGTACGGATCAGATGGCTTCTATTCGATTGCGGGACAGCCGACGCCGAAGGATCTGAATCAGGCTCCACAAGCGGGCTTTCGCGTCACAGCACCTGGCTTCTTTGAGACGATGCGAATTCCGCTGCGCCAGGGCCGCGACTTTACGGACAACGATCGATTCGAAGGGCAGTTCGTCGCGATCATCAACGAGAGCCTGGCCAAGCAAAGCTTCCCGGGCATGGATCCGATCGGCCGGCAGATCATTTGCGGCTTCGATAGCCCGAAGCCAATGACGATTGTTGGCGTGGTAGGCGATGTGCGGCATAACGGACTGGCTGCCGAGCAGCGAGCGGAACTCTACATGCCGATGCAACAGCACCCTTATCATTCGAATGAACTGCAGGTGGCGATTCGGGCCAAGGGCGACGCGGCTCCGCTCGCGGAGCTGGCACGGCAGGTAGCGGCGCGCCACAATCCGGACATCGCCGTGGAGTCGTTGACTCTGGAATCGATGATTGCCGAGAGCGTGGCCGCTCCACGGATGCGCAGCCTGCTCTTGACGATCATGGCGGGCTTGGCGCTGGTATTGGCCGCCGCTGGACTCTATGGCGTGCTCGCTTTCCTGGTGTCGCAACGATTGCCGGAGTTTGGATTGCGGGTAGCGCTGGGAGCTCGGAACACGGACATTGTGGCGCTGGTGTGGAAAGAAGCAGGTCTGATTCTGGGGATCGGGTTCGCCGTCGGCGCGGTGCTCGTGTGGGGATTGGGCAACTTGATTCGCGGCTTCCTGTTTGGAGTGGAGGCGAGAGATCCCTGGAGCGCAGCGGTGGCGACACTCGTGCTGGGAGCGGTCGCTTTGCTGGCGGCATTGATTCCATCGCTCGGTGCAACTAAGGCCGATCCGATGACAGTGCTACGTTCGGAATAGTGAAGTTTGATGCTATTTTGTTCGATTTCGACGGAACCCTCGTCGACAGTGAACCCATCCATTATGAGTGCTGGCAAGCAGTACTGAAGCCATTTGGCGTCTCGTTGAGCTGGGAGGAGTACTGCCGGAACTGTATCGGCGTCTCCGACCGGAAGATGATTCAGAATCTATCCGCAGAAGTGGGGGTTGAGTTCGACGCCCTGTACGCGCAGTATCCCGTCAAGAAGGAGATGCTGCGCGACAAGATGCTCGCCAACCCGCATATGCCTGCCACAACGCGGGACTTGTTTCGAGAACTGCAAGGCTGGCGCATCGGACTGGTGACTTCCAGCTTTCGTCTTGAGGTGGAGCCGGTATTGCAGACCCTGCACCTGGACAAGCACTTTGAAACGATGGTATTTGGAGACCAGGTGGCGAATCTGAAGCCCCATCCGGAACCCTATCTCGAAGCGGCGCGACGGATGGGTGTCAGCAATCCATTGGTGTTTGAAGATAGCAACGCCGGGCTGACCAGTGCGCGCGCCGCAGGGTTTGAAGCCATTCACGTCGCAAAGGCTGAAGATCTGGCCGGGTTATTGCGTGCCCGCTTGTTAAACTGAGAGCTTCCATGGAATTTGAAAAGGTCTACGAGCCCCAGCGCTTTGAGTCACGCTGGGCTGAGTGGTGGGTGGAGTCGCGTCTTTACGCGGCTGACAATACGAGCGAGAAGCCTGTCTTTTCGTTGTGCATTCCTCCGCCGAATGTCACCGGCAATCTGCATATGGGGCACATGCTCGAGCACACCATGATCGACATGGTGGTGCGCTGGAACCGGATGAGCGGCAAGAACACGCTCTGGCTTCCGGGAACCGACCATGCAGGCATCGCCACCCAGATGGTGGTGGAGCGCCAGATGGCGCAGGAGGGCCTGACGAAGAAGGACCTGGGCCGCGAGAAGTTTGAAGAGCGGGTCTGGCAGTGGAAGGCAGAGTCTGGCGGCAACATCGTACGTCAGATGAAGACCGTGGGCGTCAGTTGCGACTGGACCCGCGAACGCTTTACGCTCGATCCCGGTCTCTCCCGTGCCGTGCGCGAGGTCTTCTGTGGGCTCCATGAGCGCGGGCTGGTCTATCGCGGCGAGCGGATGGTGAACTGGTGCCCGAGCTGTGGCACCGCGCTGTCTGACCTCGAAGTGAAACATGAGGAGAGCGAAGGCAGCCTCTGGCACATTCGCTATCAGGTGGTGGGCAGCGAGGAGTATCTGACGGTCGCGACGACGCGTCCCGAAACGATGCTCGGCGACACCGCTGTCGCCGTCAATCCCGAGGATGAACGCTACCAGCACCTGCGCGGCAAGATGGTGATGCTGCCGCTGATGAACCGCGAAATTCCGATCGTCTTCGATGAGGTGGCCGATCCGAAGTTTGGCACCGGCGTCGTCAAGCTGACCCCGGCGCATGATCCGAACGACTTTGAAGCCGGTCAACGGCACAAGCTCGCTCGCATTCAGGTGATTGGCGAGGACGCGAAGATCACGACCAATGGTGGCGCCTATGCGGGTCTCGATCGCTTTGCGGCGCGCAAGAAAATCGTTGAGGACCTCGAAGCCAGCGGCGCGCTGGTGAAGATCGAGCCGCATCACTTGAGCATTGGCCGTTGCGAGCGCTGCCAGACGATTGTGGAGCCGCTGGTATCGAAGCAGTGGTTTGTCCACATGAAGCCGCTGGCAGACAAGGCAATTGCCGCCGTCGAGGAAGGCCGCACGACGATCGAGCCCGAGCAGAGCCGCACGGTGTTCTTCCACTGGATGCGCAACATTCGCGACTGGTGTGTGAGCCGTCAGCTTTGGTGGGGCCACCGGATTCCGGCCTGGCATTGCGGCAACTGTAAAGAAGCGACGGTGGCGCGTGAGACGCCAACCGAGTGTGCGCATTGCAAGAGTACAGACCTCACGCAAGAAACCGATGTTCTCGATACCTGGTTCAGTTCCGGACTCTGGCCCTTCTCGACCCTCGGCTGGCCGGACCAGACCGCCGACCTGAAGACCTACTATCCAACGACGCTCATGATCATGGGCTACGAGATTCTGTTCTTCTGGTGTGCGCGCATGATGATGCTGGGCATCGAGTTCATGGGCGATGTGCCGTTCCAAGCCGTTCACATTCACGGCATTGTGCGGGACGCCAAGGGCAAGAAGATGTCGAAGACGCGTGGCAACACGGTCGATCCCCTCGAGATCACCGCGAAGTACGGTACCGACGCGGTGCGCATGGCGCTGCTGACCGCTTGCACGCCCGGATCGGACATCCTTTGGACCGAAGACAAGCTGCCCAGCTCGCGTGGCTTTGCCAACAAGATCTGGAATGCCACCCGCTTCCTGTTCCTCAACATGGAGCGGGTGGGCATCGAACCTTATGTACCGACTGAGGCCAAGCCGCTCTTCCTCGAAGAACGCTGGATCCAGTCGCGCCTGAATGCAGCGGCGAAGACCTGCAATGAGGCCATCGCGGCGAATCGCTACCACGAGGCGGCGCAGACGATGTGGCACTTCTTCTGGGATGATTTCTGCGATTGGTACATCGAACTGGTGAAGCTGCGCTTCAACGATGAAGAGAACCGGGCCAGCATCTGGGCGAATCTGCTGGCCACCTATGAGCGTGCTCTGCGTCTGCTGCATCCGGCCATGCCCTTCCTCACCGAGGAACTGTGGCAACGCCTGCGCAACGACACGATGCCGATGAGCATTTCGCTGGCTGCCTATCCGCAGTATGACGAGGCGCTTTCTGATGCCGATGCAGAACGGCAGATCGCTCTCTTGCAGAACGAGATTCGCCGCGTTCGCAATGAGAAGGCCGAGAAGAAGCTCGACCCGAAGGCGGAACTCGAAGGCACCCTCACCGGCAGTGGCGAAGATTTCGACACGCTGGCTGCGAATCTCGAATGGATGCGCAAGCTGGGCGGCGTGAAGCTGTCGCTGGTGGATGGACCGAACGGCTACACCGTTGCGTTGCAGGCCCCGGCGGGCCAGGAAGAGGCGCAGCGCAAGCGTCTCGAGAAAGAAATCGAAGGCCTCGAGAAGGTGATCGCCAACACGAAGCGGCAGTTGGGCGATGAGAAGTTCATCGGCAAAGCCCCGGCTCATATCGTCGATGGCATGAAGGTAAAGCTCGCCGACTATGAGGTGCAGCTGCAGAAGAATCGCGAGGCGCTCGATGCCCTCTGATTGGCTGCATCCGGAGATCTACGACGTCGTCGAGCGGGCGCTAGCCGAAGATATCGGCTCGGGCGATATCACGACGGAACTGACCGTGGGACGCGAGCGTCTGGCGCGTGGCAAGTTCTATGCGCGCGACGAGATGGTGCTGGCCGGCATTGAGCTGTTGCCGCTGATCTATGAGTGCCGTGGCGGTGTGAGCCGTCTTGAGCTGAAGGTCAAATCAGGTACCCGCTGTACCGATGGCGATTGCATTGCGGAGGTGGAAGGGCTTGCTGCCACCTTGCTCGAGTGTGAACGTACAGCGCTGAACTTCATGCAGCGCTTGAGCGGCATTGCGACCCTGGCATCGAAGTTTGCCGCCGAGGTGGCCCATACTTCCTGCAAGGTACTCGATACGCGCAAGACGACGCCGGGCCTGCGCCGCCTGGAGAAGTTGGCCTCGGCCGCAGGTGGGGTAACCAACCATCGGATGGGTCTGTTTGACGCGATTCTGATCAAGAACAATCACATCGCCGCGGCAGGCGGGGTGAGGCAGGCTCTCGCCGCTTCCCTGCCCAGCGGTTTGCCGGTGGAAATCGAAGTGCGTACCCGGGCCGAGTTGGACGATGCTCTGGCCGGAGGCGCTCCGAAGTTGCTGCTCGATAATCTGACGCCGGCCGAGGCACGCGAATGGGTGGACTACGTTGCGGGCCGGGCGAGTTGTGAGATCTCGGGCGGCGTAACGCTCGAGACCGTGCGCGCTTATGCGGAATCGGGCGCAGACTTTGTGTCGAGTGGCGCGATCACGCATTCAGCCATCTCCAAGGACCTCAACTTCCGCCTCGAACTGTTATGAGTGAGGTGCACTGGTATGAGTCTCTGCCGTCGACAATGACGGAAGCGGCTCGGCTCGCGCAATTGGGCGCGCCCTCGGGAACCGTGGTTGCCGCACGCGAACAAGTGGCGGGACAGGGCCGGCAGGGGCGCGATTGGGTCAGCGAGAAGGGTGTTGGACTGTATGCCACCTTCATCCTCCGCGTGTCGGTACAGGCCGCGGACCTGCCCTGCCTGACGCTGGCCTTGGGCTTGGCGGTTGTCGAAACACTGACGAACCTGAGTGGCTTGAGCCTGGATATTCGCTGGCCTAACGATGTGCTCTGGCAGAGCAAGAAACTTTGCGGGATTCTGGCACGCCTGGAGCATGGAGCCGTACTGGCTGGGATTGGCGTGAATCTCAATCAAACGGAATTTCCGGAAGGCTTGCGGACACCAGCCACTTCACTGCGGATGGCAACAGGCCGGAGCTTTGTCGCGGCGGAAGTGCTGGAGGGATTGCGTGGTCCGGTCCAGAGCTTTGTGGCTTTGCGACGGGATGAGATTCTCCGCTTGTTCACGCAGGCGTCGAGCTATGTCAGCGGACGGCGCGTGAGCGTGGACTCCGATGGTCACATGATCTATGGTGTGACGGACGGCTTGGATGAATTTGGATTTCTGCGAATCCGGAAGGAGAACGGGATGCGAGAAACAGTGCTGGCCGGCAGTGTTCGTCCCGTGGACTGAGCATGCTTTTAGCAATTGATGCGGGCAATACGAATGTGACGGTGGGGGTCTTTGATGGACCGAATATCATCGCCAGTTGGCGGCTCCGGACCATTCGGGAGCAGACGGCCGACGAGTGGGGGATCAATCTGCGGAGCCTGTTTCGCGTCGGCGAGTTGGATGCGCGCATCATCACGGGAGTTGCCATTGCGAGCGTCGTCCCGCCGCTCGATCACCAGCTTGCCGACGTTGCCCGCCGCTACTTCCGCTGCGAAGCATTATTCGTCAGCATAGATGCGGAACTGGGTATGCAAGTGTTGATCGACAATCCTCGCGAGGCGGGAGCGGACCGGCTTGCCAACGCGGCAGCAGCCTATCAGAAATATGGGGGCCCCTGCGTGGTGGTTGACCTCGGAACCGCCATCACCTTCGATGTGGTGAACGCCGCAGGGAATTTCACGGGCGGGATCATTTGCCCAGGAATCGGGATTGCAATCAGCGGCTTGTTTGAGAAGGCAGCGCGCCTGCCGTTGGTGGATTTTCGCGAACCCAAGCAGTTGATTGGCAAGAATACCGTCGATTGCATCCAGAGCGGTTTGTACTATTCGACCATCAGCGCGATTGATGGGATTCTCGATCGGCTGACGGCGGAGCTGGGGCCGGAGACAAAGATTGTCGCAACCGGCGGGCAGGCCAAACTGATGGTGGGCGGGTCCAAGTATCTGCGAATTGTTGATGAGGACTTGACGCTCCATGGCGTACGAGTGATTTGGGAGCGGAATGCCAGAAGAGCCGTTTAATTACTTCAATTACTTCAC
Source organism: Bryobacter aggregatus MPL3 (assembly GCF_000702445.1). Classification (NCBI taxonomy): domain Bacteria; kingdom Pseudomonadati; phylum Acidobacteriota; class Terriglobia; order Bryobacterales; family Bryobacteraceae; genus Bryobacter; species Bryobacter aggregatus. Next base: position 1,130,632 of record NZ_JNIF01000004.1, read on the forward strand.
CGAGATCGAGGAGCGCTTCCAGGTGGCTCGCGGAACCGGCTTCTTTCTCCTATCCCCTCTGGATTGGGCGCTCATTGAGAGCTGGAAAGATGCAGGGATTCCGCTCGAGGCCGTGCTGCGTGGAATCGATCGGGCCTTCGAGAAGTGGCGGGCCAAGAAGAGCAAAGGCCAGATGGTGAATTCCATCGCCTATTGCTCCCAAGCCGTCATGGAAGAGGCGAAGCGTGCGGCGACGCCGCGCGATGCGGTGGCAACCGAAGCTCCCTTTGGCGACGAGGAGTTGCGGCAGCATCTGACGGGAGCAGCAGCAAAGTTGCCGGTTGGCTTTGAAGACGTAGCCGAGAGCTTGCGCATCTTGGCTGCCGATGTCTTGCACTGGCTCGACAAGTTGGAAGAGTTGGAGCAGCGCCTGGCTTCGCTCGAAGAGAAAATGGTCGCCATTGCCCGTAGCCGGCAGAGCGAAGAGAAGATGCTTGAGGCGCGCCAGCAACTCGAAGGACAGTTGAAGCCGTATCGCGGCAAGATGAGCGCACCGGAGCTGATGTTAATTGAACGTAAGTTTCTGGATCAACGTCTGCTCGAAGAGACGGCCCTACCACGCTTTAGCCTTTTCTATCTATAAACTTAGAGGTATGCGGTTCCTCTTGGTCCTGATTTTGATGGCAGTGCTGTGCCCGGCACAAACCGTAACGGTTTCAGCAGAGCAACGATGGGTGGACTCTGGAGTTACATTAGGGCGCGGCGATCGCTTTGTGATTGAAGCGAGCGGAGAATTGACACTGAAGGGCCAGAATGGCGCGTCTGAAACCAGCACGCCCGCGGGCTTGGCGCGTGGGTTTCGGGATCTGCTGCGCATTCTGCCATTGAACTCCTCCGGCCGCGGTGCACTGATTGCCCGGATTGGCGATCGCGAAACCTCACAAGCCTTCTTTGTCGGCGCCTCGAAGGACGGCAACTCGCCCTTTGAAGGCAAGCTGTTTTTCAACGCCAACCTCGGCGCCAATGAGAAAGGCACTGGAACTTACACGGTGAAGGTGACCGTCACCAAAGCAGCGGTGGTCGAAAAAACAGCGGCGCCGGTGATTGAGATGACCCAGGCCCAGTTGGACTCGACACCCTTGCGCGTGGTGGACGCTGAAGGCAATGAAGGCGACCGCGTCAATTTCTTCATTATTGGTTCCGAAGCGAGTGTCTTAAGCGCACTCAAAACTGCGGGTTGGGTGCAAGTGGATAAGAGCGTTCGCGATTCCGTGATCAACGCGATTCTGCTCAGCATGTCGAAGCAGGCCTATATCACCATGCCGATGAGCGAGCTGATGATGTTTGGCCGCACGCAGGACTATGGCTTTGCCCATGCCGTTCCGTTTGTGGTGGTCGCGCAGCGCCACCACTTCCGCATCTGGAAGGCTCCCTTTCAGGCGAATGGGACAGATGTCTGGGTAGGCGCCGGGACCCACGATATCGGCTTTGAACGGGACCAGCGCAACAACGGGATCACCCACAAGATCGATCCCGAGACCGACAAAGAGCGTGACTTCATCGGACAAACGCTGATGGAGAGCGGCATGGTGATCAAGCAGGTTTACATGACGCATGTGAACCCGGTGAAAGAGGCCAAGACGGCAACCGGCGGCAGTTTTCATTCCGATGGCCAAACTCAGATCACCTATCTCGAACAGACAACCAATGCGTCGGCCACCCGATTTGCCAACTACTTCTGCAGCGTGTTGGCAACGAATCCCGATGGGGGCCAATGGGGGAATTGCAGCGATTACATCGAGACCCAGCCGGATCAGAAATTGAACTTACCTCCGATGTCCCAGGCCTATCGGGTGGTTGTCGTGCCCGGGATCTTCTCCAGTTGCGCCTCCGATGCCCCGGCGTTTGAGCAGGCCCGCAACTACCTGAAAGAGAAGCAAGGGGTTGAGGCGGCACTGCTCAATATCCCCAACAATTCCAGCGAGGACAATGCAAAGACCATCGCCAAGTATCTGCGCGAGGAGTGGGCCAAGGACCAACGAAAGTTCATCCTGGTGGGCTATTCCAAGGGTACCCCGGACATCCAGACTGCGCTGGCGACCGAACCGGAGATTCGGCCAATGGTCGCTTCTTTCATCAGTTTTGCCGGCGCCAGCGGCGGATCTCCTGTTGCCGATGCGCTGCCCGCAAAATTGAGCGATTTACTGGGAAAACTGAACGGCAAGGGCGGTTGCCAGGGAGATTTGAGCGATGGCTTCAAGAGCCTGTCCGTAGAAAAAAGGCGGCACTTCCTCGCGGAATATCCCGCACCCTTTGTCCCCACTTACTCCATGCCAGCCGTAGCCGACAAGGATAAGGTCTCAAAAGCCATGGTCCAGAGTTGGACGCTGCTCAATAGCTTCTCCTCACGGAATGATGCGCAGTTGAGTGAGGTGGACGCCATCATTCCTGGATCGACCTATCTCGGCGCGGCGCGAAGCGATCATTTTGCGCTGGCCTTGCCACTCGAGAATATGCAAGGGGGGATCCTAAAGACCTTCCTCGATAAGAACTCCTACCCGCGCGCCGCTCTTCTTGAGAGCGCTCTGCGTCTGGTGCTGGATGATCTGAAGGCTCCTGCGCCCGCACCGAAGAAGTCGATTTTTCAACCCTGAGCCGTCAGCAGCGATGCCGCCCCGAGCCGGGACTGGTGCCGGGAAAGCCGAATCCGCAATTCCTGGCGCGCACGCAGGAGACGGCTTTTGGCGGCGGCCACACTGATGCTGAGGAGATTGGCGACATCTTGCATCGGAAGCTGGTTCACGTCGCGCAGGACGAAAACATCGCGAAGAAGAGGTGGAATCCGGTTAATCTCACTCCGCACAACGACAGCAACCTCTGATTTCCCAACCGCTTGTTCCGGATTGAGTCCTTCATCCCGCAACTGAAGACTGACCACCTCATCGCCAATGAGGAGGTCGTCGATATAAAAGAGCCGTGCCCGTTTCGCCTGCCGGAGCCGCATCAAGCATTGATTAACGACAATACGCGCCAGCCAGGTGGAGAACTTCGCCTCGCGATTGAACTGATCGAGATGCTCGAAGGCCTTCCAGCAACCGTTCTGGACTTCGTCCTCCGCATCGGAGCGATCCCGCAGAATCGAGAAAGAAAGCTTTAAGCAAGAGTGATAATGCCTTTCGACTAACTCGGCAAAGGCAAGATGATCCCCGAATTTCGCGACATCCACCAGGTGCTCATCTTCGATTCCGATGAAAGCTTGTCGACGATTTTGAATCATGTTAAAATCCTCAAAAGTCTGAATGTAAGCACTAGGGACGACTTTAACAGCGAGTTTCGCTCCCAGGCAGGCGCGGGTGAAGTTGATTTTAGTCTGATGAAAAATCTAGCCAGTTTCGACAGCGTGATTGAACCGAGCCTAAATGCGGCTGAAAATTCCGAGAGCACCATTCGCCGAATCCTTTCTGCGTATGATCTCGGGAACAAACTGCGGCAACTGCGGCTAAAAAAGAAGATCGCACTCGTCGACCTTGGGAAGCATACGGGATTGTCGGCATCGATGATCTCTCAGTTGGAGAATGGCAAGCTGGTTCCGACTCTGCCGACTTTGGCACGCATTGCGATGGTTTTTGATGTGGGCCTTGAGTACTTTTTCACGGAAAAGAAGCGGAAGTGCTTGTTCAGTATCGTGAGAGCAAAAGAGCGGATGTTGTTTCCAGAACGCTCGGATTCTCCCACGCCAGGCTACTTTTTCGAATGTCTGGCCTTTTCTGCGTCGGAGAAGAGTTTGCAAGCTTACCTGGCCGAGTTTCCGTCCCGGAAGACAGAAACCGTGACCGAGCACGTCCATGAGGGCTCTGAGTTCATCCATGTTCTTGCGGGCTCGGTCCAGATCCGGTATCAGGAGGAAGACCATATCCTCCACGCAGGCGATAGCGTTTACTTTGACCCAACGGCCCCCCACTCCTACCGCGGGGTCGCCGAAGACGAGATTTCGAGAGCAATCGTCATCACAACCCCACCCCGTTCCTAGCTAATTGGATTTGCGGGAACTGCCGATAGAAGTCCCATGTGGCGCGCCTCCTTTGTGATTCTTTCTCTTGTTGCCTTCCTCGCCTTCCCAGGGGCTGTTTATGGAAAGAAGAAAAGCCCGGTGGGTCGCCCCGCCAGCAAGCCGCCGGTTTACAAGAAGTTTAAGAACAAGAAGCAAAAAACGGCGAAATTCGGCTTGCCGAAACCGTCCTAGGCAACTAGTGCATTCGAGAGCCGTTGGATGATCTGGGTTGCGTGCAAGACAACGACTGCCGTATTTTGCCCATCTTCTTTCGCCACTTCAATGCCTTTTGAGAAGCTCTCCTCAAAACGCCCCTTCTCGTCACGGAAGAACAGCTCCGGCAGTTCCTGCTGTCCGTCGGTACAAGTAGAGATGATGCTGTCGAGGGAGTCAACGCGCATCCCGATTTTCCGCCCCCCTTCCTGAAACACCAGAATCTTGGGAGCCAGCTCCTTTGCTTCGTGGTCGATCTGGAACAGTACGCGGGGATCAAGGACTGGGATTGGCGCGCCACGCAGGTTCATGAATCCGAGAACGGCGGGCGGTGTGTCGGGAGTCCGGGCCAGTTCCTGCCGCCAATCGAGAACCTCTGTGACTTCGGTGAGTTTTAATCCATACAGCCGGCCCACCCGGAAGGTGAGCAGGGAGGTTTTCCCTCCACGATCCTGCCGCTGCGCCGTTCCCTGCCCCTGATTCTCTGTGGCCAGACGCTGGTGCCCGAGCGCAATCTCCGAGATCTCGGGACGGGTGAGCAATCCATTCTCATCTAGGACAATAAAGTCCTTGCCCTCCCGGTCCGTAAAGGAACCCTGGAAAACCGAGGCGCGGAAGTCATGTAACACCGGAATGGGCAGGATTCGTTCCTTCGAGTAAGGAATGATGCTGGTGACATCATCCACCTCAAAGGCAATCAATTCCCCTCCAATGCGGCAAATGAGCAAACGGCCCAGTTCTCCATTCTCCTCGAGGTGGAACAGTTTCGCCATCTTGACCACTGGTACCATCACCCCTTGCAGCATGACGATGGTCTCGCACAGACTCGATTTCCGCGGGCTCGGCAGTTGCCCCAGCTTGCCCATGATCGAATTCACACACTTCATTTCGAGGGCAAGCGAACAGCCCCCGACGGTGAATCCAATCAGTTTGTCCCGGTAGAGATCGCGCATCCGGTGAGTCATCCGCAGCGCGGCTTCGTCCTCATGACCGCCACGCTCGATGGCCGGCAGATTGCGAATCGACAGAATGGCTTCAAAATCGAGCACTTGCACCACATGCTCGCCATCCTCGCGGCAGATCACCGCTTTGACGGGAATGCCGCACTTTGCATCTCCGAAGGCAATCGGGCCGCGATCCTCCGGCTTCAGGCGCAGGACCTCGCCCAGCCGGTCAAACAGCACACCGACACAAGCGGAATCGCGCTTGATTACGGCCATCCTCCGCGGCGTGTCCGAGGCGTGGGCCGCCGGGGGCAACTTCAACAGGGTCCGCAGATCCGCAACGGGTAACACCCGGCCCCGCAGATGATAGAGGCCAACCAGAAAGGGGGGAGCCAAAGGCATCCGTTGCAGCTGGGAAGGCGCATCGACCACCTCCTGCAGCCCTTCCATCTCGATGGCGTACTCATCGTCATCGAGATAGAAGGTCCCATAGATTCCACTGGTTCCTGTCGTTGCTACGGATTCCATTTCGCTCATGATTGCTCCAAGGGGGATTCGGGAAAACTGAGGATGCGGCTACTGGTCACGGTTTGGGCCACACAGTCGACCAGCATGTTACAAGCCAGTTCTCCGCCGGTTTCGATTTCTTCCAGATGAATGCCCAACTGGTACAACTCCGCTTTACAAGCCTCAAGATTCAGTTCTCCAATGTGCTTTCGACCGGGATGCTGCGGCAGGTGCAGGACATTTGCCCCTCCACTCAGATAGGCCGTCAGATTTCTACTGGGTTTTGCCGCTACGCCCATCGCACGCATCAGATTCCTCACCGCCTGATTCGCATACCGCGCATCCTGCGTTTCCTTTCCCGGTGGCGCCATTGGCAGGAGGCAGTGAGCCAAACCACAGATCCGTGGTTTCCGGCTGAACAGCGCAATGCCCACGCAAGAACCCAAGGTGGCCTTCAGAATGCCCGTCGTCGAAACCAAAATTTCGCAGATGAGCACCTGTTCTTTCGGAGAAGACCGGGAGGCGGTCATCACCGCTCGCCAGTCCTCTGGTAAACAAGAGGCTGGAGAAAGCGGAAGGAGGTCTGTAGCCGGGAGATCGACTCCGACTCGCCCAGGATCAGTTGGGCCACAGGACTCATCTCCGCCCCGACCAGCCGCAGAATCGCCGTTTGTTCAGGCGCTTCAAAGTAGATCAGAACATTGCGCAGAAAGACGATGTCGAAGGGCAAGGGATGGTGCAGCGCCCGCATCAGATTGTGTGGTTGGAAGCGAATCTGCCTCTTCAACTCTTCCCCCACCGCGAAGCCCTCCCCGCGGGGGTGAAAGTAGCGTTGGATCAGATCGGGCCGGGTGGCCTCCAGCCGGGCGATCGACTTGCCGACAAAATAGCCGCTGCTCGCCGCCGCCAGCACCTCCGTGTCGATATCGGTGGCCGTGATCTCAAAGCGAAACTGCGGGTGCACCCGCCGGAACTCCGCACAACTCATTGCGATCGAGAAAGGCTCTTCGCCCGTTGCGGAGGCGCCTGACCAGATGCGCAGCGTCCGGGTTGGATTCGCTGCGGCAAAGCCCGGCAGAAAGGACTTTGAGAAGTGCTCCCAAACGCTTTGGGTCCGGAAGAACGAGGTCTCATTCGTCGTCAGCAGATTGATGAAGGTCTGCTGCTCTGCGCGGTCTCGCTCCACTTCCTGCAGATATTCCTTGGGCCGCTGGCAGCCCAGCTCCCGCATCCGCTTGCGGATCCGGCGATCAATCATCAAGCGCTTGTCGATCGAAATACTGATTCCAGTCAAGGCCTTGAGCTTGTGGATCACCTCCAGGATGTCGCAATCAAGGAAGCTGGGCGACGGAAGTTCCTCTTCAAGACTTGCGCAGAGTTTCATAAAGTTCCTCGGCCGAACTGGTCAGTTCCTTGGTCGCTTCTGCAATCGCTTCCGAGGCGCCAGCAGATTTCTCGGTCTGCTCCGCCACATGCTGGATGGCCGTTCCCACTTCGCGGGCGGCAATCAATTGCTCTTCGGCCGCCATCGAGATCTCGGCGGTGAGCTCGGTAGTCTCGGTGACGCAGCTCACAATGCGATGGAAGGCCTCTGCCGCCTGGCGCGAGGTCTCGCTCCCGGTCTGGATGCGTTTGATCGATTCCTGAATCAACTTGGAAATCTCCCGCGTTGCCTGGGAACTGCGTTCGGCCAGCTTTCGGACCTCATCGGCCACCACCGAGAAGCCAAGGCCTTGTTCGCCAGCCCGGGCGGCCTCAATCGCTGCATTAAAGGCCAACAGATTCGTCTGCGAAGCAATCTCGCTGATGACCTTGACGATATCGCCGATGTCCTCGCTCGAGCGGGTGATCATGTCCATCGCCTCGATCGATTTGTCGACCATCTTCGAACCCTTGTCCGCCTCGCCCTGCATGCCCTTGGACACGCTGGTCGCCTTGCGAACCGTTTCGGCAATCGAATTGATCGAGGCGGTCAGTTCTTCCACCGACGCATTCATCTCCTCGGTGGTCGCGCCGAGCGACTGGGCCCCATGGGCGACGGTCGCCGAGCGCTTCGCGATATCCGCCGTCTGGTGGTTCAGCTCTCCGGCCACCTTGCGGATCGATTCTTCCATCTCCATTTCCTTCAGCACCGCCGCGGTGATGTCGGCTGCCACTTTGGCCACACCGGTCACCCGGCCAGCCTCATCCAGCAACGGATTGTAAGTCGCAAAGAGCCAGATGGTGCCGCCATTGCGGTTGCGGCGCTTGAAACGCCCCGCCTGGAATTTCCCCGCCCGCAGTTCCTCCCAGAACTGCTGGTAGGCCGGCGAGGCCGTGTAGGCGTCGTCGCAGAACATACGGTGGTGCCGGCCTTCAATCTCATCGAGCCGGTAGCCCACGGCGCTCAAGAAATTGTCATTCGCCCGGCGGATCCGGCCGTCCAGGTCGAACTCAATGACGGCTTGTGATTTCTCAATCGCCCGGTAGACACTCTCCGAGGCCTCTGAGCGTAGTTTCTCTGCCGTCACATCGACAGCAAACTTCACCACCTTAAAAACCTTATCATTCAGATCAAAAACCGGATTGTAAGTCGCCTGGATCCAGATCCTCTTTCCGCCCTTTCCAATCCGGAGGCACTCGCCCGACTGGAACTCACCCTGCTTCAGACTCTGCCAGAAGCGCTGGTAGTCAGCCGATTCCGAGAAACGAGGCTCACAGAAGATGCGATGGTGTTTGCCAATCACTTCTGCAGCCTCATACCCCATGACGTTCAGGAAGTTGTCATTCACCTTCAGAATCGTTCCATCCAGATTGAATTCAATGACCGCCTGCGACTTGGAAACAGCTCTTAGCGTTGCCTCGATCTCGCCCCGCTCTTCTCGCGACTGGCTCACATCAGTTGCAAACTTGATCACCCGGTAGACCTTGCCTGCCTCGTTCAATAGAGGATTATAGGAACCATGGATATACACTTCCCGGTGATTCTTGCCCAAGCGCTTGAACTCTCCGGTGCGGAATTCTCCCTTGCGAACTCCCTCCCAGAGATCCGCATAGGCGGCGCTTGCTACGTAGGCGGGATCGCAGAATTGCCGGTGATGCTTGCCCACAATCTCATCAAGGTTGTAGCCAAACAACTCAAGGAACTTCTCGTTTGCCGAGATCACTTCTCCTTGCGGCGTGAATTCAATCATGGCCTGGACGCGGCTCAAAGCCAGAAACTTGTTTCGGAGTTCCTGGTCGCTATCGATAGAGGGAGTTGTAAGCGGAAGGCCCGCTTCGGAGATTGCATTGTGCATGGAAGTTATTGGAGCGATCACAACCTCCTCATCGGAGATAGGACTTTGATCCTTAGAAATATTATCGATGTCCTCTTATTTTTCAATCCTTCTGACACTGGACTCCGAGCTTAGAGATGAAACAAAGTATTCCCCCTGTTCCGTCTATTAACTGTGACTTAGGAGAATCCTGGGCCCTCCAGCGTTCAGGCGAACAACGTAAGATCCTGTCGCTGTGCGATCTCGCCAACATCGCCTGCGGGGCGCACGCCGGCGACCGCGAGCTCACGCGCCAGAGCATCGAGGAAACGGTCGAGGCCGGGGTCCGTGCCGGAGCCCATCCGGGATATCCGGATCCGGAGCACTTTGGAAGGCGGCCGCTGTTCCGCAACCCTTATACGACAGCCGACATCTCTGCACTCGTCGCCGAGCAGGTGGCCTTCGCACAGGACTGCGCCCAGAGCTGCGGCAGTTCCTTGTATCACGTGAAGGTGCATGGTGCACTCTATAACGAAGCAGCCGCCGACGGCGAAGTGGCCGAGGCCATTGCGTTCGGAGTCCGACAGGTTTGCCGCGATGTCTTTCTGGTGGGGCTCGCACAAAGTGTCATGGTGAATGTGTTCCGCCGCCAGGGCTTTACGACACTGCGCGAAGCCTTTGCCGACCGGCGTTATACGCCCAAGGGTTTGCTGGTGCCGCGGACCGATCCCCGTGCCCAGATTGAGGACCCCGCCGAGGCGCTCGCCCAGATCGGCAAGCTCGCCCGCTTTGCCGACACCGTTTGCGTCCACAGCGATTCGCCGAATGCTTTGGCTATCCTGCGTGCCCTCCGGGGCTTGGATACGATCGAGTGATGCGATTTTTTCTCCTTGCCGGCCTTTTGAGCCTGCCGCTGCACGCGCAAACCCCGTTCGCACTCAAGCCCAATGATCGTGTTGTCTTTTTCGGCGATAGCATCACCGACCAGCGGCTCTACACCACCTTTGCCGAAACCTATGTCGCCACCCGCTACCCGCAGGCGAAGATCAGCTTCATCCACTCCGGCTGGGGTGGCGATACCGTCAACGGGGGAGGCGGCGGACCGATTGATGTGCGGCTCTGGCGCGATGTGATTCCTTATAACCCGACGCTCGTGACGATCATGCTCGGGATGAACGACGCCCGCTATCGTGCTTTCGATCCTGCGCTGTTCGACGAATACACGAAGGGCTACAAACACATCGTGGCCGTCATTAAGAAGCAATTGCCGGGAACCCGCATCACCTTGATCCAGCCGAGTCCGTATGACGATGTGACACGCGCTCCTCTTTTTGCAGGCGGTTACAATCAAGTGCTGCGCCGCTACTCGGACTTCCTGAAGGAATTGGCTGCGACAGAAAATCTCGAACTCGCCGACCTGAATACGCCGGTAGTGGCAGAGCTGACCAAGGCCTTCCAGGCCGACGCGACGGCGGCGGCTCGGCTCATTCCCGATCGGGTCCATCCCGGCCCGGCCGGCCATCTGCTCATGGCGAAGGCGCTGCTGCTGGACTGGAAGGCGCCTGCCATTGTCTCCTCGGTCACCATCGATGCGAAGCGCAAGGTGGTGCTGGAAGAAACCAACACGCATGTCAGCGAAGTCCGCAGCGCGGGCCATGGGATTTCCTGGACCCAGCTCGACGAGGCACTCCCGATGCCCGTCAATACAAGTGATCCGCTGACGGCGCTCGCCCTCAAGTCATCCAATTTCACCGAAGCATTGAATCGTCAGCCGTTGAAGGTCCAGGGGTTGAGTGCAGCTTCTTATACGCTGCAGATTGAGGATCAACGCATCGGCAGTTTCGATGCGGCACAACTGGCAAGCGGGATCAATCTGGCCGAGCTCCCCACCCCGATGGCCGAACAAGCCGCTCTTGTCCACACGCTGACCCTGCACCACACCGGGATTCACAATGCCCGCTGGCGTCAGTTGCAGGTGCCCTTGCAGAAGCATTCCAGCCCCGAACTGCTCGATGCACTCAAGGCACTCGATGTCCTCGAAACGGCGCTGGTGGCAGACCAGCGTGCCGCCGCGCAACCCAAGGCCCGGCACTTTGCCTTGATCCCCAACTAAGAGACACTCAGGCGTCTAAATCTTCGAGTCGTGCACCAGGCCCAAACTTGATGCACGACGCGATTCCATTGCGGCAACCTTTCATCGTCTTATACATCTCGCTATTGCCAATTACCTCTTTGTTTTTTGCCAGTAAGACGAAGTAAGGTTCTTCTTTCTTGGACTTTCGCAGTTCATACTGCCGTTCATTGCCGGAATTCTTCTGAACGCTTTCAATCCCCTTCACAGCGCTCCGTTTCTCCACATAAACCTCACTGGTGAGAATGTACTTCCCATTCGGCGCCTTCAGGTTGAAGTGGAAACCGCTCTTGGTTTTCTTCAGTTCGTATTTCGCTGCCATGCCGCTCATCATACTATCCTTCACGGCGGAACATGGAGCCAAGCACCACTCCTCGAGCGGAAGGAGTTGCGCTAAGACTGCTGCGCCAATTGGATCAAATTTCCACAGCCGTCTTCGAAAATTGCAAGCGTCACCGGGCCCATCGTCCGCGGCTCGCCATGGAACTTCACCCCCAGAGCCGTCATCCGCTGATACTCGGCCTGCACATCTTCCACGGCAAAAGAGGTAAGCGGCACGCCAGCCGCAAAGAGAGTCTCTTGAAAGGTCTTCGCGCCTGGCCCGACATTCGGCTCAAGAAGTAACTGGACTCCATCGGGAGCATCGGCAGACACAACGGTCAACCAGCGGAAAGCGCCCATCGGGATATCTTCTTTCTTCACAAATCCCAGAATTTCTGTATAGAACTCCAGGGCTTTCTGCTGCTCCTCAACCATCACGCTGCAAAGAACAATCTTCATCGCAACATTAGGTCATTCTTCATCTGGCAAGTCAAGTATCGTGGGTGCACGGCAACGGGCAGCCGTCCTCCTCCTCGAGGAGCGCTAGTAGTTCACTGTAATGGTGATGGTGTCCGTATAGACTCCTGGTTTCGCAGCCTGCCCGGCGGGAATTCTGCCATAAGCCGTATAGTCATTGGTCACCGTTCCCAGCAGAATGAGCAGTGCACTGTAGGAGGGGGCTCCCGTGCCTCCCGTCCCGGTTCCCCAGACGGTGGTGCGCGCCGCATCCGTATAGTAGTTGTAATTCAAAGTGTTGGCCCCAAACTTCATTTGCCGGGGGAAGTACGTTCCGGAAGACCCCGTGCTCAATTGGACGGTATAACTCAGCAGAAGCGCAAGGATGGTGGAGCAACTGACCGTGACTGTTCCTGTTGAATCGACGTAAGATCCGTTGATTGGGTTATAAGATCCAAATAGCATTCCGGTATTGGAAACCGTGCAGGTGACTCCCCGGAGACCGGAAGCGAACAGGAGCAGCAGGAGAATTATTCGAATCGGCATACCATTGGTCCTTCTAAAGTGCCTGGCCACCATTTCGCAGACCGGGTCCAGACCAGACGGCAGACGCCTTTGGGCGTGGTGACCTCCAGGCTCAACCGGGAATCCCGCACCTCTTCGAGGTACATCATTCCGTTGGTTCCGAGATCCGTCTCCCGGTTCAGTTCCACCACTCGGACGACGGACCGGAGCGGTAAGGGATTTCCTTCCGGATCGACAATCTTCAAATAGAGACTATGCTCTTCCTGCACCTGGAATTCAAAGCGGACGCCCGACCGGCGGCCCGGACGCAGCCGCGCATCAGCGCGCTCAATCGATACATTCAGAGGCAGCCCCTCGGGGTCGATGGAAATCCGGTTCTCTTGATAAGAGAGCAGGCGGGGCACTAGCGCGAGGCCCTGTGCATTCGTCACCGCAATGCGCTGGTTATCGAAGAAGACCGGGATGCCCGCATAATGCCCCACTTTCACCACGGCAAACCCATCATCGATCCGGCGCGTGAAGAAAGCTTGTCCGCCCAGCAGAGTGACCGCGCCTTGAAACCCCGCACGAACCCCGGTGCCCTGCTCCGTCGCGCTGGCCTGTAGATTCAATTCTCCAAACGAAGCCCGTTGCGTGTAGATTCCATCCAAGCGCCGGTCTGCCCCCGAGACTGCACTGATGCGATAGGCGTTTCCGGTTCCCAGAGGAAGATTCTTCTGCAACGTAAGTTGCTCTTCGTTCCCGCGCTGGTTCCGCAGCCAGGACTGCGTGAGCAAGGTCTGCTCCCCCAGGCGGTAAGTCAAGCTCGTAAAAAGGATCAGGTCCCGGCGAAGATCGAGCGAGCGGTTCGCCGTCATGGACCACGACAGCCGCTGCGTCAGATTCAACGAATAGGCGCCCGAGACGTAGCGAATCGGATAGAGGCCATCCTGGCGGAAGTAGGACAGCGTCAGATGATCGCGGCGCAACAGATTCAGTCCCAGGCTCGCTCCCATTTGCCGCCGGTTTGGAGTGAGATTCCGGTCCAGTCCCAGTTGCCGGAACTTGGATTGCGATTGGCTCCCTTGCAGCGAAAACGAGAGCCGCCGCGTCTGGAACTCCGCCGAGGCGGCCGCCATGCCCGCTCTGCGTCCGCCTGCATCACTGCCAACCACCGTCCCACTCACCACAAGATGCGGCAAAGTGAGCGCTGTCAGTTGGAAGCCGATGGTCCGGAGGCCAGCGGCAGCCTCCGCCCGCACCTCGCCCGTCACTCGATTGCTGAGTCCCCGGCGGTAATACCCCGTAAAGAAGGACCGGCCATAGTCGAAGCTGGCCATGCCGATCTCCTTGCGAATCCATCCGGCAGAGACGGAAAAATCGGCAAGCCCCGCACGCAGCAGCCGCGCAGAAGCAAAATAGGACTGCGTGACCACCGTGTCCCGGCCCAGCATGTCATGCAGCACGAGTTGGAATTGTCCTGGCCCGCTGGCGAGCGGCGGGTTGCGGATCTCAAAGGGACCCGCCGGTACGTCCTGGGTCCAGCGGAGTGCCTGATTGACGTACAGTTCTGCCGTCGACGGCAGTAGCGCCTCGCCTCGAATCGTCTGCTGGGGAAAGCTCACAAGATCCGGCTGGGTCTCGGAATCCGTCCCCCACTGGATCCCGCCAAAGGCCAGAGAGCGGCCCCAACTCCCCGGACTGGTCCAGGAATCTCCCAGACGGATGCTCTGCCTTCTAGCGGGCAGATCATGAATGAAAGTGCTATCGAGGCGGATCGGTGCGCCGCCCCGCAGGCCCCGGAGGACGCGCGTGGTCGCCAGTCCCCAGCCACTGAACACACCCACTTCTCCAAGAGCCCCCAAGGAAGTGCGGTTGTCGTGTTGCACTGAAAGATCGTAGTTCAAAAAGGCGCCAATGCTTCTGGAGATGGGAGTCAGAGACGGTTTGGAAGCTTGGAGGTCCATTGTATTTCCTTCAAACCCTTCAGGGGGCATCGTCAGACGCAGCTCTTGGGTTGCCGCATGGATTTCGTAGCGTAGCTGTGGAATCGACCGCAGGGCGACAAAATCTCGGTTCTGCACGCCGAATGCATTCTCGGCGGGGATCTTCAGCCGTAAGGCCGTCAGTTGTTCCCGCCCCGCGTACAGTCCTTCCTGATCCTGATAGAAAATGATTCCCGTGTCGGCGAGAGCGGGTGTCAGTTGGCCGTTCACCCGCACCGTCAGAACGACGGGCCGGCAACCGGGGAGTTGCGGGAGATCCGTGCACGAGAGTTCTTGAGCAAGAGTCTTCGGAACACAGAGAATGCTGGACAGCAAACAGAAGATCAGGCACTTAGGGATGGCTCTCCAAGACGAGAGGAACATAGAAAGTACCCTGGTCGGTCCCTGCCTCCAGGGGAACAGAGGCTTGTCCTTCCGGAAGAGCCATCGGCAGCGGCAAAGAGAAGTTCTGGCCGGGAAGCAGATAGCGGCTGATCGAAATCGGCGCCGTTTCCCCCAGCTTGAGGCTGTGCAACTGGACGTGGACGGCACTTGGATTTCTCAGTTGCAGACTGAAGCGTCCGTCCACAGCTTTCCGCAGAACGGCTTCAATTCCCGGGGGGGCCGGCGAATGCTCGGCAGCGAGAAAGATGGGGATGCCCACTCGCAATAAGGTCTGCACCATGGTGGACGGACTTTCGTTCGGATCGGCCCGTAAGGGCAATTCTTGGATATAGAGACGGAACGCCTGCTCCTCCGCGTTGCTCTTCAACTGTGTGCCAATCCGGATGGTCTGCGTGCCTCCTGGCTTGAGACGGAAGCGGGGCGGCATGACGATCAACGCATTTGTCGGCGTGTAGAGATCCTCTCCGTCCCGTTGCTTCCACTGGACCGCATCAATCTGGTAATCCCGCTCGGCCTCACTGCGATTCTCCACCAGAATCAGGTTCGTAGGCTTCCGGGAACTCAGCTCAACCCGAATCGGAGTCACGGCAAACGAACCGGCTTCCAGCCGATCACTCCCGATGCCAATCGCCAGGCAGCTAATAAGTAACCGTAACTGTAACTGTATCGACATAAGAACCTGGTGCATTGTATTGTGAAATTGCAATTCGCCCATAGGCCGTATGATTCGCCAAGACACCCGAACTCGTCCCAGAAACGGTCTCACCCGCCGTATTTCCCCAATTCAGAGAGCGCCCAGTGTCACGATAGATCTGATAATTCAGCGTATTTGACACATTGGTCATCTTCCTCACCGCGGTCGTGGCGCCGACGCCCAAGCCCGCATCCAGTGAAACCTCGTATCCAGTCCCATTCGTACAGGTCACGGAGATGGTGGAGCTGGCATCATTGGGAGAGACACTGCTCGCGTTATAGTTGCCAAACGCCATCGGTGTGGCAGAAATAATGCACACCTTGATCACGGTTGCACTCACTGCGATCGTAGATGTCGCGGTCTGCGCCAAAGCCCCTGGAACGAACCAAGCCAGGAGATTGAGGATACAAATCGGAACAGACCGGCGAAGGAGCCGAGTAAATAGTAAATTCATGGAACTCTCTCTGAAGGCCATATCGCCCAATTTAAGATGGCAGTGAGTAGTTTTTATTTTCATATAACACGACGAAATAGTAATGAATTACTCATTTACTCAGTTGTGAGAAGTTCGACTCCAGACAAGATCTTGAGACTCGCAGGCTTTGCGCGGATGGGAAGCGGGTGCTGGAATCCCGGGAGGTACGCGCCAGCTGGAACAGATTGATTCCCAATGGATTCCGGCCTCGGGGCCGGACTGGAGATGCAGGCATGGGGCCAGTTGGAAGGAGGTGCGCGGAAATGGGTCGCCAAGAGACTGGATCCATTCGAGATACACTGATGCCGTCGCGCCCTTCACGGGCGCGTGGATTGAAACCGGGCCAGCACGTCGCAGATAATCGACACCATCGTCGCGCCCTTCACGGGCGCGTGGATTGAAACCGCCTCAGAGTCTGGCTGTATTGCGGACCTTTGCGTCGCGCCCTTCACGGGCGCGTGGATTGAAACAGCTTTGAATCGCCAGGCGCTCGGGAAGTCTTTGTCGCGCCCTTCACGGGCGCGTGGATTGAAACGCCGCGTACCCGGATCGGTGGGATACTCGCAGGTCGCGCCCTTCACGGGCGCGTGGATTGAAACCAATACCCAGCAATGTCCGGAACAATGTCAGCTGTCGCGCCCTTCACGGGCGCGTGGATTGAAACAGACAATCTTTCTGAAGTTGCCGGCACTCGCTCGTCGCGCCCTTCACGGGCGCGTGGATTGAAACAGCGTCTCGTGACCCTTGCCCCGAGTCGTTCCCGTCGCGCCCTTCACGGGCGCGTGGATTGAAACGCTTAACACCGTTCGAATCCTGGATCACCGAGCTGTCGCGCCCTTCACGGGCGCGTGGATTGAAACATAGAAATGCTTGAGTTTGTCAGGCATTGAGTCGTCGCGCCCTTCACGGGCGCGTGGATTGAAACGTCGAACTCGACGGATCACGCCAAAGTTGTCATGTCGCGCCCTTCACGGGCGCGTGGATTGAAACTTCCGATCCTGTGTTCGATTTGACGCGTTCAGCGTCGCGCCCTTCACGGGCGCGTGGATTGAAACGACAATCGGCCTAGGCCTCTATGTGCTCGCCGCGGTCGCGCCCTTCACGGGCGCGTGGATTGAAACACGAGCCGAGGGGAGCAAGCGTCAGTCGGGTGATGTCGCGCCCTTCACGGGCGCGTGGATTGAAACTCGGGTCTGTAGGAATCGAAAGATCCGATGAATCGTCGCGCCCTTCACGGGCGCGTGGATTGAAACCTCCCAGCCTCCTCTTCCGCGATCATCTGTGCGTCGCGCCCTTCACGGGCGCGTGGATTGAAACTCTTCAGGTGCAAGGGTTTCGCCTTGGGCGTAGGTCGCGCCCTTCACGGGCGCGTGGATTGAAACGATACTGGCCGCCTGGGGTGATCGACGGGAAGGTCGCGCCCTTCACGGGCGCGTGGATTGAAACAACTCCAAACGTCCAATCTCATTCGAGATCTTGAGTCGCGCCCTTCACGGGCGCGTGGATTGAAACTGCTGATAGACCAAGAAGAAGATGGAGGTTGGGTGTCGCGCCCTTCACGGGCGCGTGGATTGAAACTTGAAGAAGCTCCCGGACAGCGCCACGCTCTTCATGTCGCGCCCTTCACGGGCGCGTGGATTGAAACGCAGCAACTCATCAAGGTACTGCTCGAAGAGCTTGGGTCGCGCCCTTCACGGGCGCGTGGATTGAAACATGAGCCGATCGGCCTCGTGATCCTTGGCGAGGGTCGCGCCCTTCACGGGCGCGTGGATTGAAACTTGCTCCTTTTCTGTTCGCCTCATCGGCTTACATGTCGCGCCCTTCACGGGCGCGTGGATTGAAACACCGAAAAAGCGATGGCTATCCGCTCGGAGAGCGTCGCGCCCTTCACGGGCGCGTGGATTGAAACTCAGCGCCTAGTCATTGAGCGCATTGAAAACGTCGCGCCCTTCACGGGCGCGTGGATTGAAACCGCCACCCGGCCACGTAGAAGCAGTAGCCGGGGTGTCGCGCCCTTCACGGGCGCGTGGATTGAAACTCGAGCGCTTTGAAGAATGCATTTACGGCCTCCTGGTCGCGCCCTTCACGGGCGCGTGGATTGAAACAATCCTTTTTACTCGGGAACTCAGTATTATGGCGTCGCGCCCTTCACGGGCGCGTGGATTGAAACCCTACTCGCCAGCCGGAGTACTCCGCCGCGCTCGTCGCGCCCTTCACGGGCGCGTGGATTGAAACCTCAGTGGATCGCGGCCCCTCTGCGGCGTCCGCTGTCGCGCCCTTCACGGGCGCGTGGATTGAAACGATCGCCCGCACAGCTTTGTCTCCAAGGGCGGAGTCGCGCCCTTCACACCCAATGTTTTTGAGCGCCTGCTTCACACGCAGGAGGTCCGGGATTCGAGTCCCTGCGCCCCGTGATGGAGACAAGTTACCAAGCTGATCGTGCCTTCCCCTGCAATCGCAGCCTCACTCACACTCCTTTCAAACAGCGGTTTGAAACGCCCCGCCAATCGGAGGAAGCGGCCGACCGGGTATCCTGAAACATTCGATGAGATTTTGCTTTTGGCTGCTGTTCACAAGCGCATTATTAGCGCAAGAGAAGAAAAAAGAAACACTAGTCGTCACTGGCTCCTACGAAGCCATCCCACTAGAAGAGGCGGAGCGATCGGTACGCGCAATTCCAGCGAAGGAACTCACGCCGCTGGCGTCTTCGATCGTCGACTATCTCCATCTCGACGCCGCACTTGACCTCAGGGGCCGGGCGCCCAATGGCGTCAATAGCGGCCTCTCCATTCGCGGCGGAAGCTTTGGGCAGACCCTCGTCCTCTGGAATGGACTGCGCCTGAACAGCGTCCAGAGTTCCAACCTCAGCATGGACCTCCCCATTCCCCTGGAGGCCATGACTCAGATTGAGGTGCTAAAAGGTTCCGGTTCCACCCTCTATGGATCAGACGCCACGGCGGGAGTGTTAAATGTCATCACCAGTCCGCCAGAGAAATCAGAAATCCGGCTGCGAAGCGGGTTTGGCAACTGGGGAACCCAACAGCAACATGCGTCGCTCGCCTACGTCCATCGGCTGTTCTCCGAACACCTCACGTTCGCAAGAGACTTCTCCACGGGCTTTGCGCCCAACCGCGACTACCGCAACTTGAGCCTGGCCTCAGAAACTCAGTTCAAATCCACTTCGATTACTCTCGCGTTGAACGATCGTCCTTACGGCGCCGATCAGTTTTATGGCAACTACAACTCTTGGGAGCGGACGAAATCCTGGTTTGCCGCCATCCGGCAGCGCATCGATCGAAAAACGGAAGCGTCCTTTGCTTACCGGCGCGCGAGCGACCTCTTTGTTCTCTATCGCGACCGTCCGCAAGTCTCCACCAACCGCCATGTCTCAGAAACCTACCAAGGCAGCCTGCGCCGCACCGATGGCCACTTCCACTACGGCGCCGAACTCCTGGCCGATCGCATTGACTCCAACAATCTGGGTCATCATTCGCGCGCGCGCAGTGCCGTATATGCAGCCTATGATATCCGGGCGCTGAAGCGATTCTCCTTCACTGCCGGGATTCGCGACGAGATCTATCGGAACTTCCAGCACGAGTGGAACCCGAGCGTCGCATTGGGATATTGGGCAACGGACCGGCTCAAGTTCCGGGCCTCGGCCAGCCGTGCGTTTCGTCTCCCCACCTATACCGATCTCTTCTACCGCGATCCAGCCAATATCGGAAATGCGCTGTTGCGTCCGGAACGGGCCTGGACCTACGAAGGGGGTCTCGACCTCCGCCTCCTTTCCCGGACTCAAGTTGCAGTAACCGTATTTCAGCGGCGCGAACGGGACGGAATCGACTTTGTCCGGACCACCACCACCGAGCCCTGGCGAGCCATCAACTTCCAGGCACTGAACTTTACCGGACTGGAATCGCTCGTCACCACCCGATTGGGCCACCATAAGTTCGACCTTTCCTACAGTACGCTGCATGGCGCACAGGATGTGCTCGATAACCTCCAGTCGAAGTATGTCTTCAACTATCCACGTCAATCCGGAGTCGCAAGCTGGCAATGGTTCTCAAATTCTGGACTGCTGCTGCGATCCAGAATCGGAGCGATGGAACGTTTCCAGCGAGATCCTTATGCAGTCTGGGATCTGTACGCCTCCTGGCAACACGGACGCGTCAGACCCTATCTCCAGTTTGCCAACCTCACCTCGACTCGCTATCAGGAATTCGCCGGGATCGCCATGCCTGGCCGGAGCGTCATCGGTGGAATTGAACTCGTGTTGCTCAATCGGTAAGTATCCCTCGGTAAAGCTGGGGGGCCTTACGGTAAGAGCCGCTCAAAGTAGCTATGCGGGGTCGCGAGTGCGACCCCAGAAATGATACTTCGGCGGAATCGCAATTCTCCTGTGCACAGGATCTGGCATCAGATGCTCTTCCTCAATGCAGCTCTCACGCTGTGCTGCCAGTTTCCGTAGGTCCAGGTATAGATTCCTTTGCCGGCATCTTGGCCGGAAGATGGCTTGGCGGCTCACCTTCTGGAGTGTCTCCGAGGGACTCCCGAATGGGTCAAACGGCTGCTGCCTCCCCAGCAAAGCGGCGGCCCTCCTGCAGTAACTGGCTGTCGCTTTGCCGTTGGTGTGGTTGGGGATCGTTCCTCGGACACCCGATTGAGAGATCACACGCCGAAACAAGAGCTTGGAAAGCGGAGTCTTAGATTCAGAATTGAATGATGAGCTCCGTTCCCAATCCAGAAGATATCCTCGCGGAAACGCGGATCCTGCGCCATATATCTGATTTTGACAATGCGCTTACAAGCAAACAAGCGATGTCCCTGGAGAGCATCGCACCTAGCTTGATGCGCAGGGAACAGCCGCTCAGACGTTTGAGACTTCGCGGCTCCAGCAACGGTGCGATTGCGGCCGGCTTTCCCGTTGAGCACCGCTTGAGGGATCTGAGGCCGGATGCCAATCCCCTGGCGCTTCTACCCTCTCCCATTAGCCGCAGCCTTTTCACAGACCCTACCCTCATGGCACGAGTCTTTGAGTTCCCTCAGAACTTCCCGCGTCGAGGACGAAACCTGACTCTGCGCTCGATCGCCTGGAGTGGGTACACAATGCTGCGCGGAGCGGATCTGCGGCGAGTGAGGGAATGACATCCGATAAATACGAATCTGGCCGCATTTTGATCCTGGCGCCCTTTGGTCAGGATGGGGAGTTCATCCGGTCTATTTTACGAGCCGCGTCAATTGATGCAGAAGCTTGTTCCAATCTGGAAGAGATGCTCGATGGCGTGCGCCTGGGAGCTGGCAGTCTGTTGATTGCCGATGAGGCGCTGACGTCCAGCAATGTCGAAAAGCTCGAACAGACGCTGACCAAACAACCTTCCTGGTCTGATCTTCCAGTCATTATTCTCACCGCCGAAGGAGAGACGAACGAATCCATCCGCGAGCGCTTGCAGATTCTTGCGCCGCTCGGCAATGTATCGCTGTTTGAACGTCCGCTGCGCAAGGAAACCATGGTCAGTACAGTCACAACCGCGCTGCGCGCCCGGCGTTACCAGTATGAGATCAAAAAGCAGCTCGAGAAAAATGAACAAGATGCGCAGGCGCTTCGAGAGAGCGAGGAGAGGCTACGGATTGCGATTGATACCGCCCAGATGGGGACCTGGGAGTTGGATGTCCGCACAAGCGAATTAACCTGCTCCGCGCAATCCAAGGCGAACTATGGTTTTGGCCCTGAGGAAGCCTTCACCTTCCCGATGTGGATGGCGGCGGTTCATCCTTTGGACCAAACGAAGGTACAGATGGCCCTGGATCATGCAATCGAGCAGGGATCCGATCTGCGGGTCGAGTACCGCGTGATCTGGAAGGATGGATCGCAGCATCACATTCTGACAAGCGGCCGCTCGCACTGGAGCGCCGGGCAATCTGTCCGAATGGTCGGAGTTTCTCTCGATGTCACGGAGAGAGTCACAGCAGAGGCGGCATTAAGACGAAGTGAGTCGCGCTATCGCACCTTGGCGGAATCTCTCCCCCAACTTGTATGGACCGCTCTGCCCAATGGCGATTTCGACTATCTCAGCAGCCAGTGGGTGGAGTTCACTGGCATTCCGGAACGTCTCCAACTCGGGCTCGCCTGGTTGCACCTGGTGATCCATCCCGACGACCGCCACCGCACCGAAAATGCCTGGAAGGCAGCCATCGAAGGGCTTGCTCCCTACGATCTGGAATATCGCATTTGCAATTACAAGGGCGAGTATCACTGGTTCAAGACTCGCGGGACGACGATTCGCGATGAGAATGGGAAGGTCGTCAAGTGGTTTGGCACCTCAACCGATATCAGCGATCGCCTACAGACGGAGGAGACGCTCCGTCGCGTGAATCGGGAGTTGGAAGAGTTTGCCTATGTGTCCAGTCACGACTTACAGGAACCCTTGCGCATGGTGAACATCTTTACCGAGCAGTTGTTGCGCCGCCATGTGCCACAGGGAAATGCAGAAGCCGAGACCTTTGCGAACTATATCCAAAGTGGCGTCACGCGGATGGAGCAACTGATTCATGACCTGCTCGCTTACTCGCGAGCGATCCATGCCGAGGACCGGCAGTATGCGCCCGCCAGCCTCAGCGCCGCGCTCGAAGACGCCATGATCGTAATGAAGAACCGGATTGAAGAAACCAACGCGGTGGTGAACTGCGAATCCTTACCCATCGTCGCTGGCGATACGGGACAGTTCTCCCTGGTGTTTCAGAACCTGCTGTCAAATGCACTCAAGTATCGCCAGGAAAATCTGCCGCCAAAGATTCGCGTTTCGGCGGAACCTGCTGGGGCGGAATGGGTGATTTCTGTCGAGGACAATGGCATCGGCTTCAAGCCTGAGTACCGCGAACGGATCTTCGGGCTTTTCAAGCGTCTCCATAAGGACAGTCACCCCGGAACGGGACTGGGACTGGCAATTTGCAAGAGGATCGTCGAACGTTATGGAGGCCGCATCTGGGCCGAGTCCGTGCCCGATCAGGGCTCAAATTTCTCTTTTGCGTTGCCCCGGTACACAGAATAGACTGAAGGCTCATGCAGACTTTTCAAGGAATCGATTTACAGGGCAGAAATGCTGTCGTGATTGGGGGAACCTCGGGAATTGGCAAGACCCTCGCGATCGGAATGGCCAAGGCGGGCGCGAATGTCGTGCCGACAGGACGAAGAGAATCAAACATTGCAGAGGTCTGTTCCGAAATCGAAGCGCTGGGCAGAAAGACCGTCCGCAAGACCTGCGACGCCAGTGTGCGAGCGAGTCTCGATGAGTTGCGCGACGCCGTCGTGGCTGAACTGGGAGGCGTCGATATCCTCCTGAATGCGGCCGGGCAGACCTTTCGTAAGCCCACCATCGATGTCGAAGAAGCCGAATGGAACCGGATCATGGACGTGAATGTAACGGGCATGCTCCGCGCCTGCCAGAGCTTCTATGCACCGCTCAAGGCAAGCGGCAAAGGGAGAATCATCAACATCGCCAGCCTGAGTTCTTTTGTCGGCCTGACCCAAGTGACGGCCTATTGCGCCTCAAAGGCCGCCGTTCTGAGCCTCACCCGTTCGCTCGCAGTGGAGTGGGCCACAGACCACATCAATGTGAATTGCATCGCGCCTGGCGTCTTTCCGACCGAGCTCAACTCGGCACTGCTCAATGGCACTGAACGCGGCCGCGAGTTTCTGATGCGGACACCCATGAAGCGCTTCGGGAAACCCGAAGAACTGGTCGGCGCCTGCATTTTGCTGGCGAGCGATGCGGCAAGCTTTATCAGTGGAGAGAGCATCGCCGTCGATGGCGGATTCCTCGCCTCGGGCGTAAATTCGATCTAAAGCTTCGGTAAGGTAAACAGAAAAGTCGAGCCGGCGCCGCGGACAGAATTGACCCAGATTTTACCGCCCGCCTGCTCGACGGCTCTTTGAGCAATGGCCAGCCCGAGTCCACTGCCTGGAATGGAATCTCCATGCAAGCGATGGAAGGGTTCAAAGATCCGCTGCCACTGGTCTTCTTCAATCCCAATTCCGTTGTCTCGAATCGCAAGCAACCAGGAGTCGGCCCGTTCTTCAGATTCAATGAGAATCTGCGGGGAGGCCATGCCGGCATACTTGATCGCATTCCCGATCAGGTTTTGAAACAGATACAACATCTGCTTGAAGTCTGCCTCGACACACGGCAAAGAGCCTGCAACAATTTGCGCATTGGTAGACTCGATGGCTTCCTGCAGATTTGCCATCGCCTCGGAGAGCACCCAATCCAGTTCGATCACCTCAATGAAGGGTTCCACTTGCCCCAGCCGGGCATAGACGAGCAAATCCTGGACAATTGAGCTCATGCGGTGGCAACGTGAGAGACAGTCTGCGGCCAGCACACTCGAAGTCTCCCCTTCGCTTTCCGGAAAGGAATTTTGGATCGCGCGCAGATTCGTCTCAATGGTGCGCAAAGGCGCCTGCAAATCATGCGAGGCGACCATCACAAAGCGTTTCAACTCTTCATTCTTCACCTCGAGAACGCGCCCGAGTTTCTGGCAATCCTCATAGAGATACTTTTGGCGGATTGCCGAATGCAGCTTGGCGCGGAGAAAGCTCCGTTCCGTTGGACGAATGATGTAATCCGTGGCGCCAAAGTCGATGCAGCGGGCGGCCTCGGAGAGTTCATCCAAAGCTGATAACATCACCACCGGTACCCCAATCCAATCCGGCTGCCCGCGGATCGCTTTTAAGACCGTGGGGCCATCCATTCCGGGAAGCATCATGTCGAGCAGCACGCAATCGAACTGCTGCCGCTCCATCGCCTCGAGCGCTGCCTCGCCCGTTTCCACCATCTCGACATCCAACCCAAACTCCATCAGTTGCCGATCGAGGAGTTGCCGATTCGCCTCACTATCATCAACCACCAACAGTCTCCCCTGGATCCGCAGATCCGTCGGGACCGTAGCCGAATACGGTTCATCCACATCGATCGTCCTCGCTATCCCGCGGCTGACATGCAGAGACTCAATCACCGGCTGGTCAAAAGACGAACGGAGCCCAATGAAGGCAGACTGGATCCGCTGGAGATCGGACAGATGTGCAGGGGGCAACTCATTCAACAGCGCGCCGATGCAATGCTCCATGTCGCGCAAGATTCCCCCCATCGATTCGAGGGCGCTCGCGCGTAGGGTCGCCTCATCAGAGACATCGCCATTGAATAGCCATTGCGACGTATGCAGAATCCGCCGGGTGGCATTTTGCAAATCGTTCAGAAATGCGATACAGGACGGAGGCATTTCCGCCTGGCCATCGATGCTCAAAAGCTCCGCATAGCCAAGGATCTGGTTCAGGTCTGATCGAACACGGTGCCGGAACTCGGCAAGCTGGAATAAGGTCAGATGCATTTTAGCGAGGAAGATACCGGTTCATCAATGCCAGCAGGACGTCCATCTCGATTGGTTTCGAATGAAAGCCGACACAGCCTGCCTCCAGCGCCAAAGTGCGGTCTTCTACCAAGGCATGCGCGGTCAGCGCAATCACTGGAATTTCCTTCGTCTCCGGATTCCCCTTGATCTGGCGCGTGGCATCCCAGCCATTCATCCGTGGCAAGCTCATGTCCATCAGAATCAGATCCGGATGGATACTGGCAGCTTTTTCGACCCCCTCGACACCATCCACCGCCGCCTCCACCTCAAAGCCGCGGAAGCGCAGCCGTCGCTCGAGCATGTCGCGATTTACTGCGTTATCTTCCACAATCAAAATCTTCGCCATACTAAATCCTTCTCCGGGCGTATCGGCCCAGACGCGCCGAGACATCCCGCGACAGGGACTCCAGATTGAAGTCCCCTTTTTGTACCAATTCCACCACCCGCCCATTCATGCGGCGGCGATCCTCTTCCGTAACATCCTTCGAGGACACAACAATCACCGGGATCTTCCGTAAGGGATCCCGCTCCCGCAGTTGTTCAAGAAAGGTGAAACCATCCATTTCCTCCATCAGAAGATCGAGAAGAATGACGCTGGGAGGAGCATTCGAGTCGAGAAACTGAAGCCCTTCAATTCCATTGGCTGCCGTAAACGCCTTCCAACCGGCCGAAACCACCGCGCGTTCGATCGAGACGCGGGTGAGTTCATCATCCTCCACAATCAAGACCACGCGTGGGGTATCCAGTGCGCAGTGCCGGTCCAGAGACGCAATCAAGCGGCTACGATCCACAGGCTTCGTCAGGAAGTCGACGGCGCCCAAGCGGTAGCCCTTATCCTGCGCGTCCTGAATCGACATGAGGATCACTGGGATACTTGCAGTCAAAGGATCTGCTTTCAGGTCGTTGAGAAGCGTAAACCCATCCCGCTCGGGAAGCACGATATCGAGGATGATGCAATCGGGCTTGAGTTGCTTGATCAGCTTCTCGCCCTCGGTTGCGTCCATGGCGGAGACCACGTCATAGCGGTCTCGTGACAGCATCCGCCGCACCAGATCGCAGACATGGACATCATCGTCAATCACCAAAATCACCGGATGGGTGCCCGTTCTCTCCGTCATGGTGTTGGAGCACTTCTCAATGGGTTTGAGACGCACCGGCACTTCGATCGAAAAGGTGGAGCCCCGGCCCGGAGCGCTCTCCACGCTGATATTACCCTCGAGAAGCTTAACAAAGCTCCGCGTAATGGCGAGCCCTAAGCCCGAGCCACCGTACTTGCGCGAGGTACTCGAATCGGCCTGGACAAACTCATCGAAAACACGGTCCACCTGTTCCGGCGTCATCCCAATCCCACTGTCCGACACCGAGATCACAATCGAAGGGCGGCTGGCACCGGCCAGATCACGGAGGCGCAGCCAGATGTCGCCGTCGGTCGTAAACTTTGCCGCATTGGAGAGCAAATTCGTGATGGACTGCTTGAGCTTGGTCCGGTCGGTATTGAGCATGAGGTCGGGCCACTGCATCTCAATGTGGAACCTGTTATTGTGCTCCTCCATCTGCGGCGCGATCAGCACAGTCAACTCCTCCACTAACTCCGCCAGAGAGAACTCTTCCGCGTTCACCTCCATCCGGCCGGCCTCCACCCGCGAAAGATCGAGCACGGAATTGATCAGAGAAAGCAGCGTCTTCCCGGAAGACTCGATTCGATCGAGATCAGGCAGAAACTGCCGCTCACCCGTCATCTCCGCCTGTTCCTTCATCAGACCGCTGTAACCGATGATCGCGTTGAGCGGCGTGCGGAGCTCGTGGCTCATGTTCGCAAGGAACTCGCCCTTGGCCCGGCTCGCATCCAGCGCCAGGCGGGCCTGCCGCTTCAGATTGGAGTGCGCATAAAGAAAAGAAACAAAGAGCACCACGAGCCCAATCAAAGAACCCAGAAATGCCATCAGGCCGCGATCCTGCGCCACCCGGAAATTGGCCTCCTGGCTCACAGACAGCTCCTTTGAGAGCTGCTCGACCTGCGTCCGCATCTGGTCCATTAACACGCGCCCATCGCTGGCCAGCACAAACTCCAGCGCCGCATCGCTTCCCAGACGATCCCGGGTGGAGATGGCTTGCGCCATTTGATCGAACTTCTTCTGCGATGTGGCATCGAAATCGTCGATGATCTTGTGAGAACCGGTCAGAGTATGGTACTCCTCCCGGAACTTGTCGTGCAACTCGTTAAAGTGGGCCAGCGCATCCCGGTAGGATTCTAAGTATCCGGTACTTCCCGTGAGGAGGTAGTCTCGCTGTGCCGCATCGGCGTCGAGAGTGAGCGTGAACAGTTGATTGAGTCTGGAGAAGGTTTCTTGATTTGCGGTGATGCGCGGAAATATGCTCTGGATCTCGTGCCAATTGGAGAAAACAATCGTTAAACCAGCCAGGAAGACGACACTAGCCAACCACAACCAACGGTTGCTCTGCGCCTCTGCAAAAATCGGAATTTTGCCCGCGGAAACGGTAGTGCTTGGCATCCTGTTAGCAGTCTATCGTTCTCGTGCAAGTAGTTAGCCAAAGATTGGACATTTTGGCATGATCCTTTCGATTTGAGAGTACTAGAATCGCATCTCATTAGAAACACACGATCGTGCCAAGCGGAGCTGGATCCTGGCTTTCATGCTCTTGCTCGAATCTACACACGCCAACCGGGTGGATTTGTAACAGTTTGTGTATTTAGGTAACGAATCACACGAATGTGAATCAATCTGAGGAGGATTCTGCAGTGGCGGCTTCGGCGCGATATTGGTTGATTTTGGCATGGAGCGTCTTCGCGCTAATTCCCAACATAGCCGCACTGCGCGTCTTATTCTGCCTCGTGTGATCCAACGTTGCTTCAATCAAGGTGCGTTCCGCTTCATCGATCGTGTGGCCCACACGGACATCCAGCGTCGGATGTTCTTTCGCCGCCTCTGTGGCAGGCACCGGAAGCACCGGATTGGCGGCCGTCGCGTTCGGCAACCAGATATGGTGCGGCTGCACCAGACCTTC
Organism: Bryobacter aggregatus MPL3; assembly: GCF_000702445.1. NCBI lineage: Bacteria > Pseudomonadati > Acidobacteriota > Terriglobia > Bryobacterales > Bryobacteraceae > Bryobacter > Bryobacter aggregatus. The sequence goes on from NZ_JNIF01000004.1 coordinate 1,158,965, forward strand.
TCCGGCAATGATCATCGATCGTTCAATTACATTCCGTAGTTCCCGGATGTTTCCATCCCATCGCTGCGAGCGCAACAGGTTCAGCGTATCAGCGTGGAAGCCGGCCACTCGAGTTTCATGTTTCGGATTGAGCCGGGCCACCAGGGTCGCCACAATCAAGTCGATATCCTCGCGGCGATCGCGGAGCGGGGGTAACTCAATATGAAAAACATTTAAGCGATAAAACAGGTCTTCGCGGAGCTTCTGCTCTTTGATCGCCTGCCGTGGGTCGCGATTGGTTGCCGCGATGATCCGCATATCAACTTTAATGTCATGTTTCCCACCAATCCGGCGGAGTGTATAGTCTTCAAGAACACGAAGGAGCTTTGCCTGTGTGGGCATCGGCATCTCCCCCAATTCATCCAGAAAGAGGGTGCCGCCATTTGCTTGCTCCATACAACCGATGCGGCGATCAACAGCTCCGGTGAAAGAACCTTTCTCGTGTCCGAAAAGTTCACTTTCCACCAGCGCCTCGGGAAGGGCCGCGCAGTTAATCGCGATGAAAGGCTTATCCGCGCGCCGGGACAATTCATGCACTCCCCGTGCCACCAACTCTTTGCCGGTTCCGCTTTCGCCCGTCACCAGGACAGGCGCATTGCTTGGAGCTACCTGGCGGATGAGCGCAAAGATATGCTGCATGCTCGCGGATTGGCCCACCATTTCCCCGATAGAACCCTGGAAACTCAGTTGGCGGCGGAGTTCCACCACTTCATTCTTTAAACGCCCATGCGACGCAGCTCGATCCAGAAGCAGTTGCAGGCTTTTTCCATCCACCGGTTTTTCAAGAAACCAGAAGCCGCCCAGATCATGCACCACCGAGATCGCCATCTCGACGCTGCCAAAGGCCGTCAAAACAATCGTCGGAGGAAGATTTCCCGACTCCCGTAAGCTCTTCAAGAGCTCAAAACCATCAACCCTCGGCATGCGAAGGTCCGTGACGATGATGTCCGGATTGTAGATCGCCGCCTTCTCCAGGCCATCCTGGCCATCGACAGCCGTCTCAATCTCATGCCCTTGCGCAGAAATCAACGAGGCGCATCGCTCGCGCTGGTGAGCATCATCTTCAACGAGCAGAACTTTCATAGGCAGCAGTCCTTATTATCCAATCGCAGAAAAATGCCGGGTGGCCCACAAGTGAGCCCACCCGGCGAACAAGTTCAACTTTAGTTCTGCGTGGGAGTCGCAGTGCTGGTGCGTTCGATGATCGCACCCGACACCACCATCTCCACCCGGCGATTCTGCTGCCGGCCCGCCGCGGTTGCATTGTCTGCTACCGGCATGGTCTTCCCGAAACCCTTCGAGGTGACCGAAGACTCGTTGAGCCCCTGCTTGATCAGATAGTCGCGAACGCCGCTCGCGCGTTTTTCGCTCAGCACCTGATTCATCTCCTCACTGCCGACGGAGTCCGTATGGCCTTCGACTTCGAGCTTCAGCCCTGGATGGGCCAGCACGATGCCAGAGATCTTGGACAACTTCTCGCGGGCGGCGGGACGGAGCGTGTATTTGCCCGTATCAAAAAGAACATCCGACATATTGACGATTAAACCCCGTGCCGTATCGCGAGTTTCAAGAATCAGATTAAATTGACGGCGAAGTTCGTCCCGCAGTTGCTGCTTCTCCATTTCCGCCTTCAAGCGGCCGGCTTCCGCGGCATCCGCCAGGGCCTTCATCCGCAGTTGCTCTGCCTCCAGCTTCTGGCGTTCGAGCATCGCCGCAACACGCTGTTCTTCGAGCTGCTTTTGGCTCTCGATCACACTCAACCGCGCACGCTCCGCTTCCGCCTTCGCCACTTCGGCACGTTGCCGTGCCGCTTCCGCTTCGCGCTGCTGCTCGAGCGCATCGTTCTTGGCGGCGAGGGCTGCGGCAGTGGCTTGGGCCTCCGCCAGACGAGCCCGTTCCCGTTCCTGGTCTGCACGCAACTTCTGTGCATCAGCCTGCTGGCGCAGCGCCGTCTGGCTCTCCGCTTCCGCATTTGCAGCCGCCACACGGGCTTCCTGAGCCTTCCGCTGATTTTCCGCCTCTTCTTCATTCCGAAGTCTGACCGTAATCAGACGGGCATCCTCGGCCAGTTGGGTGACGTTGCGTGCCAGAGTCTGCACCTTTTTCTTATCTTTGGTGGACTTCCAGAAGGACTCCGCATTGAGCAACTCCACATCGGCCTTCTTCATCGTGTCGTTTGCATATTGCCGGGCACCTAGCGTGCTGGCGATGGCGAGTGCAAAGCGTGCCTCCTTCAGGTCGAGCGGAGAATCGGAACGATCATCCTTGGTCAGGTTGCGGTCCGCCTTGGGCAGATACGCATTGTAGGATCCTTTCTGGAGCAACTCAAACTTCGTCTCGATCGGCCCGATGGTGCCGGACGTGGAGCCGGAGTTCTTATTGACGATTACGTTCTCCAAAATGACCATGTCACTCGGTTGTGTCACGGCATAATAAGGCTCCGCGGTCACAATCATGCCGAAAGCCTGGAGTTCGGTCGTCGCCATCAGCTTGGCCTTCTCACCATCGAGATAGACCTCGCCCATGTTCGTCGCCCGGCCTTCCGGCGTGATCGCCCAAAGGACATAGGTCAAATATTCGTTGCCAAATACCTGGGGCGGCGGCAATTTGTCGAAGTTGACATCCACTTTTGTCGCCCCCGTCTTGGATTCGACCCGAGCCTCGCCCTTCGCTTTGGGCGCATAGCTGGTGCCGGCAAAGCCGAGCACAGTAGAACCGTTACGGTGATGATAATTGATCGCCTTGACACTCCGGCTCACCGCCGTGACACGGAAGACGGGGTAGGGCCCGTCCGCCGTATCTGGAATGTTGGTTTGGGTTGGGTTCGGGGCTTGAGCAAATGCCATACATCCGAAAAGCAATGTGGCAGTAGCTAGACCGAAATGGTTTTGCTTCAAAATCGTTCGCATTATCAATCCTTTGAGATAGCTTAGTTGGTTTCGAGCGGCGCGGTCTGGAGCCCTGCCGACTTCACCGTCGCCTTATAAGTTGCTTTGGCTGCTTCCACGGAGTTCGTGATCGCTTTTCTCTGCGTCGCCGCCTTGTTCCAGGCATCATGGGTCGCCCCATCAACAGCGTCGAGCGCTTGCTGCCTGATACTAGGGCAGAATGCCAATGTCGCGGAGACGCCAGCACAGATACCAGCGAGAAATATGGAGAATGATTTGGTCATTGGAGTCGATTTCCTTTCCTGCCGTCAGGTCGATACGGATCTATTAGCATTTGCCGTGCCAAAGTGTGCGGTTGCGAACTTTTGTAAGCGGACACACGCTCTGCGAAGAAAAGTAACGAGTCCGGAATGGTGCTTCGACTGCAGGGACTGGGTTGCGCTGGTCATTCTGACGGCGGAATTCAATCGATTGGAAAACGAAAATGAACACTGAACAACTCCGCGGAGATTGGGAACAACTCAAAGGAAAGATTAAGCAACAATGGGGACATTTGACCGAAGACGACCTAACCGTAGCCCAAGGGAAGGCGGAAGAACTTGCTGGAAAAGTGCAAGAACGCTACGGAATCGCGAAAGAAGAAGCAACGCGCCAGGTCAATGATTTCTTGAAGAAACATCAATCTTAGTTTCTTTTCGACAGGCTGGCTTCGTTCTTGAAGTTGACCGGAAAAAAGCGGCCGCAAGGCCGTTTTTTTGTTTTTTACACTCCAACTGTTACGAAATTACCTAGCACGAGTGCATTTTACAAACGAAGAGTCGAGATAGTTTGGCACGACACTTGCAAGAGAAGCCCACAGGAGATTTGAATGAAAGTACTACTAACCATCCTCACCGCCTGCGGACTCATGCTGGGAGCAAAAAATCAGCAGGCCGAAGCCGTCAAGAGACTCACCGCCTCGAAGGAAGTGCTGACGGATGCGCTGAACGCTGGCGACAAAAGCATTCCAAGGGACCTGATTGAAAAGGCGCACTGCATTGCCATCATTCCGAGCATGAAGCAAGGCGGATTCATCGTCGGGGCCAAGTACGGCAAGGGTGTCATGTTCTGCCGCAAGGAGAGTGGCGGATGGCGCGGTCCGGCGACCGTCCGGATTGAAGGCGGCAGCTTCGGGCTCCAGATCGGCGCCGGAGAAGCGGACGTCATCATGCTCGTGATGAACAAGACCGGAGCGGAAAAGATTCTGAAGAATGAGTTCAAATTGGGAGCCAATGCCGGAGTGATGGCCGGACCGCTTGGCCGGACCGCCCAAGCCGAGACCGATGTCTTTATGCGTGCGGAAATTCTGGGCTACTCCCGTTCGCGCGGGGTGTTTGCCGGAATCTCCCTCGACGGTTCCACTCTTCGGGAAGATCTGGACGATAACGCAAAGCTTTATGGCAAGAAGCTCTCGAACGAACAAATTCTGCTGGAAGCCCGGCCGACTCCTGCAGTGGCCCGGCCGCTGCGCAACATGCTGAACCAAATTTCTACCTGGGAGAAGAAATAATGCGGATTCTTTCTGCAGTCCTGAGCACCGGTCTGATCGCGACGCTCTTTCTCGGAGCGGCGAACGACCCACAGCAGACCCTCGAACGGCATGTCCGTCACGAGTTAGTCATGCTGCCTTATTACGGCGTTTTTGACAACCTGATGTTTCAGGTAAATGGGCGCGAAGTCCGGCTCCTGGGACAGGTATCCCGTCCCAGTTTGAAACCGGACGCCGCCCGGGCGGTGAAGAATGTCGAAGGTGTTGAGACGGTTGTCAATGACATCGAAGTGCTTCCGACCTCGCCCAATGACGACAGAATTCGCCTGGCAGTATATCGAGCGATTTACGGGCACAACACCCTCAATCGTTACGCACTGCAGGCGGTGCCGCCCATCCACATTATTGTCAAGAACGGCAATGTGACCTTGGTCGGAAGAGTGGCCAACGAGATGGACAAGAATATTGCAAATATCCAAGCGAATGGAGTCAGTGGCGTCTTCTCCGTGAAGAACGAACTCATCGTAGACAAGGGGTAACTAGGGATGACCAAAGCGATTGCAGCTGCATTGATCGTATTAGGGGTAATCGGGTTGGCTTGGGGTGGCTTTAGCTACACGACCACAGAGAAGGCGGTAGACCTCGGCCCGATTGAGATGAATAAGAAAACAAAAAGAACGATTCCCGTGTCGCCAATTGCAGGCGCCGGCGCCCTGATTGGTGGGATCGCCCTGCTGGCAACGGCCAAGAATCGCTAAAGACACAAAAGGAAAGGAACTCTCCCATGAACACAAAAAATATCTTACTCAGCCATCTGGAAGCGAATCGGAATTCACTGCGCAGCCGTGATGGACTGACAATCGAAAATGTTGCGGAAGAAGCAGAATTGACCCGGAACATTGTCGAACGGGATCTCGAAGCAGCCCGCATGAACCTCTGCTCCGACATTGTGAAAGAAATCCTGGATGCGCTCGACCGGGTGGAAGAAGGTGTCTATGGGATCTGCATCGACTGCGAGGAGCCGATTGCCGAACGGCGATTGGTCGCCCTCCCTTGGGCCAAGCGCTGCCTCAAATGCCAGGAGGCGGCGGATCGGCGCTCCACGACTGGCTATGAACATTCCATTGCCGCCTAAGGAGTTGTTCTCCACCGTATGATGAAGACTATGGAGCAACACTAGCTTTGCGGCTCGGAGTTGATTTCGGAACAACCAGGATCGTGGTTTCTTGGGTTGACCGGGGGAATTATCCGTTAGCCTCATTTGATTGTGCCGATGGAGCGAGCCGGGATTGGTTCCCGGCTCTTGCCGCATTTGCTGAAGATGGCAGCGGCGCCCGTGCCTACGGCTGGGATGCCTGGATGCGGCAGGCCGAAACAGGCTGGATTTTTGTACGAAGCTTGAAACGCCTTCTCAGTGACAGCGGGCCCAACACGGCGATCCGCGTCGGAGCCCAACGCTTCCCTGCCCTGGAGATCTATCGCGAATTGGCCTCCGCCTTGAAGCACGCCCTATTGAGTTCTTCCAGCATGGAGATCCCACCGGGAGAAGAGCTGGAGGTGATTCTCGGGGTCCCGGCCCATGCGAACTCGAACCAGCGCTTCCTGACGGCGGAAGCATTTCGTCTGGCCGGATTCCAGGTTCTGGCCATGCTGAATGAGCCTTCTGCCGCAGCCATTGAGTTCGGTCACCGTAACAAGATGACAAAGGACAAAATCCTCGTTTATGACCTGGGCGGCGGCACTTTCGATGCGTCGATCGTGGCCATGACCGAGACGGAGCGAAGCGTCCTGTGGAGCGAGGGCATCGCCACCTTGGGCGGAGACGAGTTTGATCTCGTGCTGGCCGAGATGGCACTGGAATCGATTGCCAAAGAGGCCAGTGACTTTGACCAACAACAATGGTTCTCCCTGGTCGAGGCCTGCCGCGAAAAGAAAGAAGCCCTGCACCCCAATACAAGAAAGATCGAGATTGAAGGCGAGGGTTGGACCGCCCGCCTCGCAGTAGCCGACTATTATGAACGCGCCTGGCCCTTAGTGGCAGAGACCATGCACGCCACCAACGACCTGCTACAACTGGCCGGCGGCCTGGAAACGATCGAGGCCGTGTATGTCACTGGCGGAGGAAGCGAACTCCCTCTTATCTCACGCCAACTCCGCGAGGAGTATGGACGCAAGGTCAAGCGAAGCGCCTATATGCGGGCCGCCACCGCCATCGGACTCGCCATTCACGCAGACCAGCAGAGTGGCTACACCTTGCGGGAGCACGCCCACCAGTACTTCGGTGTCTGGCGGGAAGCCGACCAAGGAAGCCGGGTAGTCTTTGATCCGATTTTCAGCCGGGGGATGCAGCTCCCTGCCGCCGGCGAAGCCCCGCTCACCGTCAGGCGGCTCTATCAGCCGGTACACAATGTTGGGCATTTCCGTTTCCTCGAGTCCACACGGATTAGTGAGGAAGAGCAACCGGCTGGCGAGATCAGTTACTGGGACGAGATCCTCTTTCCCTTCGATCCAGCCTTAGAAGATGTAGCCGAACTCAGTTCCGTATTTGTCGAACACAGTGAACGCGCCGCCGCCTGCCAGATTGAAGAAACCTATCACTGCGATGCCAATGGCAAAGTGAGTGTAGAGATTCAGAACTTGAGCACAGGACACCGGAGGCTCTATCCGCTGGCTCGCTGGGGCCGGAAAGAAGAAGTGGTCGCCGCCGAGAAGACAACCAAGCGCCGGAAGAAAGCAGCAAAAGCTTGAATTGGCTCCTGCTCCTCAGTCCTGTCGTGATGTATCTGCACTTCACGCACTCTCAAAACTCAACCGTCATTTTCGTTTTGGCATGTGCCGCCATTCTGCCTCTCGCGGGCTGGCTTGGACACGCGACCGAACATCTGGCAGCCAAAACCAATGACAGCGTAGGCGGCTTGCTCAATGCAACCTTCGGCAATGCCGCCGAACTGATCATTGCCATCAGCGCCTTGCGCGCCGGGCTTTACGATGTCGTCAAGGCCTCGCTCACCGGATCGATCATCGGCAACCTGCTGCTGGTGCTCGGAGCCTCGATCCTGGCTGGCGGATTGAAGTATCGCGAGCAGCGTTTCAGTGCACAAGCGGCCAAGTCGCAAACCACCTTGCTCGCCTTGTCTGCGATTTCCCTCATTCTTCCCGCCTCCTTCCACTATCTGACTGCGGGCAACCCGGGCGCGATCGAACGGGAACGGGATCTGAGTCTCGAATTCTCCATTCTGCTGCTCGTGATCTATGGATTGAGTCTGCTATTCAGCTTGCGAACGCATAAGCACTACTTTGCCACCGAAGCCGAAGAAGAATCCCACGAGAGCGCGTGGAGTGTCCCGAAGAGTCTGAGCATCCTGGCCTTGGCGACGGCCACCATTGCCGTGATCAGTGAAATCCTGGTCCACCACGTCGAGCATGCCGCCACCAGCATGGGGATGTCGAGTATCTTCGTCGGCGTTATCGTCGTCGCCATTGTTGGGAACGCTGCCGAGCACTCCACCGCCATCCTGGTGGCGCGAAAGAATCGGATGGATCTGAGCCTGTCCATCGCGATTGGCTCCAGCCTGCAGATTGCGATTTTTGTCGCGCCGCTGCTGGTGGTGCTGAGTTACTTTATCGCGCCAAAACCGCTCGATCTTGTCTTCACGCTGAGCGAGGTGATCGCCGTCGTGGTGAGCGTCTTTATCACCGCGCAAGTGGCCGATGACGGCGTCAGCCATTGGATGGAGGGCGTGCTACTGCTGGGCGTCTACATCATGCTCGGCATTCTCTTTTTCTTTCTGCCGGTTGCCGTTACAAAGTAGCAGCCGTTTGGAAGGCCAGGCGTACGGGCGAATCGTCGCTGTTGGCAAAGTTCGAGCGCTGCACCATCAGAATGTAAGCAACACCTTTTACCGGATCAATCCAGGCCTGGGTCCCGTAGGCGCCGCCATGGCCGTGCGTGCCCGGACTGAGCATCGCAGACACACCCTGCGGGGTCTTCACAACACACCAGGCCAGTCCCCAGCCGTTGCCCGGCGTAAAGCCGGTCTTCAAATCGCCGCTCTGGATGCTCGTCATCTGGCGCACAGCCTTCTCACTCAGATAGCGTTTGCCGTTGAGCTTTCCGCGATTCAGAATCATCCGGGCAAACTGTGCGTAATCGGGAGCCGTGGAATAAAGGCCGCCGTTGGGGGCGGGATAGCGATCCGTCGCCGTCGCAGGCTTTCCATGCAGCAAGCTCACCTTCGCCGGAACCAACTGACCCTCTTTCTCTTTGCGCGCCGGAATCACAACCCGGGACACCTGGTCCGGACGAATGTAAAAGGTAGTGTCCTTCATGCCCAGAGGCTCAAAAAGCCGCTTGGCGAGAAACTGTTCAAAAGGCATTCCTGAAATCACTTCGACGATTCGCCCCAGCGTATTGATGCCGGACTGGCAGTATTGCCACTTCGCCCCCGGCTCGAACAACAGCGGCTTGCTCAGAATCGCAGGCATCAATTCCGCGAGTTTCGTTGCGGCGGCCGCTTCTGCCGCCGTTGGTTCCGCCAAACCGGAGCTATGGGTCAGCAGTTGCTTGAGCGTCAGATTGGCGGCTTGGCCCGATGGCGTTTTCAGCGCGGCAAACTCAGGCAGGTGCTTGCTGACCAGATCGTCGACAGAGAGTTTGCCTTCATCCTGGAGCATCAAAATGGCGGTGCCCGTGATGGGTTTTGTCATCGAAGCAATCCAGAAGATACTGTCCGTCCTCATCGGCCCTGTGTTGTCAGGTCCGGCCTGCCCCAAGGCTTGGAGATGAGTGACCTTCGTTTTGCTCGCGACTAAGGTCACCGTGCCGGGGACTTCTTGTTCGGCAATCATCTTTTTCATCGCCGCTTCGATGTGCGGATTGCTTTGCGCGGACAGGAGCAAAGCGCTGAGACTGACAAGGGCAAGGCGAAACATCAACGCCAGTGTATCGAAATATGGCGCTAGTGGCCCTTGAGAATCTTGAAGCCCGCATCGAGAAGAATCTGCACGCCAAGACAGAGCAGAATAAACGCCGAGAGCCGGAGCATCACCACACTGCCGGTTTCCCCGATCAGCCGCACCAGCCGGGGTGCGGAGCGATAGCAGAGATACACCACGCCAGAAACCAGAAGCAGCCCCAGCACGGTGATCAGCGCTGAGAAATCAAGGATGGTACCGTCTGAGAAGATTCCGGCGCCCAATGTGATCGCCACCGAGATCGATCCGGGACCACAGGTCAGAGGAAAGGTCAACGGGTAGAACGCGCGGCTGGAGATGATCTCATCGGTGGGTTCGCTCGCCAGATTCTCGTGTGCCGGTGCCGCCTCGCTTCGGAGCAATCGCCAGCCCGTGCTGGCCACAAGCAAGCCGCCTCCGATACGGACCGCATCCAGGGAGAGCCCAAAGAAACGGAGAATCAGCGACCCGAGGAAAGTCGCCGCCACCAGGAGGATCAGTGTATTGAGTCCAATCCGGCGAGCCATCGAAGTCCGTGCCTGCTCCGGCCAACCGGCCGTCATCCCCAGATAGATCGGAGCCAAACCAATAGGATTGATGATCGGAAGCAGCGTGAAGACCACAAGAAAAAGAGACTTCAATGCGGTCGCTACGTCGGGTTGCATCAGGCGGACCAGACTCTCTGGGAGCGTCGCACACGTTTGCGCATATGCACTACTTTAGACTGAAGTGTGGCGGCAAAAACAAATGCGATGCGGCTGCTGGACCAGTTGGGCATCCGCTATGAAGTGCGTGAATACGAAGTGGATGAGAGCGACTTGAGCGCGGAATCCGTCGCAGCAAAGATCCAATTTCCTGAAGAGCAGGTCTTCAAGACCCTCGTTGTACGCGGCGATGTCCACGGCGTCTCGATGGCGGTAATCCCTGCCAATACCGAACTCGATCTCAAGGCCCTGGCTCGCGCAACAGGAGACAGAAAGGTCGAACCGGTTGCGCTCAAGGAAGTACTGCCGCTCACAGGCTACATCCGGGGCGGCGTCACGGCGCTCGCCGCCAGGAAAGAATACCCGGTGCTCCTCGATGAGCTGGCGCAACTCTTCGACCAGATCAGCATTTCTCCCGGCCAACGTGGCATGCAGATCTTATTGAATCCACTCGACTACGCCCGGGCGGTGGGAGCGAAAATGGCCGGAATTTCGAGGTTTAAGTGAATAGGCTGTTGAAACGAAAGCATTTTGCTCCCGTCTGATAACATTAGGTTGCGGAGATAGCCAAACACTATGAATCGGCGTTTTCAATTTCTTTTCGTTTCTTCCTCACTGGCCGCAGTCCTACTGCTGCTGGTGGGCGTCAAGCTTGGTCGTAGCGCGAACAACAGCGACGATCCTTACAAGCACTTCGGTGTTTTCAGCGAAGTGATCACGCGCATTAAGAGCGACTACGTCGAAGAGCCCGACATGAAGAATGTCACGCTCGGAGCATTGAATGGCCTTCTGGAATCGATTGACCCCTTTGCCAGCTATCTGAACGCCGATCAGTTCAAGCAATATCAGGCCACCAAGGGGGCCACCAAAGCGAATGTCGGTCTCATCCTGAGCCGCCGCTTTGGATACGTCAGCGTGGTGGATTCCATTCCTGGTTCCCCAGCCGACAAAGCAGGCTTCAACACCGGCGATATGCTCGAGACCATCAAGGGGATTTCCAGCCGCGACATGCCGTTGGCCTTCGCCGAGATGCTCTTAATGGGCGACGAGGGCACTACGGTTGAGATCCAGGTCCTGCGCAGCCGCAAGCCGGAGCCCGAGAAAGTCACCCTCACACGCGCCAAGATCAGCTATCCCACTCCAGTACTCACGCTCGGCCCCGATGGCGTTGCCACCTTTGTGGTGCAGTCGCTCCAAGGCTCGCTGAAGGATTCTGTCAAGAAAGGTCTTGATACAGCCATCGCAAAGGGCGCCAAGAAGCTGATTATCGATCTTCGGAATTGTGCCACCGGCGAACCTGCCGATGGAGTTGAGATCGCGCAATGGTTTCTCGATAAGGGAGCCATTGGCAGTGTCAAAGGCCAGCGTAGCGACAATGTGAATTTCACCGCGGAAGCTGACAAGCAGATCTGGAAGTTGCCGGTGGTCCTGATTGTCAATCGCGGCACAGCCACTGCGGCTGAGGTCTTTGCCGCCGCACTGCTGGAGAATAAGCGTGCGGACTTGGTGGGAGAGCGCACCTATGGCGATGCGTCCATCCGGAAGGCTCTGTCTCTCGACGACGGTAGCGCGGTGATCCTGAGTGTCGCCAAATATTACGCGCCGAATGGCAAAGCGATCCAGGACACGGGTGTGACCCCGAATTATCCGATGCTCGACGCCACTATCGGCGGCGATGAGGATCCGGACGGCGATGGCATCCCGAATGCCCCCCCGGCCGAGAAGCCCAAGGAAGACCTCCTGATGAAGAAGGCGATCGAGCTCGTGAACGGCAACAAGACCATGGCCGGCATCAATCCCGATGCGGCATTGCGCCGATAAGCTGCGAAAATAGGAATATGCCGATTTACGAGTACCGCTGTGCGGATTGCGGTAAGACCTTTGATGCGATTCAGAAGTTCAGTGATGAACCCTATACGAACTGCGGGCAGAGTGCGAGCCTGGAGTGCCCCACCAAGGGCAAGGGACATGTCAGCCGTCTGATGAGTACACCTTCGTTTCACTTGAAAGGGACCGGCTGGTATGTAACCGATTATAAGAAGGGCGGTTCCTCCTCATCATCGAGTTCGTCTAGCGCTACAGAGTCGAAAAGCGAGTCAAAGACGGAGACCAAGAGCGAGACAACTCCGGCGAAGAGCAGCGAGAGCACCCCAAGCGCGCCGGCTTCCCCGGCCAAGGCAGACTAGAGTTTTCCCATGCAACCCAAGAGCGGCTCCAGACGCGATTCCGTCTGGGGCCGTAGTCTTTTTCAAGCGAGATGATTCGAAATCTGAAAGTTTTTCTCCTGGCCGGCTGTCTTTGGGCCACTGGATCTTCCCTCTGGATGGGAATGCAGGAGGCACAACCAGTCATCCAGGTGCTCCGCGAGTGGAAGCGCATTCCGGCAGTCGTGGTGAGCACCAGCAACCCCACGCATGTGGAGCTTCTCCTCGTAGACAAGACGCCGATTCAAGTGCCAGTCACACCCGCCTCGCTTTACTCCCTCCAGGAACACGTCACCGTCCTTGAGAACCCAACGCAGCCCGGGGAAAGACTCGTCTATGGAAAATTGAACCTCTGGTATTTGCCGATCGCCTGGACGCTCACTGCATTTTTTGCGTTCCTGACGCTAGCCATCCTTTTCTTTCTTCCAATGGGGTCACTACAAACCTGGACCGCGCAGGGTTGGCAAAGCACGCAGAAGACACTTCCGGGCACAGGTTGGGTCGTAGAATTGCGGCCCGGCCCGTCGGCAAGAGAGTCCCTCTGGCGAGCATTCTCCCTCGCCGCCCTCGCCATGGTCGCCTTCGCCGCACTGGATCGGGGTGGCAACCTGTTGCTGCGCATTCCGATGGCTTGGGCTGGGGTCGCGTATCTGCTTCTGCTGCTCTATGGGATGAGCCTGCGGGCGACCAAGCGGATTCGAGCCAATGAATTCGGAGTAGAGACTCACTCCAGATGGGAAACCCGGTGGGTCGCCTGGGAGGAGATCCGAAGTCTTGAATTTGTCCCCAAATATTCCAAATGGCTCTTTCGGAATGCGGCGGGACGCGATCTATTGGCACTCGATCGCGAAGAAATATCCCAGGATCAACTCGATCTATTTCTTACTTATGCAAGACAAAAGATCATAAGTTAGGATAAGATCAATTGCGGCGTCCTACAGTTAGAATCCTGGAGTCCCAACTGTGGAGCGTTCCTCGCCCTTCTTGAAAGCTGCAGTCCATCTCTTTTTAGTTGTCGCATTCTCAACTTGTCTCCGGCCATCCCTCAGTATCTTAGGCGCCACCGAAAAGAACGAGCCTCCCTATCAGCTTCGCTTTCTTTCCGGTGCTTTTCCGCCGGAGACCACGGACGGAGAAGATCGCTGGCTCCAACGCCAGGGAGTCCTCGAGATCCAAAACAGTTGCCCGGAGGGCCATGCTCTCAGCGGAGCGCTTTACTTTGCGGCAAACGAAGTTCTGCTCACACCCAACCAACACCGCATCCAGATGGAGCTGACCGGCCCCAATTCACTGTCCCGTCTCGAGATCACCCACACAGAGTCCGTGGAGATGCCTCTCACCCTGCAAGCCAACGCAACTCGCTTTCAATTTCAAGTCCAAGGCATTCCCCCAGACCTTCCCGGAGACCGTCGTAAGCTCTATCTCTATTTCGGGGGGGCCAAATTCACTTGCGCCGACTAATTCCCTGGAAAGATGCGCTTGTTTCCATTGCAAGCCTGGTATCGCTGGGTATCTTATTCTGGTTCGGTCTCCACGCCGGCTATGTGCAGGATGACTTTGCCTGGCTCAATCTCAATAGCCGTTTGCTCCAAGGCGACGGCCTGAGCACTCTGCTGTTTGCCCCTATGGCGCAAGGAACCGTGAGGACACTCAGCGAACGCCTCCCCTATCTGCTCTCAGCACACTTCTTTGGATTCGATCCTCTTCCGATGCGAATCCTCTGGGCAGTGCTGAGCCTTCTGAATGTCTGGATCTGGGTCAAGCTCTTGCGCCTGCCGTTGCCAAGCGCACTGCTCTGTATCGCGATCTGGTACTTGAATCCGGCGCTGGAGAAAGCACAACTGTGGCCAGCCGCGTTGAATCAGACGATGCAGGCCTTGGCCATCGGCCTGGCTCTCTGGCTCCATGATCGTCCGAAGTGGTTGTTACCAGTCTTCTGTCTCTCCCTCCTCGTACACGAGCTTTGCCTGCTGATTCCTTTTTATCTCTTGGCGATGGACGGCTGGCCCATCCTGCGTAAGGCCTACTGGCGCGTGATGGCAGGGATCTCAATTCTCTTCTTCCTGGGACATCGATGGGCAGGCCGCAGTCTGGCGAATCACACCTACCAGATTTCCTTGGGACCACAGGAGTGGCTCCACAACCTGCTGCACTACTTTCAGCTCGCGACACCGCAGAGTTGGCTCTTCTGGCTCGCATTTCTGGGACTCGCCGCGCTGGCCTGCTGGCCTTCTAGAATTCGACTCACTGCCCTGCCCTTTGCACTCCTTTCGACAGTGCTGGTCTACTGCAGCTTGCCCAACATCCAGAACGGATACTATCTGTTTGTACCCCTTGCCGGATGCGTCCTGTTGCTTGCTCTTGTTTTTCGCAAGGCAGCAGAGCAATCGGAATCCCTGGGGGCGGTTGCGCTCGGACTTGGACTGCTCTTACTCAGTGCTGAACTGCGGGTCAGTTACCCGAAGCTACAGAAAAATGTCGCAGAATCCACCCGCTTCCGTTCCGTGATCGAGTTGGCCAGCCAGCAGGCCCAACTGGACCCGGAGCGGCCTGTTGTCGTCTCTGGTCTCAGCATGGGCCTCTATAGCCTGGGCTGGCGGGACTCGCCGTTTCGCGTTATTGGAGTCCGCAACGTCTATCTCGCACCAGAAGAAAGCCGGGCCATTTCCGATTCATTTGAAGTACTCTGGCACCGCCAGCATTTCCTCGATTGGAAACAGATCGATCGCCTCCGCCAATCGCGGCAAGCTCGCTTTGTGCACCTGGATCCGCGAGGGATTCGACTTTTACAGAATGAAGAAGTGGATGCAATCGCCAAGCTCGATCACGAGAAGAGCTTCGCGATTCGCCGGCCCGGACTCCACTTTGACCCGCCGGAAAGCGGCGACCGCGGCTGGCTCAAAGCGGAAAACGGCATGCGCTGGATGGAGCCATCCTTTTCAGTCGCCTTAGAGGCGGACGGCGGCGATCAAGTAGGCATCACGCTATTTACGATCGGTACGTGCGAACTCTCGCTACGCAATGCAGGAGTGGATATCGGCGAATTCACGCTCACGCCCGGGTGGAAGCGCTACGACTTACAAAGCCCACAGAGGATCAATCCAGCGACGCCGCTCGAAGGTCAAACCACTTCAGGCTGCCGGATTGCGGTTGAAAGCGTCGTCCTCGCTGCGCACTCGGAGTAGGACCGGTAGAGCCGCTCGAAGACCTCATCCCAGCTCTGCACAAACTTCGATTGGAGCGCCCCCTCGCGCAGGCGGAAACGATGCTCGGGATTCCGGGCAAGTGATGCAGCGGCAGCGACGAACTTCGCATCGCTCGAAGCGATCATGCCCGTGACCTCATTCTCAACCAGGAACTTCGGCCCGCCTCCGGTATTGACAACGCAGGGGGTACCGCAGGCAAGCGACTCGAGGATCACATTGCCGAAGGTGTCGGTCCAGCTCGGAAAGAGAAAGACGTCCATATTCGCGTAGGCTTCCGCCAGTTGCTCGCCGCGCAGCACGCCCGGCAATTCGACCGACTTCAGATTCTGCCGCAGCCACTCTCGCTCGCTGCCATCGCCAACGATCAGGAACTTGTAGTTCGTCACTCCTTCGGCGAGCAGCATCTCTTCCAGCTTCACCAGCAGCCGTACGTTCTTCTCAGGACGCAAACGGCCACAGAACCCCAAGACGAGCGTGGCGTCCCGGCGCGTGCGTCGCAACGGATGAAAGAGGTCACGCTCGACGCCACGGTGCATGAGCTGACACGGACGGCCAGTCTTCTGTTCGAGCATCCTGCGTAGTTCTTCATTGGGCGCCAGTAAAAGTCGCCCCATGCGGTAGTACAGACTTAAGGCATCAAGGGCTTTGCTCTCTGCGAACTG
Source organism: Bryobacter aggregatus MPL3 (assembly GCF_000702445.1). Taxonomy (NCBI): domain Bacteria; kingdom Pseudomonadati; phylum Acidobacteriota; class Terriglobia; order Bryobacterales; family Bryobacteraceae; genus Bryobacter; species Bryobacter aggregatus. The sequence goes on from NZ_JNIF01000004.1 coordinate 1,175,149, forward strand.
CTCCAGCTTCGAGCGCGAGCTTTCACCCAGAAAAGCGCCTACGATGCTCCCGAGACGGGTGCCCGCGTACTCGTGCAGGTTGGTGTGCCAACTGGCGAGAATTGGAACGCCCATGTGCTTTGCGGCCACCGCGCCAAGAATCCCCACATCGCTCGGACCGGTGATGTGGACCACGTCCGGCTGAAAGTCCCGGAATGCCTGCATCGTGCGCCGCCAGTGCCGCGCAAAGAACAGGTCGAAACTCATATTGTTATCCAGCGGAATGCCGAGCACAGTGCGCTTGAGACTCAACTCGAGATGATTCCCGGTGCGACGAAGCTCTGTCGTGGCACCGGCATGAACACTGAGAAAAGGGAGGTTTCTACGGCGCGCAAAGGCATCGAGATTGCGGCTGGTGTGGGCAACACCATTGATCTCATGAAAGGAATCTGTAAAAAACGCTACACGCATCTCGCGACTCCAGTCTGGGAGACCGGCAGCGCAAACAGCCGTTGCGTGAACAAGTCCTGGCTCTCCACAGATCTCAGGTCCATCATCTTTCGAGACGTCTGCCGTACACCATCCGGTTCCATCGTCGACAGGGAAGAAAGGCGCAACGTCAGGCCCAATCCCTATCGCTTCCAGGCTGCACGGTGTCCTTTACAGCCAGATCGCAACCGCGTGAATGTTCAAACAATTCCGGCTGGAATTGTTTTAGTCGTGTTGATGACCTTCGTGCTCATCAGCATCTTCCACCTCACTGAGGAAGATCGCCTCTTTGCCGTCGGCTTCAAGACGCATGTCGAGAGCAATCGCAACAGCAGTGGTCTCGTCGTGATTCAAGCCGCCGGCTTCCTTTTCAATTCGCTTGAAAAGGCTACGCATCCGGCTCGGCGATACGTCGCTCGGTACGGCCATCGAGTAAGCAAAGATCGCATCCTTGCGCACATCATCGTCCAGCATCAGATCCCGCAGCTTGCCAATCGCGGTGACATCGCCACAAACGCCCGCCCCACGAATCGCCTGGCGACGCACGGCCAGATCCGGATCCTCAAGGAAAGCACCAAAGCGCGTGTTGTAGCTCGCTTCGCGCGAGCGCCACATTGCATGGACCCCATCGGCGCGTGAGCTGGGATTCGCCAGAAACTCTTCGACATAAGTCCGCAGCTTCTTTGCTGGAACACTATCCGGCAACAAGGTAATCAGACTCGCCGCCCGCAGAGCCGCAGGCGCATGGCTGTCTTCAAGAGTCGCTTCCGCCACCGAACGGACTTCGGCAATCTGATTCAACCGGGCCAAGGCACGGAATGCCGCAGCACGAACCGCAATGGTATCGCTACCGGCGGCAAGGGCCATCAACGGCGTCACGGCCGTCTCAGGAAGCTCCAGATCTTCAAGAACATCGAGAGCCGCTAGACGCACCGCTTCGTCTTCATGCGAAGTCGCGAATTCTACAATCTCATCGTCGTCAAGGACTTCAAATTCAGGACCAGCAGTTGCGGCGTAGTCCTCCAGGAAATCGATCTCGGGCTCAGGGATCTCAGGAGCGATGTGCTTCAACTGTTCCAGGGCAAACTCGATCTCGCGATTCTTCCCCACTTCGGCAAGCAGCTTCTCAAGCGGTGCAATGCCAGCCTTATCGCCATAGAGACCCAGCAGGATGGCGCCATCTTCCATGTCAAAGTCGAGACGTTCGAGGATGATGTCAAAGATGCGCTGGTCATGCACGCCGAGACCAGCCAGCAAAAAGGCCACTTCGCCGCTCGCGTCTTCTTCCAGCGCTCGATAGGCGTTGATCAAGGGTTCGATCGCACCGGCACCAGCTTCACGGGCAATCTTGACCATGCTCGAAGGCAATTCGGTGAAGCCTTCCCGGAGCAGCGTCGCGATGTAATCGATGGCCGGAGCCCCAGGCAGATGGGCGAGCAGATTCAGAATATCGGCATCGATCTCAAGACGCGCTCCTTCCGCGGGCTTGCTGCCATAGGCAACCAGCGCCTCGACCGATTCTTCGGGACGCGCCACAATCGCGGCAATCAGGCGCTGGTCAAAACCAATGCGGCCCTTGCCCACTTCATCGAGCAAAGTGGAGACAGGCGTCTGAGCATAGGCGGAGGGTTGGATTGGCATTAGTAGGTTGCCCGGCCACCGGAGGCATCATAGGTTTGGGCGGTGACAAAGGAGGCGTCCGGACTCGCGAGAAAATGCACCACAGCGGCAATCTCTTCCGGCTCTCCGGTACGGCGCATTGGGATGCGCTGTGTCATGTAGTCGACTTGCGCCGGCGTCAGTTGCTCCAGCATCTTCGTGCGAACAACGGCGGGCGTCACGCAGTTAGCGCAGATGCCTTCCTGCGCCACTTCTTTTCCAAGAGATTTCGTAAACCCAATGAGGCCAGCCTTGGTGGCCGAGTATGCACTCATATTTGGGTTGCCTTCTTTGCCGGCAATCGAAGCAATGTTCACGATGCGGCCGTACTTACGCTCTCGCATGTGAGGCAGAACCGCGCGGCAGAGATAAAAAGGTCCGTTCAGATTCACAGAAACGCAAAGGGCCCAATCGTCATTGGTCTGTTCCCAGATCGGCGCGGCCTTCCCGGCCACCCCGGCGTTGTTCACAAGAATGTCGACACGTCCTGTACGGGCAATCGTGTCGGCAATCAACTTTTCGCAGCTTTCGCTCGATGCGACATCGAGCGAAAGTGCGAAGGAATGATTCGGAAGCGAGGCGGCAACTTCTGAGCCAGCCGTAACATTCAGGTCGGCGATAACAACGGTCGCGCCACTGTTGGCCAGGCGGCGGGCGATTACTTCGCCAATGCCCGCTGCGGCTCCAGTTACAATCGCTGTCTGTCCGGTGAGATCAAAATATGACGCCATCGCTATCCTCTTAAGCTTCCTTGACTACGTTGACAGTAATCTCAGCATCCACGTCCTTGTAGAGATGGATGATGACCTTGTGCTCGCCCAGAACCTTGATCGGCTCTTCCAGGCGAATCTTCTTCTTGTCCACATTGAAGCCCTTCTTGGTGAGGCCTTCTTCAATGTCGCCAGAAGTGACGGATCCAAAGAGATGATCTTCTTCACCAGCCTTGCGGGCAAACTCGAGCGTGATGCCATTGAGCAGTTGGGCCTGGCCTTCAGCATCGACCTTGATCTTTGCTTCCTTGCGCAGCCAGCTCTGGCGTTCCTGCTCGACGATCTTCTTGTTGCCTTCGTTGGCAGTGATCGCGATGCGGCGGGGCAGCAGATAGTTGCGGGCAAAGCCGTCCTTGACCTTGACTACCTGTCCACGCGAACCGAGCTTCTCAACGTCTTCGCGGAGAATGACTTCCATTTACTTTTCTCCTTCCCGCGTCGCAAACGGGAGCAACGCGATGTTGCGGGCGCGCTTGATGGCGACAGCCAGACGGCGCTGAAACTGCGTGCTGGTGCCGGTCAAGCGGCGAGGTACGATTTTGCCGCGCTCGGACACATACTGGCGGAGCAGATTGATGTCCTTGTAATCGATGTAGTCGATCTTCTCAACAGAGAAGCGGCAGACTTTCTTCCGGCGGAAATACTGCTTTTTGCTAACAATATTCGCCTTGTCCCCACCGGTGGGGCGCATTGAAGCCGCAATCGGGCGGCCTCCTCTTCCTTCAGCCATGGTTCAGGTTCTCCTTTTCTGCTTTCGCGCTATTCAGCGGCCGGAGCCGGGGTGGCTTCAGCGGCGGGGGTTTCTACCACGGGTGCGACAGGAGCCGCAGGTGCTGGCGCACCATCGGTCGGCTTGCCAGGCGCCGGAGCAGAAGGCTCGGAAGGAAGTTGCGGCGCGGCCGGAGCGGCAGCAGGAGCAGCCGGCATGGCCACCACTTGCGGCTTGCGGGCGGCCCGCTTCTCGCGACGCTTCTTGCGCTTCTCCACCCACTTCATCTCTTCGTCGAGACGCACAGTGAGGTACTTGATGACCAGATCGTTCACACGCAGACGACGCTCGATCTCCTTGATCGTTACGCCGCTGGCTTCGAACTTCAGCAGAATGTAATAGCCTTCGCGGTAACGGCCTACCTGATAAGCCAGCTTGCGAGTGCCCCACTTTTCAGCAGATTGCACTTTGCCGCCATCCTTCTCAATCAGGGCAGTCATCGCTTCGATGATGGGATCGACCAACTCGTCGGTCGAGTCGGGTTTTACGATAAACAGTTCTTCGTAAAGTCTGAGACTCATTTTTCCTCTTCTTTTAAGCCTGGGGCGCGACGATTGAAGCTCGTCATGGCCTTTTCGACGCCTTCGGCAATTATGGTTTCGATGGCAGACGAGGCATCGTCCAGCCAAAGATCCACAGCAGCACGCATGCTTTTGGGAATACCCGCCAGCACGTAATGCTTGGCTTTTTCACCCAATACGATGGGTCCGCCGCCAAGCGGGGAGCCCGGATTGATGCCAAGCCGGACTCTGGTGAATTCTTCCGTACGAACGGCGGAGATGATCGATTTCATCCCGTTGTGTCCGCCGGCCGAGCCTCGCGGTCTCAATCGCAGGTTACCCCACTCAAGTGCGAGCTCGTCATAAACAACAATCAGATTCGCCGCCTCCAACTCATACTTGTCGAGTAGCTGCCGGACAGCAGCGCCACTCACATTCATGAAGGTCAACGGCTTGGCGACAATGACGCGGTCACCCTTCACGTCTCCTACGCCCACCAGCGACTGGCACTCAGGCCGGGAGACTCGTAGACCATTTCGCTGCGCAAAACGGTCTACGGCCAAAAAACCAACATTGTGCGGCGTCCAGTCGTATTCGGGGCCAGGATTGCCCAGACCGACGATGAGCCAGGAGCGCACAGGAAAAACTACTTCTTCTTGGCAGCCGGCGCCTTAGCGGCCGGGGCCTTCGCAGCCTTGGCAGCAGGAGCGGCCTTCGCAGCCGGGTCTTCCTTCTTGCCCTTCTTCGCCACTTCCGGCTCAGCAGCAGCGCCTTCGGCAGCAGCAGCTTCTTCCTTCAGCGCGACGACGTGGGACAGAACGAGTTCCGGATCAGACAACAGGCGCATCGAACCAGTGAGCGGTACGTCCTTGGCGCGCAGGCTGCCATTGAGGTTCAGCGGCGAGGCATCCAAGGTGAACTTCTCGGGGATTTCATCCGGCAATACTTCGATCTGGATGTCGCGGTTGATGAGTTCGTAATGGCCCCCCTGGAGCTTGACGCCCACCGGATCGCCCGTAGTGAGCACCGGCACGGTGACAGTCATCTTCTTGGTGAGATCGACGCGCTTCAGGTCGCAATGCAACAGGTTGCCCTTGATCGGGTGCGTCTGCCAATCGATCACAATCACGGGACTGATGGAGCCCTGGATATCGAGATTGAAGATCGTGTTGTAGCCCGAGGAGCTCAACAGGATTTTGGCCACTTCCTTCGGACTGACGGTGAGAGCCACCGGATCGCCGCCCGTGCCGTAAAGCACAGCCGGGCTCTTGTCCTCGACGCGCAGGCGGCGCGCTGCGTTCTTGCCACGGGTTTCGCGGGGTTCGGCTACGAGGGTAATGTCTTTGCGCATGTGATTCTGCCTCTACTTATAGTTCTGTCGCTTACTCAAAAAGTACGCTGATCGATGTTTCGCCATGGATGGAGTCAATGGCCCGAGCGAGAAGCTTGGCCACGGAGAGCACGCGGATCTTTCCACACCGCGCTGCCTCCGGACTCAAAGGAATGCTGTTGGTAATGATGACTTGTTGCAGATACGGCGAATCCGTAATGCGCTGCACCGCCGGGCCGCTGAGGACACCATGCGAGGCACAAGCCTGAATCGAAAGGGCCCCACGCTTGGCGAGCGCTTCAGCGCCCTTCACAAGCGTTCCGGCCGTGTCAATGAGATCGTCCACCAGAAGGCAGTTGCGCCCTTCCACCTCGCCAATGATGTTCATCACCTCGGCGACGTTGGGGCCGTCGCGGCGCTTGTCGATGATGGCAAGCGGAGCCTGCAGACGCTTGGCAAAAGCCCGCGCGCGCTCAACGCCACCGGCATCGGGAGAGACCACGGTCAACTTGTCGATAGGGGTTTCTTTAAAGTGATCGAGCATCACCGGGGTGACAAAAAGATGGTCCACCTGGATGTCGAAGAAGCCTTGGATTTGTGCGGCGTGGAGATCGAGAGCCAGCACGCGGTCGGCGCCAGCACGCTCGACGAGATTCGCCACCAGACGTGCCGAAATCGGTACGCGCGGCTGATCCTTACGGTCCTGGCGAGCATAACCGAAATAGGGGAATACGGCGGTGATCCGGTCTGCCGAGGCGCGCTTCAGCGCATCGATGATCAACAGCAATTCCATCAGGTGGTGGTTGACGGGAGTGCAGGTGGGCTGGACAACGAAGACGTCGGATCCGCGCACGTTCTCGTGCACCTGGATCCAGGTTTCGCCATCAGCGAAGGTCTTGACGGAGGTCCGTGCAAGCTCTACATCGAGATGCGCGCAGATTTCTTGTGCGAGCGCGGGGTTCGCATTGCCGGTAAGGATTTTGATTCGGTCGAAACGCATGACGCTGAGTGTTTTCGAGATACTACTTCGCACAAAACTATGACCGGGGCGGCCAACTCGCGCCATCCGTTATGGATGATAAAGCTGTATGCCAGGCACGCTCGTAATGGTGGCGGCTGATCGTCTGGAATTTCTCCACTCGAATCGCCGGCACGTGCCCCGATGTATCGGCCTTGAGCTGAGCTTCTGCTGCTGCCGCAGCTTCCGCAGTCGCATAGAGTCCAAACAGCGTGGAGCCACTACCAGACATTCTTGCCGGTTGGGCTCCCGTCGCCGAGATTGCTTCAAGAAGCTTCTCAAGCTGTGCGTGCTGAGTGAACGCTACGGGCTCAAAGTCGTTTTCGCAATCGCTCGCCCAAACTGCGGGCGGCTGACTCAAGTGCACACTACGCACGAGAGCGCGAAACCTCACCATTATCGCGTCCCTCTGCCCCTGTGTCAATTCATCTGCGCGCGGCCGCTGCAAAGACCGGTAAGCATCGGGGGTAGAAACATGAAGTCCGGGGGCAATGAGCACGCCGTAGCTCGGTGGCGGATCTGGCAGCGCAGTCAGGATCTCACCGCGACCGGAGGCCTCGCAGGTGCCCCCTTGCAAGAAGAACGGCACATCGGAGCCCAGAGCAGCCGCGGCTGCAGACAGGTCGCCGTGGACGCCCAGCAGCGCAGGCAAGGCGAGCAGCACAGCCGCCGCGTCCGTCGAGCCACCGCCCAAGCCTCCGCCCATCGGAATCCGCTTCGCAATATGGATCGAGATCTGGGCCCTAAGGCCGAACTGCTCCAAAACAAGCAGCGCGGCCCGGTAGGCCAGATTGTCTTCTTCCCTCCCAGGAATCGGCACATCGCAGCAGACGGAAATGTTCGTGGTAGGAGCAAGCGCTGCCTCAATCGTCAAATCATCGGACAGCGAAATGCTTTGAAACAGCGTTGCGATTTCGTGGAAACCGTCATCGCGCTTGTGGACAACCTTCAGGCCGAGGTTGATCTTGGCGAAGGCAGGAACGATGGGCATTAGTAATGCAACAAGCTGAAGACGTCATGACCGGCGAGCTTGTCGCGGCCCTTCAGAAAATCGAGTTCGATCACAAAGCTGAGTCCGACCAGATTTCCCCCAAGCTGGGCCACCATATCCGCAACCGCTTTGGCAGTACCGCCAGTAGCCAGCACATCGTCCAGAATCAGAACCCGCTCGCCGGCTTGAATGGCGTCTGTATGAATCTCCAATTTGTCCGTGCCGTATTCAAGCGCATATTCCACGCAGGTGGTTTGGTGGGGAAGCTTGCCTTTCTTGCGCACCGGCACAAAACCAGCGCCGAGAGCGTAGGCAACGGCAGGAGCAAAAAAGAAGCCACGGGCTTCGATCCCGATCACCGTATCGATCTGGGAACCTTTGTAGCGCTCCTTCAAAGCATCAAGCGTCAGCTTGAGCCCACTACGATCCTTGAGGAGCGTCGTGATGTCATAAAAGTTGATCCCGGGCTTGGGGAAATCCGCGACTTCGCGGATCAGGTTTTTCAAATCATTCATCGGATGTGAAAACCATCGTAGCGAACGTGCTCGGCCACTTGCTCATCCACCGTCCGGACATCGGCCAACATTGGCCCCCGCCGCACATACCCGGACAGGATCTGCAAAGCAGTATCCTCTCCCACGGCATGCACCTCCACGCTGCCATCCTCCAGATTCTTTGCATAGCCGGAGAGGCCATTCTTTAGGGCGTGTTTCTGCACATAATTCCGAAATCCCACACCCTGCACTCTGCCACTGACAAGCCAACGCCGCGCTCCCATTCCAACAGGATAATGCGGGCGCGCAGCACAGACCAGAACCGGCTTTGCCAGACAGCTCATACCCCTTGAGGTAACTTGACTTGCTCCGACACACGCGTCACACTTGCAGGGTGAAGGCGACCCGTTCACACACACCTCTAACATGTTGCAATCAATCAAACTTCTCTGTACGACAACGCTCTTAGCTGGTACTTTTTCCATGCAAGCTCTGGGTCAGCTTGGATCAGGAATGGGCAGTGGTGGAATGAATTCTGGTGGCTACGGCGGCTTCGGCGGACCTGCCGTACTTGGACGCGGAGTCGGTTCTAACACAGGAGCGCGCGCGGGTGGCGATCTTGGAATCCGCTTCTATGCGGGTATCACTGCAACTTTTGATAGCGGCCTGACTGGGTTTCAAATCAATCCGGATGGCTCCGTCATCAGCCGGACGGCCAAGGGTGTCGATGGCGTGATTGGTGCCTATGGGGTGAAGCGCTTCCGGCGCAGTCAACTTGGTTTGAATTATCAGGGCGGCTATCACCAGTCCACACAAAAACTATTTAACGGCACAGATCAGTCTCTTTCTTTGTTCTATGGGACACAACTCACCCGACGCTCTCAGTTCTCGATCAATACTTCGGCCGGCACCACCAACCGTCCCATTGGTGTACCCATCCTGGCCGGTACGATCGATGGTAACTCTGCGGGTTATACCGTTCCCACCAACGAACTCTTCGACAATCGCTTTTACTACGGCAATGTGGGTTTGGGCTACACAATCCAGCGTTCCGCCCGATTGTCCTTCGGCGTAGTTGGAAGTGGATTCATCACACGCCGCACGGGAGGCGTTTTATTCGGCTTCAACGGCGCCAATGCCGGGGCAAATGCGGCTTACCGCTTGAGCCGACGTCAGACGATCTACGCCGGTTATCAATTCTTCTTTTACAACTACACCCGCAATTTTGGCGACTCCTACGGCAACGGCTTTTACGGCGGCTACTCAACCATCCTGCGTTCTGGCATGACGTTGAATTTGTCGGGCGGCGCCACCCGGCTGGAATCGCTAGGCCTCCGCACCGTCGCAATTGACCCCGTCATTGCCGCCCTCATCGGATTTAGCACCACACAAGAGGTCTATTACGGCATCTCTTACATGCCAAGCGGAAGCGCAACGCTCTCGATGAGCCTAAATCGGCGCAGTAACTTGTCGCTGAATGGCAGGCTTTTTGTCTCCCCAGGCAACGGCATCATCAATACTTCAAGGAATCTCTCCGGTAGTGCGAACTATGGCTATACCGGACTTCGGGTTGCGACGCTAGGAGCAAGTGTCGGTTACTCCCGGCTCTCGAGCGTTGTTGGCGATCACCAGAGCTTTGAGACGATCATGGCAAGCGGATCGGCCAGCCGCCGCATTTCGGGTGGTTTCTTTTTTACCGCGACGGCCGGCAATCGTAAGTTCCTCCAAAGCAGCACCAATAACTTCAATCGGAGCTCCTTCTTTGCAAGCTTCGGTGTCTACTGGAGCCCAGGAGAAATTCCGCTCTCGATTCGCTAATTCTGGCGCTGCGACGGCGACTCTCCCACCATCTTCAAGCGAGCACTGAAATCATCTCCAGACTCGCTCCAGAGTCGCCGTTCTTTCACCTTCAAGGACTGTGTCCAGTCTGCAGCCAAGCGCAACAAACTCTTGATATTGGATTGGTAGTAGTGCAGTTCCCCGGCATTCCAGGCTTGCGGCAGAAACGTCGCCTCAACACCGAGTTCGGCTCGGATTCCCTCGCCCAACTCCGACGGAAAAGCTGGTCCGTAGAAGAACAGATTCACGCGCGAGGGTTGCAGGCGCCAGCCTTCCGGCAATTGCTGCCAAAGGTCCCAATACCCTTCCACCTCAAACGAGACATCCGAAGACCGCCAACGTTCGAGAGCATCCGTGAGATCCTCAAATTGTTCCGGCATTTTGAAGACCTCCTCCTGCAGCGCAGGCTCGGCCGGGTCGACAGCGGACACGCGGAAATACACCTGAGGCGCCTGCGTAGAAAAGGGAAATTTTCTAAGGGCGATGGAGAACTGGCGATGCATACTCAACGCCGTGTGGTTCTCGATCCAGATCGAAAGATAAAGCCTATCTGACATGAAATTTGATGGTATCGCGGCTCGCGATGCAGTCGGGATAAAAGGAAAATAGAAGTAAGTTGGAAACTCTGATTGAAACTCTATGCGGAGTCGTCGTGCTCGACAAACCGACGGGCTGGACTTCGCACGATGCAGTGAATAAGCTCCGCCGGATCGCCGGGACCAAGAAGGTCGGACACCTCGGAACCCTGGACCCGCTGGCAACCGGCGTCCTCCCTCTCGTGGTTGGAAAAGCAACCCGGCTCTCGCAGTTCTATACGAAAGACCGTAAGGCCTACTCGGCCGTCGTGCGCTTTGGCCATGCCACCGATTCCTATGATCGTGATGGGGAACAGGTTGGCGAGCACGTCGATGTGACCCTCGATCGCAGCACGATTGAGCCACTCCTCGCATCCTTTCGTGGTCCACTCGAACAGATGCCCCCCGCGGTTTCCGCAAAGAAGATCAACGGAGTGCCGGCCTACAAATTGGCGCGGCAACAGAAGCCGGTCGAATTAAAAGCAGTTCCGGTAGAGGTTTATCTCCTCGAGATCGATCAGGTGGAAGGCCCGGACCTACAGATCCGTCTCGAGTGCTCCGCCGGCACCTACGTCCGGTCGATTGCCCATGAGCTCGGCCAAGCGCTCGGCTGTGGCGCCTATGTGCAGGAGCTGCGGCGCACACTCAGCGGCGAATTCGCGATTGCCGATGCGTTCACACTCGAACAATTGGAATCTATGGCAAAAGAGGGACGCTTTCCCGAGGCGATGTTGCGCGGCGAGAGGCTGCTGCCGAATTTCCCTTCCGAGACCGTCGACACGCTAACGGAATCACAAATCCGCCAAGGCCGCGACTTCCGCACTTCGCCCTTCCGCATCACCCAAAGCACCAAGTACGTCAAAGCGATGAACCGAGAAGGCGACGTGATCGCGATCGGCGAACAAAAGCTGCCGAACCTCTACCACCCCATTCTGGTGCTCTGAGAATCAGTCCTTCGACGGCTTCTGTGCCCGCTTGCGCTGGACCCAGCCCGCCTTGTTCACTTGACGGCTGCGGCCCAGCGCAAGCGTGTCTCCCGGCACAGGATCGGTAATGACGCTTCCGGCGCCAATGTAGCTATCGGCCTCTAACTTGACCGGCGCAACGAGGGTAGAATTACTCCCCACAAAGACCCCATCCCCAATCTCCGTGGTGTGCTTATTGGCACCATCAAAATTGCAGGTGATCGTCCCGGCGCCAATGTTGACACCTGCACCCACCAGGCTGTCGCCCAGATAGGCCAGATGCATCGCCTTCGCCCCAGCGCCAAATCGCGTTTTCTTTAACTCCACAAAATTGCCGATCTGCGCCCCAGCTCCGACATGGTTCTCCAGCCGCAAACGGCTGAAGGGTCCGATCTGCGCACCAGTCTCCACGACAGAAGTACCGACAAAGCAGTACTCTCCGATCGTCACTCCATCGGCAATCACACTATCCCGAATCACCGTGCCGGCCCCAACCGTACAATCGGCACCGATCTTTGTCTTGCCGAGGATCTGTGTAAAGGCGGCGATCACGGAGTCCTGTCCGATCTCGACCTTCGCATCAATGGCTACCGTTTCTGGCTGAAAAATAGTAACGCCATCCAGCATCAATTGCTTCGTCTTGCGGGCACGCAGAATGCGATCCGCCTCCGCCAGTTCTAAGCGCTGATTGATCCCGAGGATCTCGCTCGCATCCTCCAGCACCAGCGCCTCGACACGCTTACCGGCCCGGCGGAGAATCTCAACGATGTCGGTGAGATAAATTTCGCCAGACGCGGGATTGGGCTCGATTTCTGCAATGTGCCGCCAGAGCAATTCGCTATCGATGCAATAGATACCGGAATTGATCTCGCGGATCTGCAGCTGCTCTGGAGTCGCTGCCTTCTGTTCGACAATCGCCGCTACACTGCCGTCTTCTGCGCGCAGGATCCGCCCGTAGCCATGCGGGTCGTCGAGGACTGTGGTGATCAACGTCGCAGCCGCTCCGCTTCGTTGCTGGGCCGCTACCAGGCGCGCAATGGTCTGTGAGGTCAGCAAGGGGCAATCCCCATAAAGCAGAAGTGTCCAACCATTCTCTGGCGCCACACCACGGCACATCGCCACCGCGTGCCCGGTCCCCCGCTGCTCCGTCTGCATCACGAAATGACAACCCCGGGGAGCGAGTAACGCACGGACTTGTTCCGCCTGATGCCCGACAACCACCGTAATGCGATCCGCGGGCACAGTCGTTCCGGCAGCATCCAGAACGTGTTCCACCAGAGCCTGGCCACCGGCTTCATGAAGTACCTTCGCCTTGCGGCTCTTCATCCGAGTCCCTAGCCCTGCCGCCAGCACGATGGCGCTCAATTCCGTTTGCATATCATTTCCCTCGAAGATTGATCCGGCGCACACGCGCTTCAATTGCCAATTCCAATGCGACAGCCGCGATGGCGTCTGCATCATGCCGCACTTTCTCGCTGCGAGCCAACAACGAACGGCCCACCACCTGCACACCCATCTCTTCGATTCGCGGAGAATCCATCTCGACGGGGAAAACTTTCTCTGCCGCGTAGCGTCGCCGCTGCGCGCCGCTCAGAGGCCGCGTATTCAAGATGACCCGATCAACAGTCCCCTTCCCTCCATGGGAGAAAATCGCCTTCAGGTGATCTGACGCCGAGAACTGCATCGTCTCCCAAGGTTGCCACATCAGATTGGCAAAGTACGCCTTGGTCGCCTGCGCCCGGCGAATCGCCGAAGCAATGCCGTCCACTAAAAGATTCGGAATCACGCTCGTATAGAGACTGCCAGGCCCCATCGTAATGAGATCCGCGGCGGCGATTGCCTCGATCGCATCACGTAAGGGTCTGACCTTATTCGGAATCAGTTCCAGGCGGCGAATCCGCTTGCGGCTCTTGCTGATCTTCGTCTCGCCCTCAATGACAGAGTTGTCCTCCATCGTGGCGCGCAAGCCCACATTCTGATTGGTGGAGGGATAGATGCGTCCGTAGATCGCCAGCACTTCGCTCGACACCTTTACCGCACGCGGAAAGTCTCCGGTGACATGCGTCAGTGCCGTCAGAAAGAGATTGCCGAAGCTATGCCCTTTCAATCCCTTTCCCGAGGAAAAGCGGTATTGAAAAAGCTTGCCGAGCAGAGCTTCATCCTCACTCAAGGCGACCATGCAATTGCGAATGTCCCCGGGAGGTAGAATATCGAACTCGCGCCGCAGGCGGCCGGAGGAGCCGCCATCATCCGTCACGGTTACGATCGCTGTGATATCCACTTGACCGCGGCGTGCATATTCTTTCAGGCCGTGGAGCAAACCTGACAGCCCGGTCCCACCGCCCAGAGACACGATGCGCAGCGGACCCGCTACATCCTGATAACCAGGTGGCGGTGCGATCATCGCAAGTCTATTGCGAGTTCAGCAGCAATTCGCGAATCGGAGAATGCTGCATCAGTTCGGCGAAGTCTGGATCGTTATGGGCTGCCACGCGATTCTTCGGAGCAATCTCGATGGCCCGTTTCAAGTGCGCTGCCGCTCCCGCAATATCGTGCCGCAGTCCCATCACCAAAGCCAGGGCATAGTGAACATAGTCGGCATCGTCGTGCTTGAGTGCTTTCTCAAAGCTCGCCTGCGCACCTTCCAGATCACGCTTGTTCATCTGGCTAATTCCGTAGTTATACAGATCCTCTGCAGTGTCCAGCTTCATCGTGTTTCTCGCCAGACGCTGTTGGCACATCAGCAGGTGTTGCTTGGCAGCATAACCGATTTCTTTCACCGGGCCTTCCAAGGCAGCCTCAAACTGCTGCTTCGCCTTGGCAAAGTCGCGCATATGAAACGACTGCATCGCCGCATCAAATGATTTCTGTTGAGCCGATGGCTCTTGCACGCTAGGCGCAGGACGAGTGGCAAACTTTGCCGGCCCCGCTTTGGTATTGCTCTTCTGCATCGAGTTCCTGTGATCCGTGTGTTCGTCCGCAACGAACCCACCGCCATATTGTAGCGCCCTCAACGGCTCTCGTTGTAAACGCTCACACCAGTAATCCGGCGGTAACCCAGATGCTGGTACAGAGCCATTGCCGCCTCACTTGATTCCAACACACTCATCGACAGGCCCGTCTCCTGTTTGGTCAGGTCTAAAACATAGCGAACTAAGCGTTGTCCGATTCCTTTACGCTGTACATCCGGCAGCACACTCACACCATAAATCCCTACCACACCCTGTGTTGCCAGCACGCAGGCCGTGCCGACCGCGCGAGTCCCGGAGTAAGCAACATAGCCCTGCAAAGGACCCTTCCAATAGTTGTCTGATTGATAGACATCGAGAAAGGTCGCCAGTGGTGTCCGGAAAGCCACCGACATGACATGGCAGAAGTCAAATCTCGCAGCCGGAGCCTGCACCGGCCGGATCTCAAGTTGTGGCAGGACGCGGCTGGGCGCCGTCAGTTCCTCCACCACCATCCCAGCCCCGCGCAGCACCGTCGTCAAACCATAGCGCTCCACCAGCCTTCCCACTCGCCCCAGCAACTGGTCCGGCACAAAATGCTCTACCAGCCACAGACTCCACCGCGCATCCTGCCGGCGGAATAATGCATCGGCATAAGCGAGCTTAATTTTGAGCTCTTCTTCTGTGCGGACAGGAGTCTTCAGCAGAACAGAATTGAATACAGCGCCCGGCAAGCCGGAGTAAACACAAAGCAGTTCGTCTTCTTCCCAGATCGCCGCCCCTGGACGCGTTCCCGCAAAGGTCCGCATCATGTCGAACAGATTCGCCACCAGCAGTGCGCGCTCGCGTTCCATCAGAGAAGACTTTGCGGGTCCACATCAATCACCAATGCGGTGGCCGGCCAGTTGCGCTCTACCGCACAAGCCCGCACACGATCCAGCGCTTCCCCCAGCCGCTTGCGTTGCGCCGCCTTCAACAGCATCTGGTAGCGAAACTCCTTATTCACGCGCGGCACCGGAGCCTCTGCTGGTCCGAGAATCCGAATCCCTTCCTTGAAATCCTTGAGCACTTCGCCGATCTCTCCGCTCATCCGCAGCGCTTCCTCCTGCCGCTCACTGCGAATCACCACATTCGCCAGCGAAGCAAAAGGCGGATAGCGCATCACCTTGCGAAACTGCAGTTCCTTCTCGTAGAACAACTCATAGTCCTGGATTGCGCTGAAGCGAATCGCATAGTGCTCCGTGTTGATTGTCTGCAGGATTACAGTGCCGGGCAGGCCACCGCGCCCCGCGCGCCCCGCTGCCTGTGTCAACAATTGAAAGCTTCGTTCGGCGGCGCGAAAGTCCGGCATACCCAGACCGATATCGGCATTGACAATCCCGACCAATGTCACGTTCGGGATGTCATGACCCTTGGCGATCATTTGCGTGCCGACCAGAATATCGAAATTCCCTTCCCGAAATCCATGCAGGATGTGTTCGTAGTCGGCTTTGGAATTGATGGTGTCGCGATCCATGCGCGCGATGCGTGCCTTAGGAAAAGCCTCGCGCAATTCCTCTTCGATCCTCTCGCTCCCGCTGCCGATGAACTGGATATGCTCGCTATCGCACTTTGCGCAACACACAGGAACCTTCTCGGCATAACCACAGTAGTGGCAGAGCAAGCGGCGATCGCGCCGATGGAAAGTGAGCGTCACCGAACAGTTGATGCATTCCACCTTGTATCCGCAACTGCGGCAGGCGACAAAGTTCGAATACCCGCGCCGGTTCATCAGCAGCATGGCCTGCTCCCCGAAAGCCAGCTTTTCCCGCACCGCTTCCACCATGCGCCGCGAGAACAATGCATTCTTCTTGGTCTCGAGAAACTCCTGCCGCAGATCGATCACTTCCACCGCGGGCATCGGACGCTGCTCAATGCGCTCCGGCAGCAGCAGACGCACATATTTGCCGCGTTCTGAATTCTGCCGGGTCTCGAGCGACGGCGTCGCGCTACCCAACACAACGGTCGCCCCAATCTGCTGCGCCCGAACCACGGCCACATCGCGCCCGTGATAACGCGGATTCTCTTCCTGCTTGTAGCTGCCGTCGTGCTCTTCATCGACAATGATCAACCCCAGATCGGGCATCGGCGCAAAGATCGAGCTGCGCGTCCCCACCACCACTCGCGCCTCACCACGCCGGATCCTGCGCCAATACTCCGCACGCTCACTATCGCCAAACGCACTATGCAGGATCGCCACCTGCTCGCCAAAACGCAAGGCGAACTGGCCCGCCACCTGCGGTGTCAACGCAATCTCTGGCACCATCAACAGCGCACTGCGTCCCATCGCCAGCGCCGCCTCGATCGCACTCAGATAGACCTCTGTCTTGCCGCTGCCCGTCACCCCTTGCAACAGAAAAGCCTGATAGTCCTTCCGCTGGATCCCTGCCTCAATCGCCTGATAGGCGGCCTGCTGGCTCGCATTGAGAGCATGCCGCGGACGTTCGGCGGCACGGCGAATTGCTCCCACTCGCGGCGTCAGCTTCACCAGCTGCCGCCGGGCCAGACTGCGTGCACTCTGGCTCGCGTTCTTCACAATATCCTCGAGTTCGTCGAGCGGATGCACGCCTGGATGCAGATGCAGATAAGCCAATAGCTCCCGCTCCCACTTCGGCAACTTCCCTTCCGGCGCACCCGCCAGCATCTCGACATTCAGCTTCGACGCATGTGCCCGCAAAGGATCTTTTTCCTGCGCCTCTTCCTCCATGCGCACATAGCCCTTCCGGAGAAACTCCCGGATCAGCGCCGGAGCCTCAGGCGACTTGCGCTTGAGCGCCTCCAGACTCATCGGACGGCTCTCGAGCGCCTGCAACACAACGAGTGAAGCGTCCTCCTGATCCACAATACCCAGCAGACTCTGCTTCGCCATGTCCCGCCCCGTGTCCGTCAGACCATAGGCTTTGCTCCGGCGAATTTCCCCGCCAAGCGGCGCCATGATCCGGAACACCTCACCCACCGGAGCATAGTAGTAGCGGGCCACCCACAAGCCGAGAGAAATCAACTTGCTATCGAAAACCGGTTCCTGATCGAGCAGGCGTTCGATCGGCCGTACTTTGTAGTCCGGCTTCTCATCATGGATGCGCAGGATGGTGCCGCTCAACTTGCGCTGCTGAAACGGCACCAGCACCCGGCAGCCCGGCTGCGCCACGTCGCGCGCCTCACCGCTCAGCGCATAGGTAAAAGGCTGATCGAGTGGGACGGGCAGACAGACATCGCAGAAAAGGGCCATTGCCAATTACAACAGGCGGAAAGTACTCTTCAGTGTCGGATAAAGGGTGCGATAGATTTCATGTGCTCTCGCGTAGGCCACGCCTTCGCGCGGACGGGGATCGGTTTGGGTCACTTCATTCGTACATGCCGCACAAGCTTCATGCACACTACTGAACCCGCCCGTACCCACCATGGCGAGCAGTCCGGCGCCATAAGCCGAACCTTCCTGCGAATCGAGTGTCGTCACCCGCCGTGCAAACACATCAGCCATCACTTGACGCCAAAAGCTGCTTTGCGCGCCTCCGCCGGAAGCACGTACGCGGTTCACCTCGACACCAAGCTCCAAAATCACATCCAGGCAATCGCGTTGTGAGAAGGTGACCCCTTCGACAATGCTGCGCACCAGATCCCTGCGTTGGTGGCGGGCTGTCAGTCCCACCCATCCTCCGCGCGCCAGGGCATCCAGATGCGGCGTACGTTCGCCCATCAGATAGGGCAGCCAGAAGAGTCCGCCACTCCCGAGTTCCGCCTCGGCCGCCTCCGCCATCAGCGCATCATAGCTTGTGCCCGGCGCCAGCGTATTCCGGAACCATTGCAGGCTCAGCCCGGCCCCCTGCGTCACACCCATGACATGCCATTTGCCGGGCACCGCATGGCAGAAGGTATGAACACGGCCGCCTGGATCATAGGCTGGTTGATCCATGTGTGCAAACACCACGCCCGAGGTTCCCAAGGTGCAACTCGCGATTCCCGATTCGACAATGCCATTGCCGACCGCGCTCGCGGCCTGATCGCCCGCACCCGTCACCATCGGCGTTCCAGCCAGCAACCCGGTGGCTTCCGCCGCCTCTGTCGTTACGCGTCCACAGACCTGCGCGCTTTCATAAATGGGCGGGAACCAACTGGAATCTAACCCTAATTCTTCGATCATCGGACGCGACCAACGGCGCTGCACCACATCGAAAAGACCGGTGCCGGAAGCGTCGGATACATCCTGCCCAACTTCACCGCTGAGCCGGAAGCGCACATAGTCCTTGGGCAACAAGACAGTGCGCAGACGCTCGAAAGATGCGGGTTCATGATCGCGCACCCAGAGCAGCTTCGGGAGCGTAAAACCCGTCACCGACGGATTCGCCGTAAACTGAACCACCCGCTCACGTCCCACCCGGGCATGGATCGCATCCACTTGCGTCTGGCTCCGTTGGTCACACCAGATCAGGCTGGGCCGGATCACCTGGCCGTTTCCATCGAGCATCACCAGACCATGCATCTGGCCTGAAAATCCAATGCCCTGGATCGAGGAGCCATCGGCATTTGCTTCCTGGAGGACGGCCCGAATGGCGGCCTTCGCGGCACGCCACCAATCCTCCGGGTCCTGCTCGGCCCAGAGTGCCTTCTCCATCCGCATCTCGGCATGCGCCGCGGTACAGCCTGCGACAATCTTGCCCGTCTCATTGAGCAGCAACGCACGGGTGCCGCCGGTCCCTACATCGATACCAAGCCAGTACATAGATTTTTGACCTAGAGAATCCTATCAGGCGCGGTAGTTCTGCGCTTGGAATGGCAGGTAGGCAGCCCCAAAAAGCCCAGCCTGATTGCCCAGCTTGGCCTTCTCAATCCTCGTCTTCGTATTGCGATAGGTGAAGCTACGGCGTTTCACTTCGTCGATCATGGCAGGAGCAAAGTAATCCCAGGCCGGCAGCGGCCCGCCGCTCAACAGAAACAGCGGGAAGTTGAAGGTATTGATCAGCATGGCCAGGGCAACGCCCAGAGCCTCCCCCATCGAGCGGAAGATCTGCTGCGCCTTCCAATCTCCGGCCGCCGCCAGCTTGAAAATCTCTTCCGCACTCGGGTTCGGGTGCGGGGTGACGCGCATCAGATCGGCCAGGCAACTGATCGCGGTCGCCGAGGCATGCTTTTCCAGACAACCAACATTCCCGCAACCACAGGGATTCCCATTCGGCACCACGGTGATGTGTCCCAGTTCACCGGCCATTCCTTCCCGCCCATGCATCACGCGATTGCCGTAGATGATCCCGCCACCGATGCCCGTGCCAAGCGTGAGCAGCACCAGATCGTCCACATCCTGGCCGGCGCCAATCCAGCTCTCCCCCAGCGCCGCCGAGTTCGCGTCATTCTCCAGAATCACCGGAGCGCCCAGACGGCGTTCGATGTCGTCACGCAGGGCAAAACCTTCAAGAAAAGCCAGGTTATTTGATCCAACGATGATGCCCTTATCAATCAGAATGAAACCGGGCACGCCGATTCCCACACCAGCAAAACGCCCCTCCGACTGCTTGGCGCGCAGTTTCTGGATCGAATCGACGATCTCCCCAATCACATAATCGCGCCCCTTATCCGGACTCGTCGCAACGTTCACCTGATCCAGAAGGTTGCCATCCTGATCCACAACAGCCGCTCGCAGATTCGTGCCGCCAAGGTCCACACCGATTGAATATTCAGTCACGCTATCAGGCTATCAGGCAGGCATTCGAAGTGGGTGCCATTCTAGAAGGATGCGCCGTATCGCAGCCCTTTCCCTGTTCGTATTCCTGACCGCTTGTAGCTCCAAACCGCCACGCTTTGACACCATCGCGGAAGAGTACGTTTTCAATACCTTGACCTTCTCGCCTTCTGCTGCCACGGCTGCCGGTTACCATCGGCACAATGGCGTTCCACTCGATGAGTTGGTAGACGAGTTTTCACCCAGCGCCTCCGATCGCCAACGCGCCTATTACGCGCGCTTCGCCTCCGGCCTCAAACGGGATGTCGTCCCTGAAAAACTCTCGCCCGAGGACTTGGCCGACTACAAGCTCGTCAAGCAACTGATTGACTTGGCCCGCTTTGATCTCGAAGACATGCCTGCCTGGCAACACGCGCCGCAATTGTACGCAGAAGTCATCGGCAACGCCCTCTTCGTTCCCTTTGCGCAAGACTATGCCCCCCGCAACAAACGCTTCTACGACATCCTGAAACGTCTCGAACGCCTCCCCGCCCGCCTGCTGCAAGCCCAGGGCAACCTGATCAGCGCTCCGAAGATCTGGCGCGATGTTGCGATCGAAGAGAACCAGGGCAACATCGAACTGATTGCCACCATCCGGAAAGAGCGCCCCGAGGAGCTTTCGAAAAAGTTCGACCTCGCCGCCGATGAAGCAGTGAAGGCCATCCAGCGCTTCAATCAGTTTCTAGCCAAAGAGCTACAAGGCAAGGACGACGAGTGGCGGCTCGGCCCGGAGAAGTATCAGAAGAAGTTCCAACTCACTCTAGGCACCACGGAAACGCCGGATCAACTGCTGGCTGCGGCGGAAGCGGAACTGCAGAAAACCCGTGAAGAGATGGGCCGCCTCAGCGGCTGGAACGGCAAAGGCGATCTGAATGCCACCATCCGCAAGCGTCTCGACCTGATCGCCAAACGGCACACCACCCGTGAGAATTACTTTGCCGACGCGCGCCGGGATCTGGAGGAGGCCACCGCCTTTGTACAAACAAAGTCGTTACTGCCCCTGCTGCCCAGCACCAATCTCAAGCTCATCGAGACGCCGGCCTTCATGCGCGGGATCTATTCAGTAGGCGGCTTCAACCCCGCACCAGCCATGGACCCACAGCTTGGGGCGCAATATTGGATCACGCCCATTCCCGCCGATTGGCCTGCCGATCGGGTGGACTCAAAACTCCGGGAATACAACTTCTACGGCCTCAAGCTCCTCACCATTCACGAAGCCATGCCAGGCCACTACGTCCAATTTGAGTACGCGAACCGTGTCGAGCCCCGGGGCCGCAGGCTTCTCCGCAGTGTGTACGCGAATGGAGCCTATGTCGAAGGCTGGGCCGTCTATGCAACCCAAATGATGATCGAGGAAGGCTATCTCAATCACGATCCAGATCTGAAGCTGACTTTTCTCAAGCAACAGCTCCGCGTGATCTCCAATGCGATTCTCGACATCAAGCTGCAAACCGGCCGCATGACCGACCAGGAAGCAATCACGTTGATGACGGAACAGGCATTTCAGGAACAAGAGGAAGCGACGGCCAAGCTGCAACGGGCCAAGCTCTCGAGCGTCCAACTTGTGACCTATTATGCCGGCTGGCGCGATCATCTCCGTATGCGGCAAGTGGCGCGCGAGGCACAAGGCAGCAAATTCAACCTGTCTGCCTATCACAAGGCAGTGCTCGAGGCTGGTGGATTGCCGGTTGCCTCCGTGTGCCAACTGATCACGGGCCGGGACCTACTTCACTAAAGGCGCAACATCTTTCGTGCGCTTACGTCTGGCTCATTATAGGATTTATTCGTGGAAGAACTGCCGAGCTCAACTGCCTCCCAGGCACCAGTAGCGCCGTTTCCAACTCAAGGCCCTGGTTTTTTCCTGCGCGATCTTGTCCTCAGTGTATTGATTGCCGTGGCAATCATCCTGTTTCTATACCAACCAGTAAAGGTTGAAGGAACTTCCATGATGCCAGCGCTTTCCGACCAGGAGCGCATTTTCATCAACAAGTTCACCTATCGCTTTGGTATTGAGGACATCCATGCCGGCGATATGGTGGTTTTTCTTTACCCTGGAGATACGAGCAAATCCTATATCAAACGGGTGATTGGCGTACCCGGCGATTCTGTCGAAGTGAAAGAAGGGGTTGTCTATCGGAACGGCAAACCCCTTGAGGAAAATTACGTTCCAGAGGAATTCCAGGATCGAATCAGCGCTCCCCGGGTCCGGGTGAGCGAAGGGCACTATTACGTCATGGGAGATCATCGGAGTGCATCCAACGATTCCCGGTCCTGGGGAACGGTTCCCCGTGAATACATCTACGGGAAGGCGGTTTTCGTCTACTGGCCACTTGCCAGAGTCGGCGTTCTTCACTAGCTAGGCCAGCATCTCGTCTAGCATTCTGGAGTAAATCACACGGAGAGTCGGCTTCTTTGTCTTCTTGCCGGGCAGTTCTTTGGACGGAGCGGCGTCGGTAGACTCCGTCACCATCATGTACTCTTCAATCGCACGGATCAGGCCAATCACAGCGACACGGCGGCGATAGAGACGATTGAGTTCTTTCTGCGGATCAAGGTCTCTGGACTTTTTTTGTGTGGGAGAGGTCTTAGCGGAGGGCATATGTCATTTGTACTAGTACATTTCTTAGTACTCAATCCCTCAAATGCGGGTATTCTCTACATAGATTGCGGATATTAAGTATCCGCATTTGTAGGTATTCCAATATATGCTGGTGTACATATGTCCACCAAATCTCGGGTTGGTGGACTCGTGCTAAAATAAGAGTGGTTCGCAGGGTAGAAATATATCCCGCAAATCACTCATTCTAATGGATTTCCTCGAAGGCCTCAACCCCTCTCAACGCGAAGCGGCTGCCCATGGCGAGGGTGCCTTGCTGATCCTTGCCGGCGCTGGTTCCGGTAAGACACGTGTGATCACGCATCGCATGGCGAACCTCGTTCACGCTCACAAGGTGCCCGGATACTCCGTCCTCGCGGTGACATTCACCAATAAGGCCGCGGCGGAAATGAAGGAACGAGTCCAGCATTTGCTCGACTCGACCGGCGAAAATTACGAGTCGCCCTTTGTTTCCACCTTCCATTCCTTTTGTGTGCGCATGTTGCGGCGCGATGGCGATCGTTTAGCCGACCTCCGCCACGGCTTCACCCGCCAGTTCAATATCTATGACGACGACGATCAGATGTCGCTGATCAAGCAGATCTTCAAAGGTCTGGGCGTCGACGAGAAGTTCATGCAATACCGGGCCGCGCTCGGCCGCATCAGCAAGGCGAAGAGCCACCACGAGACCCCGCAAGACCTGCACAAGAACGCAAGAGAGCCGATTGCCGCCCGCATGGCGGTGATCTACGAACAATACGAAGCCAAATTGCGCCAGGCTAACGCCGTGGATTTCGACGACCTGTTGCTCGAAAGCGTCCGGCTGCTCCGCCATGACACCCAACTGCGGGAAACCTACAACCGGCGTTACAACTTCGTCATGGTGGACGAGTATCAGGACACCAATCGAAGCCAATACGAGATGATGCGGCTGCTCTCGGACTCCCACGGCAACGTCGTTGCGGTGGGCGATGAAGACCAGTCGATCTACAGTTGGCGCGGCGCTGACATCCGCAACATTCTCGATTTCGAGCGTGACTATCGCGACGCAAAAATCATTCGCCTCGAACAGAATTACCGGTCCACCAAGAACATCATTGAAGCGGCCAGCACCGTGGTGTCCAACAACACCCAGCGCAAGGGAAAGACCTTGTGGACCGAGCAATCTGCCGGTCCCAAGATCGGTCTCTACGAAGCGCTCGATGGCGAAAACGAAGCGCTCTGGATTGCAGACCGTATCGACAAGATCCTCGACCGGGACCGCGCCGCTCAGGTTGCCATTCTCTATCGCACGAACTTCCAGTCGCGCCAGATCGAAGAGGCCCTGCGCCGCTATGGACGCAAGTACAACGTCGTCGGTGGCCTCAGCTTCTACCAGCGGGCGGAAATCAAGGACGCGCTCAGCTATCTGAAACTCATCGTCAATCCCGGGGACTCCATCGCCTTCCTGCGCGTGGTGAACACTCCGGCCCGTGGCATTGGAAAAACAACCCTCGATCAGGTGGATGCCCATGCCCGTACCAACCAGTCCAGCCTCTGGGAAGCCTCCGGCCAACTGGTCGAGCAACATGCTCTGGGTTCCCGCGCCGAGGCCGCGATCACTGCCTTCCGGCAGATCATTCTCGACCTGCGCGAGAATCTCGAAACCACCAATATCCGGGATCTGCTCAAAGAGCTACTCGCCCGCACCGGCTATATCAAGGCTCTCGAGGAGAACCCCGCTCCCGAGAATGAGGGCCGCCTGGCGAACTTAAACGAATTGATCAATGCCGCGGCGGAATCCGCGGAACGGGGCGAAGCCATTGGTGACTTCCTCGATCACGCCGCGCTGGTCAGCGATTCGGATAAGGTGGACGAGAAAGCACAGATTTCTCTGCTCACCATCCACAATGCGAAGGGTCTGGAGTTTCCGGTTGTATTTCTGGCCGGAATGGAAGAGGGCTTGTTCCCGCACTCGAGAGCTTTGGTGGACGATCACCAGATGGAAGAGGAACGCCGGCTCTGCTATGTCGGCATGACGCGAGCGCGGCAACAACTCTTTATGACCTGGGCGCGGATGCGCCGCAAGTATGGCGGCGGCACACCGGAACCCGCCCTCACGTCCCGCTTCATCCGGGAAGTCCCCGAGCCCTACACCGAGCGGCTTTCCAGGGTGGCCGTGGTGCCGCAGATCGACCTGAGTTCCGAGCAATGGGAAGCGCGCGATACGGTGCGAAAGTACAGCTATGGTTCGCGGCCCTCGCAGGCGGCGGATAACATCAATTCGTTCTTTGGTGCGGGAAATTCCGCTTCCACCGTCCGTCCCACCTCCCGGCCTACGGCGCCGGCCGCCTTGCCGCGCCCGGTTGCTCCTCCGCCAAGACCGGTGCCTCCGGCACCTCCTCCGCCCCCGAAGCCAAAAACCGCATCGCTGTTTAGCGACGAAGAAGCCCCACCCTGGGAGGTCAGCACCTCTGCCCCCACCCCAGCGAAACGCCCGGCAACCACCCCGCCGCTGGTCAAACCGGCTCCCCCGCCACAATTGGCCCAGCGTCCGGCAGCCGCCGGCGCCAAGACCTTTGTTCCTGCAAAACAGCAAAAAGCGCCGAGCAGTGGAATCCGTTCCGGATCCGTTGTCATGCACGCGCGCTATGGAAAGGGGACAGTGATGAGCCGTGAGGGCGATGGGGACGATGCGAAATTGGTGATCAGCTTCCCCGGCTTTGGACTGAAGAAGCTGATCGAAAAGTTCGCTGGAATTAAAAAACTCGACTAGCCTCTAGGCAGCGGCGGCCATTGAGGATGCTTTACCGCGACCGATTGTAGACTCTAAAATCCAGTCAAGTTGTTCTCGTTCGAAGGGTGCGGCGCAGTAGTCGACTGCAC
Organism: Bryobacter aggregatus MPL3; assembly: GCF_000702445.1. Classification (NCBI taxonomy): domain Bacteria; kingdom Pseudomonadati; phylum Acidobacteriota; class Terriglobia; order Bryobacterales; family Bryobacteraceae; genus Bryobacter; species Bryobacter aggregatus. The sequence goes on from NZ_JNIF01000004.1 coordinate 1,200,688, forward strand.
CCGCATCCATGGCATCCAACCACTCGTTGACTTCCGGAACTCGGCTCACAACCACAACGGGAGAGCTAGTGGCTCGAAGCAGAGCAAATAATCCAGGTTGGCGAGTCTCACAGAAGACGAGATCATATTTCTCTCGCGATTCGTTGGGTTCGATATTTTCGGCTTCGTGGATTTTAAGCCCACGCGCTGACAGATGTTGGGATAAATCCTCGGCGAGCATCGGCTCGATACCAGCCAGGAGGACGCTTTTACCTTGCACAAGCATTGGATCGGTTCCTTCTCAAAGCGTTTCCACTTCGGAATCATTTACCAGGAAAGATCTCAACTAGGAGGAGGGTGCGTTATGGTTTCGCTGTACCGCGACGGATTCGTGGGCACTCAAAAACGGGGGAAACGAGCGACCGAACGAGATACAGCCAGACTCTACTACCCACATATTAGCGCTTTTCAAAACGATCGCTGATAAAATTATGGATTCAGGAGAAGATTCAATGCTAATGGTCCGGCGGAAGAGCCAAGTCGTGTCAATCGGTGGCCTCAAGGTGGGAGGAACGAACCCAATCCTGGTGCAGTCCATGACGAACACCGATACGGCTGATGTCACGGGAACGGCGAAACAGGTGATGGAACTCGCCAAGGCCGGCTCGGAAGTCGTCCGCATCACGGTCAATACAGAAGAGGCAGCAGCAGCCGTACCGAAGATCTTCGATACCCTCATGCTGCACGGCGTCGATGTGCCGCTCGTCGGAGACTTTCATTACAACGGCCATCAATTACTTCGTAAGTATCCTGCCTGTGCACGCGCACTTGCAAAATACAGAATCAATCCGGGCAACGTCAATATTGGCCGTAAGCATGACGATAACTTCCGCACGATGATCGAATGTGCCATCGAGTACGACAAGCCCGTGCGCATTGGCGTCAACTGGGGTTCGCTCGATGGGCAGTTACTCACCCAGATGATGGACGAGAACGCACTGTCGCCAGAACCGCTGGACGCCCGTGAAGTGACGATGAATGCGATTGTCGAGAGTGCGATTCGCTCCGCCGAAGCAGCCGAGCGCCACGGCCTCGGGCACGACAAGATCATTCTCAGCGCCAAGGTCAGCGGCGTCCAGGACCTGATCATTGTCTATCGCAAATTGGCTGCCCGTTGTGACTATCCACTCCACCTCGGCCTGACCGAAGCCGGGCTGGGATCGAAGGGCATTGCCTATACGACTGCCGCGCTCAGCGTCCTGTTGCAGGAAGGCATCGGCGACACGATTCGCGCCTCGCTCACCCCGCTCCCCAATGGCGATCGCACCGAAGAGGTGATCGTTTGCCAGCAGATCCTCCAGGCACTCGAAATCCGGACCTTCACCCCGCAGGTGACTGCTTGCCCTGGCTGCGGACGCACCACCTCGACCTTCTTCCAGGACATGGCCGACCAGATCCAGCGCTACTTGCGCGACCAGATGGCCGTCTGGAAGCCGCTCTATCCCGGAGTGGAAACCATGAAGGTCGCCGTCATGGGCTGTGTCGTCAACGGACCTGGGGAGTCCAAGCACTCGAACATCGGCATTTCCCTGCCCGGTACCTTTGAGGAACCGGTGGCGCCCGTCTATGTCGACTCGAAGCTGTTCAAAACCTTGCGCGGCGACCATATTGTGGCCGAGTTCATCACCATGCTGAACGACTACGTCGAGAAGACTTACGCGCGCACCGAAGAAACAGCCAACGTTTAACATAAACTAGTCCGGTGTCTGAATCACCGAATCTGGGCCGAGCCAAGTATGCCGTCGCCGCGATCTCGATGCAAGTGCTGCTCGGGATTCTCTATAGTTGGAGCGTCTTTCGCGCTCCGCTCGAGCAGTTCCATGGCTGGAGCCGTGCGCAAAGCGTCATGCCTTATCGTTACTCGCTTCTTGCCTTTGCCGCGGGCATGATCATTGCCGGATTCTGGCAGGACAAGCGAGGGCCACGGGTGGTCGCCAGTGCCGGTGGCTTTTTGCTGGCGCTCGGCTGCCTGATTGCCGGTCTGTTACACAACACCGTGGAAGGCCTGGTGGTGGGCTACGGGCTGGTTGCCGGGGTGGGCGTCGGCTTTGCCTATGTCACTCCAATCGCGATGTGCGTGAAGTGGTTTCCCGATCAGCGCGGCATGATCGTAGGGCTCGCCGTAATGGGCTTTGGACTCGGACCGTTGGTCTTTGGCCCCTGGCTCGAGTGGATGCTCGGGAAAGACGTCCCAGCGATGGCGCACACCATCCCCACTACCTTCTTCGTTCTGGCGGTGGTTTTTCTCGTGGGTGTCGTCGGAGCCGCGCAGTTCTATGCGGTGCCTCCCCCAGGGTGGAAACCCGCAGGCTGGACGGGATCGAGCATCCGCCTGGCGGCCAGCGACCTGAACGCGGGCCAGATGCTGTCGCAGTGGCAGTTCTACCTCCTCTGGCTGCTGTATTTTCTCGGCAGCTCTGTCGGCTTGACCGCGATCGGTGAAGGAACGCCACTGTTGCGCGAAGCAGCAAAAAGCGGGGCGATGATGAGCGCTGGGACAGGTCTGGGCGTTATGGCGATCTTTAACGGCGCGGGCCGTTTGGCTTGGGGCAGCATCTCGGACCGGCTCGGCCGTCTTCCCGCCGTCCTGGGCATGTGTGCGACGAGCGCGCTCGCCTGTGCGCTGGTGCTCCGGCAGTCCGAGGGCTTCACCAGCCTGCTGCTCGGCCTCTGCCTGGTTGCCTTCGCCTATGGGGGCTTTCTTGCCTTGATGCCTGCCATGACCGCAGACTTCTTTGGAGCCAAGTACGTCGGCGCCAACTACGGAATTGTCTTCAGCGCCTGGGGCCTTTGCGGCTTCCTTGTTCCTGGATACTTTGCCAGGATTCTGGATGCGGCACGCTCCCGTGGGGACTTGCAGGGCGGCTACCGGGAAGTCTTTACCCTATTGGCAATCGTGGCCTGCATCGCCGCCTTGACAGCACTGCCCTTGCGCCGGAAAGCCGCGCCTCTCCCCTGAATCAGACTCGCAGGAACCACTTGCGCTGCCACATCGCATAGGCGATGCCAAAGTGCAGCAGTACATAGCAAAGTGCAAAGGCCAAGCTCGCATTCATCGGCGCAAAATAGGGCGCAAAGAGAGTTTGATAGATCGGTTCCCGCCAGCCCAGAGTGCTGAGAATGATGTCGAGGAATTCACTACACAGGTAGATCGCAATCGCGTTGGCGCCAAGCACCAGGAAGGGCCGGAAGGGCGCAATGATCTTCCGGCCATCTACAAACCACAAGAGCACGCCAAAAACGATGAAGTCGAGGCCTGCCATCCACAGCGTAAAACTCGAAGTCCACAGCTTCTTGTTGATCGGCAACACCGGGTCCATCACCAGGGCGAGGGCGCAGAGCACCATACCAATGATCAGGAGTTGCTGCACGCGCCGGTCAATCGCCTGCGCACTGCGCAAGACATGCCCCGCTACCACTCCGAGCAGACAGGTAGCTATCGCGGGCAGAGTGGAGAGAACACCTTCCGGGTCCCAGGTCTTGGTGTGACTGTAATTGTGCGCGCCAAGCAGAACCCGATCGACATAGTGAGCGATATTGCCTTCGACACTGAGATCGCCCGCGGCAAAGCCGGGAGCTGGAACCCAGGCCATGATCGCCCAATAGCCCGCCAGCAAAGCGAAGATCGCCGCAATCTGCTCACGGACACCGGTATGCAAAAAGAGCAGTGAAGTGATGCAGTAGCAAATGGCAATCCGCTGCAGGACCCCGAGGATGCGAAAACTATCGATCGGAAAACTAGGGAAGGCATACAACAATACGCCTAAGCCGAACAGAATCGCAGTGCGGCGAAAGATGTCACGATAGAGCACCGTTCCCTGCACCAGCTTCCGGCCCAGCGCCAGGCTGATTGCGACTCCGACAATCCAGACAAAGGACGGAAAGATACAGTCCGTAATCGTCCAGCCGTGCCAGTCTGCATGCCGGAGCGGCGCGTAAACGTTCTGGTGGTCGCCAGGCGTGTTGACCAGCACCATCAGCGCGATCGTCAGGCCTCGAAAGGCATCGAGTGAGAGGAGTCGAGTGTGCGGCATTGGAACTTAGTCAGGTGATTGAGTTTGTACCCAGCGATTGAGCTGCGTCAACAGCTCATCGAGAATCCTCGATTGCTCATGCCGCAGATTCTTCGTCTCCCCGGGATCGGCGGAAAGATCCGAGAGGAAGTATTCATCCTGCGACCCAATTCCCTTCACCACCAGCTTCCATTTGCCGCTGCGAATCGCCAGTTGCTGCCCCTGCTTCCAGAACAGCGTCTCACGCGGTTTGTCGATCGCTTCGCCATCGATATTCTCCGGACGGCTGATGCCTGCGTAGCCGAGGAGAGTGGGCAGGATGTCCATCGACAGATGCAGTTCGGAATCCACCTTGCGGACCCCAAGCTTGGCCGGATAGTTCCAGATGCAGGGCACGTGCATGCCGCCGTCAAAGAGGCTGAACTTGTGGCCGCGGAAGGAACCGTTGGAACCAGCCGTCGCCAATTGGCCATTGAGCCCAGCACGTGCCTCGGTGGTGGCGCCGTTGTCGCCGAGCAGGACGATGCAGGTGTTCTTGTCGGCTCCATTGCGTTGCAGCGTGTCGCGTAGCTCTCCGATGCCGTCGTCCACGGCGGCAATCATAGCTGCATAAGTCCGCCGTTCCGGCTCCAGCCGCTTGAAACGATCGAGATACTTCTGCGGGGCATGCATCGGATAATGCGGCGCGTTGTAGGCCAGATACAGGAAGAAGGGCTCGGCGGCAGATCGCTTGACAAAGGCACAGGCTTCTTCCGTCAGACGTTCCGTCAGGTACTGCCCATCCTCGAAGATCTCTTTGCCGTTGCGGTAGAGATCGTGATAGTTCGGAGTCTTCGGCTCGCCCCAATAGAAGCGGTGCGAGTAGTAGTCGACACAACCCGCATGGAAGCCGTAATACTCATCGAAGCCACGCTGCAGAGGCGTGGAATCGGGCACGCTGCCCAGATGCCACTTGCCCACGAGAGCGCTGCGATAACCTTTGCTCTTCAAATGGCTTGCGATCGTCGGCTGCTGCGCGGGAAGAGTCTTACCGTTGGTCGCCACGCCAGCAGACGCCGGATAGCGGCCAGTCAGAATTGAGGCGCGCGCCGGAGCACAGACAGGCGCATTCGAGTACCAATTGGCGTAGCGCACTCCACCGGCGGCAAGCGCGTCGATGTGCGGTGTCTTCAGGTCTCTGGCGCCATAGCAACCCAAGTCGGTGCAGCCGAGATCGTCAAGTGTGATGACAATGAAGTTGGGCGCCGCTGGCGCCTGCGCGGCAAGAGCCAACGGGACCGGCAGGATCTCCCGGCGGGTGAACATCTACTCAATCTCCTGCCCGACGCGGATCAGATTCCCGTGCGGATCGATCAACGCAAACTCGCGCATTCCCCAAGGCTTCTCCTCAATGGGGTGCAGATTGGTCAGCCCCAGCCCTGTGAACTCTGCATGGAGAGCAACGGCGTCAGACACCTTCCAATAGCAGCCAAAGAAGCTCTCCGAAGGAATGAGATGCTGCATGAGGAAGAAGTGCATCTCGCTGCCCTCACGGCCCAGAATCGCGTAGTCATCATCATGGCGGGACCAGACCTGAAACCCGATCCGCGTGTAGAAGCCGACCGTCTCATCGAGGTTCAAAGAAGGCAGGACCGGAATAGTAGATTGGAACATTCTTGCTCTCCCATTCTACGGGTGTCGCTAGAACCTGTCGTTTCCTTTCCGGGGTGGCCGCGAAGGCAAGCTTGAGAAAGATGGTCTCCGGCAGTCGTTTGAAACGGCTCGAAGGCAGAGGAAATCCTTTCTTGGCGCGCACGGAACGGGAGGCTCAAACTCGTGGACGAGGCGGCTGGATTGGAGCGCACTAATTTGAGCACAATCCTGTTCGACTCGACATCCCCCCCGGCGTCGCTGCAGATACGGATCCCGCGCTGGCTGGCCGCTGCCGGTCTGGTATCGCCAAAGGAGGCCTCCCTTCAGCCTCTAGGGAGCGTTGTACGGACCCTGCCAGTGCAGGAGAAGATTCATGACTACCGCCATGGCGATGAGTGGGTTTCGCAGCCGCGGGTTTGCCTTCTGACAGAGCGCCGCCAGCACCATCCAAGGCAGAAAATCAACTACATAACGCTGCGTCACCCAGCCCGCACTGGACAGAAACAGAAGCAGTGCGGCTCCCGTTGCAGCAAGCCGCCACTTCGGCCGCTGCAACACCAAAAAGGGAGCAAGCCACAGCGCGCCCATGATGTTCTCGTGAAAGAACTGAGGCGGCAGAGCGATCGCCGGATCGCGGGTAATGCGCAGAAAGGGAAACTTCGCCAACCATTCTGGCGGGTGCAACAAAAACATGTAGAGGCTGGGAAAAATCGCTTCCCCTCGGAAGTTCGGAGATTGCTGGCCGGGCCCGGCGAGCAGGTAGTGCAGACCGAATTCAAACGGCCAGTGGAAGCGCAGGTAGTTGTAGCTCAGACTGGCGAGGACCCCGAGAGAGGCGGTAGGCCAGCAGCGCGGACTCACAAACAAGAGAGCCAAGCCCAGGTGCGGACGGGACAGGATGGCAAACGCAAAGGCGATTCCGGCAAGTGCGTGCTTGCCCCGAAAATACAAAGCAAAACCAACCGCCAGACAGGCGTAGCCACAGCCGATGGCGACCTCATAAACCATGGCCCGGTGCAGCAGAAAAGGAATGCCGTTTGCCAGGCCCAACCCCAGATACAGCAGGGAGCCCGCATCGGGATGGAACTTGCGCAGGGTCATCAGATTCGCCAGGAATCCAGCGCAAGCAAAGAGAAAGAGCGCAAGATTCTCGGGGAGATCGCGATGAAAGAGCCGATGGATCGGCAGGAAGGTGAGCAGCACCGGAGCAGGACCGTGATAGAGGTAGTAGCGGCCCTCGTAGAGTGCCATGTCCGACATCCGAAGCTCATCGGGAACCTCGGGATCATAAGGATTCTCCAACTCCAGCAGCTTCGGATTCACCTCGATCGGGACATACAAATGGCCCGAAGCAAAGCCCCGGGCCAGGTAGTTGTAATATCCGTTCGGACTGAACTCATTGAAAGCAGTACTGGCCCACAAATAGTAGGCCAGCACAGCGAGGATCGTAAGAGAGCGACTACTTCTGGACCAGCTCAAAGTCGCCTGACTTCACCGCATCGTCAAAAGCAGCGAGGAAAAGCTTCGCATCGATCGCGCCAAACTCGGCCGAGACGGCGTCGCGGATGTCGAGTACGGTCCGCTTTCCATTGACGAAGGCCTTCGCTTCGGACAAACCCATGCCGGTCAGTTTCTCTGCATCGAGCGGCGAAACGGTGCGGCTGCCCCCGCCGCCACCCATCGTGGGCGGTGCGTTCGGCTTCACGCGGACGACTACCAGCTTGGAGGCACGCGTCTCATCTTCGGTCATCTGCTTAGGGACAATGCCGCGAGCCTTAGCAAAGGCCTGGATGCGCGCCAGATCGGCCTTGAGGCCGGTCTCGTAGAACTCCGTCGCGTAGTCTTCGATCTTCTTCTTGGTCGCCGGATCCTTGTCGGCCAGAATCGCAGCCGAGCGGATCGTGTCCGCCTCGCGCTCGTAGTTGATTCTCATGCGCGCCAGCGCCCAGCGCAGGTCGCTGTTCTCGCTCAGCTCCTGCAGGGCCGCGCCGAGTTCTTTGCCCGAACGCTGGCCGGCATAGCCAGACACCATTCCGGCCACGCCGAGCGCGCCAGGACCATCGGCATTGGCGATCACCATCGAGGCAGCGAGTGCAACGAAACCGGCACGCTTGGCCTGTGTCGGATCGGCATTGGCCACCGAATCTTCGCTCGTATGATAGGCAACGTCGGGCCAGTTGTTGTACAACAAGGCCGGGATGCCCTGGCCGAGATAGACAGTGTGGTCGGAAGCGCCATAGTGCTTTTCGATGTTGTAGTAGAACTCGTCACGCGAGCCCTTCGGATCGAGGATCGGGTACTGGAAGCCGTAGTAGAGACGGCGGTTATTCACCTTCTCGCGGTTGGTTTCGCCGACGAAGTTGAAGAACTGGGTGTGAACGTCGTTCAGGAAGCTGGTGACCGAGTAGGGTGTGGTCATCAGACGCAGCGAGTTGTGGCTCTTGGCGACATCGCCACCGGCCATGTCAATCGCGATGGCAGCGATCATCTTCTTGGTCTCTTCCGGATTCGCACGTGTGTAAGCAATGGAGCCGGAGATCTCAGGCACCCAGAGGAAACGAACCGTGCGGCGGGGACGCGGGATCGCGCCATCGTTGATCAGCTTTTGCCAGACCCGGGCGATTTCGAGCGTGATCGCGCTGCCGGAGGTGTTGTCCATGCCGCCTTGCTTGGCAACCCCTTCAAACAGATGGGAAACCAGCGTGATCTCCTGATCGCTGCTGCCGTCGCCCTTGATGACGGCGGTGGGCACCTGCATCTTGGTGTCGTATTCGGTTGCCTTGACCTTCGCCCGGACGGTGAGCTTCTCGCCCTTCTCCAGACGTTCCATCAGTTCGATGCCCATGCGGTGGGACAGGTTGAAGCCAAAGGGATTCTTGTCTTCGCCAATCGAGATGCCACGGCCGAGCGGGTTCCAGGCAATCTGGTCGGGACGGTCGAAGGGACGGCCCACCGGGTTGTTGAAGCTGGCGATTCCGGCTGCGCCAAACTCGTTGATCGCCAGATCGAAGGCGGCGGTAGGCGGTCCGGAAATGAGCACGATGTTGCCCTTAATGTTCTTGCCGGCGTAGTCACTCTTGTTGTCGCCACGGCCTGCATAGACAAGTTGCGCGGTCACGTCAGCCGACTTGGAGCCAACGGCCAGAGCAGCAGCCACGTCACGATAATTGACGATCAGCTTTTTGGCCGGACTCGTCACCCAAAACTCGCCCTCTTCACCATCCCATTGCTTCATTGGCATCGGGAACATCTTCACTTCTACGTTGTCGAGCTTGAACTCCTTCAGCTTCTTTTCGACATAAGCAGATTCCCGGTAGAGACCGGCATACTCTTCGGCAGGCCGGTTGCGCTCATAGGGCGCGATTTCGAGGATATTGGCGATGGCAAGCGAACCGGAAATTTCATTGACCAGTGTGTCAATCACTTCGGGTTTCAAAAGCGTCTTCGGATTCAGTTGCTCCGGTGGGCGCATGATCGGATTCTCTGTGAGCTGCGCGGAGATCATTCCGGCTGCAGCGAGCAGAGAGAGGAAAGAACGAGTCATATTTGCTTGATTGTAGTACTGCGGCCCGAGGTTACCGCGAAGAAAAGCCGAAGAAGCGCACTAGCGGCGGGCAATTTGGTGGGGAATCGGCTCGGCAATAACGATAAAACGGTGGGGCGCGGGGCCAATGTAGTGAAACGGGAAGCAGGTGATCAGCACGAGGCGGTCGCGGTTGTTGCCATGGAGCACGGACACGTCGGTAGGTTCCACCACTTTGGTCTCCTTAACCTGATACAGCTTTGTCCCTCCCGGCAAGCGCAGGCGAATGGTGTCGCCATCCCTGATCCAGCGCAGATCGCGGAAAAACGTATCCCGATGTCCTGCTAAAGCGACGGTCCCAGCCTGACCGGGAAATGCGGTGCCCCGCACATGGCCCACCCCGCGCGACAGATCCCGGTCCTCATCCGTCGGACGAATCAGAGAAGTCAGTTTCAGCCGTGGAATGTCGATCACGCCCAGCCCGAGGGCACTGGCTGCCGCAGGCCGGGTAGAGACCTTATGGTGCGGCGCGGGATTCCCCTTGGGGAGAGGCCCGGCGGCTTCTACCACCCCGGGCGCCGCAATCTCGGCCAGATAGCGTTCCCGGTCCTGCTGTTCTTCCCAGCTCCCCGAAAACCACAGGAATCCGGCCACCGCAATCATGAGCATGCCACCGCCGCAAAGCAGATAGGCGAAAGGATGGCTCGAAACTCGGAATCGAATCGTCATTGGATGGCCTCTCGCGAATAGTACGTCGTGCGAGCTAAAGTTTTCAGACGGTTTCCCTGGTTATCCCGGCATTCAATCCGGATGCGATGCCTGGCCGAATGGCTCGGCTCACGCGGCAAACCGGCAATGCCGAGTACATAACGGCCGCGAATATCTGCTGCGATCACACTCTGGATGGATTCAAGTGTCGAGGGTTCGGTCACCCGGAAGTAACGCCCCCCAGACTCTGCGGAGATCTGCCGCAGAAAGTTTTCGTCCAGATCCCGGCTCTCCGGATCAATCAGAGCTACCGCATAAACCGTGACACTTTGCGACCGGACCGCGTCCTGGACCTGCTGCTTGGTCGCAACGCTCTGGTTATCGCCTCCGTCACTGAACACGACAAGCGCCCGCCGTGAGGCGTGCGCAGATTGCAAACCATTGAGACCAATCATCATCGCGTCATAAAGGCTGGTACGGCCTTCCCAGGCAACCCGTTGGAGAAGAGCATCCCGGAGCATGGTGGCATCCTTGACCTCTTGAGGGATCGGCCCGAGAAGCACCTGCGGACGGTCACTGAAGGCGATCAACGAGACCTCATCGCCACTTTTATTGAGATTGAACAAAGACTGCGCCGCGATAGCCGTGATGCGCCGGAGAGGTCGCATGCTGCCACTGGCATCTACCAGAAATGCAAGTGCGACCGTCGAATCCTGGGGCGAAAAATGGACTAAAGCAACTTCCTTCGCATCGACAAACACCTTAAAGTTCGATGCCTTCAACTCTGGCACGGGTATGTCGTTCTGCCGGGACACTAAGGTATCCAGTAAAACGACATCCACGCCCATCCGGATTTTGAACTGCTCCTCCTGAGGTGCAGAAAGGAGCAGCAATGGAAGCAATTGAAGCAGCATGGGAACTCCGAAAGGGCGGCCGCTGGCATGGCCGCCCCATGAAACTACTACTCTCTTTCCAGTTTCAATGATTAACGGCGGGCGGAATAGGCGGAAAGCGACAACCCGGCCGAAACCATCAACAGGCCGCCGAGTGCGATGGCCGCAAGGGGCGAAGCCGTCGTGGGAAGTGTGGTCCGTTCAGGTGCTTCAGTAACAGAGACTGGCGCCGGAGCGGCAGCAGCGACGGTGGTCTCCGTCTCAGGGGCGACAACCTGGGCGGGAGCAGGAGCGGCCTCAGGAGCCGGTGCTTCTGCCGGCACTGCAGCCGTAGCCACTTCGGTTGTTGCGCTAGATTCTTCATTGAGCATCGGAACTTTCTCACGGTTGGAGGCGTTCAGCGTTGCTGCAAAGTCTTTTGGATAGGCGAACTCCTGGCCGAAATTATCGCCAGGATAGAACCAGGAGCGTAGAGCCTTGGGAGTACCGGCGGGAGTTTCCCAGAAGCCGAAGCTCGAATTCCCTGTGGGTTGCAGACGATAGTTCGGGATCGCAATGAGAGTCGCCTCTACATGGTCTTCCCGCTCGTTCATGATCTGAACGATATGGCGGTTCGATTGGGATTCAACCAGCTTTAAGACATACTTTCCCGCGGGCAGTACTTTGCCAGGGATCTGCATGGCTTCGGATATGGTGATGATTGTTTTCTTGTTCCACTCATCCGCTTGGAGTGCCGGACTCAACGCAACAGCAAGCGTTAGTACAGAAAGTGAGATGTGTGTTAGCTTCATGCCCTCTGTGGTTGCAATCCACTCTCCAAACCACGAATTGCTGCTACTGAGAAGAAAAGTAAGAGATTTTCCCCGATTCTGAAAGGAATAACCGGCCGATCCGGTTTCGTGCCTTCTCCCTCTGGGAACTTCTCGCCTAGCCCCTTTCGGCGGTATGTAAAATCCGGCTAGCTCCCAATCGAGCGATCCTAGAAATTCTTGTTTGACAGGAAAATTTCCCATGGGAGGAGAAAATCTGTTGCCCTGCCCAAATGGTTGGGTTATCGTTGTGATTTAGAGGTATTCGGGCCAAGTGTCTAAAAAGACACCGCTTAGTCTCAAGTTAGAAGTCAGAAAGTAGGACAAAAGTGGTCCGGAATAGTTCGAAGGAAGCCTAATGAAGCCGATCTTCCCCAAGTCGTTAGATTTTATCGTCCGCGCCATTGGCGCGTTTCTGGGAATCTCGATTTTGGTAGGTGTAGCTGCCTACACCTACTTCACGATGCCAGTCGTAATCGATACCGGGTACCGACCCGTGCAACCCGTGCCCTATAGCCACAAATTGCACGCCGGGAACCTGGGCATGGACTGTTATTACTGCCACAACACAGTAACGAAAGCCGGACATGCCGCTATTCCCGCTACAGAAACCTGTATGAATTGCCACACCCGAGTGAAATCGGATAGCTCTGCGCTGGCGCCCATCCGGGCCAGCTACGCTACCGGTGAACCGGTGAAATGGGCCAAGGTACATAGCCTTCCCGATTACGCCTATTTCAATCATTCCGCCCACGTCACCGCTGGCGTGAGCTGCGTGAGCTGCCATGGCCGCGTCGACCAGATGGTGGAAGTGACCCAAGTGAAGCCCTTGAACATGGGCTGGTGTCTCGATTGCCACCGGAACCCGGCGCCGAATGTCCGCCCTGCCGAATTTGTGACCAAGCTCGATTGGGAACCGCCAGCGGGCAAGACGGCCACGGAAATCGGTCTCGAAATTGTCAAGGCCAAAGGGCTGAACCCGCCCGTCAACTGCGGCGGATGCCACCGCTAAAACGGAACGGGAAAAGGAACCAAGCACGATGAGTCTCGTTCAAATCAGCAACGTGAAAAAGAACCGGATGCCTCTCGACCAACTGGGGCAGACGCCGGAATTCCAGGGTTGGGCCAATGGCCTGCCGACGACGAACGACCAGGAACTGGACAGCAATAGCCGCCGTGACATTCTGAAGATCATGGCCGCTGGCGCCGGCCTCGCCGGACTGGCGAGCTGCCGCCGTCCGCCTGCGGCAATCGTCAGTTTTTCACGTGGTGTAGAAGATCTAATCCCCGGTAAGCCGCTTTACTACAACACGGTTTACAATCTGGGCGGCACCGCGCAGGGCCTTCGCATCGAAGCCAACGACGGACGCCCCACCAAGGTGGAAGGCAATCCTGTCCATCCCGCGGCGAAGGGTGCGGCCACCACTTATTCCCAGGGCAGTGTGCTGAGTCTGTATGATCCGGACCGCTGCAGTTTCGTCATGAAAGACGGAGCCAGTTCCACCTGGGAAGCCTTTGAAAGCTTCGCCAAGCAACATTTCTCCTCGATCGGTGACGGCACCGGTCTTGCCTTTGTTTCGGAACGCAATGCTGGGGACAGCTTCCGCGCTGTCGTCGCTGCGGCTCAAAAGAAGTTCCCCAAGGCGCTCTGGCTTTACTGGGAACCCATCAATAACGACAACGCGGTGCTTGGCACACAACTTGCCACCGGCGCTTTGGGCGAACCCAATTATTCACTCGATAAGGCCGAAGTCATCCTTTCGTTAGACAACGACTTCCTCGGCACCGATGCGACCAGCACCCTGCCGACCAAGCAGTTCAGCAAGAAGCGCCGCGTCGAGAAGGCCGGCGACGAGATGAACCGCCTGTATGTAGTGGAAGGCCACTACTCGTTGACAGGCGCCATGGCTGACAATCGCCTCCGCTTGAAGCCAAGCGAAGTGGCTGGTTTTGCCGCCGAAGTGCTGAAGCTTGTCCAGGAAAGCGGCGAGGCCAAGGTGGAAGGGGAAGGCAACCGTAAGTTTGCCGCCGCAGTCGCCAAGGACCTCAAGAAGAATGCCGGAAAGAGTGTCGTTCTCGCAGGCCCCCGGCAATCGCCGCAGGTTCACGCAACGGTCCTCGCAATCAATCAGGTGCTCGGCAACATCGGCACCACGGTCAGCCTGCTCCCTGCCCTGACCGAGCCCCAGGGCGAAGCGCTGAAGACCTTTGGCGCCGCGCTCGCCGGTGGCCAGATTTCTACGCTCGTTATTCTGGGTGGCAACCCCGCCTACACTATGCCCAGCGACCTGAACTTTGCAGAGAATGCAAAGAAGGCGAAAACCGTAATCCACATCGGCATGGAGCACGACGAAACGGCTGCCATCGCCAACTGGTGCCTGCCGCAGGCCCATTACCTCGAAGATTGGGGCGACGGACGCGCCGCCGACGGTACGGCTTCGATCCAGCAGCCCGTGATTGCTCCCTTACTCGGCGGCCGGACTCCCACCGAAGTACTCGCGATCGTCACCGGACTCGAGAAGCACAAGGCCTACGACATCGTAAAGGCCCATTGGACCGCTGGCTTCACCGGTGATAAAGAAAAGGCCTGGCGCAAGGCCCTCCACGACGGCATCATCGAAGGCACCGCCTTCGCGCCGCTGAAGGCGAGCGTCGACGTGAAGAAGGTGGCTGCGCTTCCCGTGCCTTCCCCTTCGAATGGTACGGAACTGGTTTTCCTCCCCTCTGTCGGTGTCTATGACGGCCGCTTTGCAAATAATGCGTGGCTGATTGAATTGCCCGATCCGATGACCAAGGTGGTCTGGGACAACTGCGTCACGATGTCGAAGAAGACGGCGGAAAGCCTGAAGGCGGAAATGGGCTATATCGGCCTCACGGGCGATATGGTGAACCTCAGCGTCAACGGCGCAACAATCGAAGCCGCGGTGGTCATCATGCCCGGACAGGCAGACGGCGTTCTCGCCATCGGTCTTGGTTATGGCCGCGAGAAGGTCGGCCGTGTCGGCAAGGGCGCCGGCTTCAACGCCTATAAGCTCCGCAACTCTGCTTCCCAGGGTTATGCGACGGGTATCAACGTCTCGAAGAACGCCAAGAGCTACATGCTGGTGCGCACCCAGGACGATCCGGATGGCGACTGGCAACATGATCGCGGCCTTGTCCGTGAGACAACGCTTGCTGATTTCAAGAAGGAACCTTCGTTTGCACAGGAAGTGGAAGGTCCGCCGCTCGAAAGTCTCTTCCCGGACTGGGGCTATGACAAGGGCAACCAGTGGGGCATGACGATCGATTTGAACGTCTGCACCGGCTGCAATGCCTGTCTGGTGGCCTGCTTCAGTGAAAACAACATTCCGATGGTGGGCAAGAAGTTTGTCGCCATGGGCCGCGAAATGCACTGGATCCGTCTCGACCGTTACTTCGTCAGCGAAGGCGTAGAGGGCGTTGGCGAAGATCCGCAAGTCGTGGTACAGCCGCTGAATTGCCAGCAATGCGAAAACGCACCGTGCGAGAGCGTCTGCCCCGTAGCCGCCACCGTTCATTCCCCCGAGGGCTTGAACGATATGGCCTACAACCGCTGCATCGGGACCCGCTACTGCATGAACAACTGCCCGTACAAGGTTCGGAAGTTCAACTATCTGAACTGGACGAAGGGCAAAACCGAATTTGAGAATCTTGGCTCCAACCCCGATGTCAGCACCCGCATGCGCGGCGTGATGGAAAAGTGCACCTACTGCACCCAGCGCATCGTGGAAGGCAAGATCAATGCAAAGACCGATCCGGCTGGACGCCGCGCTGTACGCGATGGCGAAATCCAGACCGCATGCCAGCAGACCTGCCCGGCAGATGCGATCGCCTTTGGAAATATCAACGACCCGAATGCTGCGGTCTCCAAGCTCAAGGCATCGAGCCGGAACTATGCGCTACTTGCTGAGCTGAACGTACGTCCCCGTACCACCTACCTCGCCAAGCTGCGGAATCCGAATCCGGAACTGACGCCTGAAAAGAAAGCCCCGGCGGCCCACTAAGGAAACGCGAGTAAAGACGAATGGCGAACCTTACATTAACGAACTCCGATCTGGACGCAATCTCGCCGCGCCTGGTGCTCGATAAGGGCACCAGGCCAACCGGCTACAAAGAAATCACCGAGGATGTCGTCGGCATCGTCGAGGTGAAGACGCCCAAAGCCTGGTGGATCGCTTTTGGCTTGAGCCTGCTGGTGACAGGCATGCTGTTCGGCATGCTGGCCTATCAGGTGATGACCGGCGTCGGCGTCTGGGGTAACAACTCCCCGATCGGTTGGGCCTGGGACATCACGAACTTCGTGTTCTGGATCGGCATCGGCCACGCCGGTACGCTGATCTCGGCAATTCTTTTCCTCTTCCGCCAGAAGTGGCGCACCTCGATCAACCGCGCCGCCGAAGCGATGACGCTGTTCGCCGTGGCTTGCGCCGGTATCTACCCGGTCTTCCACGTTGGCCGTGTCTGGCGCGCTTACTGGCTCTTCCCGATTCCGAACACCGACATCAACATGTGGCAGAACTTCCGTTCGCCGCTGCTCTGGGACGTATTCGCCATCTCTACTTACGGTACGGTGTCGGCGCTGTTCTGGTATGTCGGTCTCATTCCTGATCTGGCCACGGTTCGTGACCGTGCCACCGGCCTCCGCGCCAAGATTTACGGTGCTCTGTCGCTCGGCTGGCGCGGCTCTGCTGTCCACTGGAACAACTACGAAATGGCGTACATGCTGCTCGCCGGTCTTTCGACGCCGCTCGTGCTCAGCGTACACACCATCGTCAGCTTCGACTTCGCTGTCTCCGTTCTGCCCGGCTGGCACACGACGATCTTCCCGCCTTACTTCGTTGCGGGCGCCGTGTTCTCCGGCTTCGCCATGGTGATGACGCTGCTGGTCATCTTCCGCAAGTGCTTTGACCTCGAACACCTGGTTACGATCAAGCACTTCGAGAACATGAACAAGATCATGCTCACCACCGGCACCATCGTGGGCTATGCCTACGGTACTGAGTTCTTCATTGCCTGGTATTCGGGCAACCCATACGAAAAGTTCACATTTATCAATCGCGCTTTCGGTCCTTACTGGTGGGCTTACTGGACGATGATTTCGTGCAACGTGATCTCGCCGCAGTTCTTCTGGTTCAAGAAGCTGCGTACGAACATTCCGTTCATGTTTGTCATCTCGATCTTTATCAACATCGGTATGTGGTTTGAGCGCTTCGTCATCATCGTCACCAGCTTGCACCGCGACTTCCTGCCGTCGAGCTGGGGCTACTTCCGGCCGACCTACGTCGACATCTGCACCTTCATTGGAACCTTCGGTCTCTTTATGACCCTCTTCCTGCTGTTTGTGCGCTTTGTCCCGATGATCGCGATCTCTGAAGTGAAGGGTGTCGTCGCTGCCGATAAGCACCGCCACCTGCCTGAAGAAGTAGAGAAGCTGCTGGTCGAACGCCGCGACGAAATCATGAAGGTGAGGGTCTAACGATGTCCTTAATCGATCTTGAAGCCATCCGGCGAATCTTCGACCCCCATGCTCCCAAGCAGTTGTGGGGAGTGGTTGCCGAGTTCGAAGATGAACAAGCCCTGCTCAAGGCAGGCGAGGCCATCCATCATAAGCATGGCTATACGAAACTCGATGCGATGACGCCGTTCCCGGTCCACGGGATCGAAGCGGCCATCGGCATCCCGCGCTCGATCCTCGGTTATCTGGTGATCTGCGTCGGCCTCACCGGCACCATGACCGCCATCCTGCTGCAGTGGTGGACGGGTGCGGTGGATTATCCGCTGGTCATCGCCGGCAAGCCGCTGTTTGCCTTTGAATTCGCCATGCCGATCATGTTCGAATTGAGCGTTCTCTTTTCGGCCTTCTGCTGCGTCTTCGGCATGCTGGCCTTGAACGGCCTGCCCAAGCTCTACCATCCGACGATGAACTTTTCCCGCTTCGGCCGTGCGACCGATGACGGCTTTCTACTGGTTGTCGAGAGAAGCGACCCGAAGTTTTCGGCCGTCGAAACCCGGCAACTGCTGATGAACCTGGGCGCAACCAGCGCAGAGATTGTGGAGGACTGAAGCTCTCGTGAAACTCGTAAGCTTATTGAGTTTGGCTATGGTGGTTCTTGGGCTGAGTGGCTGCCAGAACTTCCCCACCCGATCCCGTCCCATCGAAATCTTTGACGACATGGACCGTCAGGAAAAGTACAAGGCCCAGACGCTTTATCGCGGCCAGGGAGTCTTCGCCGATGACCGCTCGAACCGCATGCCTGTTCCGGGTACGGTCGCCGTCGGCCATCTCAAGGATGACGACGCGCTCTTCCGTGGCATCGTGAATGGACAGTATCTCGGCAAGAATCCGCACAAGATCGATGCGGCTCTGTTGAAGACTGGCCAGACCAAGTTCAACACCTATTGTTCGCCTTGCCATGACCGTACCGGTTCCGGCGCTGGCATTGTCCCGAAACGGACCCTGTGGCTGCCCACCAATCTGCATGAAGATCGCATCGTCGCCATGCCCGACGGCGAACTCTATGACGTAATTTCCAATGGCCGCCGCACCATGCACGGCTATCGTTTCCAGATTCTAGAGCAAGATCGCTGGGCGGTGGTCGCCTATGTCCGCGCACTGCAGCGTAGCGACCGCGGCACTCTTGAAGACGTCCCCGCCGACTTGCGGGCAGACCTGCGCTAAGTAAGGGAAAGAAAGAAAGAAGCACAATGGCTCAACATTCCCAACCCGCTACTCTCGACAGCTTCCGGCTGGACGAGGGTCTGTGGACCAAAGTCCGCAATGTAATCGTATTCCTGTTTCTCATCAGCGCAGCCGCTACTGCCGCTGGCTACTTCCTCAATCAGAAGCAGTTCTTCCATAGCTACTTGGCCGCCTTCATGTGGAGCACGCGCATCCTGCTCGGAGCGCTGTTCTTCCTGATGGCTGGTTATCTGGCCGGGGCTGCCTGGAACGTGACCGTGCGCCGCTTCTCTGAGACGCTCGCCTCCTGTCTGCCGTATGGCATTCTGTTGTTCCTGCCGGTCGCCCTCGGCATCCACGAGCTCTATCGCTGGTCGCATCCCGACGTGGTCGCCGCCGACCATGTCCTGCAGGGTAAGGCTGTCTGGCTGAATTCGCAGGCCTTTATCATCCGCGGCGTCGTCTACTTCTGCATCTGGACCTTCTTTGCCTGGGGCATCTATCGCAATTCGACGGCGATGGATACCGATAAGAACATCGAGCATATGCACTCGAATTCGCGCTACTCCGCGCCCGGCCTGCTGCTGGTCTTCCTGGCCACCAGCTTTGCCGCCTTCGATTGGCTGATGAGTCTCGATCCCCATTGGTTCTCCACCATCTACGGCATCTACATCTATGCCGGCGGCGCACTGGCCTCCATGTGCACGCTGACACTGATTTCGCTCGGCTTTCGCCGGGTGGGTGTTCTCAAGAATTCCATTACCGAAGAGCATTATCATGATCTTGGGAAGTGGATGTTCGCAGTCACCGTCTTTTGGACCTATGTCAGCTTCAGCCAGTACATGCTGTATTGGTACGCCAATATCCCGGAAGAAACGATCTGGTTCCGCAACCGCTTTGTCGGAAGCTGGCTCAGCGTCTCGAAGTTCCTTGTCTTTGGGCACTTTGTGTTCCCGCTCTTCTTCCTGATCACCCGGAAGACCAAGCGGAATCTCGGCACCCTTGCCTTCATGGCAGTCTGGCTCCTGGTGATGGATTATCTCGATATCCATTGGAATGTCATGCCGACCCTGCACCCCGGTGGCTTTAGTCCGCATTGGCTAGACATCACCGCCCCGATTGCCACGACGAGCTTCTATGCCTTCTTCTTCTGGAACAGGCTCAAGCAGCACGCCATTGTCCCTGTTGGCGATGTCCGCCTCTATCAGGCCCTGGCGCACCACAACCTCTAAAGGAGAGATGAGAAACCATGTCTACGTCTAACGCTTACGAACATCTCACTCCCGAACAAGCCGAAGCAGTCGGCTATGAACGGACGGAACCGAATGCCATCAAAATCGGCTTCATCACTTTCGTCATCGTTCTCACGATCATTGGCAGCTGCCTGACCGTTTACTACTGGTACATCGGACAGCTCGAATACACACGGCACCTCGAAGTGGAAGTGCCGATCTGGCAGGAACTCCGCGAAGTGCGCGCTGGCGAAACCGAGCGGCTGACCCAGTACAAGTACATCGACAAGGCCAAAGGGACGGTTCAACTCCCCATCGAACGCGCGATGCAGCTCCTGGTACAGGAAGCCAATGCGGGCAAGACCTTCTATGGTGGCAATAGCGCCGCCGTCAAGCCGCATGAAGAAGATCCGAATCTGCAGGCCGTTATCGACAAGGCTCTTGGAAAGCCGACGGCTCCCCCCGCCGAAACCGCAGCTCCTGAAACAACAAAGAAGTAGGTTCCTATGAAGTTCGTTCTGACACAACTCGGCATCCTGGCGGCCCTTTCGGGCGCGCTCGCACCCGTGTTTGCTCAGAACGAGATCATGGGCATGCCACGGAATGCCGCCGAGCGGGCGCGCGTGTTAGAAGACAAGAAGACCCTTATGCCGAACGAAATGAACGGTGTGGGAGTCGATGAGAAGCTGGGCCAGAAAGTGGATCTGGACCTGAGCTTCGTCAGTGAAGACGGCCGGCTCAAGAAGCTGGGCGACTACTTCAAGAGCGGCCGTCCGGTCGTTCTGAATCTTGTCTACTTCAAGTGCCCGATGCTCTGCAACCTCACGCTGAACGCTCAGGTCACCGTGCTCAAGCAATTGGCATGGACTCCGGGCAAAGAGTTTGACGTCGTCACGATCTCGATCGATCCGACCGAGACCTCCGAAATGGCCAAGGATAAGAAGGAAGCCTATCTCAGCAATTTCGACCGTCCGGTCGGAGCGGGATGGCACTTTCTGGTCGACTACCAAGGCAACGTGAAGAAGCTCGCCGATCAGGTCGGGTTTCGCTACAACTACGACGCCCACCAGCAGCAGTATGCGCACAGTGCGGCCATCATGATCCTCACCCCGCAGGGGATGGTTTCACGCTATCTCTATGGGATTAAGTTTAAGGAGCAGGATCTTCGTCTCGCTTTGACAGAGGCGGCTGCCGACAAATTCGGATTGAGCTTCGAGAAGATTCTGCTCATGTGTTACCACTACGACCCTAGTGCAAAGTCGTATGTGCTGTTTGCCACCAACTTCATGCGTCTTGGAGGTTTTCTGGTGATGGTCACCCTAGGTTTTTTCCTCTTCCGCTTCTGGCGGAAGGATTTTATGACGCGAGACAATTCCGGCGGGGCTGGCACCACCCTCGCTGTGAGCAATCCGGGCGGTACCAGAAACTAATATGACTTGGCTACGAAATCTATTCCTCCCCAATGCGGCTAGCATCCGCGCCAGTGACGTCGACGACCTGTTCATGTTCGTCATGTACCTGAACTTGTTCTTCTTCTTCCTGATTCTCGGGATGGTCGTTCTTTTCGTCATTAAATATCGTCGAAAGTCACAGACCCAAAAGACGGCGCACATCGAGCACAATACGTTTCTCGAACTGAGCTGGAGCGTCATTCCGCTCATCCTCTGCATGGTGGTATTCTTCTGGGGCTTCAATAGCTACATGCAGGCCACCGTCGCTCCCGACGGCGCGATGGAAATCCAGGTCACCGCAAAGAAGTGGGTTTGGACCTTCGGCTATCCCGACGGCTCGGTCGGCATCGGCAAGCTCTGGGTGCCGGTCAACAAGCCGGTCCGTATGGTGATGCACTCGGAAGACGTGTTGCACGCCTTCTATGTCCCCGCTTTCCGCGTCAAGGCGGACGTACTTCCCAATCGCTATACCGAGGTCTGGTTCCAGGCGACCGAAGTGGGCGACTACGTCATTCCCTGCGCTGAGTATTGCGGCAAAGGCCACTCCGAGATGAGAGCCTATGTCAAGGTTGTCAGCCAGCAGGAATATGAGAAGTTCCTGGAGGAAGGCGATCCTGATGAAAAGGGCAAGCCGCCGGAAGAGCTTGGCGCCCTGCTCTACACGAATTTTGGTTGCTCGGCGTGCCACTCGATTGATGGCACCAAGGGCCAGGGTCCGAGTTGGAAGGGTATCTACGGCCAACAACATAAAATGACAGATGGAAAGATCATCACCGTTGACGAGAACTACATCCGTACCTCGATCCTGCAACCGCAAGCAGAAGTTGTCGAAGGGTTCCAGCCGATCATGCCTTCCTTCCAAGGCCAGATCAGGGAACGTCAGTTGGTGGCGCTGATCGCGTACATCAAATCGTTGAAGTAGGAATCGTCAAAGAAGAGGTATCGAAAAAATGGCTGACGTAATTGCTTCCCCCGCGGCACAAGCCGCCAAAGCTCCGCGCCACGCGGACTATCTCACCGACCCAGACTTTAAAGGTCTCTGGTCCTGGCTGACCACGGTCGATCACAAGCGGATCGGCGTGATGTACCTCTGGTCCACGCTGCTCGCATTTCTGGCTGGCGGCATCATGGCTCTGATTGTTCGACTCGAGCTGATGCATCCCGGCGAAGACTTCATGAACGCTGAACGCTACAACCAGGCCTTCACCTTGCACGGCGCGATCATGGTCTTCCTGTTCATCATTCCGTCGATTCCCGCCGCGCTCGGCAACTTCATATTGCCGCTGATGCTGGGCGCCAAGGACGTCGCGTTCCCCCGGCTGAATCTCGCCAGCTACTACGTCTATGTGGTGGGCGCGATCATGGCGGTGGTTTCCATTGTGGTCGGCGGTGTGGACACCGGTTGGACCTTCTATACCCCGTATTCGACAACCACCGGCGGTGCCGTCACGATGATGACGATGTCCGTGTTTGTCCTGGGCTTCAGTTCGATTTTCACCGGCATCAATTTCGTCGCCACCGTACATAAGCTGCGTGCTCCCGGTATGGGCTGGTTCCAAATGCCTCTCTTCGTTTGGGCCATCTATTCCACCGCGATCATCCAGGTGCTGGCGACTCCGGTTCTCGGCATCACCATGGTGCTGCTCGTCATGGAGCGCGCCTTCAATATCGGTATCTTTGACGCCCAGATCGGCGGCGATCCGGTGTTGTTCCAACACTTCTTCTGGTTCTACTCGCATCCTGCGGTGTACATCATGATTCTGCCGGGCATGGCGATCATTTCGGAAATCATTCCGACCTTCTGCCGCCGCACGATCTTCGGGTACCGTCTGATTGCGCTTAGCTCCGTGGCCATCGCCCTCATCGGCTTCCTGGTCTGGGGACACCACATGTTCACCAGCGGCCAGAGTGCTCTTGCCGCTGGCATCTTCAGCTTCCTCACCTTCGCCGTCGCCATTCCGTCGGCCATCAAGGTCTTCAACTGGGCCTCCACCATGTACGGCGCCTCGATCTCGCTGGCGACGCCCATGTTGTACGCCATCAGCTTCCTGCTGCTCTTCACCATCGGTGGACTCACCGGCATTTTCCTTGGCGCACTCAGCGTGGACATTCATCTTCATGACACTTACTTCGTGGTTGCTCACTTCCACTACGTGATGATGGGGGGCACCGTGATCGCCTTCCTCGGAGGCGTGCACTACTGGTGGCCCAAGATGTTTGGCCGCATGTACAACGACACTGTGGGCCGTATCGCGTGTGGTCTGGTGTTCATCGGATTCAATTGCACCTTCATCCCGCAGTTCATCATGGGCAGCCAGGGTATGCCGCGCCGCTACTACACCTACCTCGACCAGTTCCAGCCGATGCATCAGTTCTCCACCTTCGGAAGCTGGATCCTCGGAGCTGGACTCATGATCGCAGCCGTCAACCTGCTGAGCTCTCTTCGCAACCCGAAGAATGCGGTGGACAATCCCTGGGCTGGTACGACGCTCGAGTGGCAGACCCAATCGCCGCCGATCACGCATAACTTCATCGGCCAGCCTTCGGTCGATCACGATCCTTACGACTATCGCGCCTTCAAGATTCCGGCGGATGCCGTCGAATAACCCGATCCACCTTGAAGCGATCCAATTCTGAAACGAGAAACTGAGTAATGAGTCAAGCGCACGAAGCGACTTCTAGTTTGCAAGGCGGCCACGACGACGGCCACCCACACAACCCGTTTCACCAGCACCACTACGCCACGATGGAGCAGCAGTTCGATGCCTCCAAGATTGGTATGTGGCTCTTCCTGGCGACGGAAATCCTGCTCTTCGGAGGCCTCTTTGTGGGCTTCGGAATCATGCAGACGCGGCACACCGAGGCTTTCATCGCCGGTCACCATCATCTGGACTGGAAGATGGGAGCGCTCAACACCTGCTTCCTGCTCATCAGCTCCTTCACCATGGTGATGGCGGTGTGGGCAGCCAGCAACAACCGCAACGGCAACAAGCAGAAGATGCTGGTTATGAATCTTCTGGCCACGCTCGCCTTCGCCGGCGGCTTCATGGTGGTCAAGTTCTTCGAGTACCAGCACAAGTTCCACGATGGTCTTCTTCCCGGTAAGTTTTTCCACTACACCGGACCCGACCTCGTGCCGAACATGTTCGTTTACTTCAGCTTTTACTTCATGATGACGGGCTTGCACGGCTTCCACGTCCTTGGCGGCATGGGTGCCATCACCTACCTGGTCATCCGCGCAATCAAGGGCGATTACAGCAGCGAGTACTTCACCCCCGTAGACCTTATCGGGCTCTACTGGCACTTGGTCGACCTGATCTGGATCTACCTGTTCCCGCTCCTTTACCTGATCACCTAAACGGAAAGTTCTAATTCAACATGAGCACTCATAGTCAATCTATCGACCACGGCACTGGCGATCATTTCCACGAGCACAAGTGGACTGGGTATCTGTATATTCTCCTCATCCTGTTGGTTCTCACGGTCATCACCGTGACGGCATCGCGTTACGACTTCGGCTCCTCCACCGCCAACGTCGTCATCGCCATGACCATTGCAACGATCAAGGCCACCCTGGTCGCTCTGTTCTTCATGCATTTGAAGGACGACAAGGCGATCAACGGCATCATCTTTGTCAGCACGCTGCTCTTTCTTGCCGTCTTTCTCGCATTCTGCCTGATTGACCAGGACTCGCGCTTTGATTCCCGCCCGGCCACCTACAAAGGTCCGGTCAACGTGTTTGCCTTGCCCAGCCTGAACGATGCCGCAGGCAAGCCGGTAGCAGCTCCTCCGGCAGCTCCTGCTGCTGGCCATGAAGCTCCGGCACATCACTAGGGAAATTCCCACAGTCCGCATTAAGATAGTCTTGGAAGGGCGCTCGAGAATGATTTCAAACTGGAGCGCCCTTCCTGTTTTCTGTCTCGAAAGGGGAAGCCTCTGCGAAAGATCCTCATTGCCTGGTCTCTAGTCGCTGTCTTGTTGCAGGCTCAAGATCAGCCTCTCAATCTTCAATATCGTGTCGAATGGCGCCTGGTCGACGCGGGCAAAGCATTCCTCCAATGGAATCCTGCACACGCCCGCGGTGGTCAGGCGAACGTGCACATCGAAAGCGCCGGCCTCGTCAACAAACTCTTTCCGGTCAAGGATGACTATTCCACCAATCTGGACGAGCGGGGCTGTACTCTATCCACTCTGATGCGTGCGGCTGAAGGTTCCCGCAAGCGCGAGACCATGGTCACCTATGACCGCATCAAGAAGAAGGTTGACTACAAAGAACGCGACCTCATCCTGAACAAGACGGTCGACAAGCAGGTGGACATCCCCGGCTGTACGCATGACATCATTGGCGCGCTCGTCGAACTCCGCCACATGAAGCTCGAACCGGGCATGTCCTTCACCCTTCCGATGAGCGATGGCAAAAAGTTTGTCAACGCCCGGATCGAAGTCCAGGACCGGGAGACGGTGAAGACGCCTGCCGGAGACTTCAAAGCAATCCGGGTGGAGGCCTACCTGTTTGATGGAGTGCTCTACGCCCGCAAGGCCCGGCTGCATGTCTGGTTGACGGACGACGCCGCTCGCATCCCTGTTCAGATCCGGATCGCGCTTCGATTCTATATCGGCACCGTCAACTTGGTTCTCGAGAAGCACCAGTAGTTTGCAACGCTGGCGACCAGAGAGCCGTATCCTATAAATATGAAGCATCTCGCGGTCCTGGTTCTTCTCTGGTGCCTCAACGTACAAGCTCAGATCAAGCTGAGTGCCGATCAGCTCGTCAGTTTTGTGAAGAGCTCCGCCAAGTTGAAACACCCGGATGCCCAGGTGGCCGCCTACCTGAAAAAAGTCACTTTGACTGAGCGCCTGCCTGCCGGACGAGTGGAAGATCTCCTGGCCAGCGGCATGGGGCCCAAGACCTATGAACAACTCCAGTCGATGGTGAGCGCCAGCGCAACGCTCCCGGCACCTAAGGTGAACGAGCCCGCGGAGAAGCCTGTGGCGCGGCTGATTCCCCCACCCTCGGCCGACGAACAGAAGAAGTTGATCGAGAGCCTGCGTGAGTATGCGCTGAACTACGACAAGCAGCTTCCGGACTTCCTCTGCACCCAGGTCACCCGCCGCTTCTATGATCCGAACGGCCTCGAATATTGGGTGGCCGCCGACACCATCACCGCCAAGCTCAGCTACTTCCAGCACAAGGAAGAAAAGAAGGTTCTCTTCCTCAACAACCAGTACAAGGACATTGACTGGGACAAGATCGGAGGCGCCTCCTCTACTGGCGAATTTGGCTCGATGCTGCGCGAGATCTTTGAGCCAGCTACTGAAGCGCAGTTCTCCTGGGAACGATGGGCGACCTTGCGCGGCCGCCGCAATCACGTGATTCGCTACAACGTGTCGCAAGCCCATTCCCAATGGGGAATCAGCTACGAAAAGACCATGACCATCCGCCCGGCTTACACGGGCCTGATCTTTGCCGATGCGGCCAACGGTTTGATTTCGCGAGTGACGATGGAGGCGATCGATATCCCATCGAGCTTCCCGATCCAAGTCGCTAAGAATCTCCTCGACTACGATTACACCGAGATCAGCGGCGTCACTTTCCTGTTGCCACTCCGTGCCGAAATGCGGATGCGGGAGGGACGTCTGATGATGCGCAACGATATCGAGTTCCGGAACTATCGCAAGTTCGGCTCCGACACCTCTATCACCTTCGACACTCCGGAACCGCTTGGCTCGGACCTCATCAATGAAGCGCCAGCCAAGGAGACTCCGGCGGCAAAGCCTAAGGTCCCCGAGAGTATGACGCGCGAAGTGCAGAAGGAAATCGGCTCCAAGCCGTCAAAGCCCTAAGATGAAGGCGGCAAGAATCCACAGCTATGGCGGAATCGACGCCGTGCGCATCGACGAGATCGACGTGCCAACGCCTGGAACCGGAGAGCTGCTGATCAAGGTCACGGCGGCAGCGGTGAATCCGGTGGACTGGAAGATCCGCGAAGGCTTCATGCGCGATGTCTTGCCGATCGAGTTTCCGCACACCCTGGGCTGCGACATTTCAGGGACGGTAGAAGCGTTAGGGCCAGGCACCAGCCAGTTTGAGGTCGGAGACCCGGTCTTTGGCTATCCCAATCTGCTGCGCTGTGGCGCCTTTGCCGAGTACGTATTGGTCTATGAGGCGGAGATGGCGCATGCACCCAAATCGATTCCGCTGGCCGATACCGCCGGTCTTCCCGTCGCGAGCATTACGGCCTGGGATGGCCTCTTCACCCATGGCAAGTTGCAGGCGGGG
Source organism: Bryobacter aggregatus MPL3 (assembly GCF_000702445.1). Lineage (NCBI taxonomy): Bacteria > Pseudomonadati > Acidobacteriota > Terriglobia > Bryobacterales > Bryobacteraceae > Bryobacter > Bryobacter aggregatus. The sequence continues at coordinate 1,227,965 of NZ_JNIF01000004.1, forward strand.
GAGAAGGTTCTGATTCTTGGCGGCTCGGGGGGAGTGGGTTCGCTGGCGATCCAGCTCGCATTGTGGAAAGGCGCCCGTGTGTTTGCAACGGCTTCGGCTCGCAACCAGGACTTGATCCGCGATCTTGGCGCGGTTCCAATTGACTACCATACTCAGGCCACCACCAGCGTTGTACAGAATGTCGATCTGATCTTCGATTGCGTCGGACCGGAAAGCGGCATCGCCGCTCTGCCCAGTTTGCGGCAGGGTGGCACTTACGTGAGTTCCGTTTATGCACTTCCGGCACCGCCCTGCTTCGCCCCCTATGAAGCGCGCTCGGCAATCTACGGGATCCAACCCTCCGGCGAGCGCATTCGCGAGATTGCCAAGCTCGTCGACCTGGGTGTATTACGAATCCTGATCGACACCACCTTCGCGCTGCACGAAGTCCCACAAGCTCTTGCCGCTAGCCAGAGTGGCCGTACGCGTGGCAAATTGTTGATTCGACCATAGGTCGCTGGTCTGGGACGATTCCGCGCCCACGCTGTCGCCCAAGGTCACAGATGTCACAGCCAACACAAGTGGAGCAAGCAAGGACTGTCCTAGCGCGCAGGCCGATCCAACCACTCGCTGAGCCGGTCGCGGAAGTTCCGGCTGGCTGTCAGCTTCTGGCCGTTGTCGAGAATCACAATCGCATCGCCGCGGAACCACGGCTGGATCTCCCGGATCCGGTCGACATTCACAATCGTTGAGCGATGGATGCGCCGGAACCTGCGGCTATTTAGCTTCACTTCCAGCGCTGTCATCGTCTCGCGAATCAGATGCGTAATCCCTCGAGTATGAAGGCGCACATAGTTATGCTCGGCCTCCACCCAATCAATCTCATCCGTCCGCAACAGGATGATACGCCCGTTGGACTTGATCGGAATCCGCTCCACATCTTCAACCGCCGTATCACGAGTCACAGGAGATGCCTGCCTTTTGAGGAGTGCGAGATGGCCGCGCAAGCGCGTCAAGGTATTGCGGAGCCTCTCCTCGCGAAATGGCTTCAATAAGTAATCGAACGCATTGGCTTCAAATGCCCGCACCGCGTACTGTTCAAACGCAGTAATAAATACAATCAGCGGCTGCGTAGTCCTCTCCGGAAAGCCGAGCGCTTCGAGCCCACTCTGGCCAGGCATTTCGATGTCGAGAAACGCCACATCCACAGGCCTGGACTTCAAGAGCTCCGCTGCCGCGGCTCCATCGCTACACTCTCCAACGATCTGCACATCGTCTTCCCGCTCCAGAAGACTCAGCAGGCGTTGCCGTGCGATCCGTTCGTCATCCGCGATAAGCACTCTCATGAGTCAGGGTCTCTCCTTCTAATTGCTCGAAATTCTCAGAAGCAGTCCGGGCCGGAATCTGGATGGCCACTTCGACACCACCCTCAGACCAATTCCGCAGCAAGAAGCTCTGGTTGTCGCCATATAAAGCTCGCAGCCGAGCCTTGGTATTGGCCACACCAATTCCTGTCCGGCGAGTCCCTCTTAGCGGATCAGACGATAGAAAGGACCCACTGTTAGCAACGAAGATCGATAAATTTCCGTTCCCTTGAAATACTGAGATTCTTAAAGTTCCGCCACGGGGCAACTGCGAGATGCCGTGTCTCACCGCGTTCTCCACCAGGGGTTGTAACAAAAAATTCGGTACCAGGTACTGCAGAGTATCCGCTTCGATTTCATACTCCACGCGGAGCCGCTCTTCAAAGCGAGTGCGTTCGATTTCGAGATAGAGCTCGATAAAATCCAGCTCGCGTTCCAGACTCACCTCTTGCTCCCCAGTGTTCTCAAGAGAGTGACGAAGAAACTCGCTCAACCGCACAATCATCTCGCTCGCGTGGTCCGACCGTACATCGAGAAGAGAGTGAATTGTATGCAGAGTATTGAATAGAAAGTGGGGCTGCAACTGCATCTTGAGTCCTGCTAACTGTGCCTGCATCAACTGAGTCTCAAGCTGCGCCGCTCGCTGCTTTCCTTCCTGGTACTTGCCGTAATACAGTACGCCCTGATGCACCGCTAAGATCACCCAATAGACCATCGCCTGATCTTCAAAACTCGTGACGAGGTCCGTCCATACCCACTGCATCCTGAAGCTGGGTTGCAACGCCGGAACGCTAAAGTGCAACCAGATCACCCGATGTCCCACGCCGACCAGAAGGCTAAATAAGAGATGCAAGGGCAGATGTGCCGTCAGAGTCTGCCGTTCCAGCGGAAAGCGTGTCGCCAGTACAAAGATGAGTGGCGTTGCCAAGGCCCACAACACACTGAACACAATCGCCAGATAGATCAACAGCGAGACCGGCGGGCTTTCCGGGATCCCGGCATAGAAGGAATAAGCCTGGAATACCGACACAATCGCCATCACTCCCCAGAACAAAGTGACCAGCCACATGCCACTCCGTCCATCCTGCTCCCGCTGCAAGTTCCAAGCTAGTTCCGCATCGTACAATGCTCAATTCCCTTCCGCACAAACGTGGACCGTCTCATCACAAATGGATCGCGGAAACTCGACAGCGAAAGGATCACGGCAAAGCGACTTTTCTGAGAGAGCGCACAATAGAGGCATGGCGGAGAACAAATGGGACGCCCAGCGCTATGCACAGAACGCAAGATTTGTATCCAATCTCGGAATGCCCGTAGTGGAGTTACTCGCGCCGGTGAGCGGAGAGTCGATTCTCGATCTTGGCTGCGGCGACGGAGCGCTCACCGCAAAGCTGGCAGCGCTCGGAGTTCATGTGTTCGGCATCGACAGCTCGCAATCGATGATTACGGCAGCCGCGCAGCGCGGGCTTCCGGTTGCACTCGCCGACATGCACGACTTTCATCTGAACCGCATCTTTGACGCAGTCTTCACCAACGCCGTCCTCCACTGGACCCAGGACATCCACGCAACCGTCGCCAGCGTCCAACGCCATCTCCATGCCGGTGGCCGCTTTGTCGGAGAGTTTGGAGGCTTTGGTAATATCGCAGCCATCGCCACGGCGATCCGTGCTGCTGTGGAACTCGAGGGTGCACCCCAACCCACTTTCTCCTGGTACTATCCAACTCCCTCGGAGTTCAAAGCCGTGCTCGATGCGCATGGCTTTGACACGATCTCGATCGAACTCATCCCCCGCCCCACACCGCTGCCTACCGGCATGTCCGGATGGCTGCGCACCTTTGCCCAGCCCTTCGGCGACGGGCTGCCAGCGGAAGTCCAGGAGCGCATCCTCGACCGGGCTGTCACACTATTGCAGCCTGCGCTACAGGACAAAGAGGGCAACTGGGTTGCCGACTATGTGCGTTTGCGCTTCCACGCGGTCCAGCGGCCTGCAATCTCAGGCGCTTAACGCCGCCACCCCTTGTTTCGAAATATTCATTTTCATAGAATAGTTCGCAATGAAAAGCCTATTGGTGCTGATGCTGATCGGACAGTTGATCGCGTCAAACGTCGCGCCTCTTGGCAAATATAGCGCCGCGGAACGGCGGCACTGGGCCTTCCAACCCCGTGCCAATCCGGAGATCCCGGCCCTCGCAAAATCGCCCATCGACGCCTTCATCCTCGCCCGCTTGCAGAAGGCAGGCTTTACGGCCTCGCCGGCCGCCTCCCGCGCAACGCTGGCCCGCCGTGTCTACTTCGATCTCACCGGCCTCCCACCCACCCCAGAACAGATCAAGGCCTTCGTCACCGACAAGCGCCCCGACGCCTGGATGCATCTCGTCAACCAACTGCTCGATTCGCCTCACTACGGCGAGCGTTGGGGGCAGCATTGGCTCGACGTCGTCCGCTATGCCGAAAGCGATGGATTTGAATATGACACGCACCGCACAGAGGCCTGGCGTTATCGCGATTACGTCGTGCGCGCTTTCCAGAACGACAAGCCCTATGACCGCTTTCTCGAGGAGCAAATTGCCGGCGATGAGATCGCCCCAGCGGAGCAGGAACTGCTGATCGCCTCCGGTTTCAATCGCCTGGGTCCGCTGCGCAAGAACGCCGGCAACCAGGAAGTGGCCTCCTCGCGCAATGAAGTCCTCACCGAGATGACCAACGCAGTCGGTGCGGCTTTTCTCGGTGTGACGCTCGGTTGCGCGCGCTGCCACGACCACAAGTTCGACCCCATCCGGCAGAGCGATTACTACCGCATGCAGGCTTACTTCTCGGGCACGCTCGAGAACGACTTTCCGCTCACCCCCAGTGCCGATCGAGCACAGTGGGAAGCAATCGTTAAGCCAATCGATGCCAAGATCAAAACACTGAACGGCGAGTTGGCCAAGGCCAAGCCGGACGAGAAGGACGCCGTCCAGAAACAGATTGACGATCTCGAGAAGAGCAAACCTCCCGTGCCGCCAACGATCTTTGCCGTCAAGAATGACATGGCCAAAGCAACGCCAATGCATCTGCTGGCGCGGGGCGATTTCGCCAACAAAGGTGACTCCGTCAGTATGCGTCCGATGGGCGTTCTGCTGGCAGACGGAGCCCCTGAATCGAATGAAACAACGGCGCCGCGCACCAAGCTCGCCAAGTGGGTGACCGCCAAGGACAACCCACTCACCGCACGCGTGATGGTGAATCGCATCTGGCAGTATCACTTCGGCAAAGGCCTCGTGGTGACGGCGAATGACTTTGGCCGCATGGGAGGCCGTCCCTCGCATCCCGAGTTGCTCGATTACCTTGCCAACGAGTTCGTCAACAGCGGCTATAGCGTCAAGCACATCCACCGCCTGATCCTGGCCAGCAATACCTGGCAGCAGGCCAGCGACACCGTCAATGCCAAGGCCGAAGAACAGGACCCCGAGAATAAGCTGCTCTGGAAATTTAGCCGCCGCCGTCTCGATGCCGAAGAGATGCGCGACGCGATGCTTGCGGTGTCTGGCAATCTCAATCCAAAGGCCGGTGGCCCCTCGGTCACCGTACCGCTCGAGAAGGAACTGCTCGTCGCGCTCTATGCGCCCTCGCAATGGAAGGTGACGCCAGACCTCACCGAACACAATCGACGCAGCCTCTACTTGCTCGTCAAGCGCAACATGCACCTTCCGATGATGGAAGTCTTCGACGCTCCCGATGGCCTGGTCAGTTGTGCGCGCCGCGACACGTCGACTCATGCACCGCAGGCCCTCGAGTTGCTCAACGGCACCTTCAGCAACCAGCAGGCGACAGCCTTCGCCACCCGGCTCGACAAGCTGGCCGGCAACAATCTTGCCAAGAAAGTGGACCACGCTTTTCTGCTCGCGGCCGGCCGTCTGCCCAATCCCAAGGAACGCGCCGCCGCCCTCGAGTTTGCGCGCACTGCGCAACCCCACGAGTTCGCACTCGCCATCCTCAATCTCAACGCCTTCATGTACATCAATTAGGAACGCCATGTCCGAGCACATCCGATACACCCGCAACCGCCGCGAATTTCTCACAGACGCTTTCTGCGGCTTTGGCGGCCTTGCCTATGGCGCCCTCCAAGCCAGCGGAGCCACGCTCAATCCGCTCGCCCCCAAGCTGCCCCACCACGCGGCAAAGGCCAAGTCCGTCATCTTTCTGTTCATGGCCGGTGGTCCCAGTCACATGGAGACCTTCGATCCGAAGCCTTTGCTGAACGAACTGCACGGCCAGAAGCGGCCCGCCGAGTTTGGCGAGGCGAAGTACCAGTTCGTCACCAACAACGCGACACTGCTCGGCACCAAGCGCAGCTTCCAGAAGTACGGTAAGTCGGGCATCGAAGTCTCAGACCTCTTGCCCCATACCGCCCAGTGCATCGATGACATTGCGGTCATTCGTTCCGTTCATGCCGACATGGTCGTCCACTCGGCCGCCCAATACCAGATGATGACCGGCCGCATCATTCCCGGCTTTCCGTCAATGGGTTCCTGGACCGTCTACGGTCTCGGTACCGAGAGCGACAGCCTTCCCGCCTATTGCGTGCTGCCCGATCCACACGGTGCGCTCGAAGCAGGCCAGCCGATGTATGCCAATGGCTTCCTGCCCGCCGTGTTCCAGCCAACAGTCATGCGCCCGGGCGCCAAGCCAGTACTGAACCTGAACCTGCCGCCCGGCGTCCGCCTTGAGGAACGCACCAAGACCATCCAATATCTGAAGGCGATGAACCGCGCCGGCATTCAGGGCGAAGACAACGAACTCGAAGCCCGCATTGCCGCCTACGACCTTGCCTTCAAAATGCAAATGGAAGCGCCTGAAGTCTTCGACATTGCAAAGGAATCAGAAGCCACCCGCGAGAGCTACGGCATTGGCAAGGAGCCGACGGACGACTATGGCCGCCGCTGTTTGCTCGCCCGCAGATTGGTCGAGAAGGGCGTTCGTTTTGTCTGTGTGACCTCGGGCGGTGGCCCCGGCAATCTGCAATGGGATGCGCACGAGGACATCGAAGAGAATCACCTCCGCATGGCAGCGCAAACTGATCAGCCGGTTGCCGCCCTGCTCAAAGATCTGAAACAACGCGGCCTGCTCGATTCGACACTGGTCCTGTGGGGTGGCGAGTTTGGACGCAGTCCGGAATCGCAAGGCAACAAGGGCCGTGACCATCACAATCTCGGCTTCACAATGTGGATGGCTGGAGGCGGTGTCAAGGGTGGCACCGTTGTCGGAGCCACCGACCCCATCGGTCTGCGCGCGATCGAGAAGCCCTATCACTTCCGTGATATCCACACCACTGTTCTCAATCAACTGGGCCTCAACCAGCATGCTCTGAGCTATCTTCACCTCGGCCGCAAAGAAAGACTCACCGAAATTGAAGGAACAGTGATAAAAGAGATCGTCTGATCTCATGAACACAAATCGCCGGTCTCTCTTCAACGGTAGTTGCATGGCGCTCATCGCCACCGCCTTCTGCTTCGCCATTCGTGGCGACATCTTTGACGCGCAAACCGCCGAGTTTGCGCTTTCCAACGAACAGGTCGGCTGGACGGCTTCCACCGCCTTCTGGGGCTTTACAGTCGCCATGCTGATCGGCGGTCCGCTCTGTGACCGCATTGGCATGAAACCGCTGCTCAGCAGTGCCTTCCTCCTCCATCTCGTCGGCATCCTCGGCACCATAGCCGCCCAAGGCTTCACCAGCCTTTACGCCGCCACGCTGGCGATCGGCATCGCGAATGGCCTCGTGGAGGCTGCAGTCAATCCGCTCGCCGCCACACTCTACCCCGAACAGAAAGTACAGAAGCTCAACCTGCTCCATCTCTGGTTCCCCGGCGGCATTGTCATTGGCGGCCTGCTCTGTTGGGCGATGAGTGAAGCCGGTATGGGCTGGCGCATCAAGACGGCGATGATCCTTGTCCCCACCGTCATCTACGCCGTCATGCTGTTTCGACTCCCCTTCCCGCGCACCGAGGCCGTCGAGCACGGCGTCCCTTTCCGCGAAATCTATGCCGAAGCGCTGCGGCCCATCTTCCTGCTCTTCTTTGGCTGCATGATTCTCACAGCCGCGACGGAACTCGCGCCCAACCAATGGGTGCCCTCCATCCTCTCTAAGACCACCGGACTCCCCGGCATCGCGCTGCTCGTCTGGATCAGCGGCATCATGGCCGTGGGCCGTGCCTCTTGTGAATGGGTCTTTGAGCGCATCTCCAGCCTGCAACTCATGATGGGCAGCACGCTACTGGCAGGCATCGGACTCTACAGCCTCAGCATGGCGAGTGGCGCCGTGGCCACGCTTGCCGCCTCTGCGCTCTTCGCCCTCGGCGTCACCTTCCTTTGGCCCACAATGCTCGGCATCACAGCCGAACGCTTTCCGAAAGGCGGCGGATTTCTGCTCGCGCTGATGGGCGGCGTGGGCATGCTCAGCAATAGCTTCGCCGTGCCGCTCATCGGCCGTGTTTACGATCAATCCGGACCCGCCGCCGCACTCCGCACTGTAACGGCGCTGCCGGTAATTGTTTGCATCATCTTCACACTGCTCTGGATCTCTGAACGAAAACCGAAACTCATCCAACATGCATAGACGAAACTTCTTCGCGCTCCCACTCGCTCTCGCCGCCCAGTCTCCAGAAGGCAAGGCAGGCTTTGCAGAAGCCGACATCACACCGGCCATTGGCAGCGAAATGCCCGGCAACTATTTCAAGCAGTTTCACAAGGCACTGCACGACCCCTGCAAGGTACGCGCCGCTTACTTTGCCAACAACGGAAAACAGGTTTGTCTGGTGGGTCTCGACGCACTGATGATCCCGCGTCATCTGGTAGAGAAGATCCGCGCCCGCGTTCCCGGCATCGAAGTGATGCTCGGCGCATCGCACTCGCATTCTTCCGGTCCCATCGGCATGGTCCAGCCCGGCGAATACGATCACGCTTCCGCTGCCATCCAGGATCTGGCCTACCGGCAAAGCTCTGCAGCGGACCCGGCCTATTTGCAGCTGGTGGAGAATCAGACCGTGCGTGCGATCGAGAACGCCAAGCGCAACGCACAACCCAACAGCATCGGCTTCGGCACAGGCAAGGAGGAAGCGGCCATCTTCAATCGCCGCTTCCGCATGAAGAACGGACTCACTTATACCCATCCTCGTCCTAACAATCCAGACATCGTCGAAGCGGCGGGCCCCATCGATGGAACCCTCACCGTCGCAGGCGTCTTCAACGATTCCAAGCAACTGATCGGCTGCATCGTCAACTACTCCTGCCACGCCACCACCAACCCGCCCGCGATCTCCGCCAACTGGATCTACTTTCTTGAGCGCACCATCCGCGGCGCCTTCGGCGACGGCGTCATCGTCGTCTTTCTGCAAGGCTTCTCGGGCGATGTGACTCAGGTGAATAACCTCGACAAATCCCCTGCCCCAAGCGGCCTCGAATCGGCGCGCCTGATCGGCGGCCGAGTGGGAGCGGAAGCCGTAAAGCTGCTCTTGTCGATGCACCCGCAGCCCATCCCGGAGATCTCGACAGCAGCGAAGATCTACCCCGAGGGCCGCAGGATTCCTGGAGCCGACCGGATCGCGAAAGCAAAGGCCACCATCGCCGCGCCCCACACCGCTGAATCGGTCTTTGCCAAAGAAGTGTTGCTGCTCGATGCCCAATTGCAGAAGCAGCCCAGCATGCCCATCGAGCTCCAGGCGATTGCGATTGGTCCTGCGGTGTACACGAGTGCGCCTGGCGAGATGTTCGTCGCGCTCGGGCTCGAGATCCGCAAAGCGAGTCCCTTCCCTTACACCAGTCCGGTCTCACTCGCCAACGGCTGCGTCGGCTATGTCCCCACTCTCGACGCCTTCGGCGAGCACGGAGGCGGCTACGAACAACGTCTCACCAGCTACACGAATCTGGTGCCCGACGCCGGCCCAAGAATGGTGCGGGAAAGTATCGAGCTCATCCGGTCGCTGAAGCCGGTACTCGACACGCGCAACGAAGCGCCAGTTCCTTTTCGCGCCGCCTGGGATTACGGCGCCGCCCCTCCCGACAACACCGCCATCACGCCCAAAGCACCGATCCAACTCTTCAATGGCCGGGATCTGACCAACTTCTACACCTACACCAGAGAGAGCAAACACGAAGATCCGAACCATGTGTTTGTGGTGGCAAATGGCGAGTTGCACATCTCCGGACAGGAGTGGGGCGGCATCGTCAGTAAAGAAGCCTATCGCGATTACCGCCTCGTCGTGGAATGGCGTTGGGGCGACAAGACCTGGACACCGCGCGAGAGCAAAGCGCGCGACAGCGGCATCCTGATTCACGGCGTTGGCCCGGATGGTGGCTATAGCGGCATCTGGCTGGAATCCTACGAATCCCAGATCATCGAAGGCGGCTCAGGCGACATCCTCGTCGTTACCGCCACCACACCGATGACGGCCACCTGCTTGTGCACCGAGGATGGCAAGGAACTCTACTACGATCCCAAAGGCAAACCCGTCACCAGAAGCAAGGGCCGCATCAACTGGTATGGCCGCTCGAAGCAGTGGAAAGACGAAGTCAACTTCCGTAGCAAGGCCGAGGTGGAGAAGCCGAAAGGCCAATGGAATCGCCAGGAAGTCATCGCCGCAGGCGACCGCATGGTCTGCCTGTTAAACGGCAAAGTCGTCAGCAGCGCCTATGACTTGTCGCACACACAAGGCAAACTCCAAGTGCAGAGTGAGATGGCGGAGATTTATGTCCGGCGCATCGATTTGTTACCACTGAAATCCGCCGATCGTCAAATTGCCGCATCGATTTCCGGCCACTAGACAACGCTGCCTGTGTGTAGCCACACATCGCCTCGGGAACGAAATGTGCGTGGGTTCTCTCTACAAGCCAGGAGCACTGCATTATGAACCCCTGGATAAAAACCGCTTTCGCCTCCACTGCCGCGATTGCGATTCTGATGGCTGCTGACGTAGTCACCGACTATGACAAATCTGTCGACTTCAGCCGATACAAGACTTACTCTTGGCTGAAGGTGAGAGCCAATAGCGAGCTTTGGAAAGATCGCATCGAGGCGGACATCGATCAAGAACTGATGTCCAAAGGCTGGCAAAAGGTGGATACGGGTGGAGATGCGGCGGTCACGGCCATCGGCGCCACACGGCAACAGCAACAGATGCAAACTTACTACGATAACTTCGGCGGAGGCTGGGGTTGGCGCGGATTCGGTGGAATGAGTTCCGGTCGATCCGTCACCAGTGTGGACTACATCCCCGTTGGCAATTTGACCGTCGATATCTTCGATGCACAATCGAAGAAACTCATCTGGCGCGGAGGGGCGAGTAAAGTCCTCTCCAACAAGCCCGAAAAGAACGAAAAGAACCTAAAGCAGACCGTGAAAGATCTGTTTAAGAAATTTCCCCCGATGCCCAAAGGCTAGACTTCCGTCCTCTGGAAGAACAAAGGCCGACCTTTCAGGGTCGGCCTTTGTTCTTGAGTGCAATCCGGATTTAGCTGCAGCCGCTGGTGGAACCGCAATTGCCACACTTATAGCAGCTCCCATTGCGAGTCATCATGCCACCGCACTCCGCACACGACGGGGCATCCGCAACACTGGGCCCAAAGAGTTCCTTTTGGGGATTCTCTTCGGTCGGCTTCAAGGTCGTTGCCTCTCCAGCCTCGCCCAAGGCGTATTCCGGCCCCATAAACTTCGCGCCCATCCAACGGAAGATATAGTCCATGATCGACTTCGCATAAGGAATCTGCGGGTTCCCCGTCCAGCCGGACGGCTCAAAGCGCACATGGCTGAACTTATCGACATAGAACTTCAGCGGCACTCCATACTGCAGGCCATAGCTGATCGCCGTCGCAAAGTTATCCATCAAGCCCGAAATCGTCGAGCCTTCCTTGGCCATCGTGATGAAGATCTCACCAGGCGTACCGTCCTCAAACAAGCCGACGGTGATGTAGCCCTCATGACCGGCGATCGAGAACTTGTGCGTCTTCGCATCCCGTTCCTCAGGCAGCTTGCGGCGCTTGGCCTGATAGACGATCTTCTCGACAATCTGAGCTTCCGGCTTCGCATCGGCTTGGCTCGGCCCCGCCTTCTTCTCACCCTTGCCCGTGCCGCTCGACAACGGCTGTGCCCGCTTCGAGTTATCGCGATAGATCGCAACGGCCTTGATCCCCAGCTTCCAGCTCTGCAGATAGGCATCGGCGATGTCTTCGACGGTCGACTCTTCCGGCATATTCACGGTCTTTGAGATCGCACCGGAAATGAAGGGCTGCGCGGCCGCCATCATCTTGACGTGGCCCATGTGGTGGATGAAGCGCTTGCCGTTCATCGGGCGGAAGCTGCAATCGAATACCGCCAGATGCTCGTCCTTGAAGCCCGGCGCGCCTTCGATGGTGCCCGTTGCATCGATGTGGCTGACGATCTTCTCCACCTGCTCGGGCTGATAGCCCAGCTTGATCAGCGCCTGCGGCACCGTCTGGTTCACGATCTTGATCACACCGCCGCCCACCAGCTTCTTGTACTTCACCAGGCTCAGATCGGGCTCGATGCCGGTGGTGTCGCAATCCATCATGAAGCCGATCGTGCCGGTGGGCGCAATCACAGTCACCTGCGCGTTGCGATAGCCAGTGCCACGGCCCAGCTCATAGGCGTTGGTCCAAACTTCGTGCGCCGCGCTCAACAGATCGGGCTGCACATGCTTCTTGCTGATCTTGCCCACGCTATCGCGGTGCATGCGGATCACTTCAAGGAAGGGCTCCTCGTTGATCTCATAGCCAGGGCACGGGCCCACAGCCTCTGCCGTGCGAGCACTGGTGAGATAAGCCTGTCCACACATCACGGCGGTGATGGCGCCGGCCATGTCGCGGCCCTCATCGCTGTCATAGGGCATGCTCATCGCCATCAGCAGCGTACCGAGATTTGCGTAGCCAAGGCCAAGCGGGCGATAGTCGTGCGAGTTCTTGCCGATCTTGTCGGTCGGGTAGCTTGCATTGTCGACCAGGATCTCCTGGGCCAGAATGCAAGTGTCGACAGCGTGGCGGAAAGCCTCGACGTCAAAACGGCCATCGGGACCAAGAAACTTCATCAGGTTCAACGAGGCGAGGTTGCAAGCCGAGTCGTCGAGGAACATGTACTCGCTGCAAGGGTTCGATGCGTTGATGCGTGCCGTGTTCTTCGAGGTGTGCCACTTGTTGATTGTCGTGTCAAACTGCATGCCCGGGTCGCCGCACTTCCAGGTGGCTTCGGCAATCTGGCGCAGCAGGTCCTTGGCCATGTAACGCTTGACCGGCGCACCAGTGACGCGGCTCTTGGTCCAATATTCGCCGTTGCGTTCGCTCGCGTCCATGAACTCGTCGTCCGCACGCACGCTGTTGTTCGCGTTCTGGAAGAAGATGCTCGTATAGGCTTCTCCGTCGATGCCCGCGTCATAGCCGGCGTCGATCAAAGTATGAGCCTTCTTCTCTTCCTTTGCCTTGCACCAGATGAACTCTTCGACGTCCGGATGGTCTGTGTTGAGAATCACCATCTTCGCGGCGCGGCGGGTCTTACCGCCACTCTTGATGACGCCCGCAAACGCATCGAAACCACGCATGAAGCTCAGCGGCCCCGAAGCGCGTCCGCCACCCGACAGAATTGCGTTCTCTTCCCGCAGGCTGGACAAATTGGAACCCGTCCCCGAACCCCACTTGAACAACATGCCCTCGGTCTTGGCCAGATCGAGAATCGATTCGAGCGAATCACCCGCGCTATTGATGAAGCAAGCCGAACACTGCGGCCGGTGCTCCCCTGTCGACAGCTTCCGAATCTGCTGCGTCGATTCATCCCACACCCAACCGTAGCCACGCTGCTCTTTGACCCCAACGTTGAACCAGACCGGCGAGTTGAAACACGCCTTCTGCGTCAGCATCAGATGCGCGAGTTCCTGCCGGAAATTCTCTGCATCCGTTGCCGTCTTAAAGTAGCTGTCCTTGATGCCCCAATCGGCAATCGTGTCCACCACTCGATGCACGAGCTGGCTCACACTGGTTTCGCGCTCCGGCGAACCCAGCTTCCCATGAAAATACTTGCTCGCCACAATGTTGGTGGCGGTTTGCGACCAATCGGAGGGAACCTCCACATCACGCTGTTCAAACACGACGGCACCCGTCGAGTTCCCGATCGTGGCAGTACGCTTCTCCCACATGACGTCGTCATATGGGGTCTTTCCGGCATCCAGTTTGGCAGTGAAATAGCGCGGGAAATTCACCCCAGTCCGTGCGGACCTGGGGAGAGAGCGCTTAGCCTTTGGAATTTTCGCTCCGAGAGCGACGGCAAGTTGACCCATAATACTAAAACCTCATTTAATTCTACTAAAAATCGGGTGCGCCGAGAAGGGACAGTAAGCAAACGGGCTAGGCTTGCGATTTCCGGGTGCGTAGCGATGATGACACAAGATATTGTGTGACATCAAGAGAAATATCTATATACGGTGCAACGACTTGCGGATTTCGCAGACTTCATCCACATTTCCCCTCTTTTTTTGCACTTCTTTTCCACGTCCTAAGCCTCTCGAAACATAGGAGCTTACCTCAGGTGATCGGTAGAAATCGAAGCGAACCAAGAATCCGTGTGAGAAACCATTTTTTGCGAAAAACAGGCCTCAGCGTTACACTCTGTAGAACCCATGCGCCCCCTCGCCCTCGCTCTCGCTTTCTCGATCCTCTCGGCACAAGAAACTCCTCTTCCGGCAACACCTGTATCTGCACGGGACCAAGCACGGTCGATGATCGTTTCAAAATATGGGATCGTAGCCGCACCGCAATACCTTGCCTCTCAGGCTGGCGCAAAAATCCTCGAAGCCGGCGGCAATGCGGTGGATGCCGCGATTGCTGCCAATGCGATGACGGGCCTGACCCAACCTTATGTGAATGGGATCGGTGGCGACCTGTTTGCCATCTACTACGAAGCCAAATCAGGCAAACTCTACGGCCTGAATTCAAGTGGATGGACCCCGAAGGCGCTGACCACGGAATATCTGAAATCGAAAGGGATCGACAAAATCGATCCAATTGGCGTCCACGCCATTACCGTACCCGGAGCCGTCGCGGGCTGGGATGCCTTACGCAAGCGTTTCGGCACAATGCCCTTCTCGAGGTTGCTCGCCCCTGCTATCTATTATGCCGAGAATGGATTCTCAATGCCAGAGTGGGGAGCCAAAAGCTGGATCAGCGACAAACTCCTGAAGCAACCCGGCTACACGGCCACCTATCAGCCCGGAGGCGTCACGCCTGAACTGGGCGACACCTTCAAGAACCCGTCCCTCGGAGAAAGCTTCCGCCAGATCGCGGCAAAGGGCCGGGACGCCTATTACAAGGGCAGCATGACCGAGAACATGGTGAAGTTCCTCCAGGCTCAGGGCGGCACGCACACGAAGGAAGACTTTGCGGAGTATGAGCCGGAATGGGTGGACCCCATCTCCACCACCTACCGCGGCTGGAAGATCTACGAACTGCCGCCCAACGGACAGGGGGTCGCCGCTCTCTCGATGCTGAATATCATGGAGAGCTTCCCCATCGGGGACTACGGCCCCAATTCCACGGCAGCTCTCCACGTCATGATCGAAGCAAAAAAGCTTGCCTATGCCGACATGGCCCACTACGTCGGCGACCCTCGCTTCACTGCCGTGCCCGTCGCGGCCATGCTGTCCAAAGAGCTGGCGGCCAAGCGTGCCCAGCAGATCCAGATGGACAAGGCCAGTTGCAAGGTGTTGCCAAGTGAGATTAGCCAAAGCCTCAACGCCAAAGGCAGGGAGACCATCTATCTGTCCGTCGTCGACAAGGATGGCAATATTGTCTCGCTGATCCAGAGCAACTACGCCGGCTATGGGACCGGCATGGTCGCCCCGGGAGCGGGCTTCTCCTTCCACAATCGTGGCGCGGGTTTCGAGCTCAGCCCCGACAAGCCAAATACGCTCATGGGCCGCAAGCGCCCCTTGCACACCATCATCCCGGCCTTCATGCAGAAGGATGACATCACGATCGGCTTCGGCATCATGGGCGGCTGGAACCAGTCGCAGGCCCACGCGCAGTTTGTCGCCAATATCGTCGACTTCAAGATGAATGTGCAGATGGCGCTTGAAAGCGCCCGCTTCACGAAGCTGACATTTGAGGGCTGCGATGTCCAGATGGAAACCCGCATTCCTGAATCGGTTCGCCTGGATCTCCAGAAGCGCGGCCACCTCATTACGCCGCTGCCTGGCTTTTCGAGCACGGTCGGCAATGGCGAGGCGGTTCTGCACGACAAGAAGCGCGGTGTGAACTTTGCCGGCGCCGACCCGCGCACCGATTCCGCCGCAGTCGCGCAGTTGCCGGCGATCCCCTAAGACATTCGCGTTTGAGACGCTGAAGCGATACCAGACTGACGGAAGCGCATCATCCACCAAGAGCGAACGACTTGGCCGATGATGCCACACGACCTACCTTAGAAGTCGTTTCCGAACAGACCCAGATCTGGGCAACAGAATCGGACGCAAGTCGGCATTCTGACAGAGAAGGACTCATGGCTTCAACCTCCTCACTGCTTGGTGTGGCTCACAAAGATCATGAATGTCTTCGCCCCGCTTGCGCGTCTCAAAAGCCCACGACAACCCTAAGGCTGCGTGATGCTCAGCCGGCGATTCGGATAGTCGATGGTCAGCACCGCATCCTGAAACGCGTTCGCTCCCAGCACGCCATCGACGGTTGCTCCGGCCGCCGCGCTCATCGCGTCGAAGAAATCGCCGGTAGCAAAGGTGAAATCCGCAAAGCGGCGGCCGGCAATGTCGAAGTTCTGCACCTTGGTCATGTAGCCCGCTGAAGAGCCGGAAGCGCCCATCACCGGAACCGGAATTCCGTGCGGCAACATCAGCCGTTGCGCGAGGGTTTGCGAAAGCACAGAGTTCGACGCTCCGGTATCGACAGCAAATCGATAAGGGCCTTGGCCATTGATGCGCCCCTCGATGATCGCAAGCGGCTTTCTGCTGCCCAGCGTAAAGGAGGTGCCCTTGGTGAGGGCGTTGCTCGACAGAAGCACCACCTTCGAGCGGTAGTTCAGCACGAGCGTATAGTCCTTGAGAAAGAGATAGCCGAGATTGGCTGACAGTGGCTGCTCAATCGCTTCGGCAATCGGCCGCAGCGCGTCGGTGACACCAATATCCATGGCCGGGAGCGTTTGCCCACCGAGCCGCATCGATTGGATGCGCGCCTTATAGATACGAGGCCCACTGTTGGGCCCGATGCCGAAGGTATTCGCCACCCGGTCTTCTTCGCGATAGGCGATGCCCAGTTGCTTGGCTTGCACATCGGAGAGCAGCAGCGGAGAGACGCCTTGGCCAGTATCGAGGACAGCAATCATCGGCCGTCCTTCGTTCACTCCCACCTCGATCAGCACCAGCGGAATCTCCGGGGAGGCAAAGCGGAAGGGAAACTCAATCGTCAAGAGCAATGCCAGAAGCAGCATCTCTTGAGCTTACTTCCTCCGCGCCAGTTGGAGTGCTTTCATTCGTTTGTGGAGGTTGGTCCGTTCGAGGCCCAGTGCCCGGGCAGCCTGCGAAACATTCCAGCCACTGTCGTCGAGAGCCTTGAGCAACGCTTCCCGCTCAGCGCCTTCGCGCGCCTCGTGCAAAGAATTGCGGCTGATCCCGGCAATCTCAATCTCCACCGGAACTGACTCCTCATCGATCGCATCGCCCGGCGTCAGAATCGCCATTCGCTCAACAATGTTGCGGAGTTCGCGGGCATTGCCGGGCCAGTGATAATTCGCCAGCGCCTCGAGCGCCGCCGGAGAGATTGTCTTCGGCTTAAACGCATTGCGGCGGCAGAACTCATCGAGAAAGTATTCGACCATCGCCGGAATGTCGTTCACTCGCTCGCGCAAGCTGGGCATCCGGATCGGCACCACCGCGAGGCGATAGTAGAGGTCTTCGCGAAACTGCTGCTTCTGGGCCAGCGCCTGCAGGTCCTTATTGGTCGCACTGACCACGCGCACCTGTACCTTGATCGATTGCTCTCCGCCTACCCGGTGGAACTCGCCTTCCTGCAAAACGCGCAAGAGCTTTGCCTGGCTGGCGCTGGCCAGGTCGCCCACCTCATCGAGAAAGAGAGTGCCGCCATCGGCCAGCTCAAACTTCCCCCGCCGCATGGCCGTCGCGCCGGTGAAGGCACCCTTCTCATGACCGAAGAGTTCGCTCTCGATCAACTCATTTGGAATCGCCGCGCAGTTTACCTTGACGAAAGGCCCGGAAGCAAAGGGGCTCGACTGGTGGATGTGCGCAGCCAGCAGTTCCTTACCCGTCCCCGATTCGCCAATCAACAAGACACGAGCATCGGCGCGGGCCGCGAGCGTTGCCTGCTCCACCACGCGTTGGAAGGCCGGCGAGTTGCCAATCATCCGGGGGCCGGTGCCCAGTTGCTCGCGGAGCTGGATGTTCTCTTTCTTCAGTTCGGTGCGCTCAAAGGCATGGCGGATTGCGAGCAAAACCCGCTCGCGCGACAGCGGCTTCTCGAGAAAATCAAAGGCCCCGGCACGCACCGCATCGACCGCATCGGCAATGGTCGCGTGGCCCGAGATCATCAACACCGGCGCCTCCGGCTGTTGCCCGATGACCTGGCGCAGAATGTCGATGCCGCTGCCATCGGGCAGGCGCACATCGAGCATGTAGAGGTCGGCTCGAGGCGATTGCTGGAAAGCCGCCGTCGAGTTTGCCGTCAATACCGAATAGCCTTCGCGCTCCAGAATCAGGCGAAGGGAGCGGCCAATATTTTCTTCGTCATCGACGATAAGGATTCGTTTTGCCATATCTGCAAGCGGAACGCTGCCCCTCCTAGGGAACTTTTTACGAACTCAAGATCTCCACCCATCAACACCGCGCTGCGCTTGGCAATCGAAAGGCCCAGGCCCATTCCCGTACGTTTGAAGGAGATGGTGGGCTGGAAGAGACTCTCCCGGGCCAGCAGGCTCAAGCCCGGCCCGGAGTCTTCAATCGTGATTGCCACGCCGCCGGCCAGCGTTTCCGTACTCACCCGGATCACGCCGCCACGGCCCACCGCATCGGCTGCGTTTTCCAGCAGATTCGTCAGGATGCCCTTCAGCAGGTCCGGGTCGGCCACGGCTTCCCCGCCCTCGAATTGAGTTCGATAGATCACTTCCGGGTGTGCGGTTTTGAGGAAAGCCACCCGCTCTTCCACCAAGGCGTCAACATCCAGGGAAACCAGCATCAGCGGCGGCTCGCTCGAGAAGTCGCCAAAGGCGCGCACGCGGCGCTCGAGCGTCTGCACTTCATCGGTGACAATCTGCGAAGCCTGTTCGAGAAAGGGCCGCTCGTCGGGATGGCTACGCGCCACCATCTCTTCGACCGTCAGGCGGATTGGCGTCAGCGAGTTCTTCACTTCGTGGGCCATCTTGCGGGCCAGCATCTGCCAGGATTCGAGGCGGGTGAAGTACAGCAACTTCTCGCGGCTGCGCTCGATTTGCTCCGACATGTCATTGAAGCTGGTGATTGCCTCAGCCACCTCGTCGCGTCCCGATACCGCAAGCGTGTTGCGCTTGCCTGCGGCAAATTCCCGCAAGGCACGGGTGAGGTTCTGAATAGGTTGGGTCACCCGGGCGGTGAAGTAAAGCATCGCCAGCAGTGCGACCACCCAGATGCCACCCGCCACAGAGGCGAGGGTAAGGAAGAAGCCGCGCTTCCAGTTTCGATCCTGATGGGAGGCGATCAGTTCCCTGCTGCGCGCCAGATCCAATTGCAACTGCGACAGGCGAACGCTGCCAAGCCTGAGGCGATAGGCTCCTTCCGGCCGCAGCAACACAATGTCGGCCCCATCGAGGAAAACGCGTTCTGCCTCGCCTTCTTCAAGCCGGATGCTGGGCATCGGCTGCGCTTCAATCTCATGATGCTTCGCCTTCTCGCGCAGCAGTTCGCGAGCGGTCTGGTAGAGCAACTTGCCGGACGCTTCTAACTGCGTGGTGGATTCTTCCAGTTCGGTGATTGGCGCGAGGTCGAGCGATTGGTTCAAGAGCCGCAGCGAGACATAGAGCGTGGCCCCCATGGGCGCTAAGGTAGCGAGGAGGAAGAGCAGAAGCAGTTTGTCGCGCAGTCTTCGCATGGGGTTAGGGCGTCGCCAATGATCCTAGGGTAAAGGGTTGCGATTGTGCCGTGAAGCGGGCCTCTTTGGGGTCGGGAGGCCGCGAGAAGATTTCAACCAGCACGCCCAGGTCGACTGTACCCTGCGGGCGCAGCGGGTTGGCGATCTTCGCTCCAGTGCTGCGGATTTCCAGCTGCAAGGTGAGCGGCTTCTGTTTGTCGGCCTCATTCAGCCGCAGCTTCATGCGGCCCAGACACCAGTTGGCAACGGCATCGGACTTCAGACGGGTCGTGGAATAGACGGGCGTGCGTGGCGAAGCCTGAGAGAGTTGCACCGCCGAATAGGTCTCCTCCCAGAGGTCGTAGCTGAGTACAAAGCGTTCGAGCGAGCGGGCCAGGGTCTTCTGGCCGTCAAGAAGTTGCAGTTGAAAATCAAAGGCGACGCTCTGTCCGTTTTTCAGGCGATCGAGCGCTTTGCCTTCGAGAAAGCGGACATTGAGGGCCGTTGCAACCAGTTGTCCATCGTTCCATTTGGGCGCGAGGGACTGGGCCGCCAGCGGAAAGAGCAGCGAGAGGTACAGCGCGATGCTACGCGCTGGGATCAAAAATTCATCCCCACCAAAAAGATGGGTTCCATTGAGCCATTCCGGATTGGGAAAGCAACCATAGCCGTGATTCCACTGACGACAACTCCAACACCGAGAGAATGCCGCAACACTTTTGGACGGCCCGCATTCCAAAGCGTTCCAGTGTCGTAGACAGCGCGGACAAAATGATAGCGGCCGTCCGCCGAAAAGTGGATGACCCGATCGGCCCCGGCGGGAGCCAGGTCAAAGCGATTCCAACCGCGCAGGGTGTGTGTATTGCCCAGCACGAAGCGGTCTAAAACGGGGGCGCTACCGTCGATGGCACCCACCAAACTACTGAAACTAAGGCTCGAAGTAGACTTCTCGGAGTTGCCTGAGGCGAGGGTAAAGCGAGCCTCGCCCATGTGACGCCGATAGTCGAAATCGGACCGAAGAAAACTGGCGGCCGCGCGCAGGCTGTAACCTGCCTCCAGCGTTTGTGTGCCAGTAAGGCCAAGCTGCCACTGCCGTGAGTAGCGCAGAGTCGTGATTACGGCATTGACAGCTTGGTCTCTCGCGACCGGAAACTGCATTTCTAAATTGTTGAAGCTAAACCCGGCGCGCAGCTCAAGACCGCGCGCAATGTCATAAATGAGAGTGGGTTCAATGTTAGTTCTAGTGCGGTAGAGAGCATCAGAAACCATGAGCGTCTTGCGATTCCACTGCGTCCGGTAGGATTCGCCGAGCAGTGCGACTTTGAAGCGGCTATGGGCGATGGGCGCAACCACGGCGCCGTGATAACCGGAGTAGCGCTCCACCCGTTCGTTGTTGTCGGTGATGAGCCCGAAGTTGAAACTGGCCCGCTCGAAATTCAGGTCAGCACCGGCGCCGAAGGTGAACTGTTGCTGTGAATGATAGGAGAAGCGCGGACTACTGAAATCGATGATCTTGCGCGTCGATTCGAGCTCGAAGCGAACCCGGATGTGATCCTGCATCCCGCCTTTGGCCACGACTCTCGTCACCCGGTAGCTGGGATACTCGAGGCGCACGCGGCGCTCTACGGCATCGAGAGTTTCTGTCCGGTAAGGACGGCCGACCAGGCGGTCGAGCTCTCGCTGCAGCGCTTCGCTCGGAGGATGAGTGCCGTTGTCGATCGTAATTAACTCGATGCGGTAGCGCGAGTTCACATTCGTATCTTGAAAAGCCACGGCCCTCCCGAAGGGGACCAGGAGAACCGTGGAAGCCACGAGGGTGGCGAAGAGGCACTTCATCTGTTTCCTTCTTATGCAGCTTGTCGACCAATCTTGATCGTGTTGATTCTAAAAGGAGTTACAAGAATGTGTGTGTGCTGTGCACACTCATGTGTCACCAGATTGCGACACTGTTGCGAGCTTCACATCTTCTTACAATTCCATCGTTCGGAGGGCGAAGAACTGCGATTCAATGGAAGTGATGAGATACCTGATTGCAGCAACAGTCCTTTGCGCAGGCGCAGTGGTGGCAGCGGATTTCTGGAAGTCGAAGCAGCCAGCCGAATGGACCGAGCCTGAGGCCACTAAGATCCTCGAGGAATCTCCGTGGGTGAAATCGACGACACCCTTCATGGACCCGAAGGTGGCGCGGAGTTCGCGCTCGGCGGGAATGGGATCTCGTGGGGGTTCTGGCAACATGAGCGGTGTGGGTCCGATGGGTACAAATGCAGGAGGCGCCGGGGGCACGCCGCTCCGCCTGCCTCCAGTGCGAGTGAGCTTTGAGACCTCGGCGGCTGTGAGCGACGCGAAGCTCCGCTTGAAACTGCAGGATCTCTATCAGGAGCAGCGCGCGGAGAATGTAGTGGTCTCGGTGCTGGGCATGCCAATGGCGGGCGACGTCGGCCGGGGACAGAAGATGCCCGATGCCGAACGCCGCAAAGAGATGCAAGAGGATCTCCAGGAGCGTTTGACGCAGATGACCACACTGAAGTTGAGCAACGATCGGGTGTTTCAGCCTGCGGAAGTGCGGCTACAGAAGACGGTGAATGGACAGGTGGTGCTGTTCGTGTTCCGCCGCGAGGAGCTGAATCTGCACCCGGACGATAAGCAGATTGTCTTTAAGACACTGATGGGGCCGCTTGAGGTGGACGTGAAATTCAACCTCAAGGAAATGGTCTACCAAGGGAAGCTGTCGCTCTAAAGCAAAAGTCCCACCGGAGGAGGGGGCCGGTGAGGCTTTTGCATTTCAGGGTTGGTGGTTAATGCAGAATGATTCTACAACTCTGTTCAGGAAAGCACCAGCCCCTTCAAGGAGATTTGCGGTAACGGCGCTCGAGCGTTGCAGCGGTACAACATCTGATCCCCACGCTTGCGGTAGCTGCTGCTCGATCGCGTGAAGGGCTTCCGCCAGATTAGCGGAAAACGCAATTCCGCATTCTATGTGCGCTGCTCAGACGATGAGCTCGCCGACTTAGAGCGGCTTGAACCAGATCGTACTTGCGCTGATCCTTCCGTCCACGGCGATCTCAAGAGTCGCAGGACCGTGCAGATTGAACCCGGAGTTCAGCCGCACCTTGATCTGCATCAGGCCGGGGAGTTGCCCCTCCACCGTACCGGCAAAGCTCACGGCCTGCTCGCCAGCACCACTGATCGATGCGACCACCTTCAGCTTCGCTCGAGCTGCGTCGACTTTGGCCGTGACACGCGCCGGGTCCAGCGAATGATCCAAGTCCCCCCCGCCGAGCAAATAGACGTCGATGACCTCTCCAGGTGCAACAGGGTTAGCCTCTGTCACCAGACCGCGGCTATTGAAGGCTCCGAGTCGATAGCCACTGGGCGTCGCCGTCACAAGTTGCGAAGGGGAAGAGGCCACCACCTTCATTCGCGTGATTTCCGAGACCTTTCCGTTGCGCGAAACGGCGAGGCGAATCTCCGGCTTGCCGGCAATCGTGAAAGGCAGGGCGATGGATACTGCGGTTGGCGCAATCGCGATGATCCCGACAGGGGCTCCGTCGACAAGAATCTCAGTTCCTCCCACCTCCATCGGCAAACGACCGAGAGTCTCAGGTGGAAAGGTCGCTTGCCCTACGCTGAGGCCAGAACCAAACACGGTCACTAACTCGCCCGGTGCTACATTCTGCGTGTTGTATCCATAGGTTTGAGCTGGATAGCTCGCCTGATGGAGCGTGACCGCGTAACTCTCGAGGAAGGCGTCGAGGCAAGGACTCGCTTCGGTTGCGCCAGATTGTTCTCGTAGTGACACGGTATCCAGTTGGCCATTCTCGAAGAAGCTTGCAGCGCTGTTGGCGAAACCGGCAAAGCTAGCCGTCACCGAGTTCTTACGCAGATAGCTGACCAGCGCGGGAGAACCGGACGCGTAATCGAGCGAGGCGTAGAAGCTCTCCACCGCAATGGAGCGGCAGGGGTTCTTGGCGTCTGCGGTGGTGGCAAGCCCGGTGTCAGAAGCGCCGAGGATGTCGATGATTCCAGTTGGACTGGCGCGCAGCGCAGAGATGGAGCTTCCGAGATATTGCTCGCCTTCGACCGCGTTCAGACTGGCGTTCAAGCGCTGGTAGAATCCGGTTCCGGTACGCACATAGGCATCGTAGCCGTGGAGATACGCCGTGCCGCCTAGGATGAGGCCGTCGCCCGGGAGCGCCGCAATGGCAGAGACCGCACGAAGGGCTGGCGCAGAGAAGCGGGAGGAAAGTGTAAAGCGGGCGCGTTGTTCCCCGCTGCTCGCCCTGAGCCGGACGACATAACTTTCGAAACTCGGATCGGAACCCGAGCTGACGACCGCCAAGGCGTCGCCGCTTGTCGCCATCGCTAATGCCGGCAGTTCGGCCGGCGTCTCAGAGAGTTCGACCGTCCAAGTTGCGCTCTCTTCGTTCCCTGCAAAGGACATCACGGCAGGACGGTTACTCGAACGCCCTCCAACATAGACGCGTCCGCTACCAACGGCAAGTGCGGAAGGCCGGAAATTTTCACCTAACTTTCGCAAGCTCCTGAGTGTAGATAGGGTTGGATCCATCGTGAGCAGATAGCCGCCAGCGATGTCGGGCGAATCGGAGTAACCTGCTACAAATACATTCCCCGTGGCATCTACCGTAACTGCCTCAACCGACTCACTGCCCACACCTCCGAAATAAGTGGCTGCAATTGGCGTTGAGGCATTGGGCGCGTAACGCGCAATGTAGAGGTCCGGACATGGAATCGTTCTCGCTCCCTGACCACTGCCAACACTCAGCACAATACACTCACCTGGCGTTCGGGTACGCTGCAAAGCTTGCTCGCTGACCTCGAGTCCGTCTTGTGTGGTGGATTGAACGACAACGCGATCGCCATTCGGCGCATCGGTCACACGTATGCCCATGATCTGCGCAGAGAGCGGCGTGCAGAGTAAGGCAAGAATATATTTGAACATCACTATCTCCTCGGGTCAAAACGCGGAGAAAAGCGAACTTCAGCCTTCCTGCTTGCAATATCAGATTGCTCGCCTCTCCTGTATGTAGAATTACATCTGTTCCAATCACTTTCTGTAATTCAACTTTCCCTGCCCTTGCGATCGTGAGCAAAGCGCGAGAGGAAATGCGGATGGCCCGCTAGCATCTCTGCCAGCGGGCCATCCATTGGGTTCGTTTGTGAACTTTGACTACTCGACGTCGCCCATGCCGAGGTCGCCGTCGTCGTCCAGACCACCAGCGAACAGGCTCTTGGCGTCGTCGTCATAGGCTGACAACGAATCCATGATGTTCTCCGGTTCCTGCTCGACGGTGTCGACGATGTCTTCACCAGCGATCTTCGCCTTGCGGTAGTGCTCCATACCCGTACCAGCCGGGATGAGACGACCCATGATGACGTTCTCCTTGAGACCGCGCAGGTAATCGACCTTGCCGTTGATGGCGGCTTCGGTGAGTACGCGAGTGGTTTCCTGGAAGGACGCAGCCGAGATAAAGCTGTCGGTCGAGAGGCTCGCCTTGGTGATGCCCAACAGGATCGGGTTGCCCCGGGCCGGCCGGCCACCGCTCTCAATGGCGCGCGTGTTCTCTTCCTTGAACTTGAAGCGATCGACCGTTTCCTCAGGAAGGAATTCGGTGTCGCCGATCTCGTCGATCTTCACCCAGCGCAGCATCTGACGAACGATCACTTCCAAGTGCTTGTCATTGATGTTCACACCCTGAAGCCGGTAGACTTCCTGGATCTCATTGACCATGTACTTTTGCAGTTCCGTTTCGCCGAGCACCGCGAGGATGTCGTGCGGGTTGCGAGGTCCGTCCATCAAGGGGTCGCCCGCCTTGATGCGTTCGCCCTCTTGGAAGTTGATGTGGACACCGCGGGGGATCGAGTAATCCTTCACGGTACCGTCGTCGCCAGTGATCGAGATCTTCCGATAACCCTTCACCAATTCACCGAAGTGAATGGCGCCGTTGATCTCGGCGATGATCGCCGGATCGTGGGGCTTGCGGGCCTCGAAGAGTTCGACAACGCGCGGCAGACCGCCGGTGATGTCCTTGGTCTTGGTGGTCGCACGCGGCAGCTTTGCCAGCACGTCGCCCGCGTGTACTTCTTCGCCGTCACGCACCAGCATGTGCGCGTGGGTCGGCATGAGGTACTTGCGTTCGTCGGCCTTGGAACCGCCAGCCTGCTTGATGATCACAGCCGGAACCTTCTTGTCGTCGGTTGCATCGATGACAACAAACTGGCTCATGCCGGTGATTTCATCCACCTGCTCGGTGATGGTCACCTGATCGATCATGTCCTTGAAGTGCACCGTACCGGTGACTTCGGTGAGGATCGAGAACGAGAAGGGATCCCATTCGAGCACGATCTGATTCTGCTTGACGGGTGCGCCGTCTTCGACCAGAATCTTCGCGCCGTATACAACGGGGTAGCGTTCCTTTTCGCGGCCACGGTCATCGACGATGACCAGGATGCCGGAGCGGTTCATCGAGATCGCCTGGCCTACCTTGTCCTTGACGACAAGCATGCCTTCGTACTTGATGAAGCCATCGGTCTTGGCGTCCTGCGTGGACTGCTCCGACTGAGAGCTGGCCGTACCGCCGACGTGGAAGGTACGCATGGTGAGCTGCGTGCCGGGTTCACCGATCGACTGAGCCGAGATGATACCGACCGCTTCACCGCGTTCGACCATGCGGCCAGTGGCGAGGTTGCGACCGTAGCAGAGCTGGCAGACGCCGCGCTTGGATTCGCAGGTGAGCACCGAGCGAATTTTGACGCGCTCGATACCAGCACCCTGGATCGCAGAGGCCTTCTCTTCGGTGATCTCTTCGTTGGCGCGGACAATGATCTGGCCTTCGAAATCGACTTCATCTTCCTGCGCTACGCGGCCGATGATACGGTCACGCAACGGTTCGATGATTTCACCGGCTTCGATGATCGGCTCGACGAAGATGCCTTCCTGCGTGCCGCAGTCGAGATCAGAAATGATCACGTCCTGAGCGACGTCGCAGAGGCGGCGTGTGAGGTAACCCGAGTCCGCCGTCTTGAGCGCGGTGTCGGCCAGACCCTTACGGGCGCCGTGCGTCGAGATGAAGTACTGGAGAACGTTCAGACCTTCGCGGAAGTTTGCGGTGATCGGGGTTTCGATGATTTCGCCGTTCGGCTTGGCCATCAAACCACGCATACCGGACAGCTGACGAATCTGCTGCTTTGAACCACGAGCGCCCGAGTCGGCCATGATGTAAATCGGGTTGAGGTAGCGGCCGGTACGGTCGTCCTCTTCCATGAGTTTGAACATGGCGTCGGAGACCTGGTCGTTGGCGCGCTGCCAGATTTCGATCGTCTTGTTGTAGCGTTCGCCGTTGGTGATGGCGCCGTCGTTGTACTGCTGCTGGACTTCGATCACCATCTTTTCGGCGTCCGAAACGAGCTTGGGCTTGACGCTCGGCACGACCATGTCGTCGATGCCGATCGAGACGCCGCCGCGGGTGGCGTAGTGGAAGCCGAGGCTCTTGACGTCGTCGAGCATGACAACCGTCGCCTGCAGGCCAAAACGCAGGTAGCAATAATGCACCATCTGCGTGAGGCCCTTCTTCTTGAGAAGACCGTTGAGGTACGGGATGGGCTCGGTGGAGATGCTGGAGATGGCGCGCTGCAATACGTCGTTGAGGATGACGCGGCCGACCGTGGTGTCCATGTACTGCTTCACGTATTCCACCGGTTCGGTGTGCATGACGTTCTGCGAGTCAAAGGCCTTGGTCAGGTCGATCACCTTGCCGGTGTAGCGCAGGCGGATGGGCGACAGGGTTTCGACTTCGCCCATTTCGAGCGCGATCAAAACGTCGTCGACCGAGGCGAAGGTACGGCCTTCTCCCTTGGTGCCCGGACGAGCCTTGGTGAGGTAGTAGAGACCCAACACCATGTCCTGAGTGGGCGTCGCGATCGGCGCGCCGTGAGCAGGCGACAGGATGTTGTTCGAGGCGAGCATCAGCGTCGATGCTTCGATCTGTGCTTCCGGCGAAAGCGGAATGTGCACGGCCATCTGGTCACCGTCGAAGTCGGCGTTGAAGGCGGTACAAACCAGCGGATGCAGCTTGAGCGCCTTGCCTTCGACCAGCACCGGCTCAAAGGCCTGGATGCCGAGACGATGGAGGGTAGGAGCGCGGTTCAGAAGGATCGGATGGTCCTTGATGACTTCCTCGAGGATGTCCCAAACGACCGGATCCTGCTGTTCGACGAGTTCCTTGGCCTGCTTGATGGTGGTGCAATGTCCACGCTGTTCGAGGCGATGGTAGATGAAGGGCTTGAAGAGTTCGAGCGCCATCTTCTTCGGAAGACCGCACTGGTTCAGCTTCAATTCCGGACCCACCACGATGACCGAACGGCCGGAGTAATCGACGCGCTTGCCGAGAAGATTCTGCCGGAAACGGCCCTGCTTGCCCTTGAGGGTGTCCGAGAGCGACTTCAGCGGGCGGTTGTTTGCGCCACGGAGGACGCGGCCACGGCGGCCGTTGTCAAACAGAGCGTCGACAGCTTCCTGCAGCATGCGCTTTTCGTTGCGCACGATGACGTCGGGAGCATGCAATTCGATCAGCTTCTTCAGACGGTTGTTGCGGTTGATGACGCGACGGTAGAGGTCGTTCAAATCGGAGGTGGCAAAACGGCCACCGTCGAGCGGAACGAGCGGACGCAAGTCGGGAGGAATGACCGGCAGCACATCGAGGATCATCCATTCCGGCTTGTTGCCGGACTTGCGGAAGCTCTCGGTGACGCGCAGACGCTTGGCAAACTTCAGCTTCTTCTGCGCAGACTGTTCAGTCTTCATGCGCTCGCGAATTTCGACGGAGAGGGTATCGACGTCGATCTTCTTGAGCAGTTCCTTGATGCCTTCGGCGCCCATCATGGCGGTGTAGCCGCCGGGGAACTCGAGGTCGAGAGCGCGCTTGCGCTCGTCGCTGATGACTTCGCCACGGGTGACGGCGGTGTGCGCCTCGCCCGGTTCGACGATGACATAGGCTTCAAAGTAGAGCACGCGCTCGAGTTCGCGCAGCGTGATGTCGAGCAGGTAACCGATCCTGGACGGCAGGCCCTTGAAGAACCAGACGTGCGAGCAGGGGCTAGCGAGTTCGATGTGGCCGAGACGTTCCCGACGCACGCGCGAGAGGGTGACCTCAACGCCGCACTTGTCGCAGATGACGCCGCGGTGCTTCATGCGCTTGTACTTACCGCAGAGACATTCCCAGTCCGCTACCGGTCCGAAAATGCGGGCGCAAAACAAACCGTCCCGTTCCGGCTTGAAGGTGCGGTAGTTAATCGTCTCAGGCTTGGTGACTTCGCCGTGAGACCAGTTGATGATCTTCTCCGGCGAGGCCAACGAGATGCGGATCGAGTCAAAGTCCGCGATGATATTCGCACGATCGTAGGGGGATGAACGATACATATTGTTAGCTCCTTTCCCTTTCCACTAGTCCGCCGCCAGGGCGGTGTCCACGGGAGCGTCTTCGTCTTCCGTGAGTTTCTTCATCTTCATCAGTTCGACGTCGAGACAGAGCGATTGCAACTCGCGAATCAATACGTTGAAGCTCTCCGGGACTCCAGGTTCGGCCGCAGCCTCACCCTTGACGATGGCTTCGTAAATCTTCGCGCGGCCGTAAACGTCATCCGACTTGGCAGTGAGCAGTTCCTGCAGGATGTAAGCGGCGCCATAAGCTTCGAGCGCCCAGACTTCCATCTCACCGAAGCGCTGTCCACCGAACTGCGCCTTACCGCCCAGCGGCTGCTGAGTGATGAGCGAGTACGGTCCAATGCTTCTCGCGTGGATCTTGTCGTCCACCAAGTGGCTCAACTTGAGCATGTAAATGTAGCCGACAGTGACAGGCTGTTCAAAGACCATACCGGTCATGCCGTCGACCAGCTTGATCTTGCCCGAAGAAGGCAGGCCAGCCTTCGAGAGCTGCTCCTTGATATCCTTCTCCGTGGCGCCGTCAAATACAGGTGTTGCGAACTTCACGCCGAGCGCGCGGGCAGCCCAACCGAGGTGGGTTTCGAGAATCTGACCGACGTTCATACGGCTAGGAACGCCGAGCGGATTCAGCACGATTTCGACAGGCGTGCCGTCGGGAAGATAGGGCATATCTTCTTCGGGAACGATGCGGGCAATGACACCCTTGTTGCCGTGGCGGCCGGCCATCTTGTCACCGACGCTGAGCTTGCGCTTCATCGCGATATAGCACTTGACGAGCTTGATGACACCCGGGGGCAGTTCGTCGCCCTTCTTGAGCTTCGCCTTCTTCTCTTCGGTGATCTTTTCGAGAACGGCGATCTGACGCGAGGTCATGTCTTCGATCTCGTCGAGTTTCTCGTTGAGAAGGGGGTCCTTCTTGTCGAGGCGCATGCGCTTCAAGTCGCGCGAACGCATCTTCTCCAGCAGGTCGCGGGTGATCTCCTGGCCCTTGGAGAGCAGCTTCTTGTTCGTCTTTTCATCATGCAGGTCGGCTTGCAGAATGCGGCCGCCGAGCATGTTCTCGAGACGCTTTGAACGCTCGTCGTTCAGGATCCGCTTTTCGTCAGCCAGGTTGCGGTCGAGGCGTTGGACCTCTTCCTCCTGGATCAGCTTCGAGCGCTCGTCAAGATCAGCGCCCTTACGCGAGAAGACCTTCGCATCAACCACCACGCCTTCGATTCCAGGCGGGCAGTACAGCGAGGCATCCTTCACGTCGCCGGCCTTTTCGCCGAAGATCGCACGGAGGAGCTTCTCTTCCGGCGTCAACTGGGTTTCGCCCTTCGGCGTGACCTTGCCGACGAGAATGTCGCCCGGCTTCACAGTCGCGCCGATGCGGATGATGCCGCTCTCGTCGAGATTGCGCAGGAAGGATTCCGAGATATTCGGAATGTCGCGGGTGATTTCTTCCGGTCCGAGCTTCGTGTCGCGGGCTTCGATTTCGAACTCTTCGATATGGATCGAAGTGTAGTAGTCTTCCTTCACCATCTTTTCGGAGATGACGATGGCGTCCTCGAAGTTATAACCGCGCCAGGGCATGAAGGCCACCAGCACGTTGCGGCCGAGAGCGAGTTCGCCGGCGTCGGTGCAAGGACCGTCGGCCAGCACATCGCCCTTGCGCACGCGCTGCCCAATGTAGGCAATCGGCTTCTGGTTGATGCAGGTGTTCTGGTTGGAACGCTTGAACTTGGTGAGCGGATAGATGTCGGCGCCGACTTCGCGCGACATCTGGCCTTCGGCCACGCCGCCGCCGTCCACGCGAACGATGATGCGTTCGGAGTCGACCGAATCGACGATGCCGGCACGCTTACAGATGACCACCGCGCCCGAGTCGCGGGCGGTGACCTTCTCCATACCGGTTCCGACGACAGGAGAGTCGGCGCGGAGCAGCGGTACGGCCTGGCGTTGCATGTTCGAACCCATGAGCGCGCGGTTCGCGTCGTCGTTCTCAAGGAACGGAATCAATGAGGCGGCGACGCTGACGAGCTGCTTGGGCGAGACGTCCATGTACTGCACTTCGTTGACCGTCTTCAACACGAAGTTACCGGCCTGACGGGCGTTGACCAGCTCAGCGGTGATCTTGCCTTTTTCGTCGAGCGGGATGTTCGCCTGCGCGATGATGTACTTGTCTTCTTCCCAAGCGCTCAGATAGTCGGAGTAGGACTCGAATTCCGCAAGTTGCTTGTCCTTGCCGAGAGCCTTATTCGCCTTCTCCAGCTCATGACGCTTGATGATGTCATTGACCTTATAGGAGGTGTCGCCCGGGTTCAGGATCTTCACTTCGTCAACGACATGGCCGTCTTCGACACGCCGGTAGGGCGATTCGATGAAGCCGTAATCATTGATGCGGGCAAAGCAGGACAACGACGAGATGAGACCGATGTTCGGACCTTCCGGCGTTTCGATTGGACAGATGCGGCCATAGTGCGTCGGATGGACGTCGCGGACTTCGAAACCAGCACGTTCGCGCGACAGACCACCCGGTCCAAGAGCCGAGAGACGGCGCTTGTGGGTGATTTCTGACAATGGATTCGTTTGATCCATGAACTGCGAAAGCTGCGAGGAGCCGAAGAATTCGCGGATGGCCGCCATGACCGGCTTGGCGTTGACCAAGTCGTGCGGCATGGCAGTGGACATCTCCTGGTACACGCTCATCTTTTCCTTGATGGCGCGTTCCATGCGGACCAGACCGATGCGGAACTGGTTCTCGAGCAGTTCGCCGACAGCGCGGACGCGGCGATTGCCGAGATGATCGATGTCATCGACGGCGCCGATGCTGCGGCGCAGCTTGAGCAGGTACTTGATGGTCGAGATGAAGTCGCCGTGATCGAGAGTGCGGCGATCGAGCGGGTTGGTGAAGCTCTGCTTGCCGTCCTTCTTCAGCTCTTCCTGCTTTTCGACCCAGCCTTCCGGAACGAACTTTTCGTCGTCGTGGATCTTGATGTTGAACTTCATGCGGCCGACGCGCGAGAAGTCGTACTTGCGGGGGTCGAAGAACATCCCCTGAAAGAGTTGGGTCGCCGTGTCGAGGGTAGGCGGATCGCCCGGCCGTAGCTTGCGGTAGATTTCAAGCAGGCTCTCGGCCTGGCTCTTCTTTTCATCCTTGCGGATGGTCTCGCTGATGACGACACCGACTTCGTCCCGCTCGGGGAAGAAGATTTCGATGCTCTCGATGCTGGCATCGAGGAACTTCGAGAAGTGGGTCTCGGTCAGCTTGTGGTTCGCTTCGGCGAGGATCTCACCGGTTTCCATGTCGATGACGTCGGCGGCAAAGTGCGCGCCTTCGAGATCGTTCGGGGCCACTTCCACTTCAGTGACCTTGTTTTCCTTGATCAGCTTGAAGACCGAAGAGGTGATCTTCTTGCCCTGGGTGACGATCGTTTCGCCAGCCTTGTTCAGGATGGGAAAGCTGAGCTTCTGGTTGCGCAGAGAATCGGCAACCCCGAGCATGAGCTTGCCCTTCTTGAGGCTGATGCGCGACAGGGTGTCGGTGTAGAAGGCCTTGATGATCTGCTCATCGCTCTTGAAACCAAGCGCGCGGAGAAACACGGTGCCGTAGAACTTTCTCTTACGGTCAATGCGAACGAAGAGGTAGTTCTTATTGTCGTATTCAAACTCCACCCACGAACCGCGATACGGGATGATCTTGCCGAGATGGTATCCGGCTGCGGGAACGCGCTCGAAGAACACACCCGGGGAACGATGGAGCTGGCTGACGATGACGCGCTCGGTGCCGTTGATGACAAAGGTGCCGTTGGGAGTCATCAGCGGGATTTCGCCGAAGAAGACTTCCTGTTCCTTGATGTCGCGGACGGTCTTGGCCTTCGGATCGGGATTGTCCGGATCCTTGTCGTACACCGTGAGCCGGATGGTGACCTTCAGCGGAGCCGAGAAGGTCATACCGCGCTCTTCGCACTCCGGAATGTCGTACTTCAGTTGGAGGCCAACCGGGTCACCGCAACGGTTGCAGAAGGTAACGATGTTCTTGTTGAAGGTGCCGCAATGGTGGCAAAGCACATCGCCGGCATGGAAGGGATCGGTCTTGATGGTGGAGCCGCACTGGCGGCAAACGCTGCGAAGGTGGTTGAGCCCCTTCAGCGCGCTACATTTGCATTCCCAATTGCCGATGGCGTAATCGACAAAATCCAGTTGGGAAAGACCGCGGAAATCTGTGATTGGAAAGACGCTCTTGAAAACACTCTGTAAACCGATTTCGTCGCGTTCATCCGGAAGCAAATCCATCTGCAGAAAGCGCTCGTAGGAGAGCTTTTGCACTTCGATCAGGTTAGGGATCGGAATGGAGGACTTGATTCGGGAGAAGTCGACTCGAGTAATCGGCTGATTTGGGCGATAAGCCGGTGTAGAAGAAGACTGTTGCATTCGTTCGAACCTCTGGCTGCGTGGGCAATCGTCAAGCTGACGAATTCATCAATAAGAAGGAGACTACAGATACTGCGGGGAACATCGACCGGCCCCAGGGGCTAAAACCCTGGCTCTCCGGCGAGCGATGTCAGATCATAGACACGGAAAAGAAAAAATCTGGAGCTAGAAACAGCAAAACGAGACAACGCAGTACGCGCCGTCTCGAGAAGCGGGTCACAAATTTGAAGATGGATCAAAAATTGGCGCCTTAACCTAGCCCTACAGAAGCTAGCTTAGCAGACTGTCATTCAATCGTCAAATGAGGCCCAAGGACAGTTTCCCTTCCACGATCGCACCTGATTGCTGATGATTTACCTGGAAGTTCCTGTTTCTACTTGATTTATCGATTTTCCTTGGCTTTTCTTTCGAAATTCCCAGGGAGGAAGCGGATGAGGATCGACCCAGAGGCCACGATGGGCCTCTCTGGCTGCCGTCTCCAAGCGTTCCAGTTTCTGGTCCTTCGAATACTGCCGGTAGTGCCATGCCCAACCCTGTTCGACGAGCCACTCATTCACAATTGTGCCGTCGTCCAGCCGGAGGATGGCCAAGGTCCTTCGATAGCGATCCTGACCACGATCGATCAGCCCAAGCTCTCGCCCAAACACCAATTCGCTCAGCGCCTGCTTGGCACGTGTCCCGAAAGCTTGCCCTTTTTCCGGAGCATCGATTCCGGCCAGACGCACCCGCCGCTCTTCCCGATCGACCAGGATCCGTACCGTATCGCCATCCACCACACCGACAACGCGCCCCCGGATTTCCCCCGCCCAGGAGGAAGCATTCCAGGCAAGGCAGAGGATCAGGAGCTGGACGAGCCTCTTTCCCTTCCCGCTCAATCGAGCAGCTCAGACTTTCTCAGTTCCTCAACCCACTTCTCACGGAGCGTGGGGAGCTTGGCGGTTTGGAGGGTGCGAATCAGGCGTGCGGGGTCCTTGTCTACCAGTAGCAAGTTACGATGATCAGGCAGAAGAAAGCCTTCGGCAACCAGATGGTCGAAGAGATCGAGAAGCCGGTCAAAGAAGCCGAGCGTGTTCAGGACACTCACATACTTCCGTTGCAGACCAAGTTGCGTCCAGGTGAGGATCTCGCAGAGTTCCTCGAGGGTTCCGTAGCCACCGGGCATCGCGACAAAGGCATCGGAGAGCTCGGCCATCAGCGCCTTTCGTTCGTGCATCGAGCCAACAACGCGCAGGTCCTTGATCCCGCCATGGGCGACTTCCTTCACCATGAGCGCTTCCGGAATCACGCCAATCACATTGCCGCCAGCGGCGAGAACCGCGTCAGCAACCGCGCCCATCAGCCCGACACGCGCCCCGCCGTAGACAAGCTCCAGTCCTTGCTGCGCCAGACATTCCCCAAAGGTGGTTGCCGCGCTCAAATATTCGGGGCGCGCGCCTCGGCTGGAGCCACAGAAGACGCAAATCCGTTTCATTGCTTTCGGCCTGCACGGAAGGCCGTCCCGTGCCGCATTCCTTTCGGCAGACGAATCTGCGCGCTGACATCTTCCCAAGTCTTGAGATCTTTGCTGCGGATGGCTCCGTACTTGTGATCGCGGTACTTGTCGAAGTAGATGTACCAGTAGTCACCAATTTTGAGCGGGCTGGCGCCTTCAGCCCATTCCGGACCACTGATGTTCGCACTCGGCGGCGTCCAGGGACCATTCAGACTGTCGGCAAAGGTCAGGAACAGGTATTTCGCCGGGGGAGTCTGGGTCTCGTTTTTCGCCACCATCCCATAACGCTTTCCATCCCAGAAGAGTGCTCCATCAATCACAATGAAGCCCGGATCATAGAAAAGTTCTGCTTTAGAAAAAGACTGAAAGTCTTTGGTTTTAGTGGAGTAAAGACGGTGATTGTACTCTTTGTTTCCCTGCCCTAGCGTGGCTGGAAACTTCCCGGAAAAGGTCGAAGCCCAGATGATGAGATAGCTCTTGGAGGGAGCGTCGTAGTAAAGCTCGGGAGCCCAGCAATTGAGGACGTCCGAAGAATCGCCGAAAGGAGTGATGGTGCGCTGGGGAGACCAGGTCTTGAGATCGCGAGAGGACGCATAGCCAAGCGTCCGGCCCTGCCAGGAGGTGGTCCAGACCATGTGATAGACCCCATTGGGACCGAGAGTGATCGACGGATCACGAATGAGTCTCGATTCGCCCACTTCCGGCTTGAGGACCGGCTTGTCGCCATTGAGCGGCGTCCAGTTGAGGCCATCCGTACTTTCCGCCAGATAGAGGCCATCTTCGCCATTGTTGCGAAAGAAAGAGAACAGATAGCGATCTTTGGCTGACGCGAGAGCACTGCAGAGAACCAGAAGGCCGAGGAGTTGGGCAAAGAGCTTTTGATTCGTCATAAACGCCCTTATTGTCGCAATCCACCACCATTTTTGCATTGTGCCGTCTGTTGTAACCTAAACGGCTATGAGACTCCGCATCGCTCTGTTCTCCCTTGCCGTGCCGGCGCTGCTACTCGCGCAAAGCCCTTCGCTCGAACAACTGAAAAAGGAAGCGATCTCCAATATCGACGGACGCACCAAGATGGTGCAGGAGATTGTCGACATGGTGTTCAGCTTTGGCGAACTTGGTTTTCAGGAAGTGGAGACCTCCCGCTACCTGACAGGCATCCTCGAGAAGAACGGCTTCCAGGTGCAACGCGGTGTTGCCGGAATGCCGACGGCCTGGGTGGCGAGTTGGGGATCGGGCAAGCCGACGATCGGGTTCATCACCGACATCGACGGAATTCCGCGGGCTTCTCAAAAGCCTGGGGTGGCATTCCACGATCCGATTATTGAGGGAGCGCCGGGCCATGGAGAGGGTCACAATTCCGGCAACGCGGTGAATATTGTCGCAGCGCTGGCATTGAAAGATCTGATGACCAAGCACAAGATCCCAGGAACGATCAAACTCTATCCGGGTGTTGCAGAAGAACTGGTGGCGACCAAGGCGTTCTACATCCGGGCCGGGCTCCTGAAAGATGTCGACATCATGCTCGGTTGCCATGTCGGGCGGGAATTGGCGACATCTTATGGGCATCCAGCGATCAATAGCGGACTGGTCTCGG
Organism: Bryobacter aggregatus MPL3; assembly: GCF_000702445.1. Taxonomy (NCBI): domain Bacteria; kingdom Pseudomonadati; phylum Acidobacteriota; class Terriglobia; order Bryobacterales; family Bryobacteraceae; genus Bryobacter; species Bryobacter aggregatus. The sequence goes on from NZ_JNIF01000004.1 coordinate 1,264,364, forward strand.
TCCAGTTCACCTTTAAGGGCGAGGCGGCCCATGCGGCAGGCGCCCCATGGAAAGGCAAGAGTGCGCTCGATGCCGTCGAAATCATGAACGTGATGTGGAACTACAAGCGCGAACACTTGCGGCCCGAACAGCGTTCGCACTACGTCATCGTCAACGGCGGGGACCAACCGAATGTCGTGCCCAGCGAAGCGACCGTCTGGTATTACTTCCGCGAAGAAGACTTTGCACGCATCAAGGAGTTGCACGAGTTTGGCACCACCATGGCCAAGGCCGCGGCGATGGCCACCGGCACCACCGTTTCTCAGCGAGTGGTGGGCTCCGCCTGGCCGAATCACTTTAACAAGCCGCTGGCAGAAGTGCAGCAGAAGAATATGGAACTGGTGGGCATGCCCCTCTGGACGGAGGCGGATCAGGCGCTGGCCCGCGAGTTGCAGCGCGAGATCCAAGCACCCAAGGTGGACCCGCTCCCCACCAGCGTGAAACCACTGGACGCCCCGGCGGCGTGGAGGGGCGGCGGGTCCGACGATGTGGGCGACATCTCCTGGGTGATGCCGATGGTGTATCTGCGCTATCCAGCCAATATTCCGAATCTGCCCGGCCATAGCTGGGCCGACGCGATCTCGATGGCAACCCCGATCGCCCATAAAGGATCAACCGTGGGCGCGAAGGTACAGGCCACGACGGCACTCGATTATCTGTTGCAACCGGAGTTGGTGGAGCAAGCGTGGAAGTACTTCCGCGAAGTGCAGACGAAGGATCAGAAGTACCAGCCCCTGATCTCCGCCAGCGATCAACCGGCGATCGAGCTGAATCGCGACAAGATGGACAGCTATCGCGAGAAGATGCGCAAGTACTATTACGATCCCAGCAAGTACAGCAGCTACCTGGAACAGTTGGGCATCCAGTATCCGGTCTTGCGGAAAAAAGATGAGCAGCCTCAGAAATAGACGAGGTGCTCCGTTATCCTGGCGAAGGAGGTCATGATGAAACGAGTTATTGCACTAGGATTCGTCTGTTTTGCCCTATGCGCGGAAAATGCGCCCTTGGTCGAAACACAGTGGAGATTGAAGCAAGTTGCCGAGGAACCCTACACTCCAGGCAAGGGACAAAAGAAGCCCTACTTAATTCTGAAGGCGCAGGGAAATCATGTCATTGGCTTTAGTGGCTGCAATCGCCTGACGGGCAGCTACAAATTGATCGGGACCAAGCTCGAGTTCGGACCTGTGGCGGGCACCAGGATGGCGTGCGCACAAGGCATGGAGATCGAGATGAAGTTCCTGCAGATGCTCCCCATGGTGAAGACGTGGAAGGTGAAGGATCAGGGGCTCGATCTGTTCGATGCAACCGAGCGTAAGATCGGACATTTTGAAGCGGCGAGCGAAAAGGAGAAAGAGCCCGAGCCGGAAAAAGCGAAGCAGAAGAAATAGGTCCCATGTGGCAAGCCTGCGCTTTACTCAGAACATCCAGCGGCACGTTGCCTGCCCCAATCTTCAGGTCCCAGGCAAGACACTGCAAGAGGCGCTCGATGCCTATTTTGCGATCCACCCGCGAGCGCGCGGCTATGTCCTTGATGACCAGGGCGCGCTGCGCCAGCACATGGCGATTTTCGTGGACGGCGAGCAGCTACGGGACATATTGCATTTCAGTGATGCGCTAAGAGAAAATTCCGTTGTGGATGTTGTACAGGCTCTCTCTGGAGGATAAGAAAGCACATGAGCAAACGTTGCCATATTGCAACTCGAAAAGGCTTGTTCTCGCTCGCACGAGGAGCACAGGGCTGGTCGATCGAGAAGTCTAACTTTATCGGGGACAACTGCACCTTGGTGATGCATGACCCGCGCGACCAGAGTCTGATTGCCGCTTTGAATCACGGCCATTTTGGAGTGAAACTCCACAAGTCCAACGACCATGGCGATAGCTGGCGGGAGATTGCCACGCCGAAGTATCCAGAGAAGCCGGCAGACTACCAACCGGCAGCGCCCCTCGAAGGCAAGGCTGCAGATTGGTCCTTAAAGCTGGTCTGGGCGTTGACGCCCGGAGGCGCCGATGAACCTGGCGTGTTGTGGTGTGGCACCTTGCCCGGGGGATTGTTTCGCAGCGAGGACGGCGGCGAGAGCTGGGAATTGAATCGGCCGCTCTGGGATCATCCCTTGCGGGAGAAATGGTTCGGTGGCGGCGCCGATCATCCTGGCATCCATTCGATCTGCGTGGACCCGAGAGACTCCAAACATGTCACGATTGGGGTGTCTTGCGGAGGTGTCTGGGAAACCCGCGATGGTGGTGCGAGTTGGGAACATACGGGTACTGGAATGCGTGCCGAGTTTATGCCGCCCGAATTGCAATTTGATCCGAACGTGCAGGACCCGCATCTCGTTGTCCAGTGCCAGGCGGATCCCGATGCACTGTGGGTACAGCATCATAACGGAATCTTTCGCTCGACTAACGGGGGAGCCTTGTGGCAGGAGATTGCGGGAGTCAAGCCTTCCGCCTTTGGATTTGCTGTCTCCGTCCATCCCAAGAATCCGCAAACGGCTTGGTTTGTCCCTGCCGTGAAGGATGAGAAACGTTATCCAGCGAACGGGCGCATGGTGGTGAATCGAACTCGCGACGGTGGAAAGACCTTTGAAGAGCTCACGGCCGGTCTGCCGCAAGAACATGCCTACGACCTGGTGTACCGCCATGCCCTTGATGTCGATGAGAAAGGCGCAACGCTTGCCTTTGGTTCGACAACCGGCTCTCTGTGGCTGAGCGAAGACGAAGGCGATCAATGGACCACCGTCTCCTCGAACTTGCCGCCCATCTACGCCGTTCGCTTTGAGAAGAATCTTTAGGGCATTGGGTTGCCCAGGAGATTTGCTTCCATCCCGTCTCCATAACTGGCGCTGATCCGGTGCCTGCCATAGAGGAGCTTGCGCAAGATCGGAATCGGACGGCAGTACCAACTGGCCCAACTGAGCGGAGTCTCGCCGTTGGCATCCCGCGCGTCGATCACGGCAGTGGAATCGAGAAGCATCTGAATTGCTCCTTCGTCCCCAAACGCAGCGGCACGATGCAGAGGCGTCTCCCCTTTGGTCCGGCAATCGCGCATGAACGCTCCGGTCTCCACATTCGGAATGGTCGCCACATTGGGGTTTGCTCCGTGAGCGAGAAGTACACGCAGCACGCGGTTGCGCGCCAGGCGGTTTGCGGTGCAGAGTGCGGCGTGGAGCGGCGTTTCGCCTGTATCCTCTAAGGGCAGATTGACATCCGCGCCCTGATCGATAAGAAACTTTACCAGCCGCCAGTGGCCATGAAATGCGGCGCCATTGAGATCGAGATTCCGGCCCAGGGAGCCAAGCGTTGCCCCCTGTTGGAGCAGAAGCTTCATCGCGCTCACGTCGCCGTAATAGGCACACCACTGGAGTAGTGAGGTGCCGTCTTCATCTGTCGCGGATGCAGATTCTCCCGCGGCAATATACTCAAAAACCAGGTCGGTACGTCCTTCCAGGATTTCTTCCAGCATTGCCATGTTGCTGACTCTAGCACTTCGGAGAAAGCAGAGAGGCGCCACAGCTTATAATGCGAGTTCGGCATTATGTCCACCACTCTCGATCAATACCGCGAAGCCAAACAGAACTGGCTCAAGCTTAGAAACCAGGCCAAAAAGGAATTGGTGACGCGATTCCACGAAGTCGGCGCAGAACTGCTCCAGATCCAGCGCGAGTTACTCGAAGACTTCGGCGAAAAGGTGAGCCTGCCCTTGAAGGCGAAAAAAGGCCCGGCGAAAAAAGCCGCACCAGCTCCCGCTCCCCCAGTAGCCGCAAAGCCAGTTCCCACTCCGTCCAAGCCTGCTCCCGCCAATCCGCTGGAGAAATTGCTTGCGGTCCAGAAGAAGAAACTTGCCGAGGCCAAGGCCGCCGGTAAAGCCACCAAAGCGATTGAAGATCGCATTTATGAGATTGAGGACGACATCCGCGTCGCGGCCAACTCCTAAGATTGGCTTCGTTCCGTTCAAACTTACCAGGGCAACAGTAAAGGAGAAAGCCTCTCACTCCCAAAGTGTTAGGCTTTACTCATCCCACTTTTTCTGTTGAGCGATTCCCTTTGAACTCTCGATTTCTCTTTTTCTTCTCCTGCCTTGCTGCCTTCGGGACGGTCTTCCTGGCAGGCTGCAAACCGACTGCAACTGTCTCCACCAAGGCGCCCGATGCGCCGGCGATTCCCGTGGTGACGGCAGTGGTGACCCGCGCGGCAATCCCCGTTGAGATTAGCGTCGTCGGCTCTGTCGAAGCCTCTGAGACGGTACAGATCAAATCCCAAGTGGCCGGGCAGATCTTGAAAGTATTGTTCCAGGAAGGCCAGACCGTGCAAAAAGGCGATCTGCTCTTTCAGTTGGATGAGCAACCCTTCCGTCAGGCCCTTACCCAATTTGAGGCCGCCGTTGCACGGGACCGCGGAGCCTTGCGCCAAGCCGAGGCGGTCCTGAATCGCGACAACGCCCAGGCGAAACTGGCCAAGTCTGAAGCCGAGCGCTACGCCGAACTCCAGAAGAGCGGCATCATCTCCGCAACCCAATACGAGCAGCTCAAAACCGCGGGCGATGTGGCACAGGCCGGTGTGGCCGCTTCTCGCGCTGCGATCGAGAGTGCCCAGGCGAATCTCGCCAATGATCTGGCAGGCGTGGAACGCGCAAAACTCGACATCTCCTATTGCTCGGTGCGCTCGCCGATCACAGGCCGCGCCGGAATGCTCCTGGTGCATGCCGGAAATCTAGTAAAGGTGAACGACGTTCCCCTGGTAGTCATCAATCGGATTGCTCCGGTCTTTGTGAGTTTCAATGTCCCGGAACGGCATCTCACGGCAATTCGCCGCCTCTATACTTCGGGACGTGTGTCTGTCCGCGCGACGCTCCGCGACCAGCCCGATGTTGTCGCCAATGGAGTGCTCAGCGTAATCGACAATGCCGTCGATGCAAGCACCGGAACCATTCGTCTGAAAGCGAAGTTTGAAAATGCGAACAGCGTCCTGTGGCCTGGGCAGTTTGCCGATGTTGTGCTTGGACTGGGCAGCGTCGCACAAGCGACACTCGTGCCCGCCGAGTCTGTGCAGCCTGGCCAGAAGGGTCCGATGGTCTATCGCGTAAAGCCGGATATGACGGTCGAGATCGTCCAGGTGACCACCGGCGAAAGTGTCGCCGGAAAACTGCAGATTTTGAGTGGCGTGGAGCCGGGAGATGTACTGGTGACCGACGGGCAGCTTCGTCTCAGCGCGGGCGCTAAAGTGAAGAAAGGTGTCGACCCGACGGCAGGAGTGGTAGCGCCTTGAATCTCAGTTTCAACTTCTCAAAGCCCTTCATCGAGCGGCCCGTGATGACGACGCTGGTGACCTCGTCGATCATTCTGTTTGGCACGCTCGCCTTCCGCCTGCTTCCCGTGGCGGCATTGCCTGCGATTGACTATCCCACTATTCAGGTGCAGGCCGCATTGCCAGGAGCGAGTCCGGAGACCATGGCCACGAGTGTCGCGACGCCACTCGAACGTGAGTTCTCGACGATTGCCGGCATTGATTCCATGAGTTCGACGAATGCCCAGGGCTCGACGTCGATCACCATCCAGTTTGAACTCAGCCGCGATATCGACGCCGCGGCCCAGGACGTACAAAGTGCGATTGCCAAGGCCGGCGGCCGCCTGCCCACCACGATGCCGCGGCCTCCTTCGTTCCAGAAAGTGAATCCGGCCGAGCAGCCGATCGTCTATCTGGCGTTGCACTCGAAGTCGCAACCGCTCTACACGGTGAACGAGTATGCCGACACGCAACTCGCACAGCGTATCTCGATGGTGAGCGGCGTCTCGCGCGTGAACATCTTTGGCGTGCAGAAGTATGCCGTACGCATCCAGATGGATCCGGATCGCATGGCCGCCCGCAACATTTCTGTCGAAGACGTCCAGCGAGCCATCCAGACCAGCAATACGAATCTGCCCACCGGCCGGCTCGATGGCGATAAACAAGCCGTGACCATCCAATCGAGCGGCACGCTTGCCAATGCTGCCGCCTATCGTCCCGTGATTATTGCCTGGCGCGGGGGCACACCCGTGCGGTTGGATCAGATTGCTACGGTGCTGGACGGTGTCGAGAACGACAAAAATATTGGCTGGTACAACGGCGAGCGCAGCGTCATTCTCGCAGTGCAACGGCAGCCCGGAACGAATACAGTGGAGATCGTCGATAAGATCCGCGAACTGCTTCCCGAGTTCCGCAAGGAGATCCCGCCAACGATTGAGTTGGATATTGAGAACGACACCTCGCGATCCATCCGGGCCTCGATCCATGACGTTGAATTCACACTGATGCTCACTGTGGTGCTGGTCATCATGGTGATCTTTATCTTCTTACGCAACATTCCCGCGACCTTGATTCCAGGGCTCGCCGTGCCCATTTCATTGGTGGGCACCTTTGGCGCGATGTACCTGCTCGGCTATAGCTTGAACAATCTTTCGCTGATGGCGCTCACGCTCTCGGTGGGCTTTGTGGTGGATGACGCCATCGTAATGCTGGAGAACATCGTTCGTCATATGGAGATGGGCAAGCCGCGCATGCAGGCGGCTCTCGATGCCTCGCAGGAAGTTGGATTCACGATCGTCTCGATGACCATTTCGCTGATTGCCGTCTTCATCCCGGTTCTCTTTCTGGGAGGGATTGTCGGCAGACTGCTGCACGAGTTCTCCGTGACGATTGTAGTCGCGATCCTGATCTCCGGCTTTGTTTCGCTCACCCTTACACCGATGCTCGGAAGCCGGATGCTGACCTCCGAACATGGCAAAGCGCATGGCTGGTTGTACCGCTCCTTTGAGTCTGCGTTTGACGGATTGGCTTCGCTCTATGCCGCTACCTTAAGACCGGCCTTGAAGTGGCACGGGGTCACGATGGGAATCGCGATCACCATGCTGGTGGGTACGATCTATCTCTTCCTGCAGATGCCGACCGGATTCATTCCGAGCACCGACACCGGGATGTTCTTCTCACAAACCCAGGCCGCACAGGATATTTCTTTTGCGTCGATGGCCGCACACCAACAGGCGGTGGCCGCTAAGTTCCAGGCACATCCCGATGTAGCAGGCGTCGTTTCCTTTGTTTCTCGTGGCAACGGCGGTTTTGTCGCTACCAGAACGAAGCCATTGGAATCCCGCAGCAAATCTGTGGACGAAATCATCAACGAACTCCGGCCCCAGGTGGCGGAAGTACCGGGAGTGATGACCTTCATTCAGAATCCGCCGCCGATCCGGATCGGCGGACAGCAGTCCCAAAGCGCCTACCAATTGACCCTGCAAAGTACAGACTTGAAGGCAATGTATCTGTGGGCCCCCCGCTTGATGGATGCGATGAAGAAATTGCCGGGCTTTGTCGACGTCAACACCGATCTGCAGATTGCCAGTCCGGAGCTCAATGTGGAGATCGACCGCGACCGCGCACAGGCACTGGGAATCTCGCCACAACAGATCCAGAGCACACTCTACGGCGCCTATGGGCAACGCGAGGTCACAACCATCTATTCCCCGGCGAATCAGTATGCGGTGATTTTGGAAGTGGAGGCGAAGTATCAGAAGGATGCTACTTCCTTGAAGAAACTCTACTTGCGATCGGCCACGGGAGCGCTGGTTCCCTTGGACAGCCTGGTGAAAGCGGAATCGAGAAGCGGCCCGCTGACCATCAACCACTTTGGACAGTTGCCCGCCGTCACGATCTCGTTCAATCTGCAACCGGGCTTCGCGCTCGGACAAGCAGCCGGCGCGGTTGGGGAAGCGATTAAGGATCTGCGAATGCCCTCGGTGATCACCACCAACTTCCAGGGCACGGTGAAGGAATTCCAGAAGTCGTTTGACAACATGACGATCCTGCTGGTCGTTGCCGTGCTGGTGATCTTTATCGTGTTGGGGATTCTTTACGAGAGCTTCATCCATCCGATCACGATCCTGAGCGGTCTGCCCTCGGCGGTATTCGGAGCCCTTGCGACGCTGTTACTCTTTGGAAAGCAACTGGATCTGTATGCTTTCGTCGGGTTGATCATGCTCTTCGGCGTGGTGAAGAAGAATGCGATCATGATGATCGATTTCGCGATCGCGGCGCAGAAGGAAGGCATGGACCCGAAAGAAGCCATCTGGCAGGGCTGCATTCTACGCTTCCGTCCGATCATGATGACGACGGCAGCCGCGCTTCTGGGCACTCTCCCTATCGCTATGGCCTACGGGGAGGGGTCTGATGCGAGACAACCGCTAGGGCTGGCAGTCGTCGGAGGTTTGCTCGTCAGCCAATTGCTCACGCTTTATATCACCCCCGTGATTTACCTCTATCTGGAGCGATTCCGGAACTTGGGACGACGGAAGGCAAAGCACAAATTGGAGCCGGTAGAAGTGCAAGTCGCCTAGGGGATTGGGAAACGAAGAGGAGGAGTCCTCAGTCTCTAAAGCGGACTCCTCATGCAAGTAGCCACCCTTGAAACTTCACCCACCAAAGAACAGATTCATGAAATGGCGAAGGAGACAGGTCCCTGCCTCTCCTTCTTATTTCGTCTCGCGGAGGTACCGGGTACCCGAGACCTCCGATTGCAGCATCTTGTTGACACATTGAAGAGGCAACTGGCGCAGGCTGGACTCTCCGATCAGGAAGCCAAGTCTTTCCTCGATGCAATTCGGACTCGCGTTACAGAACGGTTGGAGCAGCGGCCAACCGGATGCCTCGCCATCTACCAATCGCTGCATAAAACCTGGGTATTTGATGTGAGTTGCGACATCCGTGATTTTGCGATGGTCGGCAATTCCTTTCACATCACGCCACTGATTCCATCTCTTTCGGATCATCGCGAGTTCTACCTGCTCGCCCTCAGCCAGAAACACACCCGGCTGATTCGTTGCACCACAACCAATTCGATCGAGGTTAGCCTGCCCCCGTCGTTTCCGACGAATCTGACCGAGTTTAACTCCCACGCCATTCCAGACCATCGGTCCGAGAACCATTCCTCAGGGGGACAGAATGGGTCGATCTCGTTTGGCACCAAAGCGGATGCGGACAAGAAGGGTGAGTATCTGCACAACTTCTTCAGTGCGATTGATAAACAACTGCAGATCTTTCTCGGAGACCAGCCAGAGCTTCCGGTTATTATCGCTGGAGTGGATTACGAGGTGGCACTCTATCACAAGATCAGCAACTGTCCTCATCTCATCCCGGGAGGCGTTATCGGGTCGCCGGACGGACTGAAGGGCGGAGAGTTGCACAGCCGGGCGATTCAGGTGCTGGAGCAATTGAATCAAAGCAGGGCACAGCGCGCTCTCGACATCCAGTCCAAGGCGTCCGGACAGCGGGTGTCCTCCGATCTCGACACTATTGCCGCCGCCACTGTAAACGGGCGAGTCCTCAACCTGTTTGTCGCCGCGGATGCAAAGCGTCGCGGTGTATTCGACGAAATCTCTCACAAGACCCGGGAAACAGATTCCGGCGAAGACCTGCTGAATTGGATGATGCTCCAGACCTTAGGCCATGGCGGCGACGTCTATCTGTTCCCGAGGGACAAGATGCCCAATCAAACTGAAATCGCAGCCTACATGCGATATTAGTGGCGCTCCTTGTCCTTCCTGGCTGCGGCGGCTACTCTTCCTGATTCATCGTCTGATTGATAAAGCGAAAGGTAGCCGCCAGCGCCTTCAGATTGGCTTCGCGCGTTTTCGCCAAGGACTTGCCAATGAATCCTTGGCCGACTTCAGGAATCACGATCAACTCGTGAGGGAGATTGAAGGCGCGCAGCTTTTCTGCCATCTCCAGCGATTGGAGAGCAGGAATGGTCTTATCTTCTTCGCCCACAATGAGCAGCATCGGAGGATCTTTCGGATCAAGATAAGTGACCGGACTTGCAGCGGCGAGCTGTCCTTTCTGACACTGCCCGGCAAAGCATCCCAAGAGACGCCACTCCGGAGCATCCGCAGTATCTCTCGACAGTGCCTTCGCGGCGCGTGCCTGTACCGCAATGGTCGCCATGTCGAAAACGCCAGACCAAACCACACTCCCCTGGACACAGTCCGATGGATCGGAAGCGTTGCTCCTGCTTGCGAGAGCGGCAACATGGCAACTGACTCCGAGTAGTGCCGCGAGATGTCCTCCGGCAGCAACACCCCAGGCCATCGCCCGGCTGGGATCAATTCCATACAGCGAAGCCTGAGATCGCAGCCAGCGGATGGCTGCTTTCGCATCCTGTAGTTGTGCAGGGAAAATCGCTTCCCCGCTCAGGCGGTACTCGATCGATGCCACCACGTATCCCTTCTCGGCAAGAGACGCGAGCACGCTCGGAAAATCAACGAAAGCGCCGCTTCGCTGGGGATCGCCGTCCATCCAACCTCCTCCGTGGAGGAAGACAATCAAGGGATGTCCGGCATCGGCCCGCGGAAGTGTCTTCGGTGGCAAGTAGAGGTCAAGCGATAAGGGCCGATAGCCCAGCGGCTGCGCATAGACCAGATTCGAGAAGCCACTCACACCATTGGCAAATGTCACCTCATGATTCGGATAATGATTTTCTTCCTCGATCTTGCCTGCGATTTCCGGTGCGGGCGAAGGAAGCTGCGCGGATAAAGCGCTTGCGAGGATCGTAAGGGCAATGGATGGATGGATCACAAGCTTCATTCGGCCACCCTACCGGCAACTGGAGTTGTTGGCCGCCGGAATAGCCAGAAAGGTAATGCTCGCCGGCGCAAAGCTCTGCGGGCCTGCCACGACAGGCGTGGCCATTAGAGTGGGCACCAGATCGCCGGACTCCAGCCGCAGTTCCGCGCCATTCAAAGCAATGCTGGAAGAATCAAGGCGTTTCGCGGTGAGACTGTAGCGATCGGAGGCCGTTCCGAACTCAAGAGCCTGAGTTGCCGTACGATTTGTATTGATCACCAGCAGGGCAACCCCTCCTGGTTGCCCACGCAGGCAATGCGCATACAGATGCAGCCCGGATGCGGGCGAAGGGCCTGCCTCCAACACCGTATTGCCCATTAAGCTCCTCCAGAGCAAGGCCGCCCAATAGTTGGGCCTGGGATCCAAGGTGTTCTCATCCAGCAATCCGTAATCACTGGAAGCGAGAGTATTGTGCGCCACCACCTGAACGCCGCGCCTGGCCATACGTCCCAATTGATCGAGATAGCGGAAGCTGTCCACGAAAGTAGAGGCCCATCGGTTTCCACCACATGCCGCATCAGCCGTCTCCGTAATCCAGATCGGCTTTCCGGGCTCGAAGCGGTCACGAAGATCCTGATAAAAGGCCTCGGCTTGATCGGTACGCGAAAGCCACTCGTTTGTCAGAGCCGCATCGATCTTTGTTGTTGAACCTGCGCCGAGCGACGCACAGCGCGCGGAAACCGCACCATAAAAATGATAGGAAAAGGCATCGAATCCCGGCCCGGCAGCGGCGAGCAGATCCGCGGACTTCAGGAAGGACATTCCGCTTGGAATCAGTGCGTCCCCGAGCGGCAGTCCCTCTCCCACAGAACCTGGCCCCAGCAAGAGCACGGAGGGTGAGGTCTTTTTCAGATACGGACGAAATACGGCGAGATCCCGTCCGTATGCGGCAGCATCATAGCCTTTGGGTGCGCCGCCCATCACTGCTAGCGTTGGCTCGTTCATGAACTCCGCGGCAGCGATGCTACCGCCAAGCGAGGCCGTATAAGAAAGAAGCTTTTCCGCCTCGACCGGCGTCCAGAGTCCTTTCGCATCCCGCGTGCCCGCGCTCGTGGCAAAAGACGTGATGAGCTTTGCACCAGTTGCCTCTGAGAACTGCATCACCCCTTTCCACTGCGAGCGCGTGAGAATTCCATTGAATCCTGCCGGAGGCTTTGCTGGAGCGGTCGTATCCGCGTTGTAAAAGTATGTCGAGTTGGCCCAGGTTCCACTCACGCGCAGATAAGAAGGAGCCAGCGCAGCAGCCAGCTTTCTTAGCTTCTTATTGGTCAAATCAATCGGGGGCCGGTACTGGTAGAGTTCCGGATTCATTCCGGCGGGTACGGCGGCGGCTTGCTTTGAGGATTCCTCAGTTTTCAAGACGCCCTCAATCTCGCGATAAGGCTTCCAGAATCTGCCGCCTGTCACTTCGACCATCTCGACGTTGAAGGATTGGAAGCGATCCTCAACCGTCGCCAGGCGGGGCATCCTGGCAGGAGAAATCACAGCCGCACCAGGAGGATGAGAACACGCATGACTCCCGAGCAAGACAATGAGGACAACCCAGTTCCGTTGGGGCGGCTTCCAGAGCATCTCGCTTCCCTTCCTCCTTCTCCGTTTCGCTAGATTGTGATTCCAGCTCTCCTGTAAGGGAAGGCACCCAAGGGAAGAGTTACAGCGCGACCTTACTCAGGTAGGCTTTCGCCGAGTCTGCCATTGTGACCAGCGCGGCGCCCATCATGATTGCATCCTTCACCACCAGGCGTCCGGCACCCGTCAACAGTGGGAAGCCGTGCTCGGGCCCGCCCAAGTCTGGCACCCAAACCTCGGGGGTGGTAATCAGAAAGGAAAGAGTGACGAGGGACATCAGGAAAACGAGCAAGCTCCCCACCGCCGCCACCTGCGGCAACCAGCGGTGAACGGAGAGCATGAGTCCGAACCCGACGATGACCGAGCCCAGGCCGATCGCGAACGGATAGGTATGATTCGTCACGTGCCAGGCATGATTGGCAGGAGCAGGATCGCCTTCCCGATTCATGTGTTGCTTATATTCGGGCGCTGGATGCGCATAGAAAAAGCTCATCAATGGGCTGTTGGCGACAAAGGGGACGATACCATCGGCCTCATAGCGCTCCACTTTCAAAGCGCCAATCCAGACCAACACCACAATGAGACCCAGGCGCGTCAGCGCAACGGCCCATCGATCTGCGCCAGCCATCACTTGGAATACTTTAATTGTTCGGTTCACGCCTTCAGCCTATGAGGATGCGGCACGGAAAGGAATGGATCGAAGGCGCTACGACATGGACAAATTTCTTCCGCCGCGGATCTCCGTCTCGAAGTCGCGGAAAAATGTCGGCGAACAGCCCGTACCGCGCTTGAACATGCGGCTGAAGTAGAAAATGTCCTCAAAGCCGAGCTCCAGCGCAATCTCCTTCACCGGCTTTCTCGTGTGCAACAGTTCCCACTTCGCCTGTTTGAGAATGCGCTCGCGGATCAATTCCGTGAGCGTTTTGTGCAGGTGGGTCTTGACCAGGCGCGCCAGAGCTTTGGGCGAGATCGCCAGGAACTCCGCATACTTCGAGGGACTCCGCTGCTGGCGGAAGTGGGTCTCAACCAGTTCCTGCAACTGCCGCAGCATCCCGGGGACTCTGGAACCCGGTAGTTGAGACAACTGCTGTTGCCCCAGCTTCAGGCGAGTGGACTGGATCAGCAGGATCTTCAAATAGGACACGAGTACTTCTGAATGTGCGAGGGCCGCGTCCCGCAACTCTCCACTCATCAGGTCAAAGAGGCGAGCAAATTCAACAACACTCAGCGGGCCGAGGGTAATGAAAGGAAGACCATAGACATCATTGAAGAGAATGCCGTTGCAACCGACCTCCTCATGGTGTGTTTCAATGCAAAAGAAGTTTGCGTGGAACTGGAGCAGGATGCCTCGCAAATGCTCCGCCGCATGAAGCCTTGCAAATTGATAAGGGACACGGAAGAGTAAGGAGTTCGGTTCGAAGGAATAGCAGCCAAAATCCGCGTGGAAGTCTCCGCGGCCCAATTGTATCCAGTAGATCGTAAAGCAGTTGGAACGAGGAAGCTCCCAATCTCCCGGTGCGACTTGGAAATGCTCCAGCTTGAGGGCAAGATCTCCGTTTCGGGGATCATAGAGATGAAGAGGAGTCTCCTCTACAACAGACTTCATGCAAAGGATCAGGATACCCGATCGCTGTCAGCCCATCAGTTTTTCAAGGACCAAGGCTTCATTATGCGACTCGTCCTTTGCGGCATAAAGAAGTGTCACGGGACCTTGATCGACTTCCCGCTTCAACTGCTCGAGCGCCTCGGAGTGGTCCTTGAGTTCGAGCCGGTAACGCTTTTGGAACTCAACCCACTTCTCCGGATCATGTGCGAACCACTTCCGCAGTTCGGTACTGGGCGCAAGCTCTTTCAGCCAAAGATCGACATGCGCTTTCTCTTTGCTGAGACCTCTGGGCCAGAGCCGGTCTACGAGGATGCGCATGCCATCCTCGGCGCCGGGCTTCTCGTAAACGCGTTTGCTGTGGACGCTCATAGTAGAAACTACTTCCCAAAATACTCTGTCTTCATTATGGACTCCGGATCTCTCTGCATCACAACTTACTTCGACGGACAGGACAAAGCGATCTAGCGCAAGAACCTCCGGATCACATTGGCAGTGATTCTCGATACATTCTCATCCACCATCAAGGAACTGACCCAGGTGATGGAGCTGGCGGAGAAGCAGGCGCCTCCCGACGCCAGTTCGTAAATCACCATTTCTGCGCCGCCTTCGTCGGGATTCTCACCCTTCGCCAGCAGGACAGTCTCCTGCGGAGAGTAGCGGCTCCTCTTGTCAGTCTCATAGCCGGAAGCCCCACCGGGGCAGCGTTCGTGCTGGCTCGCTTCTCCAAAGAGATCTCCTGCTTCGAGCCCTGTCCCTGCAAAGACCCAGTGATCGGGCTGGATGGCCCTGTAAGGCGCGGCCGTCATCACGCCGCTGTCTGTGGAGACCACGCCCAGTAGGTTTGCTTCGGACTCAACATTCCGGTGGAAGCGGCTCTCCAGGATCTCGCCCGCCTCGTCCCGCATGCTGAATGTGCCACCTTCGCTCTTCAAATGACTATGGATGCACATTGCAGAATCGCCGACGAACTGGACCTCGGCGTTCACTCCATTGCCCCCCAGGTACAGCAAGCGGCCACCCCGTTCCTGCACCCACTCTTTCAATCGCAGATACATCCGTCTTGTCCAGTACTCTGGATGGACACCGAAGATCAACACCTCGTATGCATCCAGTTCGAGAAGGCCGTTATCCAAGTGCTGCTCGGAATAGTAGTCATAGGCGAAGCCCTCGCGCTCTAACCAAGCGAGCAGACGCCATTCCCCGGGAGCCATGCTCGATTGCAAGCGGCCTTTGATCGGGTCTGCTGCGCCCTCGTCGGGAAAAGGACTATTGAAGAGTTCTGGCCGTTCAAAGCTCAGCGGGAGGAAGGCATCATCGTTGGGCAGCCATTCCGTGAAGGGCCCTTTCTGATAGCGATTCAGGTCCTGCCGCGCATATACCGTTGGCTCCGGCGGAAGGCCTGCGGCATTGACATAGTTACTGCGGCCACCCCAGTTGTTGTAGGCATTCCAACTATTCGTGGCGGCGAGAACGGCGATACGAGCCGAAGGCCTCGCGGGGGCAACCACCCACGGAAATGCGAAGAATGCGCCCGTGGCCGTCTCGGCGTGGAGGTAGTACAAACCAGAACGTTCCGGAGCCTGGATCAAGCCATTGCTATGCGGATTGGTAAAGCCGATGCGATTCCAATGAGTACCAGTCTGGGTGAAGTCCCCATCAGGCAGGATTTGCCGCATTGCCTGCGGCCCATGTTCGTCCTGCCATCCGAGCAGTCGAATCAACTCCTTCTCCCGCCCGTAGCGCCACAAACTCAAGCGAAATGCTTCTATGGAATGCACGCGGAACTCGCAGCGCTCCCCAGACCGCAGCCACTTGGGCCAGGCATAGCCGCAGAGGGAATGTGAGAGCATTCGGAACTGATAGGGGCTTTCGGGATCTACAGTCATCTCCACCCGTTTTGAGCCGAAGCCGTCGCGGGCAAGCGTCACACGATAGGGGCCGGGTGGAATGTCGGCATAGAGGGCACCTGAAGGAGTGGACCGCACCACAGCCGCCAGCAAGCCTCCCACTGTAAACTCCACCTGTGCATCTGCAATCGCTGAAAAATGCTCGTCGCTCACATAACCAATCAACATGTAGTTCCTCTTTGCTCATCCATGATTCTGGACACTGGCCGCCGCTCCAATTTCCGCTGCCGCACTTTTCAGCAGCGCCGCAATCCGCTCCACCGCATCGCCGGCAATCTGCCGGATGGTCCCTGTGACACTCAACGCAGCAAGAAACTGCCCTGCCGTAGAGTACACGGGAACCGCCACACAGCGGACTTCCAACTCTTCTTCCTCGTCGTCGCTGGCATAACGCAGCCTCTGTACACGCTTCAGATCGCGTAGCAGTTGGCGAGGCGTAGTCAGCGTGTGTTCGGTGTAGCGCATGTAGACAGACTTCGCCAGGATATGTTCGCGGATTTCCGCCGGGCCAAAAGCGAGGATGACTTTTCCGACTGCGGTGCAATGCAGATCCATATGGCGGCCGACATAAGTGTCAAATTTGATCAAACCCGGCGCATCCACCTTCTGGATGAACACGCCCTGATCCCTGTCCGGAACTGCCAAGTGCGCCGTCACTCGCAAACTGTCCGCCAACTGTCTCATGCGAGGTTGAGCGATGTCGGCAAGGCGCAGCGTCTTCATCACACCCTGGCCCAGGATATGCGCTTTCAAACCCAGCGAGTAGTGCAATCCTCGCTCTTCCCGCTCCAGATAGCCAAGACGTTCGAGTGTCAGGACAATCACATGGGTGGAGCTTTTCGGGATCTTGAGCTTACGGCTCAACTCAGAAATGTTTAAGCCGCGGCGGGAACCATCGAGACACTCGAGAATGGCCAGCGCCCGCTTCACAGCGCCCGCGGTGGGGGTCCCGAACTCTGCCTGTTTCATTCCACTCCTGATTGCAATTTTCGAAGGGAAAACCTGCCAATACAAGCAGCGGCACAAATGCTTTCCAGTGTATTGAACACCCTTTCGCACCGCCGTTCCGCCGAACGATGCCGTGCAATACCCTAGTGACACCGGCAGCTATGAAGATCACTAAAGTCGAGTTGTTCGTTCTTAAAAGCAGCGGCCTCTACAACAATCCCGAAGGCGCGGAAGAGGCTTCTGGCCCCACTTATATGGGACTGGTGAAGGTTTCGACCGATGCCGGTATTTGCGGCTACTCGGATGTCGAGACCTGCGCCTCCGTCGCCAAGGCCGCCATTGAAGCCCCCAAATGGAGTTCTGAGCCAGGAATGGAGTGCTTCGATGGCCTTGCCTCGCTGCTGATTGGCGAGAACCCTCTCGAAGTTGAACGGCTCTGGTATCGCATGTACCGGGGCAGCATTTACTATGGCCGCCGCGGTGTCGCAATCCAGGCCATATCGGCCATCGACATCGCACTCTGGGACATCGCCGGTAAGTTCTATGGCCAGCCGATTCACATTCTGCTCGGCGCCAAATGGCGTGATCGTGTGCGCGCTTACGCCAGTACGCTCTTCCGCTCCACACCCGAAGCAATGCGCGAGGCCGTTCACAAGTACAAAGATGAAGGCTTTACCGCGATCAAGTTTGGCTGGGGTGTGTTTGGCAAGGATCGGGAACTCGATGTCCGGCTCGTGGAAGCCGCGCGCGCTGCGCTTGGTGACAAAAATGATCTGCTGGTCGACACCGGCTGGTTTGTCGAACGTACGGCGAAAGAGGCCATCCAGGTGGTCCGCAGCCTGGAACCGTATCGTCCTTTCTTCATTGAAGAACTCCTCCATCCCGAAGACTATGACGGCTACCGCAAAGTGGCAGACTCCGTCGACACGCTGATCGCCTGCGGAGAGCAGGAAGCCACCGAGTGGGGTTTCCAGCAACTGATCCATCGGGGCGGTGTGGACATTGTCCAACCAGATCTCACGCGCTGCGGTGGTTTCACCGTTGGCCGCAAGATCGCCCAGATGGCCGAGCTGTCCAATATTCTAGTGATCCCACACTCCTGGTCGAGTGACCTACTGACGGCTGCGTCCTTACATTTCAACGCCTTTCTCCGGCGTGCCGTGTTTATCGAATTCAATACCTCACAGGGTCCGCTGAGCCGTGAGTTGGTCAAAAATAGTCTGCGGATTGAGGACGGTTTTGTTCGTGTGCCTGAAGGACCTGGGTTAGGAGTGGAGGTGGACGAAGATGTTATCGAGCGCTACCGCATCGCTTAGGTGTCCCAAACACCGTCTTTTTGCGAATTTGTTCCCGAGTTGTGGACGCAGAGATTCCCTCGCGCGAGGAGCTGCCCTAGCATGGGGGTGGATTTGCCATCTATGATTTACCGCATCTGGCTTCTCACCGGACTCACCATCCACCTCGCGGTTGCTCAGCCCACCAACCCGTCGAACGGCTTTTACACCCAGACGGTTCGTCCGCTGCTCGCGAAAAATTGCCTCGGTTGCCATAACGCAAAGCTCCAGCAGGGCGGCTTCGACTTGTCATCGCACGCGGCACTCATGAAAGGCAGCGACAATGGGCCGGTTGTTGTCCCGGGCGACCCAGACCGATCCACCCTGCTCAAACTCATCTCGCACACGGAACAACCGGCGATGCCGTTCCAGGCGGCGAAGTTACCCGATGAGGCGATCGCTCAGATTGCCAGGTGGATTCGCGAAGGCGCAACGATGGACGGAGCCACAACGGAATCCATGCCTCAGGCCGACCATTGGGCCTTCCGGTTGCCGGCTAAGCAAGTGCCACCCCCAGGCGCAGCCAATCCAATCGACGCCTTCCTCCAGGCAGCGAGAGCCGATCGCAAGTTGACGCCATCACCTCAAGCCGATCGCCGCACTCTCATCCGAAGGGTCTATCTAGACCTCGTGGGATTGCCCCCCAGCGAGGCGGAAGTCAAAGCATTTCTCGAAGACAAAGCTCCCCAGGCCTACGAAAGGGTGGTCGACCAGTTGCTGGCAAGCCCGCAGTACGGCGAACGCTGGGGCCGCCATTGGCTCGACATCTGGCGCTATAGCGATTGGTACGGCTGGCGAAAGGAGAACCAGGTGCGCTACAGCCAGCGGCATCTGTGGCGTTGGCGCGACTGGACCGTTGAATCGCTCAATCAAAACAAGTCTTACGGACAAATGATTGAAGAGATGCTAGCCGGGGATGAGATTGCCCCCAACGATCCCAATGTCCTCCGCGCCACCGGCTATCTGGCACGGAGTTGGTATCGATTCAATCGCAACACCTGGGTACAAGAGGCTGCCGAGTACACCTCAACTTCTTTCATGGCGCTCACCATGAAATGCGCACGCTGCCATACGCACAAGTACGATCCCATCAGCCATGTGGAGCACTATCGCTTCCGCGCTTTTTTTGAGCCCATCGAGGTGCGAACAGACAGAATTGCGGGGGAAGTGGACATCGATAAGGCGGGGGTGGCCCGCATCTTCGATGGCGACGTGACCACGCCCACTTACCGCTTCATTCGCGGCAACGAAGCCGCTCCTGAAAAAGACAAGCCCCTGACACCCGGCATTCCTGCGATCTTCCAGGCAAAGCTCGACATCAAACCCATCACAATTCCCTTCGACTCGCGTCATCCCGATGGCCGCGACTTCGTCTACACTGATCTGGTTCGGGATGCGGAGCAGCGTGTCGAAAAGGCAAGAGCAACACTCGCCAAGGATGCCACCAATCTCGGAGCGAAGAAACGTCTCGAGTCTCTCGAAGCCGAAGTCCCCGCCCTACGGGCTCGAATCGCGGCTGATCAGGCAAAGTACGGAAAGAACGCCAACGCCGATGCGATTGAAGCACTACGCGTCGAGGCCCGTAAGCTTGAGCGCCACGCAACGATTCTAAAGGCTCAGGAAGAGCTTTATCACGCCAATCTGGAAATGGAAGGCGCCAAGGGTGAAGAGAAGAAGCTCGCCGCAGGTAGGAGCCGGCTGGAGGCTGCCGTAAAAGCGCTGGGAGAAGCGACTGAGACCTACACACCCGTCGGCAAGATCTATCCCGATATCAGTTCCGGACGGCGTCTCGCTCTCGCCAAGTGGATTGCCTCCAAAGACAATCCGCTCACCGCGCGTGTCGCTGTCAATCATATGTGGCTGCGCCACTTTGGCAAGGCACTCGTTCCCACGGTCTTCAATTTCGGCAAGAGCGGCAAGGCGCCCTCCCACCCGGAGTTACTCGACTATCTGGCCATCGAGTTTATGGATTCCGGTTGGGACATGAAGCGCATGCACCGTTTGATGGTCACCAGCAATGCTTACCAGATGACCTCCGCGGTAGTAGCGAACAACGCGAACTTGGCCATTGACCCGGACAACATCTATCTCTGGCGCATGAATCCGCGCAGGATGGAGGCCGAGGCCGTGCGCGACAGCCTGATTCAGATTGCCGGCAAGCTTGATCGCACGATGGGCGGTCCGGAACTGGATGAAACCAAGGCCGAGCAAGTCTTCCGTCGCAGTCTCTACTTCCGTCATGCGCCAGATCTTCAGGTGGAGATGTTGAGCGTCTTCGATCTGGCGAATCCCATCGAATGCTTTGAGCGCACGGAGAGTGTTATGCCGCAGCAGGCGCTGGCGTTGGCTAACAGCGGTCTGGGGTACACCATTGCCAGAAGCGTTGCCGATTCGCTCAGCAAGCATACGCAAGCTGCCGCCTTCGTCGCCTCAGCGTTTGAAAAAGTGCTTGGCCGCACTGCAACACCCCTAGAGATCGCAGAGTCTATCCGCTTCCTCAAACAGCAAGCAGCGCTCTACCAGGAGCCCGCCACGCTTACGAGTTTTTCTGCCCCATCTACAGCACTGCTCAAACCCGCGCAATCGCCAGAACAAAGGGCCCGTGAGAGCTTGCTCCACGTGTTGATTAACCACAACGATTTCGTCACCATCCGCTAACGAAAGCCATCAGGAGGCCTCTATGAAAACTCCACTTTGCTCGAACGGTCGCCCACGGCGCATCTTCCTCTCAGACTGTGGCATGGGCCTCACCGGTATGGTGTTGGGCTCGATGCTGGGCCAGAACCTCAAGGCAGAAACGCCAGATGGGAAGCCTCACTTCCCCCCTAAGGCAAAGCGCGTGATCTGGCTCTTTATGCTGGGCGGTGTCAGCCACGTGGAATCCTTCGATCCCAAGCCCGAGTTGAACAAGTACGCAGGCAAATCCATCGGAGACACCCCGTATAAGGATTCACTGGCGAACCCGGCAGTGAAAGACAACGCGAAATCCATTATGCTCGACACGCGAAAGCTACAGCTTTCGCTGTATCCCATGCAAACCGGCTTCAAGAAGTATGGGCAAAGCGGTGCGGAGGTGTCCGACTGGTTTCCGCATATCGGGAGCGCCGTCGACGATATCGCAATTGTCCGTTCTGCCTGGACCACCGACAATGACCATGGCGCGATTCTGCAGTTCCATACGGGGCGGCACATCCTTGATGGATTCCTTCCCACCATCGGCTCCTGGGCGCACTATGGCCTGGGCTCGTTGAATGAGAACCTGCCCTCCTTCGTCGTGCTGGGGGAACCACCGAGCGACTGCTGCGGCGGCAACGGCACGCATGGCTCCGGCTATCTGGGCCCGGAACATAGCGGCGTACATCTCGAAGTGAATCCCGATCATCCCTTGCCGTTCGTCTCCCCCGGCGCAGACGTCTACCGCAAGGAGCAACAGCGCGAGTTCGAGTTCATCAACAAGCTCAACTCCATCGCCGCCGTCGAGTACCCAGCCGACGCAGCCCTCAAGGCCCGCATCAAGTCTTATGAGCTGGCTTACCGCATGCAGATGGCAGTTCCCGAGGCGATTCAGTTCAAAGAGGAGAACGAAGAGACCAAGCGTCTCTATGGCCTGGATCAGGAGAATACGAAGGGCTTTGGCGAAGTCTGCTTAGCGGCGCGCCGCCTTTCGGAACGCGGTGTTCGTTTTGTGCAGATCTATCACGGTGGCGCTGGGAATGCCTGGGATGCGCACAAGGCGCTCAAGAAGAATCATGGTGAACTGAGCGCGAAGGTCGACAAGCCCATCGCCGGTCTGCTGAAAGATCTGAAGCAACGCGGGATGCTCGACGACACGATCGTCGTCTGGGCAACCGAGTTCGGCCGCACTCCCGGGGCCGAAGCAGGCGATGGCCGCGATCACCATCCTTACGGTTTCTCGATCTTTATGGCAGGCGCCGGCATCAAGCGCGGAGTCGTCCATGGGGCCACCGACGAGATCGGCTTCCATGCGGTCACAGATCGCCACTATGTGACGGATGTCCATGCCACAGTGCTCAAGCTGATGGGAATTGATCCCCGCCGCCTTGAAGTGCCGGGCCGCAAACGTTTAGAAATCGATTACGGCAAGCCGATTGAAGGGATCCTGTCTTAATCCGATGAAGCCGCTCTGCCTGTTCCCTTTCGCCGCGATCCTTCTGCTTGCCCAGCCGTCGCGGGAACCACGCCTGACGAGTATCTTCCCCCTTACCGTGCAGCGTGGACAATCCGTATCCGCAGTCATCCGCGGCGCACATCTCGATCAGGTGCAGTCCGTCTACTTTCGAGAGAACGGTTTCCAGGCACGGGTGGAGAAAGTGGAACCTGTACCGGAGCCCATACCCGCTGGAGCCAAGGGACCACAGCCGCAGTTACTCCACGTTGGACTGACCATAGCGACAGATACGAAGCTTGGTCCCCACACACTCCGCGTGGTCACCAATCAGGGTCTCTCCAACGAGATTCCAATTCGTGTGGTCGACCAGCCCGTCGCAACCGAGCCGAGCACTCCGCTCGCGATTCCCTCCATCGTCACCGGACGCATTGCGACCTCTGGCGAGGTGGATGAGTACTGGATCGAGGCCCGTGCAGGCCAAGAGGTGACTCTCCAGGCCATCTCCGGAAGCAAGACACTGGACCCCTCTGTCGCGATCTATGAGCCGTCCGGAAGCTGGTTCGATCCCAAGCGCATCAACCGCCTGGCCTTCAATGATGAACCGCTCAACTTCCCCGGTCTCTCGCTCAACGCCGAGCTCGACTATACATTCCCACGGGCCGGCCGCTATTGCATCCGTGTCGAGGCATTTGCCGGACAGGGCGGGCCGGACGCTGTCTATGAGTTGCGCGTAACAGAAGGCAAACTCCAGCACAAACCTTCCCTCCGTCCGACCCTCTCCGCAGCGTGGGAGGAACGCGAACTGACACGCAATATGGGAGAGGACTGGATGAAACAGATCTCCAGCCGAGGCAATGCCCTACCCGTCGAAGCTGCTGAGATTTACCGCGCCGTCCCGGAAGGTTCCCAGGAAATCCCGGTGATGAAGCTTCCCGGCATTGTGGAAGGGGTCATTGCAAAAGCTGGGCAGACACATGTCATCCGGCTCCAGATCGAGAAGGCCCAGGAAACCGTTATTGAAATCGAAACCCCCGAGGCGACCACACCGGTGTTCACGCCGGTGGTGCGACTGCTCGAACCAGGCGGACAAGAGATGGTCGGCAACCTCTACACGCGGCTCAATAACAACAATCTCAAGATGATGAAGTCGGTCATGGCCAAGACGACTTTCTCGCTGTTCGCTCCAGGGATTTATACGCTTGAGATCCACGAGATTACGACCGACCATGCAGCACCGGACTTCCGCTATCGCGTGATGGTGCGTCCGCAGATTCCCCACCTCGGGAAGTTCCTCGTCCAGCAGGAAACGCTCAGCGTCGAACGTGGTGGCACCCGTCCAGTCTCGGTGCGAATTGAGCGCGAAGAGGGATTCAATGGACTTGTCGCCATCCAACTGGAGAATCTTCCAACAGGTGTGACTTCTGTCCTTGGAATCGAGAATCCCGCGGACCGTCCCGTCTTACCGAACGCGGGCAAGGTCGAACGCTATCAACCCCGGGTACAAGCAGCCTCACTGATTGTGATGGCTGCTCCGGATGCGCCGCTTTCACAAGAGCCGACTCGAGTGCGAGCCGTCGCCCGGCCCATTCGTGATGGCCGCATGGGAGAGCCCATCGCCTCAGCCGACATTCTCCTCGTCGTGGTGAACAAAAAATGAAGTACGCCCTTTCTCTCTTTGTCGTGGCCGCCTTCGCCCAGGCCCCACTTTCCTTGCGCATCGCCCCAAGCACGACAACGCTTCGCGGCGCCGACGATTCCCAACAACTCGCGGTCACCGCCGTTTATCCCGATGGGATCGAACACGACGTCACAGCAAATGTAAGTTGGCGCCTCTCCAACCCTGCACTTGTCGAAGTATCAGCGACGGCACTGCTCCGCGCACGCGCTGATGGGAATCTGAAGCTGACTGCCAGCTACGGTGGCAAATCCGTCGAGACGCAAGTCATTGTGCAAAACTCTACTGCCAGCAATGAGTTTCAGTTCGCACGGGATATTGGCAATGTACTCACACGCAAAGGCTGCAATGGCGCTGGCTGTCATGGAGGCGTGAAAGGCCGTGGCGGCTTGAAGCTATCCTCTGGCGTTCTCTATCCGAAGGATGACTATGAATGGATCGTCAAAGGAGGCGTCTACCAGGTGCTCAGCGCCGAGGCGAAAGGGGAACGAACGCCACGAGTCAATACCAAAGAACCAGAGAAGAGCCTCATTCTGCTCAAGGCCACCAACTCCATTCCCCACGGAGGCGGGCGTCGCTTTGCGCTAGATTCGCCTGAGTACCGCAGTATTTTGGATTGGGTTCGTAAGGGCGCGCCCTATGGCCCGGAGGTAAAAGCAGAGAACCGTGTCTCCCGCCTTGAGGTCTACCCGGCAACCATTGCACTTGAAAGCAAAACGCAGCAACGCCTGATCGTTACCGCTCATTTCGCAGACGGGACACAGAAGGATTTCACGCATCAGGCCCTCTACGCATCGAACAACAAGGAGGTTGCAACCGTCGATGAGGCGGGCATCGTCAAGGCAAAGGAGCTCGGCGAAACGGCCATCGTGGTCCGTGCCGCGGGACAAGCCGCCAGCGCCACCGTCGGCGTGATGGGTGCGATCGCGAGCAAGTACCCGGACACTCCACGCACCAACTTTATCGACGAGCAGATCTTCGAGAAGCTACGCCGCTTTCGCATTGTGCCGAGCGAGCTTTCCAGTGATTCGGAGTTCATTCGGCGGCTTTGTCTCGACCTTACGGGCACACTGCCCCCGCCGGCACGCGTTCGTGAGTTTCTAACAAACAAGGATCCGAAGAAACGAGAGAAGCTGATCGATACCTTGATTGGCAGTCCTGAGTTTGTTGACTATTGGACCTTCCGCTTTGACGATGTCTTCCGTGTCTCAGTCAATGCCAACGCGCTCCCGAAGTGGAGCAACATGTATGCGGAGTGGATCCGCACAAGCATCGCTACAAACAAGCCCTATGACCAGATCGCCCGCGAACGCCTGGTGGGGCAAGGCTATACAGCCGCCAGCCGCCACTTTCTGCCTTACGATGTCATTGCGCCGATCAACGAGACCATGGCCGAAGAGGTTCGCGTCTTCTTCGGGCGCCGTCTCGACTGCGCACAATGTCACAACCACCCTTACGAAACCTGGAGCCAGGATCAGTTCTGGGGCATGGCCGCCTTTTATGGACGCATGTTCAAGCTTGGCGATAACGGCGTTGCGGACGACTATGTTGTCTTTGACCATCCCGTGCACAAATCCATGGGCAACGCCGATGTTGACGCCAACATCAAAGTCTTTCATCCGCGGACCAAGGCGGAACTGAAACCTGCGCTCCTCGATGGCCGGGTGATCGAACCCCAGGATCACATCAACCCTCGCACCATCATGGCCGATTGGATGGTAAAGAATCCCTTCTTCGCAGAAGCCATTGTGAATCGCATGTGGTCCTACTTCTTTGGTCGCGGCATCGTCGATCCTGTCGACGACTTCCGATCCACCAATCCGCCCACTCATCCTGCGCTGTTGAACGAACTCGCCGATTCCTTCCGGAATCATCGGCATGATCTGCGCGCACTCATCCGCACCATCGTCCTGTCGCGCACCTATCAACTCTCGAGCCAGACACGCCCGGATAACGCATCAGACCACACGAACTATTCCCACTTTCCCCCGCGTGCCCTCGATGCTGAAGTGCTACTCGATGCAATCAGCGACGTTACAGGCGTTGCGGAACGCTTCACAATCGGAATTCCGGACGGCCAGAGCCCGCCGCGCTACGCCCCTCTCCACACACGCGCGATCACGCTACGCCAGCCTGAGACTTTCTATTCCCGCTTCCTGGAGCTGTACGGCAGGCCCAACCGCTTGACCATCCCAGAACGCAGCGGCAAGGCGAATCTAGGACAAGCGCTGCACATGGTAGCAGGCAATGTCTACAACGAGAAGCTTGCCTCTCCGGCCGGACGCTTGCAACAACGCATCGACGCGGGCAAGTCCGATGCAGAGATCATTGACGAGTTCTATCTTGCTGCTCTCTCTCGTCTCCCCGAGGCCCAGGAGCGGAGCGCCCTCCTCAAACTCGTCAGCACCAGCAGCAATCGCGCGGAAGCACTACGCGACTTTGTCTGGGCACTCATTTGCTCACGCGAATTCGCAGAAAACCATTAGGAGTTACAACATGACCACCCGCAGAAATTTTGTTTCCGCCGGTTCTTTGGGGGCACTCGGAATCTCGCTCCCCCAATATTTGCGCGCTGCAGCAGCGAGCCCTGGCACTGGCAAGGCGAAGTCCTGCATCCTGTTCTGGCTCGAAGGAGGACCGAGCCAGGTGGATACCTTCGATCCCAAACCAAACTCTGCGTTCAAGCCAATCTCCACCAACGTTGCCGGCATCCAGGTATCAGAGTTATTGCCTCAGATTGCCAAGCGCATGAATAAGCTCTCGCTCGTCCGCTCCATGCACACGCGCGGCACAGACCATCCCCAGGGTTGCCACTATGCGATCACCGGGCACGAGTCGAATCCAGTGATGCAGTTCCCTTCGATCGGCTCCGTCATCGCCCGTGAGGTTGGGTCCCGCAACGGCATCCCGCCGCACATTCTGGTTCCGCAGTGGGCACAAAGCCGGCAGTATGAGCAGTACTTCGGATCGGGCTTCCTTGGTCCGGACTATGACCCGATGGCATTGCCCGACCCGAGCCGCAAAGACTTTCAAGTCACCGACCTGAGCTTGCCCAAGGGCCTCTCTGAGCAGGCTGTAGCAGGCCGGCAGTCCTTTCTCGATATCGTCGATCAGCGATACCGCAAGTTGACGCAAAGCGTCGAGCACTCCAACATGGACGGGTTCACAGCACAAGCTTGGAAGATGTTGTTGAACCCCGCTGTACGCGATGCTTTCGACTTGACCAAGGAACCAGATTCCCTGCGAGATCGGTACGGCCGCGACGCCGTAGGCCAAAGCGCTCTGTATGCACGCCGTCTTGTGGAAGCAGGCGCACGCTTTGTCACCGCAGCGGGTTATCACACGCTCGCCTGGGACACTCACGGGGATAACGACACCGGCCATCGGGATCGTCTTTGTCCGAAGTTTGATCGCACCTTAGCCGTCCTGCTCGATGATCTTGAGGAGCGAGGTCTCCTTGATTCCACCGTCGTGCTCGCAATGGGTGAGTTCGGCAGAACCCCGTTCGTCAACTCCGATCGCGGGCGCGATCATTGGCCCACCTGCTGGTCTCTGGCGATCGGTGGTGGAGGACTTACCGGCGGCCAGGTGATCGGTTCGAGCGATGCCACAGGAGGCAATGTCACCAGCCGTCTCACCAGCATGGGAGACATCTTCGCAACCGTCTATAAGGCCTTCGGCATTGATTGGACCAAGGAGTACGACACTCCCGTTGGCCGGCCCATCAAGATCGCAAACGCTCTCGACGATGAGACCGGCAAACCGTTGTCGGAGCTCTTCACCTAAGCGCACGCGATCCCCGCAAACTCGCATCGACGCTGCTTCCGAGCGGCGCGATGTGCTGCGTCATGGTGCAGCTTGCAGGCTCCATCGACACACGTTCAACGGGATGAACAGTATCGCTACGAACACGCTGCATTCGTTTTCCTCCACGTGAAAATAGACCAGATTGAACGGCACAGCAGGATTGAGATTGCCGTTCAAAAGGAGGCCTATGAGGCTAGTACTTGGTGGAGTTCGCATGAATCCAGGCCCGCCCGCACGCGGCAATTACCTACTTCTACTCTTGGCTGTTCTGCTGTCGCTGCCGCTCCTGGCACAGACCGGTACGGACGGCTCGTTTTTCGGAACTGTCCTCGATTCATCCGGCGCCGCAGTACCTCGCGCCGAAATTACGATTAAGCAACTCAACACCGGCCTGACCAAGACTGTCGCCGCCGATGAGACTGGAAACTTTGCCATCCCTGCCCTGCCCATCGGGCCATACTTCATCGGCGTTCGCTCTAAGGGCTTTAAACGATGGGAGCTCTCCCGTACAGAGCTCACGGTCGGGGACCGCAGCCGTCTCAGCCCTGTTCTCACGGTTGGAGACGTCGCCGAAACCGTTGCCGTCGAGGCCACAGCCGAAGTGCTCCAGACGGAAAAGACATCTGTCGAAACGGTTGTGCAGATGCGGCAGATTCGCGAGTTGCCGCTAGCCACACGCAACCCTCTCGCTCTTGTTGCGCTGGTGCCCGGCATGCGCTGGGAAAGCACACAGGATGGGGGCGAGCGCGCCACCTACATTCAAGGACAGGGCTTGCGCAACAACAAGGCCGGCTTCCAGTTGGATGGGCTGAACTCCAATGCCCCCATGGATGAGGGCGGCACAGCAATCCCGAACGTCGATACGATTGCCGAGTTCAACGTCCAGACCATGAACTTCACCGCAGAGAGCGGGCGCAATCCGATGCAGGTTTTGGTGGTCACCAAATCGGGCACCAACAATCTACATGGCGCGGCATGGGAGTTTGTGCAGAACGACGCCTTCAACGCCCGCAATACCTTCTCACCCACCATCGCCCGGGTGCGCCGCAACCAGTTTGGCGCCGCGGTAGGTGGCCCGATCCTCAAAAACAAAACCTTCTTCTTCGGCGCTTACGAAGGTACGATCATTCGCAACGCACGCATCTACAACAGTCTTGGCGTCACCCCTGCGATGAAAACCGGCGACTTTAGTGCGCTCAGCAAAACCATCATCGATCCTCTGACAAAGCAGCCCTTCCCTGGCAATCGAATTCCGGCAGATCGTATCTCTTCCGCATCGAAATACTTCCTGCCGTTGATCCTCGAACCCAATTCCTCAGACGGCTTCTTCAAGCAGAACGCCTCGGCGAAGAACGACACCCACGAAGGCACGCTCCGCATCGACCACATGATCACATCCGGCCAGCGGGTTTACGGCCGCTGGGTCACGGTACGGCAACCCCAGGATCAACTCGGTTACGTACCCAATCCGTCGATCACTGGCTTCTCGCAAGTGAAGCAGGACAACATCGGCGCCAACTACAGTTGGACTGTCTCGCCCAACATCTTGTTCACCGCCTCGGCCGGGGTGATGCGAACCAATAGCAGCTATACCAATCCGTCTCTTGGCAAGCAGAACGATGTTCTGCTTGCTGGCATCCAAGGCATCCCGACAGCAGGCCGTGAAGCTTGGATCGGCCCACCGGATATCAGCTTTGCGAATGGCTATACCGGCGTCAGCTTCCCTGGCGGTTGGGGCGTTCCTGGCTATCTCAAAGGCGACGTTCGCAATGGCAAAGTAGCAGTCAGCGCGATCCGTGGCCGCAATACGCTGGCCGCCGGCTTTGAGTACGGCGATTGGCACACCTTTGGAGAACACGGTTCAGCCGCAGCCCGCGGCTCCTTCGCATTTAACAATCTCTATACCAATGATGGATTCGCCGATTATCTACTTGGCTACGCCTCTTCCAGTAATCGCAACGATCCGCTCACCAAGTTCGGAACGGATAAGAGCCCTTACGCTGCCGGCTACATTCAGGACACCTGGCGCGTCAGGTCGAATCTGACCTTAGAACTTGGCATCCGCTATGAGCGCTGGCTGGCCCGCCACAACGTCAACGATGTCTCGAGTACCTGGGACCCCAAGCGAAACATCATGGTTACCGCCGTCGACTCGAATGGCAAGCCCAATCTCACTGCCTTCGCCGTCACTCCTTATCTGGCAGCAGCCACCAAAGGCCTCTTCATCACGGCACGCGAGGCAGGCATTCCCGATGGACTCTACGAACCCAATGGGAACTGGGCTCCCCGTCTCGGCGCAGTCTATCGCCCGTTCAAAAATGAGAACATCATCATTCGTGGCGGCTACGGCATCTTCTACAACAGCTACACGGGCAATCGCGGCGCCTCGACCGTGAATATTCCGCATTGGAGCCTCGAGTCGTTGAGTTTTAGTCCAACCACCTTGCAGCGATGGGAGACCATGTGGCCTGCCTCGCCCACGACCTTCGGGCCTGGCACCATCTATGCTCCCGCCTACAACCTCCGCCCCGCTCGCACTCATGAGTGGAACTTCACGGTACAAACCGCGCTGCCAGGACGCACCGCCCTCACCGTCGCCTACGTCGGCACACTGGTTGGCAATGAAGTTGGCGTTCGGAATTACAACGAAGCCACGACAGGCCTCCATACGAATCTACAGGCGGACCGCCCCTTCCCTGCCTTCGCCAGCATCCAGATCAATGAGAACTTCGGACGGAACTGGTATAACGCACTGCAGACCAAAGTGGAGCGCCGCTACTCCACCGGTCTCGCCTTCACCGTCTCTTACTCCTTCTCGCGTAGCATGATGTCGAATACACCAGACTGCGAAACCTGCGCGCTCACGCCTTACTCCCCCGATTGGTATAACCGAGGACGCACTTCCTTCGATCGCCGTCACATCGAGTATGCAACCGTCGTTTGGGAAGCACCCTTTGGACGCGGCAAGAAGTTCGGCACACAAATCAACCGTGTCGTTGACCTCATCGCCGGTGGATGGCAACTCAATGTAACCCAACAGGGGCAATCTGGTGCGCCTCTCAGTATCTCCGCAGGTACCCCGAGTCTGGGTAATTCCTGGACGCCAAGAGCCAATATCGTCGGGAATCCCGGAGTGAGCAATCCAAGTCCTGCCCTCTGGTTTAACACTGCCGCATTTGCAGCGCCGCCCGCCTACGTCTTCGGCAATTCCGGCATCGGAATCATCGAAGGCCCCGGCAACTTTGCCATCAATACGGGGCTTACAAAGAACTTCCACGCCACGGAGTCGAAGTACTTTCAGTTCCGCTTTGAGACCTTCAACACCACCAACCGCGTGAACTACAACAACCCAAGCACATCGCTGACCAGCGCAACCTATGGCAGGATCACAAGTGCCGGGTCGTCGCGGTACATGCAACTGGGACTGAAGTTCCTCTTCTAATCTCTATGGAACGGAGCGGGGTGGCGTCTCCACGTCACCCTGATCATCAACATGCTACTTCTTCTCTTCGCTGCTTCCGTCTGGTCTCCTGATGCACTGATGTCGCTACAGACCATCCATGACCCGCAACTGTCATCCGATGGAAAACAGGTTGCCTATGTTGTGCGTCAAGTAGACACAGCAGCAAACCGCTATCTCTCTACGATCTGGCTGCTCACCCGCGGCAAGTCCCCTCAACCCATGCCTGCCTCACATCCGACAGATGCAAGCCCACGCTGGTCTCCTGATGGAAGGCAGCTCGCCTTTCTCTCCCGTCGCAGCGGAAACTTGCAGATTCATCTCTCATCCGGACGGCAGCTCACCCAATCGACCACCGGCATCCAGTTCTTTCGCTGGTCTCGAGATGGCAGACAAATCGCCTATGTCGCCCCACGCCCGCTCTCTGCGGAAGAGCAACAGGATCGGGCTGCAGGCCGGGACATGATCATCGCGGGAAAGAACTATCGAGACAGCGCCATCGTCGTTCTGACCCTTGCGACAGGGGCCACGCAGACGCTGCATATCCCCAAGCACGTTCTGAGTTTTGATTGGTCTCCGGACGGTTCCAAGATTGCCTACGCGGCACAGAAGAATGGACGGGCGCAGCAACGCTTTCATGCAGACCTGTTTGAATATTCACTTGCCAAAGGAACCGATACGCCTCTTGTCGTGCAACCAGGACAGGATCTCTACCCTGTTTATTCCAACGACGGGAAGTACATCGCCTTCCATTCCCAGGTTGGCAGTCTCAGTTATTTTGGTCCGCGACAGCTGGGCGTGGTGCCTTCAGGTGGCGGCCCGATTCGCTACCTCACACAGACCTTGGACGGCGATGTATTTAGCGGAGGATCGAAGATCTGGTGGAGTCCCGATGACAAGGAGATTCGTTTCGGCGCTGGCAAAGGAAGCAGCGATTATCTCTATTCCGTCGATGTTGCAAACGCTCTCGGAAAGAGACTCGGGCACAGTGACACAAACTCATTCAGCATCAGTGCCGATGGACAGCATACCGCCCTCCTCCGCGACTCGGCGCTCTATCTCGATCAAAAGCTGCTTGTCGATCTGAAACCGCAGGGCATGCCTGCCTTCCAGACAGAAACAGTGCGATGGAAGTCGAAGGATGGCCTCGAAATCGAGGGAGTCCTTCGCTATCCGGTGAACTACGCAACTGGCAAGAAAGTGCCCTTGCTCGTTCTTGTTCATGGTGGCCCGACAGGTGTCGCGACAGAGTCGTTCCCTGTTCCCCGCATGTATCCGACGCAGGCCTTTCTTCAAGAAGGCTTTGCTACCTTTGAACCCAACTTCCGTGGCAGCATCAACTATGGTCCTGCCTTTCGGACGGCCACCATCCAGCGGCAGGGGTATGGAGACATGGACGACATCATGACCGGTGTGGATCATCTCATCGCCAAAGGAATCGCCGATCCCAACCGCCTCGGCATCATGGGCTGGAGCTATGGCGGCTTTCTCAGCTCCTGGATCATCACCCAAACCAATCGCTTCCAGGCCGCATCCCTTGGTGGTTGCAGCATGGATTGGGTCACTTACTACGGGATGTCGGTCGGCGGGGATGACGGCCCGCCTGAAGTCATCCACGAGTACTTCGGCGGCAAGCCTTGGGATCGCCTAGAAGCCTATTACCGGCACTCACAGCGTCCTCACTTAAAGAACATCAAAACGCCAACATTGCTCATGCGTGGCGAAAGAGATCTCGACAACGTGGCCGAACTCTATCTGGCTCTCACAGAATCCAAGATTCCTACGGAGTTCATTACCTATCCGCGCGAGCCGCATTCGATTGGCGAGCCCGCCCATCAGCGCGACATGATGACGCGCAACCTCGATTGGTTCAAGCGCTGGCTAAGGCCCTAGAAGTTGGAACCGACTTCATCCGCAAGGGTCCTGACATCGCAGAATGCTTGAGATCCGGCAACTTCACCAGCTCTGAGATCTGCGTTGCCGTATTCACCAACATCGACGCAAGATGTTGGATCGTTCCGCCGTGGATCTCATTTGTCGTACCAACCAGGCTCAGACCGCCAACAACCTTGCCGTCCTCAAACAGTGCACCACCAATACAGCGGATGCTGATTTCCTCTTCTTCATCGTCCATGGAATAACCACGCTGCCGGACGGTGGCCAGTTCCTGCTTCAGCCGCCTCATCGAACAGATGGTGTTCTCGTTGTGGCGCATAAACCCTTGTTCGCGCATGAGCGTTGTCAGGGCTTCTTCGTCCATGTAGGCCCCAATCGCTTTCCCGATGGCAGTGCAGTGCAAGCTCAATTGCTTGCCCACCCATGTTGCAATCGGTGGAACGCCTGCGGGAGTCATCTTCTCGATCAACAGGCAAGATCCATTCTCGAGAATCGCCATGTGCACCGTGAGACCAGACTCTTCTGAGAGCCGGCGCAGATAAGGTTTGGCTTTCTCACGAAGACCAATGCCATTCAAGGCCATACTGGCGACGGTGCAAATTCTCAAACTGACACTGTACTTGCCGGTCTTCGGATCTCGGATCAGATATCCGCACTGTTCGAGCGTCCGTAAAAGGCAAAAGGCGGAACTCTTGGGCAGGTCGAGGTAGCGCGTAATCTGCGAAAGCGTTAAGCCACCTCGCGACCGCGCCACGGCCTCTAAAACTGTCAAACCCCTCTCCAACGCAGGCGCCGTGGCCTTGGAAATATTCTCCATAACACCTCCGCGATAGTTCCTCAGAATAGGCTCAGCTCGTTAGAATGTCAACGATTCGGCCGATCCTGGCAATCGAGCCGTGCAGCTAATCGAACACGACCGGTTGAAGGAAGACGATCGTGATTGTGGGCGCGTTACCCTGCTTTCATGGTCGTCGACGTTCATAGCCACTTCTTCGAGTACCCACGCCACTTTTCTCCTGCATTTATTAAAGAATCCGTCCGCGGTCGCAACCGTGAGATCGATCTGACCGTTCGCTGGGCAGACTATGCCAAAGGAGCCACAAACGCCACACATACCGTCGTCTTTGGCGGCAAAGCAAAGCTCGCAGGACTGTGGGTGCCTGACGATGAAGTCGCCGCCTACGTTGCCACACAGCCAGGCCGGCTCATCGGTTATCTGTCGCTGGACCCCACTCAGCCGGGCTGGCAGGATGAACTCCGCCACGGCCATCAGGACCTGAAGCTCAAGGGCATTAAGCTGATGCCCATGTATGCGGGCTTCTATCCCAACTCCCGTGATCTGGACCCGCTCTGGGAATACGCCACACGCCACTCGCTCCCAGTTCTGCTGCATACCGGCACCACCTTCATCAGCAACGCGCCGCTCGATTGCACGCTGCCACGCTTGCTTGACGACGTCGCCATCCGCTTCCCGGAAGTGCGCATGGTCCTGGCTCACCTTGGTCATCCCTATGAAGGAGAATGCGTCGTCACGATTCGAAAACACGCCAATCTTTATGCGGACTGTTCCGCCTTACATTACCGCCCCTTCCAGCTCTATCATTCGTTGATGCTGGTGCAGGAGTATGGTGTGTGGGACAAGGTGCTCTTTGGTAGCGACTATCCCTTCACCACCGTTGACGCCAGTATCACTGGCATGCGCGCACTCAATGACATGCTTGCTGGGACCGCTCTGCCCCGTCTCGATATGGATGCCATGGAGAGACTCTTCACCAGAGACTCCTTATCCATCCTGGGCATCGCTCCCTAATTGTTCGATATCCGGAACACACTGCCTGCAAGAGCTTGCTGAGCGGACGAGAGGCCCCTTACGCTGAACACCATGGAACCCCGAGAGCACACAATCAGTCGACGAAGCGCCTGGGTGCTGGTCGCCTTGCTCTCGCTGGCCTTCGTCATCAACTATATGGATCGTCAGGTGGTATTTGCCATCTTCCCGATCCTCCGCCGCGAACTGCAGTTCTCAGACATTCAGCTCGGGCTCGCAGGCAGTCTCTTCACCTGGACCTACTCTGCAGCGATGCCGGTATCGGGCCGCTTAGCCGATATCTTTCCTCGTCATCGCCTGGTCATCGCCTCACTCATCTTGTGGAGCCTGGCAACCTTTGCCACGGCCTGCAGCCGCAACCTCAATGAGTTCCTCATCTCGCGCGTCCTCACCGGGTTGAGCGAATCGCTTTACGTACCAGCGGCTATCGCTCTCATCACGCAAGCTCATCCTGGCGCCACGCGCTCCC
Organism: Bryobacter aggregatus MPL3; assembly: GCF_000702445.1. Lineage (NCBI taxonomy): Bacteria > Pseudomonadati > Acidobacteriota > Terriglobia > Bryobacterales > Bryobacteraceae > Bryobacter > Bryobacter aggregatus. Next base: position 1,299,675 of record NZ_JNIF01000004.1, read on the forward strand.
GCGCCTTGGCCGTGCACGGTCTGGCTCAGTTCGCCGGCATCACCCTGGGCAGTTGGTATGGCGGCTGGGCTGGAGAGGGAATCGGGTGGCGACCGGGCCTCTCGATCCTGGCGGCGCTCGGGGTGGCGTATTCCTTCGTCATCATGAAGTTCCTCCACTCTCCGGAACGCAGCGTTTCAGAGAAGAAGGAATCGGCTCAGGCCACGCCGCTTGCGTTACTGCGCTCCCCGAGTTTCATCGCTCTTTCGATCACCTTCCTCAGCTTCTGCGGCATGCTCTGGATGCTGTACGCCTGGCTGCCAACCTACATCTACGACCACTTCCATTTGTCTCTTGCGGAAAGCGGGCTCACCGCCACACTCTTTCTCCAGACCGGTTCTGCCTCGGGAGCCATGCTCGGAGGCTATGTCGGCGACACCTACGGGGCGCGGCGTCCTTTCGGCCGCTTCCACGTGTTGCTTTTCGGCCTTGTTGCCTGTGCGCCCTTCGCGCTTGGCACTTTCGCCGCGCCCTCACTTCTGTTGCTCAAGAGCTCAGCCTTTTGCTTTGGCCTCTTCGCAGGAATTTTTGTCTCGAATATCTTTGCCAGCGCTTACGATATCGTCTCACCCGGAAATTTCGGCTTGGCCGCCGGCATCATCAACATGGCAGGCGGCCTGGGCAGCGGCGCAGCCATCCTACTCACCGGCATTTGGAAGCAATCAGTTTCTATTTCGTCGCTGATGGCGATCGGCGCGGCCTTTGCACTGCTCATGGCCTTGATCTTCACGCTTACGCTCCGCCGCTGTACTCCCGCGATGCCAAATCGTCCAGCCACGGTGCCCGCTTAGAGGAGAAGACATCTCGTCCATGGCGAAGGAGGGGGGAGGATTTTCACGAGGCAGTCAATCGCGGTGAAAGTAAAACTTCCGTCGACGAAGACTTGAGGATTCAAGATTGCCACTGCGTATCGCCAAGGCCTCCTGCCGAATTCATCGCTTGTTTTTTTTAATACCGTTCCATCGAATGAACGTCGATTCTGATCGGAGCAATCAACAACCGCCACATCGTTTACCATCTCCACGATGCTTCTCGAAAATGCCACTTGGCCAGAGGTCGCCGCGCTCCCCCGCAACACCATCGTCGTTGCACCCTTTGGAGCGATGGAGCAACACGGCCCGCACCTACCCTTTCAAACAGATGCCCGCATCGCAACCGAACTTGTCCAGCGCCTCGACCAAGCGGTAGACGGCAGCGCCTTGATCCTGCCTGTCCAATGGGCTGGCTATTCGCCGCACCATATGGACTTTGCAGGCTCCATCACACTCACTGCGGAAACTTACATTCGTGTGGCGGTGGAGATTGCCAGCTCCCTCGCACACGCTGGATTCCATCGCTTCCTTTTGTTAAACGCGCATGGCGGCAATCGTGCGATTCTCGACGTCGCCGCCACGGAACTCCGCTTCCAGTTCCCTCAAGCCAGCTTCGTCACTGCCACGTATTGGAATGTAGCGCGTGCAGAGATCCAGGGACTTCGCGAATCCTCTGAGGGCGGCATGGGACATGCCTGTGAACTTGAAACGTCAATACTCCTTGCCATCTCCAAGCACAATGTCAGGCTGGAGTTGGCGCAGCCGGACGGAGCCTGGCCTTGCTCCGATTTCCTCGCACATGACATGCTCGGCAGCTCACAGATCGGCATCGCATCCGCCTTCTCGGAATTCACAAAGTCGGGTACAAACGGTGACCCTCGCACCGCCACTGCAGCGAAGGGAGAACAGTTCCTGAATGCAATTACCGGACGACTCGCTTTACTTCTCCGCCAATACCAATCGGGAGAATTGCTCCTCACTAAGTCCGTGCGTTAATACCCCAGCAAGATGAGCCATCACTCTCCGGCGTGGTGAGCTCAAAAGCCGGGAACGCGCGTCCTCGACGAACGCGCGACTCCTGGCCATCGACAATCCCTACAAGACACCATACTTCTTATAGACATCTGCAAGATATAGGCCACGCATCAGCTCATCGCGACTGTGGTTTTCGCGGTTCATCTTATCGGTCGCCCGGGTAATCACTTCACTCACAATAGCCGCAGGAACCACCACCACTCCATCAAAGTCGGCAAAAACAAGATCGCCTGGCCACACCGAAATCTCACCACATTCGATGGGCACATTGTAATCCGTCACCACGCCTCGCCCCATCGAGTCCACCGGCTTGATGCCAGTCGCAAATACCGGAAACTTCAGTTCTTGGATCTTGATCACATCGCGGACCAGGCCACCGATGATCGCCCCACGCGCACCACGAGCTTTCGACGCCGTAGACAGGAGCTCTCCCCAAGGTGCATTTCGCTCCGAGTCCCCCGTACTGACAACAACAACCTCACCCGGCAAGAGACTGTCTATCGCCTCAATCTCCAGCCCGTAGGGGTCTTCCGGGATTTCAAATACATCCATGCACTGCACGGTCCGTGCCCAGCCGGCACAGCGGAAGGTAGGATCAAGTGGCCTAAAATCCTTCCGCATCGCCTGGTCGCGATACCCCATCTCGTCCAGTGAGTCCGACACAACGGCGGTATACAATTTCGCCTCAATGTGAGCAAACAGTTCTAAATCCTTGGCGCTCGCGGCCTCTCTAACAATGCGGCTCGGTGAAGTCGTTACCAATTCTTTCTCCACGTCGCCTCCTTTCATGCTCGATACCCTGTCGCGGTTAGGTTCAGGATACGAGACCCCTGCAAGATTCGAACTTCATGCCAAGCCCGCTCGGTCGAATCTGTTCAATTCACCGAACCAGCGGCCAAAGCCAGGTCAGAGTGCTGCCAGCGACGGCCTACAATCGGTGATTGTGACACAGCAAAATGAAATCTGCGCCATTGAAGTAAGTCGGGTTTCCCAGGTCGTCCGGCGAGACCTCGCGATCATCAGCGCCGCCGGCTCGCAACCGGAATCCCACTACATCGTCGTCTCCGTCCATACGAAAACGGGGCACACAGGCTACGGAGAAGCAACCGTAGTACCCGCCTGGAGTGGCGAGAGTCAAGACAGTGCAGCCAGCATTGTCAATCAGCTTCTCGCCCCGCTGCTGATCGGCGAAGACCCCACTCACGTCGCAGCACTTGCCGATAAAATGGACCGCTACCTTATCGGGAACCCCTTCACCAAATGTGCCCTCGAAATGGCCTTGCTCGATGTCAGTGGAAAGATCCTCGGCGTGCCTGTCGTCACTCTCCTCGGCGGCCCGCGCCGCGCTCCGGAGATTGGATTGAAGTTCTCGATCGGCGCATTCTCCCCGCAGGAAGCCGCCCGTGTCGCCCTCCATGCCAAGTCGATCGGGCTCAAGGCCGTCAAGGTGAAGGTAGGCCTCGACGTCGCAGGCGACATCGCTCGTGTCACTGCTGTTCGAGAAGCACTGGGCGATGACTTCCGCATTGCTGTGGATGGCAATGGAGGCTGGCTGGAAAATGACGCCCTTCTCGCACTGCCTCATCTTGAAGCACTGAAGGTCAATTGCATCGAGCAACCTCTCCGCCGCGGCGACTTCCGCAATTGTGCCCGCCTCCGCGAGCGCACCCATATCCCACTCATGCTCGACGAATCTGTATTCACCAGACAGGATGCCATGGAGGCGATCCGGCAGGAAGCCTGCGATATCATCAGCGTCTATCCCGGAAAGAATGGCGGCATCACTCGCTCCCTGGAGATTGCGCAGATGGCCGCCGTGGCCGGCTTGCGCTGCACCATCGGGAGCAATCTCGAAATGGATCTTGGGTCGGCCGCCATGCTGCATGTCGCCGCTGCGCTTCCGTCGTTGGCCAGCGCCGTCGATCACGACATCATCGGTCCGCTCTACTACGACGAACATTTCACCTCTTCTCCGATTCAGTTCCGGAACGGGTGTGCAGTTCTTCCGGATGGTCCCGGCCTTGGAGTTGACTTCAAGCCTTGACGATTGGTCACCACGATGAGTGCTATCGAGTCACGAGGAAAACAAGTGAAAGCCATCGGCTACATATCAGATGAAGAAGATCTGGCGATCCCAGGAGTCGCCGTCGAGATTGAGTCGCTGCACAGCGGCACGATCACTCTCCTGAGCTCTTCGCCACGCGGCGCACTCTACACCGACCTGCCAGAAGGCCGTTACCGGATCACCTTCGCAAAAGATGGCTACGGTTCTAAGTGGGTGGAATGCGAGATCGGCGCGGTGCCCCAACGCTTCCGCCTTCTTCGCGATCATTTGGCCGGCTATATGTGGCCCAAATGGCTCCGCACAGGCGAGAAGTCAGAGATCCGTGTACACAGCCCTGAGCAATATCAGCTCACACTCTGGCGCTATGGACTCAAGAAGGAATTCGTCCGGACACTCAGTTGGTTTGATGAACACGGCCCACGCGCCACCGTGCAAATTGCTCCGGACACCGACTTCACCCAAACCGGCATGCACTGGAACAATCATGGCTATCCGGCGCCACATATCCAGCAGTTTGTCGAAGCGCCGGAGCAATCCGGACTCTACTATCTCTGGGCACGGACGCCATCCGGAAGGTCTTTCTCCTTTCCGTGGGTCGTTGCACCAGCCGCTCCTCAAGCGAAGCTCGCCGTCTTGGCTTCAACCAACACATGGAACGCGTACAACAACTATGGCGGCCGTTCGAACTACATCAATCCGGAGGGCCTGCCCGACAAGCCTACCGTGAATGCCCGTCTCGATTTGGATCGCTACACGCAACCCCAACCCGTCTGGCGTTTCCCCGATACTGCGTATCAACCACTCTCCTTCGAACGTCCGGAACCCGGCAATCATAACTTCGATAACAGTCCATGGGATAACCGCAGCATCGAAGACAGCATCCACGGACGTGTCCAGTCCGGCCTGGCTCCTGGCGAATGGCGGCTGCTTGGATGGCTCGAGCGCGAAGGCTTCGCTTATGACTACTATTCTGAAGCCCAACTCCACGACGGCACTTTATCCCTCGACAGTTACAATGCACTGATCCTCTCTGTTCATCCGGAGTACTGGACCCGGGAGATGTTCCGCAAGGTGCAGGAATGGGTCACCCGAGGAGGGCAACTGCTCTATCTGGGCGGCAACGGCGTCAACTGTGAAGTGGTCTACGAAGCGGACGGCGCCATGCGTTGCCTCACTTATGACGACAGCGACCAGCCGGGTGGTCATGAATCCCGCATGCACCGGACTTACGCCGCCGAGGCCGGGCTGCTGGGAGTTGTCTTCACTTATTCGGGAGTGATGACCAGCGCCCCGTACACGGTGCTTGATGAAAAACATTGGCTATTAGAGGGCACGCTCTTAAAAAATGGTGCTACTTTCGGCAAGAACTCTTTACATGAGCGAGTACCTGGAGGAGCCTCGGGGCACGAAACGGACAAGATCTCCGCATCTTCCATTCCGAACCTGCAGTGCATCGCCAAAGGCAACAACCCCGACGGAGGCGGCGCAGACCTTGTCTATGGTTCTCTCGGCGATGGTGCCATTTTCTCGGTCGGCTCCATCACCTGGGTCAGTTCTCTCTTCCCTGATCCGGTAGTATCTCGCATCACACACAATGCTCTGACTCGCATGCTATCTTGCCAAGCTACGGAGTAACTCCGTGGCACGCTGCCTCAGCCCGGCATCTGCATCCGCCGCCGCTTTCTGGAGATGAGAGAGGGCTCCCGCCCGATCCCCCCTCGCAGCAAGCACCGCCCCCAATCCCAGATGCGCACGCCCCGAGTCAGGCTGCAGACGCAGCGCCGCTTGATAATGAGGCACAGCCTCACTCTCCTGCTGCATGCCCATGAGAAGATCCCCCAGCAACAAGTGCGCATCCACAAACTTTGGATCCGCGGCCAATGAGGCCTCTAGCTCTTTCCTGGCCTGTTGATAGTCCCCACTGCCGCCTAAGAGCATGGCATATTGATACCGGGTGGGCGCATCCATCGGCCGCAACCGAAGCGCCAACTCAAACTCCTGACGAGCCGCCGTCCTCCTCCCATTCCGGGCCAACAGTCCTGCCAGATTCGCATGGGCATCCACGTACTCAGGACGCAGCCGGATCGCCTCTCGAAAATCAACCTCGGACAAGCGCAGGATTCCCAGATTGTTATGTGCTTCCGGTAGCCCTGGATCCTTCTTAATCGCCTGCAGCAAAGCCTCGATCGCCTCGGCAGTCTTCCCTTGGGTGCGATAACAAAGCCCGAGTTCATGCCAAGTGAGCGCTCGCTCTGGCGCGAGCGCCGTCGCCTGGACTAACACCTCTACCGCCTCCGCTGTCCGTCCGGTTCGCCGCAATGCCGTGCCCAGCTTCTGCCGCGCATAACCGGACGACGGACTCCGCCGCGCCGCCTCCCGAAAGTAAATCAGAGCTTGCTCAAAACTCTGATCACGATCCAAGGCCTCTGCCAGTTCGAGATACCACTCTCCCCGCTTCGGCGCATGCTTTGAGATCGCTGCCTGCAACTGCGGAATCCCGACCTTTGTATGACTCCCCTGCTTGACTTGCGCCACCCCCAAATAGAGTTCGTTCTCCGGCGTGGGCGGCAACTTCGATGGATAGTAAGGAACCACGGGCCCCTGATAGGCATCTCGCCGTTCCGCCAGTTCTGCCAGTAAATCTCCGGCGGGCTTCCTCCTCTGGATGCGATGGTCTGTCATCACCGCATGGATCACATCTTCCGTCCGGCGCTTCGGCATATGGCAATCCACGCAATTCGAGTTGGCCCTGACATGCTCACTGGCGACATGACAACTGCGGCAGCGATCATTGAACTCTTTTGCGCCAGACACCCGATGTGGATTGTGACAAGTCGTGCAAACCAGCTTGCCCTCGCTTTTCAAGTAGCAGGCAGACTGCCGCAAGCGATAGGCAGCGCTCACAATCTCGAACTTATCCTCGCGCCCCGTCCCCGGCGCGTGATCGAAATTCAGAAGGAAGCCAGCAAGACTTTCACCCGGTTGAAATGAGAACGGCCCTCTGTCATAGCGCTGCAATGCGTTCGGCAAAGGATAGCTCGTCGACTCGAGATGACAAGCCATGCAAAGCTCCATCTGCCGCTCTGTGTTCAGCCGCGCAGGATTGATGATTGCCCGCCGGATCTCTTCGGCCTTGCTCTTGCCGGAACCCGCCAACCGCGCATGTTGTCCTCCATCCCCGTGGCAACGCTGGCAATCGATTCCCTCCGGCAGCGCTCCCTCATAGATCGCCTCTGCAAAGGGCTGGTCATGCCCAGCCGGGATCTTCGGATAGGCATTGTGGCAGAACATGCAGTCATAACCGATCGGCCGGCGAAAACCGTCATGATCCGGCCGGTCATACCCCGGATTCATCGCCCAATAGCCGCCCTTTTCCGCGTACCAGCCAAGCGGCAGTTGCAGCAGCCGGCCCGATTCCGTCCGATGCAGATAGGCGCGGGCATGATTGCCCGATCCCATCACATAGTCCACCCGCATCTCCAGCTCATTGCTGGCATGGCCTGCCGCATCCACCTGGTACCGGCGTTGGTAGTACTTTCCATCGCGCGCCGACATCGTGAAATAGCTGTTCGACGGCCCGTGGAAATAGGAATTTTTCTGGATGAAGTCTTCTACCAGATTCTGCGGCGTCAGCCGGAAAAACGACTTTCCCATCCCCGTCCGGCCATAAGACTCCCAGATTTCTCGATGGCAAGGCGCACACACGCGCGAATCTGCATTCGCCAGCGAGACCAGCAACAACGAGAGGAGACAGACCGATTGCAGCACCGCGCCGGGGTAACGCGATTTTAACAAATCCTTTTCATTTCTCATTTATGACCTGTGATAGGCTTTGCACACAATAGCGTTCTGGGGTCTGTCCACGGCATACGGTCACGTCCACTCTACGCCAACTGCTCTCTCAAGGAATCAAGATGAAATCGATACCCAACGCCCGTCCCGCGTTGTATGGAGTCTGGGTCAGCGCAATCGCTGTAACTCTTCTCCTACCAGGAACATTGTTCTGCCAAAGTGGTGCGGCCACGATCCAAGGAACTGTCCAGGACCTCACTGGAGCTGCTGTTCCCGCTGTCGCCATTCGAATCGTCAACCAAGCCACCTCGGTTTCCAATGATACGACTTCCAATAATAATGGCTTTTATTCCGTACCCGGTCTCACCGCCGGCAAGTACACCGCCATCTTCAGCGCCCCAGGGATGAAGAAATATGAGGCATCCATTACCCTCGCCACAGGTCAAGTACTGGTCCTGAATCCGCAGTTGAACGTCGGCGACACCAACGACAAAATTACGGTCAGCGGCGAGACCTTGCAGCTTGCCACCTACGACAGCGGTACCGTCAACACCCAGCTCGACTCCGCCCGCATTAGCCAGCTTCCGATGAACGGCCGCAACGTCCTGGGCCTCGCCCAGAACACAGTCCCTGGCCTCGAAGGTGGTGGCACCCGCGCCAACGGCATCATGCAGGAAGGTATGGAATATTCCCAGGACGGCGCGCCCATGACCAACCGCAACTTCGGCGGCGAAGGCAACTCCGCCCAGGCCACGCTCCCCGATCCGGACTCCGTGCAAGAAGCCCGTTTCGAGACGATGAACTCCAGCGCACAATTCGCAACACCCGCCACCGTGATTCTCACCACCAAGTCGGGCACCAATGCCGTGCACGGTTCCCTCTTTGAAACGGCGCGCAACAACTTCTTCGGAATCGCCAAGGCTCGTCAGAATCCTGCGAACTTCGCGGCGCCCCATCTGGTGAGAAACGAATTTGGCGGCTCCGTCGGCGGCCCCATCTTCATCCCCAAGCTCTACAACGGCAAGAACCGCTCCTTCTTCTTCGTTGCCTTCGAACGCTTCTCCCTGCGCCAGGCCGCCAACCAACTCGTCGCGGTACCGACAGCGGCGATGCGAAACGGCGACTTCAGCGGTCTCATCAATGGCAGCGGCATCCTCCAACAGCTCTACGATCCCAGCACCACCCAGTCGCGTGAAAACAACTATGTCCGTGCTCCCTTCCCCAACAATCAGATCCCGCTGAATCGAATCAGCCCTCTCGCAAAAACGCTCTACGCTGCCACACCGCTCCCATTGACTGCAGATAACCCGTTGGTCAATCCCAACTTCAACGCGATCAACAACACCACACAGACGGTTCCCAACACAACCTTCCGTCTCGACCATGTTTTCAATGAAAACAATCGCGGCTACTTCCGTTTCACCGATATCGACCAGCAGCAGCAGGCACTCCGGAACTATCCAGCCAACTCACCCGCCAACATCGCAGGCGGCGGGCTTCCTGCTGGAGCCACCGGCTTCCAGCGCATCCCGATCCAGACCATCAGCGGCGCCCTCGGCTTCTCCCACGTCTTCTCACCCACCTTCTTCTCCGAAACCATCTACAGCATGCAGTGGCAACGGATGTACGTCGAAGGCAACGAAGCGTCGCAGGCCAACTACGAAAAGCAACTGGGCTTGCCCAACAACTTCGGCCAGATCGGCTTCCCCAACATCGGCGCGAACCTCATCATGCCCTACGGTGGTTCGCAGTGGAACTACGGGATGAGCCAGCGCTTGTCCACACTCGACGAAAACCTGAATAAGATCTGGGGCAAGCACCAGTTTGCCTTTGGCGGCCGCTGGCGCCACGAGAAGTTCGGCTACATGTCCGATCGCTCTCCCGACACCATCGCCTTCACCAATCTGGCAACAGCGCTCTACGATCCCGCCTCCGGCGCCAACTATACGGCCCTAGCGAACACCGGTTTCGCCGACGCCGACTTCTTCCTCGGCGCCGCCAGCAGCTACTCCCAGAACAGGAATGCTCCCTTCAACAACGTCAGCATCGAGGAGTTCGATTTCTATCTCCAGGACAATTTCCGCCTGAGCAATCGCCTCACCATCAACGTCGGCCTCCGGTGGGAAATGCACCCGGCTCCCAAGGCGGCCAACGACTATCTGACCACCTTCGACATCAAGAATAATGCGATTGCCCTGCCCCGCCCTCTCGATTACTACCTCCAGCAGGGTCTCACCTCACAGGCACTCCTCACCAATCTGAAGAATCTCGGCGCCAAGTTTGAGTCCTTCGAGCAGGCTGGCCTGCCCAGTCGCGGCTTCTACTCCAGTTACGGCAACGTGCTGCCTCGCTTGGGCTTCGCCTATACGCCCACTTTCGCGCGCAATGGCACAGTCATTCGTGGCGGCTATGGCGAGTACGTGTATCCGGTGCCGGTTCGCAACTCCATCCGTTACCTCACCGCCAACTATCCTTTTACCGCTTCCTATTCGCAAAGCTATACGAACGCAACCTACGCACCGGATGGACAGCCCAATCTCCTCCTCCGCGGGCCTATTCCCGTTGTCGCCGGGCTCAACAGTTCGGATGCGGTCAACTCCAACAACACCAATGCCCTGCTTCCCGGCATCAACATCGGCACCTCGCTCGCGGCGAAGTATCCTCCGGCGCGAGTCCGCGAGGCAAACTTCACGATCGAGCAGCCCTTCCATGACGGTTCGGTCTTCCGCGCCAGCTACGTGTACACCCACGGCACCAACCTCGATCAGAACTACTCCTACAACAACGCTCCTTCCACCTATGTGTGGCAGACCAGCACGGGAACTGCGCTTCCCACCGGTACTTATGCCGGTACTGCCACGCGTCCCTATGACCAGACGCTCTGGGGCGGCAACGTCATTTCCACCAAGAACGGATGGTCCAATAACAATGCCTTCCAGTTCAACTACCAGCGTCCGTTCCGCAAAGGCGTCGGCTTCCAGGCCTTCTATGTCTTCTCGCGCGCCTTCCGTCTGGGCGGCAATACCTTCCGCGACAACGTTCTCTATCCAGCCGCAAACTATGCCCCGGGTATCCTTCCTGCAGGCATGAACACAGGCACCCTGCTCGAACCCAGCCGGGAATTGAATAAGTGGGAGAACTACAAACTCGACACCGCAATTCCGCTCCACCGGCTCAGTTTCAACGGAATCGTCGAAGTTCCCGTCGGGAAGGGGAAGCGCTTCCTCGGAAACAGCAATCGGCTGGTGAACGCCCTCGTCGGCGGATACCAGATGGCCTTCGTGGGAACCATGGTTTCGCAGGCTTTCCAGGTCGCATCCTCCAATTGGGGAGCAACGAACCCGATCGAGCTCTATAAGGACGCCATCTCCATCACCGATTGCCGTAGCGGTGTTTGCCGCCCGGGCAAGCTCTGGTTCAATGGCTATCTTTCTCCGGCCGTCATCAATCAGAAGAATGGCGTGATGGGAGTTCCTGACAACTACAAACCCTATCTGGCTCCGATCAACAACACGCCAGGAACCACAAACTTCGGCAACAACAATGTGTCGGTCACGCTGAAGAATGGGCAGCAGGTTACCACTGCCTATTCTCCCGGTCCTGCCGGAGCCAACCCCTACTCGCAGACCATTCTGCAAGGCCCCAAGAACTTCCAGACGGATATGTCACTCTACAAGGTTTTCGATATCTCCGAGCGATGGAAGCTCCGGCTGAACGTGGACGCCTTCAACGCGTTCAACATCCAAGGCCTCACCAATCCCGTCCCCAACAGCAGCACTCCCTCCACCGATGGAATCCAAACCTTCCAGAACTCCTATTGGACTCCCCGGCAAATCCAGCTCACCGCACGCCTGTCGTTCTGATACAGAAGGACAGCTCCATAGCGCAGAAGCCTCCTCATTCGGGGAGGCTTCTGTATTTCGAAGCACACTAATGCAGGAACTCTCCTCTGATTTCTGAGCCAGCAGCACTGGCGGTCTGTGCCTCCTCGGATCCCTGCTGTACGCCGTGCGCTCTATTCCGTGGAGGCTCATGAGTTTGCATCCTCTTCAACTCACTCTCGCGTTACGCCGCAATCGGAACAGCGAGAAAACTCGTTCAAAGTCTCTGCAAGTCCCTCAACGGCGCTCCATCGATAGGCCGACGTAATGAGCTTCTTGCTTCTCCCCGATTGCAATCGCAACGACATAACGGCCTTGGATCTACAGGCACCATCGCCAATCCTTGGATCTCGATCGAGCAACACCCATTGATGACCAGTATGGCGAAGAAAACAACGCCGGCTCCAGCAGCGCATGCAAAAGGAAGTGTGGAGGCATAGAGGGCTAGACGCCGTCGAAAGCCTTTGATCGCGAACAGCGTCAACCTAACTAAAAAGATCGACGCGATGACGGCCAGTGTCCCGCCAATCATGATTCAGATCGTCAGCACGACACCCAAACGACAGAGCCAGTCCACGGCCAGCCAGCGGTCGAGAGAATGAACTGTCTGTCCGGTTGCCTAACTCAATGTCGAATGGTGGCGATTTACTTCGGCATCCCTGCACGTCTCAGGAAGGCGACAACATCGCTGAGCTCAACTCGTTCAGCAGCATCGAGTGGCGTCTGTCCCTTTGCGTCTTTCAGAGTCAGATCCGCGCCGAGTGCGACGAGCGCCTCGACCGCTTTCATCTTGCCCATTGCTGCCGCAACATGAAGCGGCGTTTGATTCTCGTCCCGAGTGCGGGCGTTTACATCTGCACCTTTCGCGACTAGCATCCGGATGACCTCCGCGTTATCACCCAGCGCTGCATCATGGATCGGCTGCGTACCCGACCGGCTGATGGCGTTGGGCCGCGCGCCGCGCTCCACAAGCGCGCGAACGCTCTCAAGATCGCCCTTCAACGCAGCTTCGGCAAGCGGCGTTGTGCCTTCTTTTCCAGGCGCATTCGGATCGACACCCATCTCCAGCAGCATCTTCGTGACATCGGTCTGGCGGCGAGGCACAGAATGCTCGAGCGACCAAGGCATCAATTGTGCCGGTCCTTGAGACGGATCCCGGACGAAATTCTGCAGCATGTAGCCGATCATCGCCCGGTCCCGCTGGTTCGGAATCTGTGCAGCGATCTCGATTGCTGTCCGGCCCTGCCGATCACGTGCCTTAGGATCCGCGCCCGCGTTGATCAAAAGAAACACACAAGCTCGCTTGTTGGCATCGACTGCGATATGGAGTGGCGGCATCCCGTTTTCGTCCGCCTCGCTCACCGAAGGGTGTTGCGCAAGCAACTGCTTCATACGGTCCACATGGCACACACGCGCCGCTTGGTGGAGTTCTCCAGCGTGAGCAAGGGTAAGTGATACCAGCAACAGAAGAACCGTGCGCATGCCGACACCATATCATAGGGCAGCAGATGCGCGTCCTGCGTCCGCCCAAAGAAACAAGCGCGTTGGCTTGGAAAGCAGAGTGGCCACCCCAAGCACATGGAACACCGAAGACCTCAGCGACACCCGAGCAGAATTTACGGCTTCCGCGCCGAGGCTAGCGGCCGCCCAGAAGGTCGGCCATGCGGATCTCGCCGGTAGCGGAGTCCAACTGCGTATAGAGAACCGTTTTGCCGTCCGGGGAGGCGGCGAGAATGCGGGGACCGTTCATGACGTTGCGCACGCCGGGGCCGATCAGACGGGACATTCCCGTGAGCACGTTCAGTTCGACGAAACCGGGGGATGAGCCGGCGCGAAGGAAAAACAGCGAGTTGCCGCGAAGGTCCCAGCAGCGATACACCAGATCGTTCGTGCCGGGGATGAGGGTTTCCGCGTCACCGGAGATGTGCCTGCGCCACAAGCCCTGCGCGGAGCGGGGGCGCGCGTAATACAGCCAGCGCGAATCGGCGTCTTCCACGACGTCGAACATCTCGGACTCGCTGACGCGCACGGCGAGTCCGCCTTCCAAAGGCATTTTCCAGGTCTCGCGCAGACTACCGCGCTCCTCGGCATAATAGATCCACTTGCTGTCCCGCGACCAGCCGGGAACCATGCGCTCGGCGGTGTCGTCTGTAAGCTGCCGAATCGGGCCGCCGGTCGAGGGCATGATATACAGATTTGTGAACGCCGTGGTCGTTCCGCCGGGCAGCGTTATGGAGCCGCCATCAAAAGCGATCCATTTGCCGTCGGGTGAGAAGCGCGCGCTGCCCACGTGGCCGTTCAGAGCAGTCAATTGCCTCTCGTTGCCGCCATCCCGATCGACCAGGTAGAGCTGGTATACGCCCGATCGATTGGAGCGATAGAGAATTCGGCCGCCGTCGGCGGAGAAGTCAGGCTCGCTATCCTCTCCCTCCCGGCCGACCAGTTTGGCGACCTGTTGGGATGCGACGTCGAGCCGCCAGATGTTGTGATCGGCGTAGCTGGTGGCGAACAGGAGACGCGATCCGGAACGGGCTGCCGCAATGTCGCCGAACTGGCCCTTGGCGACGAGAGAGAGGCGAGTTGGCTCAGAGGATTTGAGGTCGATGCGCCAGAGGCCCTGCTGATCGACTGCCAAGAGGGTTCCCTTGACCCAGGCGAGCGATTTCGCATCGCTCATCGACTGAACACAGTTTTCCGGACCTCCGGCCAGATCGCGCTCGCAGATGAGCGTGCTCTGCGGCGAGTTCCGAAGAAAAGCGATCTTCTTCCCGTCGGGAGAAATGGCTGCATGATGGTCCTGGGATTCGATGGGAACCGTGAGAATCTGCTTGTGGCCATCGCTCAGAAAAACCCGGACGAGCGGCCGCCCACGCGGGCCGGCGTCGCGCACGACGAGGGACTGCGAGTCAGGCCACCACTCCAGGCCGCGAAAGCCTTGCGGATCCACGACGCGTCCGACCAATCTCTCGGAGCCGCCCTCTGCGGGGACGATAAAGATCTCAGCATCGCTGCCGTCGGATGCACGACGCAAATAAGCGATGCGGGCACCGTCGGGGGACCAGGCGGGGCTGAAATCGTCTCTCGGATCCGTCGTAATGCGGCGTAGATCTTCTGTAGCGACACCGCGGACGTAGATGTCGGGATTGGCGTCCTCGGGTCCGGTCCAGACAAAGGCCATGCGGGCGCCGTCGGGCGAAAAGGACGCCTGCGACGCGATTCCGGGATAGCTGGTGATGGCGACGGCGGGTCCCAAGCGCATCGCGCCCGAAGGCCGGAGCCACGTCCAGATCGCGGCTAGCGCGACTGTGGCGATCGCGGTCGCGGCGAAGGCCCATTTCGGAATCCGCGAACGCGATGCCCGGGTGATCGCCTCGAGGCGCAATGCCACAGCCGACGCTGAGGGACGGCGGTCCGGGTCCTTCTCGAGCATCTCGCGAAGAAGGCGCGACAAGTCGCGATGGCCGGAACGCGCATCCTGAGGACGCGGAATCTGAACGCTGCCATGGAGGATGGACCGAGTCGTTTCGTGCACCGTAGTCTTACGAAAGGGATGCCTTCCCGCCAGCATCTCCACGAGAACCACCCCCAGTGAAAACACGTCACTGGCTCCGGTGAGGGGGCTACCGGCAATCTGTTCCGGCGACATGTAGCCGAGGGTGCCGAGTGGCGCCATCTCCAGATTGACGCCATCGCTCTGATGACGAGCCAGACCAAAGTCGAGTAACTTTGCGTAGCCATCGGGCCGGAGCATTGCGTTCTCCGGCTTGATGTCTCCATGGACAATGCCGCGGGCGTGGGCGGCGGAAAGCCCACGGGCGATCTGCGCGCCCAGCCGGGCCACGAACTCAGGTCTTTGCGGCGTACTGCATAGAGCGCGGAGCGCCTGTCCTTCGATCAGTTCGGTGACGATCGCCGTGCCTGCTTCAGATTCCAGGATTTCGTAGACGGTCACCAGATGCGGGTGATTTAGGGCGGAAGCGGCTTGGGCCTCGCGAACAAGACGCTCGCGGGAGGCGGGCACAAGGCGCGCTTTGTTGCTGAGGAATTTCAGGGCCACGAGGCGGTCGAGTTCCGTGTCGCGAGCCGAGTACACCTCGCCCGTGCCGCCCCGGCCCAGTAGATCGAGAATCGTGTAACGGCCATACTGACGTCCCGGGACGGGCTCTTCGGTTGGCCTTTCCTCCTCGAGCAGCGCGTAGATTTGCTCAAGGACATGGGGCGGGAGTCCGGCGGCATCAACAAAGGCAAGACGTTCAGCCGGCGGCAACTCGGCAGAGGTCCGAAAGACTTCCCAGGCGAGTACCCAGTCTTCCGCAGTCAATCCGGAGTCTCCAACAACTCCTGTTCCAGCCACCGGCGAGCAAAAGACCAATAGGCGCCGACCGACCGCGTGGAACACCCCAGGTCTCTGGCGATCTCATCGTGAGATCGGCCTTCGAAGACTTTCAGCTCGACAACCGTACGGAGCTTCGGATCAACCTCGCCGAGCCGGGCGAGCAACTGGTCCACGAATTGGAGACTTTCCTGGTTTGGGCTGGAAGACGGAAAGCCGGATAGGTCGGCGTCTGTGTCTCTGCTAACCCTTCTCTTGAGGGGGCGGCTGTGCAGGATGAGTAGACGCGTCATCAGGAATCCAGCGAGGCGGAGAAAGGCCTGACACTGCTCCTCCCCTTCCAGTGAGTGATCGAGAGCGTTGTTCTTCAGCAACTCGAGGTACAACTCGTTGACCAGAAGCGTTGGCTGCCAGGAGTGCGCCCCTCGCTCGCGGCTCATTCGAACTGCGGCGAGACGGCGCAATTCGGGATACAGCACATTGAAAAACTCGTCGGCAATACCCTTGCGACCGCTTTGCCACTCGCGGAGCAGGTCACCCACCTGCGCTGAAGATGCATGAGGCATGTAGGCTCAATTTGAAAAATTTTACTACATGGCTTCCGGTTTTGTCCGTCTGCTCGCACTTATTCAGTAAGGGAAGCAATCCCCAGTTGACGGAGGTCCTCAATGGCGCGATGGCAGCAGCTTGGTCTACTCATCTTCTTTGCATGTCTCTTTTCGGGAAGTCTTCGGGCACAGTGCCTGATCTTTCAGAGTTGCTACGGGACGTGGCAGCAGTTTGACAACAAAGTGGTTAATGACTACTTTACGGCGCATCAACTGTCGCCGGCGGACCGCGCCCTGTTCGTCACCTACGCCCGTGAGGACCTGAGGAACGACCTCCGTGCGTTTGCCTGGGGCGAGTTGCTGGGAATCATCCGGACTCCGGCCGAACAACGGACGTCCCTGGAGAACGATGTCGTAAGCGCATTCGGGGCGCGGATCAAGGCGTTTGAAGTAGACGCCGCACAGGAGGCAGTGGATCACAAGAACGCGCTCATCAAGGACATGTGCCGCTGGAAGCCCGATCCGGACATCGCCAAGGCGTACAACTTTACCTACGATGGGAGTTACTGGTGTAGCCAGAACGACCGGCACGCTTTGTTCCTGGGGATGGTCCCGCCCGTTTTTCCTTCAAAAGACTACTTCCGGTCATACGGACAGAAGAAGATCTACTTCGAACCGCTTAAGACCAACTACCTCGGAGGAGTCGCGGCATTTCGCGACATTTCGACAGGAAGCAAGCTGATTCTCGCGTTCGGCTCCATCGCTATGATCGGGCTCGTATCGCTGGCGATGGTTCTGAAGGTTTCAGCTATCGCGAAAGTGGTGTTTCCGAATTCCGGATTCTCAATGATGAGCGGAATCAGCCTTGCGGTGACGCTAGCGCTGATGGTGCTGATCATCGTGGTCGCCGTCGTCCTGATGTATGAGGGTCAGGCTCAGTTGGATGCGCTGGGGCAGTTGGACCAGGACCAGGCCGCCATACGGAACAGCGCCGTTAATTTGGACGCGATGACGAAGGATTCGAAAGGAATGGCCCGGATGACCGCGGCGTATACGATGATGGCGCTTCCGGACCTGTACAGCCAGAGCAGTTATCCGACTCCCACGCCGCTCCCGGCCCGGTCGAACATCGACCCTGTATTCGTATTGTTCGACTGGGCGCTACACACACAGACCGTCACCGACAAGCTGAGTTATCGAAACTGGGACAACATCCCAGTCGACGCGCAGATGTACGGCGGATGGTTTATGCAGAAGATCACGTTTGGTCCTTCAACAGTAGACAGTTTCGGCCTGAAAATGCAGTATCTATGGAACGGGAAGAAGTACACGCTCGACCGGTCGGCGGATCTCCTGGTAGTCACCAAGAACGATCCGGCTCCATCGGATACGGACTGCCCTGCCGGGCCAAGCGGAGTCAGCGATGCGACCTACCTCAGCCAGTGTAAGACCTTCGTCGCCAAATCCGTGATGATGGATCTTCCCACCGGACAGCGAGAGGTGTCGTTGGCGCAGGCTCCGGCCTTCGTGTCGCAGTTGGGAGGCGCGTTCTCGATCGGGCAGGGCAAGCAAACGCTGCAGGTTGAGGCGGTCGGGTTGCCGCTGCCGTCAATTACGATCGACTCTCCGCTGCCCCCTGGAGTGACGTTCGAGAACAGCAGTGTGGCGGGCGCCGGCAAGGCGCGATTCCAATACGATGGAACATCTGGAACGGCTGTATTTGCGGACATCCCGATTCGGGCCGCGCATGACGGAGGAAGTACGACTGCGACCTATAAGATGATCATCGCAACGCAAGTCAAGATCGTGCCGCCGACCCCGCCGACCGTCACCTACGGTGTGCCGGCCTCGTTTACGATCCAAAGCACCGGCTCTCCGCGACCAACGTTCAGCGTGATCAATTCCGGGAATCCCGATCTCACGGTCCGGCCTCTATGTCAGATGTCGTTGGTCAACAACGGCGACGGAACAGCAACCGTCACCGGAATTCCGCAATTGCAGTTCACTTCGGGCTGCGCAGCGAACATCAAGGCGGACAACGGCTTGTCGAGCGACAGCGCATACGTGAGCTATTCGGCCATTTTTCCTCCCCAGCCGAACTTCCTCGACAATACAGTCGACTTCATTGTCGGCCAGCCGAACTCGATCGTGCTCAAGACGAGCCCGGCGGCATCGGCGGTGCCGGTGGTGATTCAATACCCACCTCTCAGTGTGATGCCAGGCTATGCGAACCGGCCGCCCTCCTGGCTGCAACTGGTGAATCATGGCAATGGCACCGCAACTCTGAGCGGCACGCCGCCGGCAGATTCTCCCGAGTTCTTCAACGTGGAGGTCCAAGTCTTCACTGAGGGCCTAACCTACACCGGCTACAAGGAAGAGAATCTGCTGCGAATGCACGTGGTCAAGTATCCGCAGGTCAGCAGCCCGATGTACGGGTTTTGGGGCACGCAGTACTACACCGACTACAACGGCACGTTGACTCTGCCGGGCACAGTGAGCGTCTTGGGCGCTTCCCTGCCCCCGGGCTTCAATCTGTTCTCTACCGGCACGAATCAATTCCGCCTCAACGGACGGGGCAGCAACGGCGGAGAGACCGGAGTTTTCCTCAGGGCTTCGAACGGCAATAGCACCGGGACCGACGACAGATGGTTCCGAATCATCGTCACTGAGAACCCCACGCTCCGGATTCCGTTCAACATCAACTTCTATATCGGCCAGACAAAGACGCTGCCAATCCTGACTTCGGGATATCCGATGCAGCCCCTGGAGGGAATCCCGAATCCTCCGGGCCCGATGCAGCTCAGTCTAGTGGGCGTGCTGCCGCCGGGACTCTCGTTGGTCCAGACCGATCCGGATACCGGACAACCCACATACGGAAAAGCTCTGCTGACCGGCAAGCCGACGACGGTGGGCAGCACCACGCTGGTGTTCTACGCCGAGAACGGCATACAGCCGCGGGACGTTCATTCTCTGACCGTGCGCGTGACGATCCCCGGCGATGTAAACGGGGACGGGAAGGTGAGCTGCGATGACGTGAATTTCATTACGGCACGGTACGGGATCCGCCGCGGCCAGGAAGGCTACGACTACAATGCCGACTACAACATGGACGGCGTGATTGACGTTCGCGACACAGCGCAGGTAACGCCATATCTGCCGGCCGGCACGAGATGCCAGTAGCTTTGATTCAGACAACAACAAGGAATTGACATGAAGACACTCTTCCAGCTTGCTTTTGCGGCCGCACTCCTGACGGGGGGCGCCCAGGCTGCGACGATTTACATAAGTCCGGTACCGGCGGGGATCAACCCCGGTGATTCGTTCGACATTTATCTCGGCGTTGTGTTCGATAAGAGCGCCGATCCTGCCGAACAGATTATGGATTTCAACTTCGACATTTCATTCTCCGCCGGACTCACAGCCGGAAGCCCAGTGGAACTCGGCTACTTCCGCGACAACGGCGTATTCTTCTATGTCAGCCAGGGACCGGACTGGATCACCGTCAGCGACTTGCTTTCGGGTGGCGATTCGCTGATGACCGATGACATGCTGTTCAAAATTCCGTTCCAATACATTTCCTCAACAGAGGGCCCGCTGTTTGTGACGATCAACGAAGAGTTCACGTTCCTGGATGGTCCGGACTTCGTGCCATTGTCCTATACGGTGTCCTCGACGACCGCCCCAACCCCGGAACCGGCGACCTTTGCTCTCGCGGGCACAGCGCTGGCTGTGCTGGGATGGAATCGAATCGCGCGGAGGCGGTAGAGTGAGCCGGACTGAAGACGCGATCCAAGTGGCCGGAGTGACGAAGGCGTACCGGTCGTTCTTCCGGCGCAACCCGATCCGGGCGCTGAACCAAGTCGATTTGAAGGTGCGGCGCGGAGCTGCATTCGGACTTGCAGGGCCCAACGGAGCGGGAAAAACCACACTCATGAAGATCATGATCGGCGCGGTACGGCCGAGTTCCGGAAGCGTGGAACTATTCGGATGGCTGGCCCGAAGCGCCGGCGCCGCCCGCCTCGTGGGCTACCTTCCAGAGACCTGCGCTTTCCCGCCATACCTCACTGCGCGCCAACTGCTCCAATTCCACGGCAGACTGATGGGCCTGGGCGGACGCCTAATCGCAAATCGCGCAGCCGAACTGTTGGATCGAGTCGGGCTCGCCGATTGGGCCGATGTACCTCTGGCGAAGTATTCGAAAGGCATGGTGCAGCGGGCGGGAATCGCACAGGCGATGCTGCATGAGCCAGAGTTGCTGATCCTGGATGAGCCGACGGACGGTCTCGACCCTGCCGCGCGAGTTCTGGTTCTTGACCTTCTGCGTACTCTGAACCGGTCCGGAGTCACGCTTTTCATTAACTCGCACCTGCTCGATGAATTGCAGTCCCTGTGCGACGAGGTCGCGATTCTGAATCATGGTGAGATCGTGAAGCGGGAATGCCTCGCCTCCGCAGCTCAGGCCGGGTACGTGCTGACGCTGAGCGCCGTGCCAGCCAATGTGCTGCTTGCTCTTGCTCTTCGATCACAGCCGGTGTGCGATGGCGACAGCGGGGCGGTGCGGCTGCATTTCACTTCGCGGGTGGACCTGGATTGGGCGATCGAGACAGTTCAAAACGAAGGTGAAGGGCAGATCGAATCTCTAGCGCCGGCAGGAAGATCGTTGACGGAAATGTTCCTGTCCGCAACAGCCGCGAAGCAGGGGGTTCGTTCATGACCAGCCAGATGTTTGCATTGGTGGTGGATACGATTCAGGAGGCTCGCGCCCGAAAGGTGATTGCGGCGCTGCTGCTGAACGGAACTCTATCGATCGCGGCCTTGTTTTGGATTCTCCGGACCTACCCTCTCTCGGGACCGACCTCAATGGTCACCTTGATGAGTCACACGGACTATCGATATCTGAACGCGCAATGGGTAGCGCGGGGTATTTTCGGGAATGCATCGCTGATCGTGTATTCGGTGCAGCTGCTTCTCTGCCTGATGACAACGATGAGCCTGGTGCCCAGCCTGCTCGATCCTGCTCGCAACGCGTGGATCGTGTCTCATCCGCTGTCGCGCGCTAGCATCCTGTTGGGCCGCTTCCTAGGGTGCATGGTGCTCGCGGCCGGCAGTTTTGTCTATACGTTCCTGGGAGCCTGGCTAGTGACCGGGCTGAAGGTGAACCTGTGGCACTGGCCCTTCTTCTTTGGAATCCTGACCACCCTGTTGCTCTATTGTTCGCTGTTTGCGGCCATGCTGTCGCTTCACCTGCTGTCTACATCGCCCACCCTGATGGCGAGTGGCACAATGGCAATCGGGATGTTCAACATCGCGGCTTCCAGACCGAACGAGTTGCACGGAATCACGGGCGGCGGATGGCTATACCACTCGATGCTGTTTGTGTCAGGTCTACTCCCAAAGGCAGCGGAGACGGCGCACCTAACAAACGAGTATGTCCAGACCGGCTCATTTGTAAGCGGGTCGCCTCTCTGGACATCCGGGCTGTTCGGCGCCGCTTGCCTGGCGCTGGCGGCGTGGCGGTTCTCCCGCAAAGATCTGTAGCCTGCCGTGAGTGCGCATCAGATCGCGCTGGCAGGGGGCGGAAAACAGATGTGTTTTCCATCGCCGAGACGAGAAAGAGACCATTGAATTGGTTCTCGCAGCAGCCGGTTGCCGGAAGGCGCGGAGGGCTGCTGCGATAGAGGGCAGACCGGGGCGGAGGACCCTGATTTTTGATCCGGCACTTCTTGAGCCGATGTACACTTGATACTTGCAGCGCGTCTACGCAATTTTGTTGTTACTAGCAACCAGTTCTGGACTGGTTACGCCGCTGCTCTCGTTCGAGCCCGAATCCAAACTTCCTGCCTGCTGTCGACGGGATGGCAAACATCATTGCTCGATGATGGGCATGAAGAAACAATCGCAGCTTCCGTCCGGACCAGTAGTTACAGCAGGCGCTGCTCTCTGCCCGCTCTATCCTACCGGAGCAGCCACTCCAGCTCACACAAAGTTTGCTGTTGTAGCGGACTCGACACCTCTCGATTCCTTAGCCACTTGCGGTTCCGCGATCGTTCAGGATGAGGACATCCTCCCCACCCTCGCCTCGCCTGCCCCAACCGGACGCGGACCGCCGAAGCTCCTCGCATAACATCCACACTTTTCATTTCGAGGTATGGCCTCGTCTCAGCTTGTTCGTGTAGCTGCTTCTCTGCATTGCGTTCTAATGCCTGAGATGTAAGTGCTTCTGAACAGTTCACCGTGCGTCTTGTACCGACGCGCGTGCCAACGTTGTGTATCACAGTACACAGCGAACCATACCAATTTGAGTTCCATAAGGAGTGAACCTATGCGAGGATTTCCTGCATTTGTGTTCCTGTTTGCCACAGCCGGACTACTTGCCGGTCAAGACGGCGAGGCGGTCATGCCCGATGCAATGAAGCAGATTGGCCCTGCCAACGGGGTGCTTGGAAAGAAGATCACTGCAAAGGATGCTTCGGCGGCAGAGGATGCAAAAAAGCTGCAATCGTTGTTTGCAAGTACACGAGGTTTCTGGAAGGCGCGCAAAGCCAATGACGTGGTACGGTTTGCAACCGATGCTTCCGGAGCCTCCCTGTTGTTGCTGGCGGCACTTCCGTTGGTTGCGGGCGTGCCGCCCAAGAAGAGTTCTCCCTCCACATTCAATGATCTGGCGCAGACCACCCCTGCCGGGCGGGAGGCGGAAAACCAATATCGTCTTGGGCTGAAATATGCCGAAGGCAAAGGTGCTTTGCGTGACTACGCAAAAGCGGCCGATTGCTATCTGCGCGCCGCCGAGCGAGGACATATCGCCGCCCAATATAACCTTGGCTTTCTCTATGAGAACGGTCTCGGGGTGAAGACGAACCTCGCCATGGCGATGCTCTGGTATCGGAAGGCCGCGGAACAGGGCGACGCGCAGGCACAGACCAATCTCGGCGTTCTCTACGCGACGGCAAAGGGTTCGGAACGAAGCTACGTCGAGGCGGCCAAATGGTACATGAAGGCGGCAGGTCAAGATGACTTGGAGGGAATGACAAACCTGGGTTCTCTTTACCTTGAGGGACGAGGCGTCAAAAAGGATTACTCCGAAGCGTTGGCGTTCTACAAGCGGGCGGCTAATCGCGGTTACCCTGTAGCGCAAAATAATCTGGCCTTGATGTACGCGAATGGACAAGGCGTGCCCAAGGACTACGTACACGCCTACGCTTGGCTGGATCTGGCCGGCCTCAGAATTCCCGCATCCGCAGCCCTTCGCGACCGTATCGCGAAAGAAATGACTGCAGCACAGATTGCGGCAGCGAGAAACTTAGTTTCAACTTTGAAGCAGAAGCTCGCCCAGGCGAGATAACCTTTCATGTCACCGCGTTCCGCCAATATTTTCGGAAAGGTCATCAGCACCATACTGATGGCGCTATTCCTGTTGGCGTCAAACGCAAATTGGATGCTCCTTGCCGCTGGGGCTGGCGACGGTTGCGGCACGAAATGCTGCCGAGTAAAGAAGGTTTGCTGTTGCCGCAAGAAGCCGTACCCTCAGTCGCAAGACGGGGCCATATCAGCCAAAACATGTCCACCCAATTGTGCTCAGGCCCCTGCCCTTCCTAACCTCCAGCTAACGCTGGCCGCCAATTCGACACTGAACCTGTTCACCACTCTGGTGATCGGGATCAAACTCACAAGTCCCCTTCATATCGCCTGTGCGCTGGTCCTATGCTTCGCGCTCTTCCAGCGACCTCCTCCTTTTGACACCGCACGTTTCGCGTAGTTCGTGTTCGGGAACTTTGCCTTCGCTGGCGAAGCTCTCTGGTGATGATTGTTTCAACTTTGAGGAGATTCCAAAGCATGTATGCCATAGGTGTATTTCATTCACCTGCAACCTTATCGCTTTCAAAAAAAAAGAGTTCGACGTGTAGATTCATTCCAGCTATCAGACAATGCGCCCCAATAGCTTTACTCGCTGCCCTTATGGCGGGAAATGCGCCTGGACTTTGGGCGCAGAATATTAAGTCCGCAATCCAAGGCCACATTTCCGATGCGTCGGGCGGCTCGGTGCAAAACGCCAATATTTCGGTCTTCGAACGCACACGGGGAACCGTCCACAAAACAACTTCCAACGACACCGGCGCCTTCTTCGTCCCCGGATTGGAAGCAGGGTCCTATGTTGTAGAAGTAAAGGCGCCCGGCTTCGCCTCCAAGGCCCCGTCCCTGCGGAACATCGCGCTCACCGCGCCCGACATGCACGACGGTTCGGTAGCCACGCTGGAGGCCGCGATCGAACATTATCGCTTCGGTGGTCGCACCATTAAGACCGGACCAAATGCCGGTATCGGCTTCGATAATCCAAACAAGAGCGAGTTCGTGAAGGCCTTCGATCTGACTGCAGGAGCAAAAGCGGACATGCTGGCATTGCTCCGAAGTCTGACGGATCGCAGCATGTTGGCCAACCCGGCTTTCAGCGATCCCTGGCGTCCAGTGACTGTCACCGCCCCACCTCGCCACCGAAATATGTCTTACGCGGTGAAGTCGTCAAGATTTTCCCTGAGGACGGCGCAGTTTCGCTGATTCACGAAGAGGTGCCGGGCTTCATGAATGCCATGCAGCCTCCATACGCAATGGAGTTCCTCGTACCCGCCAAACAGTTTCTTTCCACTCTGCGCCCCGGCATGAAGCTCACAGCAGGTGTCCGAAAGCGCGGAGCTGATTACATTCTTGAACCGATTCTCAGGAGAACAAAATGAGCATGACTAGAAGAACCATGATGCGCATGAGCGCTTCCACCGCGACGATACTACCGGCATTTGCGCAAGCTCTGCCGAGCGTTGTGACCTTGCCCAAACTGCCTTACGCTGTGGACGCATTGGAACCGTTCATCGACGCGAAGACGATGGAGATCCACCACGGGAAACATCATCAGGCCTACGTCGACAACTTGAACAAGGCTCTGGCAACTCATCCGGAGCTCACCACCAAGCCTGTAGAGAAGTTAGTATCCAACCTCGTCAGCATACCGGAACCAATCCGCGCTGCAGTCCGAAACAACGGCGGGGGACATCTCAACCATTCGTTGTTTTGGCAGACTCTCGGCAAACCCAAGGCCGGGCCGAAAGGGCGCTTGCAGGCAGCGATTGAGAGATCTTTTGGCAGCCAGTCGGCGCTGGAGGAGAAATTGCGGGCCGCAGGCCTCACGGTCTTCGGCTCTGGTTGGGTGTGGATCCTGCCGCAGGATAAAGAGGCGCTCGCGATGGAAACCTCGTCAAATCAAGACAGTCCTTGGATGAGTGGCAAGACGCCGTTGTTCGGTATCGACGTCTGGGAACACGCCTACTACTTGAAGTACCAGAACCGGCGCGCAGACTATCTCGCCGCTCTCATCAAGGTAATCAACTGGGACTTCCTTTCGCAGCGCTACGAGGAGATCGCGAAATAGATGACGCGACGACGCGTCCTACTCTCGTTCTATTGCGTTTTGGCGGGGTGCCGCCAAAACGCAACACTTGAGAGAGGCATAGATGACGGTTCTGTTCAGAAGTACCAATTGGAAGGTGTGGTGATTCGTCGAGATGAAGCATCCAAGATCGTGACAATCAAGCACAGTGCAATTGTCAATCATGCCGGCAAGATCTGGATGGAGCCAATGACGATGGAGTTTCCGGTGCCCAAGCCGGAAGACTTCGCCCAACTGACCAAAGGGAATAAAATCACCGCGACCCTTATCGCGCGTGATTCTAATTTCGAATACTGGATTGAGGAAGTGCGGACGCGGGAAGAGTAGGAGTTTTCGAAGTAACGGTCAGAGCAGTCAAAAATCGATGCACTGGGGCTAATGTCTCTCGATAGCCAATTTCGAGTTGACACTCTTCAGCGAGAATCCAGAATGTCTTTCGAAACTTCGAGGAAAAACCGCAAGGCGCCGAGTGGGCTTCTGGATCAGAGCGGGCGGATCTTAATTTATGCGGATCAGATAGCCGCAAACGTGTAAAAAAGCGTTGGAGAACGCAATATCGCCCGTCATTGTGCGGAAACCAATTGCCGGACTTGCACTGCAAGAGACTGATAAGAAGTTTCGTCGAAGAGTCCAGAGTGACGCCAGGCGACTTTTCCCTTTTGGTCGATTACAACTAGATAGGCGGAGTCCTCTCCCTTGACCCCAAGCCGCTGCTTCCAAGGCTCCGTGCCTCCGTAAACCGTAATCACATTCTCGTAATCAGCTTTTGGAGTCCCGCGCCGCATGCCGCCATCGATGAACCACTTTCCCAAGCGCGCCATGCCGCTGATCATTGGGATTTCGTAGAAGGTGACTTGCGGATTCTTCTCAAAATCTTTGCGAAAACGCTTGGTCCATGCTTCTACCGCAAATCGAGACTGGTAGGTGAATCCGAACAGCAACAGTGCTGCGCGGCCAGAGGTATCTTTCGGTAAGAATGCTTTTCTCCCGCTAAGATACTCCCCTCGAAGTTCGGGCAGTTCCTCGCCAACCGTCAGGTCGCTTGCCACCGATGAGAAAGGAGCCATGATAGTCACTAGTGCAACACAAAGAATGTGTCGAGTCATACTCCCACCCTCGTACGTTCACTTGTTTTCGCCAAGTCTCCAGTCAACTCCGTCGTTGGCTGGACTGCGATTGCCCTGCCCCGTTGCCACGGCTCGCCATGGAGAATTGCAGGATTCGCGTTCTTGGTGAGCATTAATTGGACATCACTAATATGCCGTTCGTGGAAGGCGCCCTCGCAATAGGCCAGATAGTAGTCCCACATCCGGAAAAATGCTTCGTCGAAGCCCAGGGCGCGAATTTTGTTATTCGATTCGTGGAATCGCCGCCGCCACTCCGCCAGCGTATAGGCGTAGTGCAGTCCGATGTCCTCAACGTGATACATGGAAAGCTTCGTCGAACGCACCAGGGAATGGAGAATCTCTCGAATCGAGGCCAACTGTGCGCCCGGGAAGATACGCCGCTGGATCCAGTCGCTCTGTTTCCGATAAGCATCGAAGCGATGTTCGTTCATCGTGATGGCCTGCATCACCATGGAACCGTCCGGGGTTAGGAGGCGATCACAAGTCGAGAAGAAAGCGTCGTAGTAGTCGAGGCCAACCGCTTCGAACATCTCAATGCTCACCAGTTTGTTGTACGAACCCTGCAGATTCCGATAATCCTCCAGCAGCAGCTTGATTCGCGCTCCCGCCTCTCCGGCCCGAGCGAATTGGTGGCGGGCTTCGTCATGCTGCTCCCGGCTGATGGTGGTAGTGGTGATGCGGCAACCGTAGTTTCGAGAGGCGTGCAGCGCAAATGCACCCCAGCCGGTACCGATCTCCAGAACCTGATCTTCCGGTCCTAGACGCAATTTACGGCAGATGCGGTCGAGCTTCTCGATCTGCGCTTCTTCGAGCGAATCGTTGGCATGCCGGTAGACTGCACTGGAATAGACCATGTTGCGATCCAGGAACAGGCGGAAGAAGTCGTTGCTCAAATCATAGTGCGCCTGAATATTACGGCGGCTGCCTGCAACCGTATTGCGGTTCATCCGATGGCGTATCCGATGAAAAAGGCGGTTGGCAAACGAAATAAGCGGAGCTCCGCTCTCAAGCGTTACAAGATTACGCGCGGCGAGGCGCACCACAGCAACAGGATCCGGCGAAGACCAGTCCCCGTCCATGTAGGAATCTCCTGCCGCATCGTCGCCCCCCCAGAGCACTCGGGAAAAGAAACGCTCATTGTGTACAGAGAGTGAGGCCGACAAGCCGGAGTTCGCTACCCCAAACCGGTAGTTCCGTTCAGGGCAGATCACCTCGAGTTCGCCGTGACGCACGTTCTCCAGCATCCGCAATACAGCTTTCCGCGCAAAACTCATACTCATATTCGTTTCGTTGCCTCCTGGGCCGGATGGGTATACACAGGAACTCGCTTTAAGAAAAGACGCAGCGCCTCCCAGTGAATCGCACCGATGAGCTTGGCGGTCATCCATGGATGCCTCAACAGGACCCGCCCAAGGTTTCGTGCGGTCCAGGGCTCACGTTCAAGCGCGAGCGTTGCATCAAAGAAAGGTCGATGTGATTCAGATGCCGGATCGCGCTCGATAGTATTGATGTGAGCCACCAGCTGATGATCGGGCTTGGTCAAAACAAACTCGTAATCCAGATTCATAGCCATAAACGGCGATACGTGCATGGTCTTGGGGCAGCGGTAATGCAATGAGTTTGACGAGTCCTGCCGGTTTTGAGGCCAAAGCCAATAGTTACGACTCTCTCCGAAGGTGCTGTTCACTTCGGCCAAAATGGTATCGAGGGAACCGCTCTTGTCATAACAGAAGTAAAACGAAATCGGATTGAAGCAATAACCCAGATAGCGCAGGTGAGTGAGCAGAAAGATCGGACCTTCAGGTAACGGGACCTTGTTCGCGTGGGCATCTCGCTCCACGCGCTCGCGCAGGGAGAGGCGGGGGTCGCCAAAGTGGTCTCGTTCCTCAAAGCTTGCCCAGTTGAAGCGGTTGTAACTGGTCCAAGGCAAGTTCGCCATCAGTTCAGGAATGCGGTCGATATCGAGCCACACCATGAAGAGCTTGTAGTTGAACTCATGCTTACACGGATGGAAGCGGCGATGCCGTAGCGTGCCCGTATAGATGCCGGGTTCTGGAATCATAAGCACGGCACTCCTAACGCTTCAGCCACCCGCATGCCGCTCCGCACACCATCCTCGTGGAAGCCGTAAAACCAATACGCCCCACAGAAGTGCGTGTGATTCTTTCCGCTAATATCGGCCCACCGTTCTTGTGCGCGAATCGCCGTCCTTGTGTAGAGCGGATGCTCGTACACCATCCTGCGAAGCACCCGTCCAGGGTGGATGGATCCATTGGCATTCAACGTCACGCAGTAGTCTTCTGAGGTTCGCAGCGACTGCAGCCGATTCATGTGATAGGTCATCGTGACCTTGCCCGAATCTCCCAACAGATAATTCCAAGAAGCCCGGGCCGCGGCCCGCTTGGGCAGTAGCGCGGAATCGGTGTGCAGGCACGTTTCGTTCCGGCTTGTGGTGAAACAACTCAGGACTTCGCGCTCCACCTCGGTTGGCTGTGCCAAGAGCGGTAGGATCTGATCCCCGTGGCAAGCGAAAATCACCTCGTCGAACTGCTTGGCAGGCTGGTGTTGGAATCGCAACGTTACCCCGAAATCGGAACGCTCAATAGAAGTGATCGTCGCCGCCTGGTTAATACGCTGCCGGAAAGGCACGGTCAGCGGGGCAAGATAGGAATGGCTGCCGCCGCGAATCACTTTCCATTTCGGGTGAGTGTTGATCCCCAGCATGCCGTGATTTTGCATGAAACGAATCAACGTCACCGCCGGAAACATCGGCATTGCTTCGGGCGCCATAGACCAGACCGCGCCTGCCATCGGAATCAGATATCGATCCACGAAAACCGGAGAGTACTTCCCTGCGTCGAGGAAATCACTCAGCGTCATACCCTCCTTAGTCGGATTGGTGAGGACCTTGGGCGCCTCGCGGTTGAAACGCAGAATCTCTCGCAGCAGCGTGTAATGGTCTCGCGAGAAGTAATTGCGTTTCTGCGCGAAAAAGCCACGCAAGCCGTGACTCGAATATTCAAACGCTCCGTCGTGTCCCGTTACCGCGAACGACATATCACTTGGCTGAGTCTCAACGCCCAACTCCGCCATCAGCCGGCAGAAATTTGGATAGGTCCGGTCGTTATGAACAATGAAACCTGTATCTACTGGAATGGGTCCATGGTCAGATTCCACCATTACGGTGTGTGTGTGGCCTCCCAGGCGATTCTCGCGTTCAAACACATATACCTCGTGCCGGCGGCTCAAATAATACGCTGCCGATAATCCCGATATGCCAGAGCCGACCACCGCGATGCGCTTCACAATCTCACCTTCAAATCGCCACCTTCGCCGACTCATTAGCCAAGTCTGCAACCGGAAGTACTCGGCGGAACGGCCGCAAGCTTTGCACAATACCGAACCAACTCAGAGCTTTTAGGACCAAGTAGGTAATGTCGAGTTCCCACCAACGCTCTCCTTGGCGGCAGCTTCCAGGAGAGTAATGGTGATTGTTATGCCAACCCTCGCCGAATGTGAGGAGCGCCAGCCAAAAGTTGTTTCGACTTTCATCCGGAGTATCGAAGCGGCGCATACCCCATAGATGCGCCAGCGAGTTAATGGCGAAAGTGCAATGGTAGAGCACCACGGTCGCAACCACGTACCCCCACACAAATGCCGGCCAGCCACCGATCAGAGCCACGATCGCACCAAATGTTACTGTCGGAACCCAATGGTGACGGTCAAGCCAAAGGATTTCCGGAAACCGGAGAAATTCAGATACCAATCGTGGATCGTATTTGTCAAAATCATTCGAAATCACCCAGCCCACATGCGCCCACCAGAAACCGCGACGTGTGGGCGAGTGGACATCCCGCTCCCGATCCGACTCCCGATGATGCAGGCGATGATGCGCCGCCCACCACAAGACTCCTTTTTGAGCCGAACTCTGCGCGAGGAAGGCCATCACGAATTGCCCAAAGCGGCCAAGCTTGTAGCTCCGATGTCCGAAGTACCGGTGATAGCCTGCCGTTACTCCAAACATGCGGATTGAGTAGCTTGCCGCGAGCCAAGCCAGGAGAGACCTTGTGGGCCGGGTCCACCACACGGCAACCACGCCGACATGAAGTAGCAGGAAGAACAGGACCGCCCCGAATTGGTATTTCGGCTTGGGCACGAAGCTCACAGCCTAAATATTATCGGAGGCTTGGGATTGTGTCAATGATCTGTCCAGGACAAATCATTGACACTGGAATCGAGTCTCGCTATATTCAAGGCGGATGAAAACCCGCTACCCAATTCGAGCCGTGGCGAAAATTGCCGGACTTAGCCCGGACACGCTGCGCGCCTGGGAGCGCCGCTATCAAGCAGTCGTACCGGAGCGCTCCGAAAGGGGACGCCTATACGGCCCAGAGCATATTGAGCGCCTTCTGTTGCTGAATCAGTTGGTGCAAAGGGGGCACGCGATCGGCGGGATTGCGTCACGGTCCGACGAAGAACTACGAGTTCTTCTGTCTAGGCAGCACAGCCAATCTGTCTCCGTGCCGACACCACCGGCGGACATGCTGGATCCGATGCTAGCGGCAATCGAGAATTTCGACACCCTTCGTGCGAGTGACGAACTCAGTCGTTTGGCGGCCGCTCTTAGCCCCCGCGATTTGGTCTACCAAGTTGTGGTTCCACTGATGCGCGAAGTGGGAATCCGGTGGCATAACGGCACTCTCGCCATCGCCCAAGAGCATTTGGTCTCGCAGATGCTGCGGACGCTCCTGGGCAACATGATGCGCCTGTTTCGGCCACTGAATCCGGCGATGACGATGGTTCTGTCAACACCCGCCGGTGAATCGCACGAATTCGGCATCCTTGCAGCCGCGATGCTGGCCTCTTTAGCGGGAGTGGATCCGGTCTACCTGGGCCCGAACCTGCCAGCACGGGAGATTGCGGATGCCGCGCGAAGGACATCAGCAAAGGTGGTTGCGCTGAGCATTACATTCTGGTCCAAGACGACGCAGGAGGAACTGAATGCCCTCGCGGCAGCGATGCCGGAGGGCGCGGAACTCTGGGTCGGCGGCGAGGGTAGCGCCGATCTGGATCTTACTCTTCTCGGACACAGTACGATTCGGATAAAGGATCTTCCGGCTCTCGAGACCGAGTGCCGCCGCTGGAGAAACTAACTTATGAAGACGGCGCTTAAGGTTCTATTCGCGACGATTTTCCTCTGGATGACAGTGCTCACAATTCGCACGAGTCTGGCGGTTAGTATCTGGAGCGCTTGGGACTCCTATGCCGCCAATCCCTGGGCCGTCGCAACGCTCTACGACGCTTATTTCGGCTTCATCACCTTCTGGGTATGGGTGGCTTACAAAGAACGCACCTTCTGGTCGCGTGCCTTGTGGCTGATCCTGATCCTTTGCTTGGGAAACATCGCGATGTCGCTCTACGTACTCATTCAGCTCTTCCGCCTGAAACCGGATCAATCCGTCGAGGCTCTACTTCAGCGATGAATCCAGAACTCACTCTTGTGCTCCTTGGCGCCGCGAGTGTAGCTGTTTTCATGCTGCTGTTGTGGCTGATCCATTTGCACACCGGCAACGCGGCGATTGTCGACGCTGGTTGGGCGGGAGGACTCGCGCTGCTTGGAGCACTCTACGCGGTATGGGGCGGCGGATATTGGCTCCGTGCCGCAATGATTGGCTCGATGTCGGTCATCTGGGGACTCCGGCTGGCGATTTACCTTCTCGCCACACGCATTATCGGACATCCGGAGGAGGGACGTTATCAGGAACTGCGAAAGCAGTGGAAGACAAATATCCCCTTCAAGTTTCTTTTGTTCTTCGAATTCCAGGCGCTGCTGGGCCTCGTGCTTGCAACACCATTTCTTCTGGCCGCGCGTAACCCCGACCCTAGAATTTCCTGGCTCGAGTGGACCGCCGTCGGTCTCTGGATTCTGGCGATGGCTGGCGAGACCGCTGCCGATGCGCAACTCAGCAAATTCAAATCCGACCGATCCAATCAAGGCCACACCTGCCAAACGGGATTGTGGCGCTACTCGCGCCACCCGAACTATTTCTTTGAATGGCTGATCTGGGTGGCCTTCGCCATGTTTGCCCTCGGTTCCCCCGGAGGGCTCTGGGGACTACTCGCCCCTACGCTCATTTTATACTTCGTGCTCCGAGTCACCGGGATCCCGGCGACAGAAGCCCAGGCCATCCGCACACGAGGCGAAGAATACCGCCGCTACCAACAAACCACCAGCGCCTTTGTCCCCTGGTTCCCGAAGGCAATTCTTCAGGAGAAGGCATAATGGAAAGCTCCACACTCACGGCCGAACAAAGCCATCAGCAACCGAAGGCAGCCTGGTACGAAGCGCTGATCGAGCGCGATCTTGTGCCGGATTGGGCTTTACGAGCCGGAATCCGGCGTCTTATTGGACAGCGCCTTCGCTACGAAGACAAGGGCGATCCGGAAAAGCAGCTTGCTCACCTGACAAGTTATGTCCAGCAACTGAAAGCGAGTCCGATCGCCATCGATACGCGTAAGGCCAATCAGCAACACTACGAGGTTCCAGCAGAGTTTTTTGCCTCCGTTCTGGGCAGTCATCGTAAATACAGTTGCTGCTACTGGCAGGAGGGCGATTCGCTCAATACAGCGGAGCGCCGCATGCTCGACCTCTCTGCAGAGCGCGCCCAGATCGAAGACGGACATTCCATCCTCGATCTCGGGTGCGGATGGGGCGCCTTCTCGCTCTATGCTGCCGCGCGCTTCCCAAACAGTACCGTGGTGGGTGTATCGAACTCACACTCCCAACGCCAGTACATCGAGAACCAGGCTCTCAAACGTGGCCTGACCAACCTCCGCATCGTCACAGCCGACATCAACGATTTCCAAGCGGGGCAGTGTTTCGATCGAATTGTGTCTGTCGAGATGCTGGAGCACGTACGGAACTACGAGAGCCTCCTTCAAAAAGTTGCTTCGTGGATGAATCCCGAGGGCTTATTGTTCGTTCACATATTCACCCATCGTCGATTCGCCTACCCCTTTGAGATCCGGGATTCGAGCGATTGGATGGCTCAGCATTTTTTCACGGGCGGCCAGATGCCCAGCGACGACCTGCTGCTATATTTCCAGAACGACGTCAAGATCCGCAATCACTGGGTGGTGAACGGCCAACACTACCGGAAGACGGCCGAAGCGTGGCTCCTCAACATGGATCAGCATCGAGATCCGTTGCTGAAATTGTTCATTGGCATTTATGGCCAGAACGAGGCGTTGAAGTGGTTCGTCCGTTGGCGTATTTTTTTTATGGCCTGCGCCGAACTGTGGGGCAGTCGCCGCGGCGCGGAGTGGCTCGTGTCGCACTACCTGTTCGAGAAAGCACAGGCGCCGGCCTGATCCGGCGCACGAGGCAAATGGGAAAGACATTAGACATCCTGATCCTCGGTTGCGGCTATACAGGCCAGCGCGTGGCGAGGCGCTTTCTGGCGATGGGAGCCCGCGTGACTGCGACCACTCGCGATCCCCAGCGACTCGCCGGTCTGGGCGTTGAGGTGATCGGTACAGGAGACCTGGTCAAGCACGTTCGTAAAGGGATGCTGGTTCTTCATTCCATCCCGCCCGGCGGCCCGCGAGAACTGCTCGATCCGCTGCGGAGTCAGGCGCGACGGCTGGTATACCTTTCCTCAACCACAGTCTATGGAGCGGCCAGTATCGTCAACGAGAGCACGCCGGTACACGAGAACTCGGAACGGGCGAGAGCACGCCTGGAAGCAGAACGGGCTATCGCGGAAGGACCTTGGTCGGCGCTGATTCTACGCCCCGCCGCGATCTATGGACCAGGACGTGGGGTGCAGGAGTCGATCCGGCGCGGCATGCACAGTCTCAGCGAAAAGTTTGTGAGCCGGATCCATGTGGATGATCTTGCGGCTCATGTGGAGGCTGCGCTGCTTTCCACCATCAGCGGAGCCTATCCCGTCGCCGACGAAGAGCCCTCTAGCTCGCGCGACATAGCGGAGTTTTGCGCGTCACTGCTGAATGTTCCAGTTACAAACATTGGTCAAAAGCAAGCCGACCCGGCGCTGCGATTTGCACACAACCGTCGCGTCGACGGCTCCGCGATTCGACGGGCTCTTGGAATCACACTCACTTACCCTTCTTACCGTGTCGGCATAGCTGCGGCTCTCTCCGCCGAGACCGCACTGGTTGGCTCCAGATATCAATCATCATGAGTGTCAAGTTTCACACTTTACGAAGAGAGCAGTGGATCCCGAGAGCCATTGAAGAGGTGTTCAACTTTTTCTCCGACGCCCGCAATCTGGAGGAGATCACTCCGCCTTGGCTGCACTTCCGCATTCTCGCAATGGATCCCGGCTTCATTTCGGAAGGTACGAAGGTTTATTACCGTCTGCGATTGCATGGCATACCGATTCACTGGACGACCGAGATCCGCCAGTGGGACGCGCCTCATAGATTCGTCGACGTGCAGAGATCGGGGCCATTCCGCCTGTGGCACCACACGCACTGCTTTGAGGCGCACAAGGGCCGGACCAGGATGATCGATATCGTTCGCTACAGGCTGCCTTTGGGCATCCTGGGTCGAATGGTGCATGCGTTAAAGGTACGCGGCGACCTGCGGCGCATCTTCGACTACCGGCGCCAACATATCCATGAGTTGTTCAAGGAACAGCGTGGGCGCATCGGGCCCGGCGATTTGAGGATTACAGCTTGGAACCTTTGATTCTCATTGCCGGAGCTACTGGTTATGTGGGTGGAGAGTTACTGAAAGCTCTTCTGGCCGCAGCATACACCGTACGCTGCATGGCACGGCGGCCAGAAGTTCTGAGATCCGAAGGGCTCTCCGGTGTTGAGATCGTTGCGGGCGATGCTCTCGATGCCGTATCCGTGCGCAGCGCAATGACGGGAGTCGACACCGCCTACTATCTGGTGCACTCGATGGGCTCGGCTGAATCCTTTGAGGAGCAGGATCGCGCAGCCGCACAACACTTCGCCGCCGCTGCCCGGGAGGCAGGAGTCCATCGGATCATCTACCTCGGCGGGCTCGGGCACAATGGAGAAAAGCTCTCCGCGCATCTGCGCAGCCGCCATGAAGTGGGCGAGATTCTCCGATCGACGGGCGTGCCGGTCATTGAGTTCCGAGCCTCGGTGGTGATCGGGTCCGGCAGTCTCTCTTTTGAGATGATTCGGGCGCTGGTGGAGCGGCTTCCGGTCATGATTGCGCCACGCTGGGTTTCGGTCGCCACACAACCCATCGCGATTGCCGATCTCCTTTCCTACCTGCTCGCATCCTTGGAACTGCCACTCAGCGGCAACAATACCTTCGAGATCGGTGGTGCGGATCAAGTGTCCTACCGTGACTTGATGAAGGAGTATGCAAGGCAACGGGGCCTAAAACGTCTCTTGATCTCAGTCCCATTGCTGACACCGCGTTTGTCTAGCCTTTGGCTCGGTCTGTTCACTCCTCTCTATGTGCGCGTAGGCCGCAAATTGATCGATAGTATCTGCCATGCCACGATTGTGGAAGACCAAACGGCTCTCCTACAGTTTCAGATTCGGCCTTGCGGATATCGTGAAGCGATCTCGGCAGCCATCAACACGGATGAGCGGCATCTGCTGACCGATTCTCGGACGATCCATGTGAGTGCTTCTCCGCAGGATGCTTTCATTCCAATCCGACGAATCGGCGGCACGAATGGCTGGTACCACGCGAACTGGCTATGGCAGCTTCGCGGGTTGATGGATCGGCTCGTCGGCGGCGTCGGATTTCGCTGCGGTCGCCGGGATCCGGATACTCTTCGCGTTGGCGACCCCCTCGACTTCTGGCGCGTGGAAGCGATGGAGCCCGATCACCGTCTACGTCTATCGGCGGAGATGAAGCTTCCAGGTCACGCCTGGCTGGAGTTCGAGGTGACGCCCGATGCCACCGGTTCCACCATCCGGCAAACAGCAACGTTCGATGCCAAAGGGCTACTGGGACGCGCATACTGGTACGTCGTCTTTCCGCTACATCAGTTCGTTTTCGGCCGAATGCTTCAAGCCATTGCGGCCAAAGTCCAAGGCAGCGGCTGAGCGCATGCCCACTTTTCTCAGAAGCATCGTTGTCGAAGCGCCGGTGGAAACTGTATTCGCCTTCCATGAACGGGAAGACGCCTTGCGACTCTTGCGTCCGCGCTTTCTCCCGTTGCGTCTGCTCCGAAAGACCGGCAGCATCGAACCTGGTTCGAGAGTGGAGCTTAAGATTGGACCGTTTCTGTGGACCGCTCTCCACACGGCTTATGAGAAGAACCGCCTGTTTACCGACGAACAAGTGCAAGGACCGTTTGCGAAATGGGTTCACCGGCACGAATTTGAATCGGTGGGCCGAGTGACGCGCCTAACTGATCGCGTTGAGTATCGACTGCCTGGAGGCCCATGGATGAACCACCTGTTTGGATGGGCCGTGCAATTCGGCCTCCATCAGATGTTTCGCCAACGCCATCAGATCACCAGGCATTATTGTGAGAAAGGAGCCAAATGAAAACTTCCGTGGTGAGCGTCTTAGTTCTGGCCATGAGCTTATTTGCCGTGGATGCGGTACCGCAACCGCAAGCCGGTCAACTCGCCCCTGATTTCACTCTGCCCTCCCAGGATGGCACTAAGGTTAGCCTGCATGACTTCAGAGGAAAGTGGGTAATCCTATACTTTTATCCCAAGGACGGGACAACTGGCTGTACGATCGAAGCGCACAATTTCCAGCGTGATCTTGCCAAATACGAACAGTATGGCGCGGTGATTCTAGGGGTGAGTGTGGATTCCACAAGCAGCCATCAGGAGTTCTGTACGAAGCAGGGCCTCAGGTTCAAACTATTGGCCGACACCGAAAAATCAGTCTCGCGGCAGTATGGGTCGCTAACAAATCTACTCGGATACAGGATATCGTCCCGCAACACGTTTCTTGTAAATCCGGAAGGCCGTATCGCCAAGGTGTGGACCGGGGTTGATCCTGGCCAGCATAGCGTGGAAGTCCTAGCGACACTGGCGAAAATGGCTCGCTAATTTTGCCGGATTGCTCGCGTACCTTGCGCCAAAACAACTTTCATCCTGGAACTCCTGCGGCACGGTGCAGCAGCAATGCCTCTTCGAGGACCGGGCTGACACCGCCTGCTTCGTGCAGACCTCGACTATTTTCTTCTGCACGGAGCGGAGGCATACGGAGTAGCGATAGCGCCGGGCCTTGCTCGATGAATAACTCGGCGACATGGCAACCCACCACACCGGCATTACAAAATGTCGCGGAGCAGCGCCTTCAGCTACAGAACCTGTTGCCGTGAGGGTTTCGCATCTTGTCCTTGAGCGTCTGTTGGACAAGTTGGAAGGTTTCCTCGGCGTGTTAAGAAGAAGGGGAGACAATCGGAAGGGCAGACCTGAGGAAAACAACTTTACCGTCAACGAACTGTGGGGAAAAACTGCTGAGGAACTACTTGGGGTGGAAAAGTGAGGAAAAAAATGAAATTGGCTCCCCGGGTAGGATTCGAACCTACAACCCTTCGGTTAACAGCAGAGGGGGCTGAGCTTTCAGGATTGCTCAGGATTTCGCTTTCTTTAGCTTTTTCATGCACTTGCGGGACATCCCAGTAACAGTTGGGCGGGAGTCGATTGCAGGATTTGTAGGGATTGTGAGGGAGTGTCCCTACAAAAGTCCCTACACACTAAGTTGAGATCTGAAGCCCGAAGCCATCGCAATCGCTACTATCGATTGAGGAAGTGAGCCCGACGCTCATAATACTGCACTCTCCATAACAAAATCCTGGATCACTTCTTCGGCCTGGAGCGATAGCCATCTTCGAGTTCATCAAAGGAGCCTGTTGGCCTTAAGCTTCGGAATAATTTTCTCGATCACCCTTTTTTGGCCTTTTGGCGTAATTGCCAACTCTCCCACCACGCCCGTCGTGCGCAGTTCATTGCTTTTGGTCAGTCGAGAAATGGCAACACCGAGGGAACTGCTCGAATTGTTTTTAGCTTGCCTCGTCAGTTCCTCCCTTTGGAGTTTATGGCCGATTGCGTGATTGATGAGCAGCAAAATCTCTTCCGGCGCGCTCACGGTGTGGTCGAGGATGAGCGGCGTTCCGTCGATCTCGTGGACGAGTGAGTGCTCAAGTTGGATGACGTCGGCTATCGTCTCTGCGATTAGCTTCCTGTCTTTGTTCCAAGCCAGCCGCAGAAACTCCGCAAACATCCATTTCCCGGCATGCAGCATCAAGACGGAATCCATCTCATTTGCTGTGTAGTCGGGCGATATATGTACTGGTCCCCGGTCCGAGCGAAGCTTGTAGACAAGGCGGATTGCTTTGCAGAAGTGGCGACGATCCCCATCTGCCAAATTGTGGCTGCGCTTGTTATTGTAATCTTCGAGCCAATCGCAGAGCTTTCCCGGAAGTTCAGAGTGAGTCGTCACTCCGGAATCTAATTGGTATAGCGCGCGTGAAATCGCCTCACAGAGTCGCCCACCATCGAGTTCTGCTGGTTTCCAATCTCCGGCAAAGAACCGTTGTTGCATCTCGACGTAGCTGTCGACGATTGCGCTGGCGAAGTTAGGATCAACGACCATCGCCAGCTCAGCGGTTAATTGTACTGAGGAGAGCGGCATTTCAGGACTTCTTCCTCGGTGCGCGCGCCTTTGCTGTCTTGGTATCCGGATTCCACTTGTCCGGCAAGTTGTTATCGAGTGCCTCTTCCAACGCTTTAATTGCCTGTTCTCTGGCTCCGGCGTTCAGCTTCATTCGATCCTCAGTGTCAACGGTGAATCCTTTTTTCTGTTTCAACCAGAATCGACAATTCGCGTCGTAGACCTTGGCTTCTTTGAGAACAGTGAGCAGTTCGCTTTTGGGTGTCGAGGACCGTCCCAAAAGCAACTCTTGCGCGTAAACGAAGAGATACGTCAACCGCCTGTAATAGTCCGCCGCCGATGTTGCTTTTAATCGATTGTCAATAAGCTCAATTGCATCATCGCTGATTTGGAAGAGCTTGAGAATCGGTTTGGCCTCATGATGCTCTTGAACAGTGGGCTTCTGTGGTGGCTCTTCGTGGACCTCACTTACGGGCGGGGGTGGCGGCAGCTGCTTCAATCCAGTGTCAAGACCATCTTCTCTCAGGACAGTACGCAACTG
Source organism: Bryobacter aggregatus MPL3 (assembly GCF_000702445.1). Lineage (NCBI taxonomy): Bacteria > Pseudomonadati > Acidobacteriota > Terriglobia > Bryobacterales > Bryobacteraceae > Bryobacter > Bryobacter aggregatus. The sequence continues at coordinate 1,339,882 of NZ_JNIF01000004.1, forward strand.
CGGTTGCGTAATTGTGCGGCCAACGCCACGCTGCGCAAAGAGTTCTCCAAAAACTTCGCCAAGGCCCTGCATTGCTGAATCCGTCAGCGAGGCCTCAAACCTTCTACTATTGCGGTCTTCCTCATAGCTGAGAGTGTTTCTGTTTGGCGGAAGTTCAGATGATCGTGCAATGTGTGGCGTAGTCGATCCGTTTGCAGGCTCAACTGGTTGGCCTGTGCGAGTGCCGCACTCCACGCAGGCTTTTGCGCCAGTCTCCAAAAGTTCCCTGCACTTCATGCATCGCGCCTGGCTGGCGCACACCTTGCAAAAAACACCGCGTTCAGCGAGCGGCTCTGCGCAATTCGGACAATTCATCGTCTAAGACTCCTTTGAGATTCGCTCTAAACCTAACTACTCAATTCCAACGACTGCGGATAGGACTTCACCCTTCCAACGAAGGCCAGCGCACCGATCTACTCCACCAGCGCCTTGAACACCGCGTCAGCGGCGTCCTTATAGAACTCAATGCTGATCCGGGTCCAGAGATCGTCAGGCAAGTCGTTGAGTTGTCGGCGAGCGGCCACGGGCATCAGCAGTGTCTGGGCTTGTTTGTCGACGGCGAGCTCTGCTATTCGGATCGCGTTTGGGATCATGTCAATCGAGCCGCCCAGGTTTAGCGAGCCGACAATGATCGTTCCTCCGCGGGTGTTCTTGCCGAGGAGTGATCCGCAGAGTGCTACCAAGACTGCGAGGCTCAACCCACTTCCCGATCTGTCAGCGTCCATAGCCCGCATCTGGATCGAGAATTCGTGTTCGCGCGGGTCGCGATCTCCCACCAATTCCTTCGCGCGGATGTACAGATTCTGTTCGCCCACTTTGACGCTCTCTCGAAAGGAGGGCGCCGGTGGCTGGTTCAGAATCTTCACTCCACTCCCTGGGCCTGATGTAACTTCCAATCGGTAAAGCCCAGCACCGGCTTCCGGCGTCCCCGTACTGGCCGCCCAGACTTGGCCGGGCGGTAGGGGATCGGATTCGATGGCCTCATCGCTGTGCAGCTCAGGCGTCGAGACGAATTGCTCCAACCCGTCAAGGCCCATGGTGAAGCTGAAGTGCGTATTCCGGAACTCGCTCTTGAAACAGCGCTTCTGTTGCTCTTTGATCCGCCGCCGAGACTCCAGTGCTAAACGGACAATCCACTCCAGATCTTCATCAGCAACGGGCATTTCCGGCTTGGGGTAGAGTAGCTTCACCAGTCCGCTGATCGTTTTGTTTACCGCCTCAATGTCGCGTCCACTCAATGCCCCGCCCAAGAAGACGCGGCCTTGCATCACGTTGACACGGCTGCCAGCCCGGAGCTTGCTCCAGCATTCCGAAAGGAAGTCGCTGACGAGTCCAAAGTGATCGGTGAGATGCTCGGCGGGTGAAAGCTTGGGGAAATCCCACCCGGGCGCGAAGGCATGAAGGCGATCCATGAATGCGGTGTCATTCCGCATCTCAGGCGGCAGGGGGCTCAACAGGTGCCCCACGCGTTGCTGCTGTTCGACGTCGACATCGAAGTTTCCCACCATCACCAGACCACCCTCGGCGCGGATGTTCTCCTTGCCTCGGCTGAACTGGCCGGAAGCCATGTAGCCCTTCATGATGTTGACTCCATCCTTCTGGTCGAAGGAGATTCCAGAGACCTCATCGAAACAGACCACATCGTATTGACAGACCAGGCCACGCTGGCCAGTGGCGTTGTTCACGAACATCTTGGCAACGGTCGCCTTCCCTCCGGAAATCAAGTGGGCGTAAGGAGAGATTTGTTGAAAGATGTGGCTCTTGCCGGTTCCGCGGGGTCCAAGTTCCACCAAGTTGTAGTTGCGCTCGACGAACGACACCATGCGAAGGAAAACCACGCGCTTCGCCCGCTCATCCAGTGAAGAGGGCTCCAATCCAACGGAGCGGATCAGAAGATCGATCCATTCTTTGGTGGTGAACTTTTCCCGGCCCCGCGAAAGGATATCCAGCACATCGGATTTGGACATCTGGATCGGGCGTAGACTCTCGATGCTGAACGGTCGACCTCCGTTCTCCTGGGCAACGATGCCGTCGTAGGAGAGCGTCACCTCGGCGTAGAATCCATCGGTAAGCATCCGCTCATTCTCCCGAACCAAATCGTCGTTGATTCGAACTTCGCGGAGTGCCAAACTCGGCAACTCCGCGACATAGCAGTCGTTCTTCGTGTCCAGTCGAGCGCGCACGATATCGATCAACTTGACCGAACCTTGATCTCTGGCCCGAGACTTGAAGAGTTCTTCTTCTCCTGTCCGCACCGTCCGATCTCGCAGTTGCTTTTCGACGATCTCAAGGCCCTCTGCAATCTCGCTCTCATCGGTGCTTGCGCAGTAGCGACCCAACAGGAACTCAACCACATAGGTGGGTACCGGATATTGGCGCGAGTACTTGCGAACGAGATCCTTCCGAACCAGGTACCCGTCAAAGGCCGTGGCGGCTAGTCTATCCAAGCTGTCCATGCTTACATTCATGGTTTTTCTCCTACACAGGTCGTCTGGCTAGCAATCACTTTCCCCTCCGGGTCTAGAAGAACTACGAATGCAGCTGCGCCCTCATGGGCATCATCAGGCACCGCCATGCTCACTTCCCCGGCGGGACCGATCTCCTTTGTTGCTGCCGCAATACTGGTTGATTCCTGCTTCCAACTCTTCCGCAGGTCCACGCGCACTTTAGGGTCATTGGAATCCACACGAACCCGGCAGCGCATTCCCCGCCATTCGACGGATTGGATCGATGCATAAGTCGCGCTTGCGCCTCGCTCGACGATCAACTCTGGAACGACACATTCCTGGGGACTGATGCCGCCATGCGCGTAAGTCTCACCGGCACGGAAAGCCCCGATTCCTGGAGGTGAGGCAATCTGAACGTCCGGATTCCAGTACCACGGGCTGACAGGGATGTTCAGGTCTGGTTGGCCTTTTACTACGGCGCAGCGGGCCCACTTGGTTTCCGCAAGATAAGGTGCAAGCTCCACCTTAGGTAGCCCCCCCGGCAGGAGTAGCCAGCCGTGATCCGTGACTACGCGTACTCGGCGCCAGCCAGAGTCGATCAAGCTAAAAGCCCGGTCGGCGATACGATCCACTTCCACATCCAGTTGGTGGACCAACTCGCCCTGGAGGCTGTGGCCCATGCTGTCAACGTTGCCGCACTCGGTCCACCCTCCACCTTCGCCGCCCGCTGGAATACGGATTTCATTCGGGTCCAGAAGCTCGACGCCGCTGGTCTCCAATCGCTCTCTCAGGAGCGGTGCAATCACAGGCTTCCAGCCGGATTTCGCCTGGATCAACGGTGTAAAATCATCGCCGTTTCCACCCTTAATTCCATCTGTGATTGGAGTGGCTGCGAGCTTCGCAGTCGGCGTCACGGTTGGCAGCGGAGCCAACCGATGGGTCATCGATACGCGAAAGCCACGTGCGTCAAGTCGGGCAGCCAGCTTGCCGGCTAAGTCAAACCGCAAGCCATCCACAAACAAAAGGCAGGTGTCCTTCTCAGCGGCGGGCTGGAAAACGCCCTTTCGCGCTTCGCTGGGCTCCTTTGCCACCAAAACCTGAAAATGCCGAGCGGAGCCGTCCAGCCATGGCTCATAGAGCGCACGAACTACCTTCACCAGAAGCGCAGCATCCGGTCCATTCCGGAATCGCCCCAATGCCTCCATGGCGGCGGCATCACACTCCCAGCCGCTGCTGGCGTATTCCGCGGCGGCCGCAGACAGGGTCGCTCCTCCCACCGGCTTCCGAGCGGCTTGAGCCAGGCGCGCCAAAGGGCGGAGTGCTACTGCCCAGGGGCTCATGTCGGTTCGAGCCCACACCCAGTCACGGCGAACGGCGTGCCGGCCTTCCAACTCCAAAACCTTAGCGCACGCCTGGGCTTGGGGTAGGCCCGCTGTCGTTTGAAGGTCCTGACGAAGCTCTGTCTCGTCACGCTCATTGATGCGGGGATCCCGGGACGGATCGAGAACGAGGAGACCCTGGCCCGCGCCCACAGGTTCCTTCAGCAACTTTGCCACGCCAGGATAGAGCTGCGGAGACTCGGCGAAGCGGCTCCACACTCGGTCCAGACCCAACTCAGCACGAATCAGCAAACCTGCGACCTCGGCCGCTGGCACTCGATCCGGATCGAAGCCAAACTCTGATTGGCAGAGGCCCCGGAAAGACTCCCATCGGCTGCCTTTTGCCGTTGCCTCGAACGCCTCTGCATTGTTGAGCCACAACAGCAGATCGCGAACGGGGTCCTGCACGGAGAGCTTGTCGAAGTCGTCCGCATCCAAGCGGCGGCCCTTCAATGTGCGAGCGTCGGTTTCAGCAAGGATGGGCAGCACGCGGAGGAAAGCATCTTCGGTCCGCCGATCAGCGGCAACGTCCAGCGCGAGACCTTCATCGGAAACAAGGAAGGCCCTCACTGTCCAATCGTGCCCATTCGACTGATGCCAGACCCGCCCGCGGAACTGGAGTTCCACCAGAGGCTGCAAAGCTGGTGGGCAATCGCCGGCGGCGCGGAGTTCCTGGCGGCTCACGCGAGGCAGGTACAGCACGGGGACCACTCCGGCAGTTGGTGCCTCTGGCACTGTGCGGTCGACGATACACTTCAACCAAATTGCAGGGCCTCGGCGCTGAGTTGGATCGTACTTGCCAAGCACGAACAATTCCGGCAATACGGCCTGCAGTGGTCCTATGAGAGTAGTCCATTCACCCGTTAAGTCAGTCCACAGAATTGCCACAGGTCTGCCGCTGTCGCCCGATTCGCGGCCACGCTCGCGCAAGCTCTCTTTCAGGCGTTGCGCCAGTAGCAAAGCTTGGTTTTTTACCATTGCCCACTCTCGAAGGAAGCTGGAATAGTCAAGCGAAGTCCTTCCCGGTTAGTTACTTCATAGAGTGCGTGTTGTCCACTCAGTTTCTTGGTGCAGGTCGGCGTAATCGATGCACCCTCACCCCGCTGACCCATCATGGTCCGGCGCTCCGTTTCTGCGTTCACAATCTCGCAGAAATTGTCAGTTAACCTTAAGACGCAAACTGCACCTTCTGCATTTTCGAAGTCTAGGCAAGAGCTCTTCCCGAGCTGAATCTGCCGGAACAGCCCCACTTCGGAATCAAACATGAGCGCGCCCCTCCTGTAACCGCCTGTAGCGACGGTCAAATGCTTCTCGCCCGCCCTCCATGACTTTGCATACTTCCTCGCGAACTTCCCGATCCTGCAAATAGCCCGAAGTTGCCACACGGCACTGCCCAGCCCGGAAGTCCATTACGTGGACGAGTTCCGCGTCTCCATTCACAACGATGTTCGCGTTGTGCGTCACGACAATCAGTTGCCGGCGAGGCTTGTTGGCGCGAATTTGCCGCACGATGAGGTCATAAATCAAATGGTTGTCGAGATCGTCTTCTGGCTGGTCCAGGATGAGCGGCTCGGCTCCAAAGGCAAGGAGGAATGCCAACATGGCAGCGGCACGTTGGCCGGCTGAGCCCTGCTCGATGGGCCTGAAGCTTCGACCATCGCCCTGCGGGCTGTACTCGACAACCAGGCCGTCTTCTGGAAACCATGCCTCAATCCGATCCCGGAATTCGGGCTGTTTTTCGGCTTCTCGCTTCAAATAGTTGAGGAAGTGCCCGCCCAAACCATTGCCTTGCCCTCGGGTGCCGTTCAGGAGAGCACGCTTCAAGGCAAACACGGCTTTTGCTGTCGGCTCGGGGTCATCACTTTCTCCTGTAATGAGCAAAACTGTAGGGATCAGGCCAGCTTCTGTATTGCCCCTTGTCTCCCACAGATCTGCCTCGAATCTTCCATCTGTAATGTTCAGCAGGTCTCGAATTTGGCGCTCCCAGACACTAGACCGTGGCCCAAACTGTTCCACACGAATTCGAACATAGGGATTCTGCGTCAGGTGCTCTTCCAGGAATCGTACCCGCGCGGCAGTAATTTGCTTCCGCACCTCTGAGATCTTCGCCAAAGAAGCATCGATATCCTTTTCGAGATTCGCGGCTTGGTCGGCGAGTGAGCGGAGCACCGCCAATTCATCTTCCAACTGCTGGCGACTCTTCACCAGATCCGCGTACTGGTTGGGGTCCCCGAGTCCAGCAAGCTTTAGATCGTTTGCCAGATTCTTGTAGTTGGTGATGGCTTCGGCCACAGCGACGGAAAATTCACTCGAACCAAGTCCAGTCTGCTCGGCTCCTGCGGCTGTGCGTAATGCGTCCTCCGCCTGCTCCAGATACATTCGAGCAGCATCAATTGCCTGCTGCACCCTTTGAATGATTCCCAGGCCAATCTGATCTATCGGATCGTCTTCCTGGAAAAGCCCGGGCGCGGGCGACTCTGCCAAAACACTAGCGCTTAGCGCCTTGATTTTCTCCGCGTGCTCTTGTGCACCTTCAATTTGTCGACTCACTTCTCGTATTTGCCGGTTTCGGCGCTGGTACAACTTCAAGACGTCAGCGTGTTGCCTCGATTCGAATTGTTCGATTCGCGCCAGGACGTCGTCCAGCTTGCCTTGGATCGCGGGTTGCTTGTCGAGTTTGGCTCGGATCTCCCGTTCACGAGCGCGCAGAGCCAGGAACTCATTACGCGAATTGCCTAATTGTTCTCTCAGGCCAGCGATTCCAGCCGCATTGTCCAGAAGCGGCAACAGGCTTTCTTGAGTTTCTGAAGCAAGCGACGCAATCTGTCCCTGGCTCATGATGGTGACGGGAAAGCGATCTGGGGAAAACGATCCATCTGGCAACGATGCCTGTTCGTCACCACTCAAGTCGAAGAGATTCAGTGCATTTCCATTCTGCAACCATTGCAGCCCATAGAGTCTTCCTTCCCTTCTCATACGCAGCTCAATTTTGGTTGACTTGGAAGCCTCGTAATCGAGTGCACCGCTCGGATCTTGACGACTCTTTGGTGCAACTCGAAACTCATTGAAGGTTCGACTGGCTTCACTGCGCGAGCTCGAACGCGTCAGTTCGGCATCTTTTCTGGTTGCTAAACGAATGGAATGGACAACGCTGGACTTGCCTGATCCCCGACCACCAACGAGCGTTGTCAAGCCGGGATGAAAGACAAGTTCCGTCGCTGAGCCGCGGCCCATGTAGCGTGCGTCTTCAATCGAAATACCCTCGATGAAATATGGCGGCAATGAATTCAGTGCAGCTGATCTAGGGTCGTCGAAACGCATCACTGAGCCGTCCCCATCTAGAAGCGCCAGCCGAAGACCCGCAAGATTCGGCTCACTCATCTTGATCCACGTGTAGCGCCTACCAGGAATGTCCACGCCTTGCAAACGATGAGAATCAGAGCCAACCAGCTCTGTGAGCTTGTGCCCCACCTCTTCATATACGGGTGCCAGCCTTGAGCCGGTGCTCACCCGCTCCATAGCGACCAAGACCTTACTCTCCAAGATTTTCTTGATGGAAAGATGGCCGTTGTTGCCGCCTGCAGCATTGACGACTTGCAGTAGCCCGCAGGGTTCGTCAACGTGTGCTGGGATCGCGATTCCGGATCTTTCAATTTCCGTGATGACATCCAGACACGAACGATCAGTCACATCGTCGGTGTAACCAGGTCGCCCAGTGTAGCCGCAAGCCCCAAGGAGTCTGCTGACATCCTCACTACGTTTCGACGGGTCGAGAATCCCAAGAATATGGTATCCACTGTTGACACTGATTTCGACTCCAGGGAACAGGCAAAGCGGTCGATATCCGGGTGGTTTTTGCGAATCAAGCTCGATGAGAGCTTCGTGGATTCGATCAATCCATTCTCCCGAGTTGTGATCCGTAACAGCTACACAATCAACCTCAGCCGCCATGTACGCGAGCAGCCATTCTCTTGGCGTCGGCAAGCTGGAGCGAACACGCCCGTTCCAATCTTCAGATGCAGGGGTATGAGTATGGAAGTCGAACTTCCACCAGCGGGCTCCACGAAAAGGCAATTCTCTGGGTGAAGCGCTCATTTCGAACTTCCTTGCGATTGGACTCTGAGTCTGGCATCGCGTTTGGCTTCGAGCGAATAGTGAAGGTCGTTCCAGCGGGCACCGTCGAAGTCTTTGCCGCCGAGAAAGTCATCAGATTGCCCATCCCACGACCAGAACCACGGGAAGTCATCCTTCGGTTTATGAGGCTCTTTGCCGCGATCCTTGCCGTAGTTCACGCGGGGAGTGACGCGCAGAATGCAGCCATCGCGACGCCCGGACTGATACGGTTTGGCGGTCAACCAAGGACGGATATTGATTCGAACGCCATCGTTAAGGTCAGGTGCCCAGCCAATTGGCTGCTCGTTGAGAGGCTTCCATCGGTTGAAGAGGTCATAGGGCTTTTCGCCGGCGAGGATCTTTTCGAGTTCGGCCTTCAAGTGCAGTGCCGCAGCGAGTCGCGCATCGGCTCCTTCTTTGCCAGTGCGGACCTCTTCACTTTGGCGATCAATCCAGCGGCCGAGGTAGGTGTAAATTAATTTCTCCAGCGTCTTCCGCCCCTCGCCGTTGGGCCCGGCAAGCTTGTGGTAGTTCACGAAGGAGTGAAAACCATCTTTGCGCCCGTCCCATACGTGCCAGACGAAAGGGCGATGCTGAAACACGCGGCAGTGCTCTTCAAAGAACTCGTCACGCAGCCATTCCTCCAATGAGGACTTGTCATCGAGCAACGATTGAAGCTTCGCCGCGGACCACTCATTCCCGTAAGCGTGTGCAAGCAGGGCACGCAACCGATCAGCGGCCGATGCTTCGCCAGCGATCGCGTTCATGCAGGCGATACCGTCGGCATCCGCGTGGAGTTGGAGGCCATCAATGTTAAGTTCAGGACATTTGGCGAATGCGGAGCCGGTCTGCCGAGGCCAAGCGTAGCCAACTAAGCGCGCTACGGCAACCTGGAGCGGCTGACCCGAAAGTCTGACATTCCCGTTAAAGAGCCACTGCGTGGGATTGTCAGACCGTGGAGCTGGTATGCCGTTTGGGTATTTCCTTGCGGCGACTTCTTGCCAGGATGAGAGGTCAAAGGGGACCTGCACCAGAGCAGCGGTTGCTGCATTGAGCTTTGAATTAATCTTACGAACGTCGTCGTTGTACTGCTCCGACTCACAATAAGCAAGAATGGCGGGCAGGAAACTGCTGTCCCTCGGAACCAGTACTGCGGTAATTTTGTCGTGAGGTTGGCCGAGTGATAGGCCGCATAGTAATGTCCGCATTTGCCCAACGACAACTCCGAGAACTCCCCAAGCTTGGAACCCCTGTACGCGCGCGGCCTCAGATTTGACTAGTTCCCCTTTGCCGTTTTGCCAACGCAGAACGCTGTCGCTTCCTAAATCGCCCTCACTATCTTGGGGTGACCTCTGGAAAGCGGTCCAATCTCCAGTAATCCGTGGAAGCTCCCAGAATCTGAAAACGAAACGGTCGGAATCGCCAGTCGAAAGCCCCTCAACGCTTCCTGCGTAGTCTGCTAGCGTAGTGCCATGCAGCAGTTCGGTTGTTGTAATCACCATTGAAGGATTCTTCAACTGCCTAGCCTGGTGGTTCGGGGTACCTGTCGAGTTAAGTCCTTTGGCCTTGTCCTCCGGCGATCTTGCTTCTGCAACATCCCATCCCGCGAAGCTGTGGTGCGGCGAGGGCACTCTGTGAGTTAGGCCCAGCAGTGCTACATTCACGACCTCGCCGCTGATCGTTTCAAAGGCGCGCGGCCCAAGCCGCGCTACGAAGTCCAACTGTTCACTTTTAAGAAGTCGCTCGCGAAGCTGCCTATAGCTCGTTAGGAACAACCAGTTCTGCGGTGTAACCAATGCGACCGACCCACCGCTACCGCAAAACCGCATACAGCGCTCCACAAAACAAGTGGCAAGATCCGCCTTCGCGTCTACATGGAACTCCGCACAGTATTGCGCGAGCGCTGGATCCTGCTTGCCGCGCCCAAGGTATGGGACATTGGTCGCCACCAACGTGAAGCGGCTCGCGAGAATCCGAAAAGCGGCGAGGACCCCCTGAGCGGCGATTGCGAGTTCACGCACATCTTCGGATTGCTCTCGTTCAAGTGCCTCCTCTATGAGTGACAACACACGATCAGCACCAGCGCTGAATACGGTCGCCCGAAGCCGTAGAGGATCGATAAGGCTTCCGAGTGTTGGTGCATCTTTGAAAAGCGAATAAAGTCGGCGCATCTCCTCGCGCGCCAGTCCGTCTTCACCCGCGAGTTTCACCCAGTCTGACTCGGCTGCGTGGATACCGAGCCCGGAACAGGCGAGATTCAGTTCCGGAAGAGGGAGGTGCTCCCCAGCAAGCCTCCAGGCCGCAAGCGCTAGGTTGAACGCCGCAATCTGAGAGCAACGGGCGTCGAGTTCCAAACCATAAAGGTTTTCACGGAGTACAGCGGCGACAGCCTCCTGCAGCGCGAGCCCTTCCTCCTCGACCCGCATTCGAACGAGGATGGGTAGAGCGAAAGTCAAGAAGTGCCCGCTTCCCATCGAAGGATCGAGCATGCGCAGTTCGCGCACCGCGCGTGGCCAACCATCAAACAAGCCGACTGCAGGCGAACCGTCCTCGTTCAGCCGCAAATAAGTCCATCCATAGCCGGGCAGAGCCGGGTTCTTTCCCTCGGCGAGACGCTTAGCCGTCCACCAAGCACCGAGGGTGTTTTCGAGCAGGAAGAGGACCATATAGTCTTCGGTGAAAAGCTGAGTTACGGCCGGCAATTCGTCGGCGCCGATCTTCACTTCGGACTTATTGACCCGGTCTTTCTCATCCCGCTGCCAGAACTGGTAGACCCACCCAAGGCTGTCGTCTGCTTGAAACACCGCTGTCGGCAAAGCACCGAGCTTCTCTTCGAGATGCTGGCGCGTTTCCAGCGGCAATGAGACCCGCAGCACTGGATCATCGGGACGGAAGACGGCAAGCAGCATCTTCTGCGCCAGTTCAGCGGCTATCTCGATCCATTCCCGATTCTGCTCGCGCGAGAGTTCCCGAACTTCCTCCAGTGTCATCGCCACGCCGTGATCGGGGTCAAGGAGCAAATCATTCTCGGCCAGGAAACGGGCGAAGAGCATGCGGTGCCAATGCTCATAGGCGCAGGCCTGAACGAGGTGCTCGATCTCCTGTGTGTCTCGGCGGTCATCCCGCCGGTCCCCAAGTTGGCGGCCATGAGCGCGGAGTTGGTTGCGCAGTTCGCGTTCCTCAGTCGTCATGTGAGGCCACGGTTCGTGATGATGAACGGCGTATTGGTCCGTTATAACCTTACGTGCTCCATCTACCGCAATGGCTCGCGCTTGGGCTACGGTGTTCTCGAGGAGTCGGCGATGGTCTCGGCTCAAACTGGGCATGGCGTTCTCCTATTGAATCTGCACGGGGCCGCTCGAAAGGGCGCTGAGGATCTGCGCCCTTTGCCTGGCAAGCCATGCATCTACGTCGGCCTCGGACTTCAGTACGCTCTGCTCGACGGTCACGAACTGGATCTTGGGCTCCAACAATTGAGCGGCGAGTTGTAGAGCCTTGGCGACCCGCGCAGGAATAGCCTCCGCCTCTGTGCGTCGAGCCGCCAGGTTCTTGGCATCGAGGGCGGCGAGAAGCGAATCGTCCATGCTCATGTCGGGCTTGGCTGGCGCGCGCAAACCCACATCGGCGAGAATCCGGGACTGGTCGGCCGCGATCAGCTTCCGCCATGTGTCGTTCGTGGCCAGGCTATCCATCGCCGATTGATAGGCACCCTCGTGGGCGAGATGTGCGGCGTTGAGAGCCTGCCTGACCAAGTCGGCCAGGCTAGTGCGCAAGGGCGCCACCGGGTCTGGATCCGCAAGGAGGAGACGGTTGCTGCGAATGGCGTCGCGCTGCGTGAGAGTCGGCTGAGCTTCAGATATTACGCCAGCATGCCTGGCAAGTCGCTCCAGGGTCTGCCAAGCTGGCTCCCGCTTGGCGATTCCATCGCGAGACTTTTTCCATTCCGCGATCCGAGCTTTAATGTCAGCTTCCTTGGCACGGAGTGCGGACAATCTGTCGTTGCCGACAAGCTTCCGGATGTCTTCGATGTCGGTCACTGTTGGCCGCGCGGGTGCCGGCGACTCACCGCCCGCGTCGGAGGCGAGCTTCAGCAGAGCGATGAAGAACTCGGCAGCCTTGGCATCCAGTTCGTCCCCCTTCGCCTTTACGTCGACTTCCTGGTAGAGCGCGCGCAGGGCATTGCGATCCTGAATGGACAGCGTGATCTTCTCCACCCGGAACTCGGTCTTTGGAACCTTGTTCTGGTCGAGTTGACCGACGGCTACGGCAACACCATTCAAGGTGGCGGTGACGTGCTGGCTGCGGTGCAGAGTGATCAGCGCCGCATCGACTGCGTCGCGAGGCCAACCGAAGGGGTTGGATTCCAGTTCCTTTCGAAGCTGTGTACCCGTTTTTCCCGAGCCAATCGCGGAAAGCACCTGCCGACAGACAGGATGCTGCTCAATGGGGCCTTCATACTTGAGCGGTGAGAAAGGCTGGTCGGCTCCATCGCGGGCGCGCTTCATCGTGGATTCCCAAGCGGAACCTGAGAAGTCGGCCTCCTTGAATCGGGGGAAGAGGCGAGCTAACGAGGCGTCCGCACCGGCGCGCAGCTTTTCGTCCAGGGATAGCTGGAGCAACTCGTTGCCCCCACCCTGGAACACTTTGGTACCAGCGACGATCTCGGACACCAAAGCTTCGCGTTGCTGTTTAGCCAGACGGTGTCGACTCTCCATGCTCTGCCGCGCAACTTGCCCTTCTGGAGTGGCAGGTGCGCCCTTGGCATTCAGCGTCTGCTCGGCCGCGTGCTCCGTGGCAATGAGGTTCAGAATCTCATCGCGGGACTTCCGGGGAATAAACACAGACAGCAAGGCGCTGTTGACGCCGACTGCGCGAGCCGCATTCAAAATCTCTTTTTCTGAAGCGGAAAAACCGTCCCGCAGCCAGACCTGGATGGATTCACCGTCAGATTGGGGAACATCCTGGGAGCGATGAACCTTGAGTACCCGCGGTACTTTGGCGGCACCGTGCTGAAAGGCGCGGTTCAGCTTGTCTACGGTCTTCTGGACCTCGGCTGCCAGCAGTTGGTCACGCCGCTCATCAAAGAATGCGACATCATTCTTGAGCTTGGCTTCCCGTTGACGAAAGTCGGAATCCCAGTTGCGACCCTCTTCCGTCTGGATGCGAAACTCGGTGCCGACGCGCATGAGGACGCCCTCATCAGCGAGCTTGTCGAGCAGGCGCGCGACCTCCGAACGCAGTTTCCCGTTGTCAGCGGCGAGGTCGTCCACCATCAGGTCGGCCAGGTGCTCCTTGGTGGCGCGAACGCCGATATCCGCCATGCTGTCTGTCGGCAGTTGGCCGATCAGAAATACCAGGCCGCAAACACGTTGCTGAAGACGGCCTTCTTTGGTGCCATCCTTGCCCAATGCAACGATGCGTTCGTTAATCTCGCGCGGGAGTGCGCCGGTGGTGACCATTTCCGGGGCTAGCGCATCATAGAGATCGTCGCCAGGGATCAAACGGCCTAGTGATTCGGTAGTGAGCTTGGCGACACAATCATGGATGATCCGCAACTGTGAGCGCAGCTGGCTTTGTGTACCCGCCGTATCAACTTGGCGGAAGCAGTGTTCCCAGAATCGGCGGCGGACAGGGAGAAGAGGGTAGTCTTCGACAATGATCGCCTTGTCTTCGAGGCGTTCGCCAATCTTGGTTCCCTGCAACTGGCGGGAAACTTCGCCGGCATGGGTGTCGAGAAGTTCCGCGATTGGGGTGAGCGCCGTTGGCTGCTTGCGCAATAGGACCTTGCGTGTGACTGTCTCTACGTCCGCATCCGAGAGCTGAATTCGAATCGTAAAGCGATCCAGCAACTTGTTTAGCAGTTTGACGCCGTTGAGTGCCGACTGACCAGCCGCAACCAACATCACCTGGCTATCAAGCTGCTTGGAAACGGCCTCGGCGATCTCGGTTATGAGCACGGATCGCGTTTCGGAGTCGCCAATGTACTGCTGGACTTCGTCAAGGATGAGAATCGTGCAGGGCATCTGGCCGTCCTTGCCGGCCCGCAGCAGGACGCGTTTGAACATCGAGAGGAATTCCTCGGTACTCAAGTCGGACGTGCGTAGAGGGAATTGGGCTTTGACGATCTCCTTGGCCGCACCCTCGCTGGTGGCAAAATTCGCGTCACAAGCGAGGAGAGCCTTGGTAATCAGCGGGCTGACGTAGAGGTTGTTCAATTCCTGGGCCCACTTCTTGCCGGCCGCTTCGACTGCGCCCCTCACCTTGTCTAAAATCCCGCGCTCTTCTAGCCAGAGGTGAAACTGTGCCTGTGGATACTGGGTCGGCAGGCCACAGGCCCGCAGAAGGATACTCAACACGCTGAGACGGACATTCTCCGTTGTACCCGCGGGCAAGGTTCCGGCTGCGGCCAGTAGACCACCCGAGCGTCTGCCTGCTACCTCCAGTTCGCGCAGGAGGTCCCGAACTTCTTCAGGTAGCTCCGCGACCAGACTCCGAGCTGTAGCTCCATCCGGGAACTTTGTGTCTGCCCAAAGGTGGCAGAGCATTTTCAGGAGGTGCGACTTGCCGCTACCGAAGAAGCCGCTGACCCATGCAGCCTTCTGATAGGTTTGGCTACGGCTCCCCAGAAACGAGGAGAGGATGCTGATGATGCCTTCCTCGTATTGGCCTTCGCAAACGAATGTCGAAAGCTCGCCTCGGAGTTCCTTGGTGACGTTATCGTCGCTGCTCTCGCTCGTGATCCGCGCTTGACCGTTGTTGACCAGGCCATATTGGGAGGGATCACGCAAAAGGGTTTCTTTAATCAGCATGGGCATCAATGGCCTCCTGTGGAATGGAGCGTAATGGGCACGGCAAGATAGTTCCAGCCATCGCGCGCGTCGAGCAAACGGTAGTTGTTTTGGTCGTGAGATCCGGGAAAGAAAACAGCGAGTCGTCCTTTGATGGAGGGCTCAAGAAGCTTCAGCACGCTGGACACACGAGTGAAGCCAAATAGAGAGCCAACACCAAACAGCCCAACGACAGAAGTGTTCGTGACGTCGGGCCGCTTCAAGACTGCCTGGATGGTTGCGGCGACATATTCTGCGAACTCGACGTCGAGCTTCAGTTGGAGATCTTCCGGAGATTCAAAGTAGGCGTCCCGGTAATCCTCGGAAGCGATCCAGCGGGCGAAGCAATCCGAGATATTCACCTCAAACCATTCATGCCCCTCTTCTCGGGTTGCCATGGCAAAAGCGTCTTTCCGAGCGAGGAGTGTACGTTCCAGTTCCTTTTCGTAGACGACCATGATGACGCGTTGCGCGCCCGCAACCGTTTGCTGCCAGGGAAGCCCAATGTGCTGCTTGTACTTTTCTGCCAACTGCTCGACGCGCCCCATACTACGCACCCCTCATGTTGTCGTTCATGGCCGGGTCAAGACGATCCAGTTTGAGTTCAAAGACCCCTCCCGCCATTTTCAGGTCCAGTAGTCCGCTTCGCTTGGCCAGTGTGGCCAGTTCAAGGGCCTCAGAGCTCCCACAGTCGAGAACCTTTAACCACCCGCTCGTCAGAATTTCTTCCCCTTGAAAGCCAGCCGCTTGGGCCATATACATTGCAAAGGCAACAGCGGCTGGTTTCGGTGAGAGGCGGTGTCGAATCTTAAAGGTTCGTCCCTCCAGATGGCCGGATTGTGACCACGAACTCGCTGCGTTCCGCATCACTTTCTCCAGGGTGGATTCGAGAAGCCGGTCTCCGACAGCTTTCACGAGCGCGGCATGCATTGCTGATCGTTGGAACTCGGCACCATCCGGGAGGGCGATAACAGCCTCAGCGGTGGACATCAATAGCGGATCTCGAGCGAGGCACACCAGTAAGGCCAGGACGGGGGCGCTCTGCGGATCGTCTGCCCAGAGCCGTCGGAATATTCGGAAGATCGGAACAGCGGGGTCGAGGCTGTAGAGCTCGCGAAGGTGTTGGAGAGAATGGCGCCGCGTAGCGATGGTTTGCTTGCCGAGGCAGTTGTTCTCGACGATGGCGTCTGCGTAGTCGTTGGGCCGGGCAGGCTCTGGGACAGTCTCCAGAAGCGTCACGATTTCTTGCAGCATGATCGTGCGGCTTGTGTGGGTACCAACGTATCCGAACCGAAAGCCTGCGTCGATCGCGGGCTTTAGATTTTTCGAAGTTGCGAAGAACTGCAAGTGTTGACTATTCATGTGTTTAGGGTTCCACAGGGCGCGGCGGCCGACTCCTCGCCCCCTCCCGGATATTCACCGGCAAAGTTGCCGGTTTGGTTGACCAGTGCATGCACAATCCTTTATGAATCATTTTTGGCAGCGAGTCAAGAACTATTTATATCTCACCGGCAAGTTTGCCGGTTGTCTAACGGAGGCCCGATGCGACTGATTCAGGGCGCTCTTGTGATTCTTCCAAGCTATTGATATCGCTTGTTTATCTACTCAGGATCGAATATTGCTACTTGCTGTAAATATTTAAGCTAGTGTAGACTAGTGCTGTGTTTCCGAAAGAATCATCGCGAGCGCCAGATTGGCTCCTCCGGTTATTGAAAAGCACGCCCGGTCTGGACGTCCGAGACTCGGAGAAAATGGGCCGCCTTCTTGTCGGAGCGCATTCCGGACCGGCAGTCGAATTTCGTCTGACTTGGGTGCCTATACTGAGTCGCGAAGCAGCGTCTCGATTGATTGAAGATCAAGCCGAAATAGCAGACGGATCGTCGCAAATGCCACGACGCCTTGTTGCAACCCGTGCTCTGGCGGAATCGACCCGCCGGTTGCTCCGAGAGCAAAAGGTTTCGTGGGCGGAGCAGAATACAGGAGTGTTGCACTTGGCCGCGCCAGGACTCCTCGTCGACATCCGCGGAGAAGAACGAGCATCGAAAAAGGGGTGGCCCACTCCGAGAGCCAAACTGCAAGGAATCTCGGGGCTTGTCGCCGAGACGCTTGTGGACTGGGAAGCCGGCCAACTGATACAGCTTCGCGTTCTTGCCGGAAAGGCAGGGGTCTCCACGGCACTGGTAAGCCGAATCCTCCAACGACTGTCGGCACTGCGAATCGTCGAGACTATTGCTAGTGGGCCCAGCCGACAATGGGCACTGATCGAGCGTGGAGGACTGCTCGATTTGTGGGCCGAAGAGGAGGAACGGACGCCTTCTGTGGTGACGCCTCTAAACGTATGGAGCCGATCGCCGAACGCTCTCCTCTCAAAACTTCCGCAACTGAACCAGGTGACACCGTTATGGGCTGTGGGCGGAACAACGGCTGCCAATTTGTACGCGCCGACGTTGACCACATTTCCGGAACCGGTGATTTGGGTTGATGCCAAGGTCCCATTCGAAGACGTGGCTCGCGTGCTGGGCGGAGAAAAGGTGGAGCGAGGGGCGAATGTTCTCCTATGGCAGTCAGAACGCAACCTGGCGCTGAAGCAATCGCGGATCATTGAACCCAATGGATTCAACTCAGACCTGAATCAGCCGCTTCAACTCGTGTCTCGCCCCCGCGCCTATATCGAGGCTCTGCACGGTGCGGGGCGATCTCAAGAGGTGGCCCAGAATCTTCGTGAGAAGATCTTGAGGAATGACTCCGAATAATCAGCCCGAGCACCCGCGATTGGCCTATTCGCCACAGGCTTTGGCAGCATGTGAAAAGGCGCTCCGCACAATCTTGACCAAGATCGGTCCGTGGGGGACTCGACTGGTGCTGATTGGCGGAATGGCACCCCGCTATTTGGTTGGAGACCTGCCTGCCGACATCCCCGAACACGTCGGAACAACCGACCTCGACATTGTGGTGGGCATTGCGCTGGAGAGCGAAGAAGATGAGGCCTACCGAACTCTGCAGCAAAATCTCAAGGATGCCCAATTCGCGCCGAGGCGAAATCCAGATACGAATCAAGAAGAAACTTTCCGGTGGACCAGAGAGGTCGACGGAGTGTCTGTGGTGCTTGAGTTCTTCTGTCCGGTTGGGGAAGGCAATACGGGCCAACTCTTGAGGAATCCTGGCAAGAATGTCGGCTCAAAAATTAGCGCAATGCGAATCCGAGGGGCCGAACTCGCTGGCCGCGACCACATCACTATCAATCTGGGTGGCGAACTGCTCGACCACGGAGGAATTCAGGAACGGATTGAAGTGAGGGTCTGCAATCTGCTGCCACTGCTTGTGCTCAAAAGCTTTGCCATCGATGAGAGAGACAAATCCAAAGACAGTTACGATTTGGTCTGGATCTTGAAT
The DNA here is from genome assembly GCF_000702445.1 of Bryobacter aggregatus MPL3. Classification (NCBI taxonomy): domain Bacteria; kingdom Pseudomonadati; phylum Acidobacteriota; class Terriglobia; order Bryobacterales; family Bryobacteraceae; genus Bryobacter; species Bryobacter aggregatus. The sequence goes on from NZ_JNIF01000004.1 coordinate 1,358,080, forward strand.
GCATTTCAAGAGGGACCGGCCTCGGTTGTCGACGCTATCGCCTCCAGCCCGGTTATTGACCATGCCGATATCCCTGTGGCAATTCAAGCCATTCGAACGCATTTCCAATCGACTGGGCACCGAGGACCATCTCAGTATGCGAACTTCGAATTGATGGCTGACGACGCGGAGCAGCGAGAACGACTTCGACGCCACGCACACGGCACCGTCGCTGAGTTTCTACGGCTTTGGGATAGCAGAGGGTTGCCCGGGGCTATTGGGTAGCTAACCCCGATCAACCTACCCAGGGCGTTCTTTTCGATCGTCGGAGGAAGCAGGGTGCTTGGGCCCCAATCCCTTTGAGATTGGCCTAAAGGGCCCTAATCTCTTCGTGTGGAGCAAGAGGGGACAAGCTCGTCAGGACAAGTGCTAAGAGTCAAAGCGCTGGCAGCGGAGTCGGGGGCGATCCGCTGTCACCTCTCCAATGAAGAGTCCATCCTGGTTCCGGCAATGATTGGGCGTCGACTTCAGACGAATGACATGGTGTCCTTCGTGCCCTCCGATCCGAAGAACACGGCACAAAACCTCCTGGTGAAGCGCTCCGGAGTGGCGCGATCCACTGAACTACTCTTTACAACTGTTGGGCTGGCGGCGAGATTTCCAAAAGGAGAGTCGGGGCAGTACCTCGAAGTAGAAGTGCCGCATCCTAATGTGATCGAGAAGATGTATCTTTCGGCGGTCGCAATCCGCGAGCATTTCTACCTCTTGGCCGGTGAAGAATCGCCCAAGGATCGGCTATACAAAGCTCTGAGTAGCCATCCGTCGGCGCGTCTGACTGAACTCCGGCTTGCATGGCGACTCAAATCGATTGAGCATGCGCTCTCCAGCGATCAGAGCATCTCGAAATCCCACATGGAGCGAGCATTTAACGTCTTGGCGAACCCGGCCCTTAAGGAATCTTTCGACCGCATAAGGTTTGATGACGATGCGCTTCCACTATTTCCCTATGGAGGGTACGGCTCCATCCTCGTGGAAGGGCGGCTGGTCGAGGATGGCAAGGCGTTTATTGGGAACCGGATCCTGGCCTTTAAGCCAGAAATGGCGGAGAAAAAAGTGTCCATCCTCCTGCGGAGCTGTGAATTCCTGCCTGATCGAATCGTCTGCCACGACTCAAGGCGAAAGCTTGAGGTCTGGCTTGATGGCGGATTGTTGCCCGGGTTGAATTGGGATCCGTCTTGGAACAACTGGAAGCACTGGATTCGGAGTCGGCTGGAGGTGGAGGCGACATTCGTGACCTCGGCGAAAGAGCGGCTTGAGCAAGGCGAACGGATAGTCAGCAAGTGGTGTGTGGCGCTACCATCGCGGCTTCGCGTAGTCGTTCCCGAAGGTCTGATGGCGGATATCGTCGGCGCTCGTGCGTTCCACGCCCTCCTCGGCCGGCACGCAGACCTGATCCGTCAAATTGCGGCGCAGATCGAATCGCACCCTGCTGAACATTCTCTTGTCGAAAAATGGTTTCGAGACTTCAACGCAGAGCCAGGACTGCGCCCCCAGCATGTCAGTTGGCAGCCGGACCACGATGAATTCTGCTTCGAAGAATTGCGCAAGCGAAGTAAGACCTGGTTCCTATTCCGCGACGAATATTTGTTTGTCTGGCACAAGATTTTGATCGCGGAGATCCCAGCATTGGGACATGCCACGTACATTTTTTCGCGTCCGGCAAACTTGGAGGAGTTCATGGCTGCATATGGCAAGACCGAACGCGACGATGTGCGACGCAACCGGCACGATGTGGCGAGTCGGCTTGGATTTATTGGCAGAGTCGTCCGGGGCCAACGGAAGATGCGCTGGCTAAACGACGTGTTGAAGCGAGCCGGTGAGCAGGTGGAGGTCGGCGACACGCCGGATTGGCCAGGTGCCAGTGGCTAGGCGCCGGGACACCGTTGCGGTAAAAGAACTCTAGAACAGGAGCCACTATGCCCGACACAATTCTGCCTCTCAGCAATGAAACCAAAGAAGAGATCATCAAGACCCAACCGAACGGAATTTGGCTGGTGCTGAACGAGGAGTTGCACGCAGCCAACGCGATCGCCGAAGATCTCTTCTAGCCTTTTGTGCTTCGCCCCCTCCGCATCAAACGCTTCCAGCCAACAGGATCGATCAGGAGTGGCTGCACGCTTTGACTCGCGATGTTCACGAAGGCGCCGTGATGGTGTTCCAACCCGCCGTAGCGGAAAAGCCTAGCGAGCATTGCCATTGCGTGGCTGGCGAGTGTCTGATTGACGAATGGTTCCTGGCGCTCCAAAGACTCCAACGCGCTGCAACTCGGCATCGCATTATCGTCCAGAGTTGGGTTCACAATCTCGGGAAATAGTTCGGCGACGGTGCGTAGCCGGTCGGCTTTCCGAGGATTGCGGGCGTTCAACGGTTGGCCGAGGACAAACTGCCCGCCCTCGGCACCATTTCCCAAGTCGAGCCAGTACGCCACCCGGCTTCGAGAGCCGACGATTCGTGCCTCGATCCCGGCGCGTGCTTCCCGAGTGTCCACGCATCCGATCACGATGTCGCTATCGGAGAGCAGATGCTCATCAGAAAGCCGCTGCGGCGCTGAACGCCAGCTCAGGCTCCAGAACAGGTTGATCCTTGAGACGAGAACCGTGGCCTTGGGCAAACCGATCTCGGATCGGCTGAAGGGCTGTCGGATGCAATTGCTTTCTGAGACGACATCGCCGTCGATCAAAGTCACGTCTAGTCCGCCGGGGTGACCAGCGACCAGCAACGCTTGATGAATGTACGGGAGAGCCATGGCGACTATGCTCCCGTTGCCGCCGGTTCCGACGACGCTGACGCTTACGGTGCGGCTCAGCAATTGGTTGGGGATGTTGTGTTTCATGTGACGCCTCAGTCGTGATCCCGCCCGACGAATTGCTGGAGGGTTTGGCGGGCATTCGCGAGCAGCCGGACCGGAAAGACCTTGGCCCCCTCCACCGCTTTCCAGAGGCCTGACACTCCATGCTTGTGCCGGCACATCCGGCCGCCGCCCCAGAGGTGCGTAAACTCGCTCGCAAAGAACGCATCCTCCCAGGCCGTCATTGCATTGACGAACGGGCCGTCCGGGGACCGCATGCTGCCTTGGCAGACGAGTCCGTTCTCTTGAGTGTTGTAGTAAGGCGCGACCAAGAGCGGCGTGGTGGCGTCGGGGCGTTTGCTTTGGCTAATGGCGCGGATTCGGAGTTCCCGTCCTGACACTCGGAAGACCAATGCGGGATGCGGGAAGCTCCGCCCGCTAAAGGGACCGAGGTCCACGTCGAACAGGGAGAAAAACATCCGCCGGCTTGTTGCCGGCGTCCACCAAACGAGAGTGTCTGGTGTTCGAACCAAGACGTTGGGAGGGAGAAGCTCCGTCCGCAGATTGGAGCCCAGACCTTCGGCCAAGGACTTCAAAAACATCGTAGATAAGGGCAACGCTGGCCCCAATTGGGGAGCCGTTCCCTTCCTGACAGTCGCTTCGTGCCAGGAAGCAAATACGTCGCGTGCGCCTTTGTACACAAGGATTGCGCCTTGGAGCGCTAGCGTATCGGCGCCCTGCAAGCTGATGCGGCAATCCATGATTTACCCCCTTTCGTGGTTGTCGAGCCGGTATCGCGTTAATCACCGTATAATTTTCTTGGCTCAATCAAATGTCATTCTCGGGCAAGAGCTTCATCAGTTCGCTGGCACGAGAAAGTGCTTTTAGAAAGCAGCCCAATTTGTAGAAAGAGTCCCGGGCATACCCGAAGTCGTCGGTCCTCACTGGAAGGATCAAATTGGGTTCTGGTGAAACCTCCAACATCCCGTCCGCTTCGGCGTCGAAGGCCGCTTCGATGGCGTCGTGCTTCCAGAATACGATCAGCAATGCCGGGAGGGGCGGGTTTGTGTCATGAAGTTGGTCTCGGATTTCAGGGTCGAGTTCGGGTGGTTGCGCGAGGGACGATTCCATTTCGAGTGCCAATAGGCATTCAAGCCACCGACGTACTTCCGGTGTGCGAACGCGGGTCATGACCTGGCGTAAACCCGGGAGGCTGAGCGGCTTCTGCTTTAGAGCTGTAGGTACGGCTGCGTCCACATCTGGAAGCTCTATGCTCGCAGCATCGGGATCGCCTTCATACCAGTCCCGCATCATTTCGTTCCGTTCCAGCGCATCTTGATAGTCGAAAACCCTCACCCAGCGATTGAGCGATGACGTGAAGATCCGGTAGAACGTCGCCGGTAGCCTTGGGTGCTCTCGCTCCAGTGCCTTGATGGTTGGCCCCAGCACCAAGTAGCCGGCTTGCGTGGGATCGGCGATGAGGTAAAGATTGCTGCCATCGCCCTCGCCGCCAGAGATCGGATCGACGGTGGAACTGAGCGTCAACGTCATGAAGAAGTGCTCCCGAAGGACCGCACTACTGCTTTGCTGAACGCAGTGTTCCAAAGCGATCCGCAGAAACTCATAGGGGTCTTGGCCTGCCTTGGTCCAAGCGGCCGCGGGAGCGATTCCTGCGCGTAGGAGGTTTGCTCCCGTGCGCGCTACGATACGCTCCCCGTGAAGCATTTGATGGTGGCCGGGAATTCCATTCAACGATGGCAGGCTCCACCCGGCGGCATTACCAGGGCCCATCAAAGAGTGGGCGGCAACCACCCCGGTGGAACATCGAGCAAGCGGAATTGGCCGGTGCCGCGGTGAAGGCGCTGGATTCCTTTGACCACAAGTTGCGCCGCCTGTTGCCAGTCGGGACATTTTCGATACTCCTCGAGGATGGTTTTCTGACTTGGGTGCAGCCCTTGCGCAATTGCATCGAGTTCTTCGAGAACCTCCTCGACAGTTGGTTCCGGCGGCATTGGCTTATCCCTTGGCTCCGATTGCCCGCTCGAAGCGGAAGACGAGCTTATCGCCTACCGCTTCAGGGCCGGTCAGGACGGCTGTTGCGATCTCAGGAAATTGGGTTGCGTAGATCGACCGTACTTGTTCTGCATCCATTTGTGGGTTCGGATCTGGAAGCTTTGCCCCCCCAAATCGAAACTCGCGGATCATCTTGGTTACTGTCATACGTTCACCCCAACATCCTCTGGTTCGACCGCAGCTTCATCGAAAAGCCCTAGCGTCCCTTGTGGCTCCGGCTTGGGTGCCGCCTTCTCCGCGACCGGAAGTTTCTTCCCTTTCAGCTTTTCTTTCCGAGCTTCTTCGGCCGCCTTTTCCGCAGCTTCGAGCTCCTCTTTGATCCGGGCCAAATTGGAGGAGGTTGCCGCATGGGTGTCGACGAAGTCCCGCAATTGCCTGGGCAGATCCCGGTCGAGTTCTTCCGCAGTGCCAGTGGCACAAAGCGGAACCGACAATACCTCGTTCTCGTCCTCTTTCATTTTCTTCGGGATAATGCTGATCGTCAGCACGTCTCGGTCTGTGGCCGCCACGGTTAGGATCACTGTTCGGTTGGAAAGCATCGGTGCCAGTTGGGAAAACAGGCCCGTTGTTTCTGTTTGGTTCATGAAGTTCACACTCCTTTCGCGATTTCGATTCGCTGTTAAGCCGCCTCTTCAAAGCGGAATTTCCGGCTACCCGCGCGAGCTACCATCGTGTCCAACTCAGCAGCGAGTGACGCCATGCCCGACTGGACCTTAGTGCGGAGTTCACCGGTGTTGCGGAGATCGTCGGCCCCAACGCCCTGCAAGAGGCCACGTGCCTGCTTCACGATCTGTTGCAGTTGCTGGTCGTCCGTCACATTCCGGAATTCAAAGTTTTCAAGGAACTCGACCAAGTTCGATACGGTCGTTTCCTTGAAGCGAAGTGGCTTTCCGTCGGCGCCATCTCGAAGGCGTTCCGCCATGTGCTGGACGAGCTTGCCCATCGACTCGCGAAGGACAACCTGGATTTCCGAGGATGCCTCGGCCATGCGTTGGGCGGCTTTCTCGCGTTCCTGATCCCACACTTCCTGAGAGATTCCCCGGAGTTGATCGGGAACCCCGAAGCTGACGTATTGCCATGCGAATCCGAACTGGCGCGTAACTTCGTCTACGGGCGGATAGTCGGCTGGGTTGTAGAGCCCACGGAGCCGTTTGCGCGCATCGGTGCAAAGGCCTGGATAGACATCAAGGAATGCTTTGACGAGTTGCTCCCGCTCCGTCTGGAATTGGCGGAGGCGCTGCTCGACAACCTGGAGGGCGGCTATCGGAAGGAGATGAATCCCGACTTCGAACGGAAGGCACAGGTTGTACAGGTAACGACGAATCTCTCCATCGAATCGACCGATGGCTTTCAGTTCCGCCGAATCCAGTAGATGTTTCGAAACGCGCAGAAGGTCCTTGTCCGCATCAGCTTCGATCTGCGAAGTCGACACCTTGCGGGTGTTGCCCATGGTGGAGAGCCGCACCTTGATGCAGACCGTCTTCTTGGCAAGATCCACGCCGGGATCCTGAATCGGGATGGCCGGGGGGCCGTCGCCACCGTCAGGGTGGCCGCCAAAACTGGGCTGGACAAAGGCTAATGGCGGTGCAGTTGCGCTGTCTGAAATGGAGAAAAGATTGGATTGAAACGACATGGAATACACGTCTCCTTATGTGGGTTGTGGTTGGTGGTGACGCGGGTCTACGCGTGGGAAGTTATTGCAGGATGGGGAACCCAGTGATCTGGGTAATCCCCTGGGAATCGATCGTGAACTCGACACTCAGGGGCGAAAAGTCGCTGGAGGAGTGGCGATCAGAAAATAGAAGTAGCGCTTGGTTCTGACTGCTGACCAGAGGTTGCTTCGAAGGCCGATGACCGTTGAAACGCCCGAGAACTGCAAAATCGAGGTGAAGTCGAATGGCACGCCAAAGGTTGGCTTGGTGTGAGGGAGGATTGGCGTCGCGTGACAGAAAGGCGCCGATCACCAACTCCCTTTCGGTGTAACCGGAAAACATGCCGACGCTGATTTCGGGAACACGGAGGCGTAGCGCTTGAAGAAATGCCAAGAGCGCGCCGGCCTGTTCCATCGGTTCGCCACCGCTAATTGTGAGTCCGTCGATTGAGCGGCTGGCGTGCAGATCAGCTACCCATTCCACGACCGAGCTGATCTCGACTGTCATCCCGCCTTCAACTGAATGGCTGAGTGGGTTCCAGCATCCGGAACATTTCAAGGAACAGCCCTGCAGCCAGAACACAGCTCGGGATCCGGGCCCATTCACTCGACTCTGATCCAGCCTGGAATGCATTCGGATCGTCATATTACCCTCCCTTCGGCGTGGTAGTTTCGGTGCGGCTCCCGTGGCCTCATCAACGGCAGGTTTGGCTTCGTGAATCGAAAACGCGCCTCGCATTCGAAGGTCAGACACGGTGAACAATGGGTATTGCAGTCCGGAGGCCCTCCAAAGACAAGGCCTCACCAAACAGCGGAATTCAGGTCAGAAGTGACAGGGGGATGCATTCAGCTTCCGAGAACGGGACTTCGCGCCAACTTCCGACTAGCGCGGGATTCGGCCGGAATCGCCGGCCAGAAGCCGACACTTCCGCACTGATGAGGTCCGCAGTCAAAGGGAGTTGGCCGAAAGCCAAAATATATCGTTTTGTAATTAATATATATTGACGAACGATAAATTCATCCCTAAAATAGATGCTATGAGTAAAGGCTCAACCAGATTTCTCCAAGCGGTCATCGCGCTCATTGGCATTGGTTCTCTTGCTCTTTTGCTTTGGGAACCACACCTCGAAGGAAGGAACGCGCACGCGAACCTCTTTCAGATTTACTTCAACGATCCGTTTTTGGCGTATGCGTACACCGCATCAATTGCATTTTTCGTCGCACTCTTCCAGGCATTCAAGCTTCTCGGATATGTAGGAAGAGGTGAATTCTTTTCGCAACGCCCAGTCAAAGCGTTGCGGACGATCAAGTACTGCGCGATGTCTCTCGTCGGTTTTCTCGTAGGAGCGGAAGCCTACTTCTTCATAGTGATGCGTGGCAAGGATGACATCGCCGGCGGCGTCATGATGGGACTTCTACTGATCTTCGTCTCTGCAGTCGTCGCCACCGCGGCGGCGGTATTTGAACGAACCTTGCAGAGCGCGGTAGATCTGAAAGCCGAGAACGACTTAACGGTATAGCCGAAATTAACATGCCGATCATCATCAACATCGACGTAATGCTGGCCAAGCGGAAGATGAGCGTCACCGAACTGGCTGAGAAGGTCGGCATCACGATGGCCAATATCTCCGTCTTGAAAAACGGCAAGGCAAAAGCGATCCGGCTATCCACGTTGGAAGCAATCTGTAAGGCTCTCCAATGCCAACCTGGAGATGTTCTGGAATATAAAGATCTGACCATTCCCTCTTCGGCGGTGTGAGAACAAAACCGGCTCACCATTATCACCCGCCCGCAGCGTTCGGCTTTTTCCATAGCTCCTGAGAAATGGAGTTCGAGGAAATCACTCTCGCTGGAGCAAGCTGCAACCGTCGTGGACCAGAACGGGACTTGGGGGCCGCTATCTTCCGGATCGCGCGTGATACAAACATAGACGCACATTGCTCAACACTATGCGACTAGGCTGGAGCCTGCCTGAGTACTGACTGTCTGTGGCGCAACAGATCGGTTGCAAGAGAACTATCTAAACTCCTGATAGCCCGCTTGACCAGACCCTTCACGAACCTTTCGCTTGGCGGTTGTCGTCAGCGGACTGGCTATTACACACGCAGTAGTTACTATTCGGTCCTTGTTTGGTTGCCTAATTCCGGCACGAGTTCCGCGCGCCTCTACTGGGAAGGTATGCGAGAGATGAGGGTTGGCGGCATGTCCTTTGCTCCGATGCCCACACCAACTGGGATCAGCATGTTCCCCGGAGAGCAACTGCGCCTGTCTCGCCGTTGGGCTGAAACTCGCTTTTCCAAGCTCGTACACTTTAATGAACTGTCCAGGGGCGGTCATTTCGCAGCACTGGAGCAGCCGGACCTGTTTGTGAATGAGGTACGAGAAACGTTCAAGTCTCTTCGCTGAGCGCATCGCAGCGGCCCGTCGAGGTCAGTTCGCGGCCCTTTTTTCGACTTCGCCGGGAGTGAATTCGCGGTCTTGAAGTTATGTACGAAGCGCATTCAGATAGTCTCGAACCTCGCACTGCCCGAAGTGGTTGGCGGCGCTTTCGGCAGTCGATCGATAGAGATCGTCTTTGATGGAGCGATCCGCTCCTCGGTCCACCAGGAGCCTGACCACCGCCATGTGCCCATACTGAGCCGCCAGGTGAAGAGCCGTGATTCCTTGGCCGTGGGTCAGCCCGCCAAAGGTGGCCTTCTGGTTTATCTCCGCCCCGTGATCAAGCAGCCACGAGACGGTCTCAGGGCGGTTGCAGACGGACGCCCAGATGAGGGGCGTGCCTCGATATGGATCGGCATTCGGGCGCGCTCCGGCTGTGATGAGCCGTTCCAGCACGTCCAGGCGATTGCTCTTACAGGCCCACACCAGCGCTTCGTCCAGCACCTCCTGCGGATCCGTCGAGGGCCTCCAGTCCGGGAAACCACTGTGCGGGCGATAGAAGCCTCGGGCGGCGCAGGCTTCGGGAGTCAGTGTGCCATCGGGCCGGAAGCACGCCTCTACCAACTTCTGGAGGCCGAGACCGGCAGCAGCGCGAAGATTGTTCGGGGCGACTAAATTACGGCCCAACAAGTCGGCTACCTCGCGATTCCCCCAGAAAAGCGCGACGATTAGGGGTGTGCCGCCCGAGCCGTGCGCTTCCAAGTCCAGTGCTGCGCCCTTCTCGATCAGCAAAGCGGCGATGTCACGCCGGTTGGCGTACGCCGCCTGGTGAAGCGGCGTCCAACCGCGATTGTTGCCCTGATTGATGTCGGAACCTGCCGCCAGCAGCTCCTCGATGGAAGAAAGGCCGCCGTTCCAGTCTGGTTTGCTGGCCAAACTGACAGCAAGATTGAGAAGGGTATTGCCATTGGTGCCGCGCTCTCCGGCCAACCGGAGATTTGTGCGCAGTAACGCTTCAAAGCGGCCAACATCGCCTGATCGCAGGGCGGCGAACGCGCTCATGAAAGGCTCCGCGGCCGCGGCGGCGGCGTTCGACGCCAGGACTTTCACGCGGGTCGTCAGGTCGTCCCAAGTGTCGAAACCGTGTTCCCTGGCGTAGACCAATCGAGCATCTTCTTCGGAGAAGGGCGCCTGCCGAATTTCCTCATCGCTCCGATCACAAAAGCGCGGATGCCATTCTCGAATTTGCTCGAGCGCGGCAGGGCCGGCCGAATACCGCGTGCGCAGCAAACCATGAACGCGGTCCTTGATCCAACCCAAGTCCGTTTCGAAAAGTCGAGTGTGCACCGAGCGTGAAGACGGATCGGCGTGGGCCTTCAGTTTGGGCCAACTGGCAAATCCTTGTTCACGAGCGAGGGCAAATTGCGCATCGTGCAGAGAAACTTGCAGGCGGACTTCCCGTTCGTCTGAAGTTGCCCAGCGTGCATGATGGCGCCGCAGCCGAGAAAGGGCATCGACGTTGCCAGATCGGATCGCCCGCAAGAACTCGCGGGCCTGCTTCTTCTGTTGCTCCAGGTTCAAGAACGTCTCCTTCGTATGCCTGGTCCGCATGTCAGGCGAAAGAGGTTCAAACTACGACTGATGCCTCAAAGGAGCAGGTGGGCGCGGCCCTTTCCGCAGACAGGGCGCGTCCTGCACGCGACCAATTGCGAGTTTACCAAAAGTCGAGAATGCAGGTAAAACTCCCCGTAACGAGGCCTTCCTAGCCCTCTGGCAGAACGCCGGCGCGGTCATCGCCCGGCAATGTGCGTGTGTGGTGAAAGGTATATTCGCCGAGCAGGCGCTCGACGCCTGCTTCATCGAAGGTGACCAGTCGCGCGATCAGCGTATTCGAAGGAGCGGCCTTCGCCCACGTGATGGAGGGTTGCCAGACCACGCTGCCGGCTCCGGATGGAAACGGGATGTCCGGCAGCCTAAGCCGCTCGATGCCCTGCTGGTCGCAGAGGCACAGATCCACTCGTTCTGCGGTGGTGAAATTCGCAGCCAGGCGACCGATGAGCAGGTCGTCTTCGGCGGTCACGGTGCACTGGACGCTGCCTCCCGCAGGAGGGGCATACTGACGGATGCGCAAGCCTTGCTCCGCGGCGCGCTTCAAGAATGTCTCACTTACGACCATTTGCAGGGAGCCCTCCCGCGCCAGCTTTCAAACAAGACCCGCTTGACTATGATGCACGCACGCACACAAACAGGGACATCTTCGAGCATTTGATAGCGGACGATCCGAAACAGGCCGCCGTGGGTGTGGCTTCAATTTGGTATCGGACCGCCATGCATGAGGAGTTCTTTGCCCAGAGTGGATCGGTAATCAGAATGCCCCGACTCGGGCCAGGGGAGGGGCCGGATTTTCCGGTCTGCTTCGCAACTTCCCGCATGACTTACGACGCGCGCAGCGTACCGAAGACCGGGACCGTCGGCGGCTCTGTACCAGCAGCGCGCCTCCCGCATCGCGGCGGCGAGTACGCGAGCCCGTCGAGGTCCAGTTCGCCGTTCCCTGTGAGCTTTGCGCGAGTTGAGCCCGCCTGAACTTTCCGACGACCCCGGGACTAAGGTTTCCAAACTGCAACGGGAGCCGTTTTTCTCGTAAAGACAAGCCACTCCTGCGCGAAAGCAGCCGACGGCATCCATCCGGCTGGCAGCTCCTTGGGTCTGATCTTGCCCTTAGCTCCGACCCGGCTCGATACGGCGTTGAAGACCGGTCTCTTCCATTCATCAACAACCTTCGAAAACTCCACCGTTACGTATCCTTGGTCTCCAATGCCCTTTTGCGGTTGCGCTCCAAGAACCGCGTGTAGCCATTCGAGAATGAGAGTCTGTGCGTTCTGGAGGCAGCAGTGTGGTACATGATTCTGCACAACGAAGGTCCACGGTGCGCCCTTCTCGTAGTACTTCCGGAAGTACCCATATGGCCGCTCTGTGCCGTTGATGTTGTCACCGCCATTGGCAATGATCAGTTGGGGACGGAGGATGGCTGGTGCGGGCAACTCGATCGTGTCCATTCCCAGGGGTTCGTACTGACCTGGCGCAAAGGCAATCCCGGCGATGTAGCGTTCCGACCGGTACGCTGCCAGTCGCGCGGCGAGCGAACCTGCGCCGGACCACCCCAGTGCAATTATGCCACTGGTTTTCAACTCGGCGTGGCCGCTGGCCTCGGCGAACTGATCGAGCGCCGTGAAGAGCGCCCTACCCACTCCCTTCTCGGGTAGGACGATCATGTCCTCGCGCTCCTTGGAACGGCATTGCGCGGGCAGCACCAGGGCGAGTTGATGTGCGCCCGCGAATCCGCGCACACGACGGTCTTCGTACCACTTCAGGTAGTCTTGCCCTCTATCGAAGATGATCCAGGCTGCCTTGACCTGAGATTTTGCGTCGGGAATCACCATGCGATACTCGCAAGGGCGCAGAATCTCCTCGTCGAGCAACGGACTCACCGTGGTCTGCCACTCTTGGACGGGCTGACCAAAGGTGGTCAAGCAGCAGAGAACGACCAGAGATACAGATGTGCAGAAAGCGGATCGCATGAAAGTATGACGGATCGAACACCATTCCGTTCAACTGAATCTCTCTTCGTGGTCGGCCGGCCAATGCTCGGCCCGTGACGGATGTTGGGTTCAGGGAATCGACACCAATCGGCCGACGACTAAATTGAAGAATGGAAATCGACTTGGTGGGGGTGGGAACGGGATAAGTCCACCCTAACGGCGTATGGTTTAGCTACGGCCCGTCAAGTCCAGGATCGTCGGCCATCCGGAAGCTGGCGTATAGTGCTGTCGCGCTGGCAACTCGGGGAGTTTTCAGGAAGCTCGTGAAGGGATCTCAGCTCAGGTTGCATGGCGACTTGTTCTTGAAGCCTTGTCTAGAAGGCTTGCTGCAACCAAAAGCGTCCGGCAGAGGGATCGCAATTGGGCAAAGGCAGCCGAGATGCTTCGCGGATGGTTGCCATTAAACGAGAGGATCATGTTTGGTTCGGGGGTGACTTCCAGCATCCCTTGCGATTCCTCATCGAAGGAGCCTTCGATGGTGTCGTGCTCCTCGAAGACCGCGACCAAAGCCGGAACAGGCTCGCCGCAGTCGCTCAGAAGATCGCGTGTTTCGTCATCAATGGCTGGAAGGTCAGCTGAGTTGGACATGCAAGCCAGTTCGACCGCCTGTTCCATGAGCTGTTGCGCACGGTCGTCCTTGAGGGTGTTCATCACTCGGGCGAGTCCTCGCGGGCTGAGCGGCTTGCGGCGAACGCATTCGGGGATTGAGGCTTCGATGTTGGGTAGTTCGATCTGGTCTGATTCTGGGTCGTCCTCGTACCATTCGCGTAGACGCTCCAGGCGATCCAGGGCGTCCCGGTAGTCGTACACGCGGATACAGCGATTCAGGCTGCCGAGGAACAGGTTTAGGAACGTTGCGGGGAGCCTTCGATGAGCAGCTTCCAGGAGCCGCAAGGTTGGGCCGAGCACGACGTAGCCAGCGGATTCGGGCTCGATCGTTAAGAACATTCGTGAGATGTCGCCGGACGCCGCTGGCTGACCGTAGCAGTACCGGTCCAAGCTGGTGGAGAGCACCACGTCGAGGAGGAAGTGCTCCTGGATCTTCGCGCGGCCGCAATCGTCGAGCCAGCGGTTGAGGGATCGCTGGATGAAGGTGGTGGCGCTTCCGCCGGAAGCTGCCCATTCGTCGGCGTAGCCGATGCCGGCTTCCAGGAAGTTGAGGGCGAGCTTTGCGGCGGCGCGCTCAACCTCAACCAACCGAAACTCCGTGGGCACCGGGCTGCCATCGGGAAGGATGAGGCGCGGGATGGTCCACCCGGCGCCTTTGGGCATCAGAGCGGCTGGATCCAGCCGGGCGGTGGAGGCAGTTGGGTTCGTCCGCGTCCGCGGAGAGATGCCTGTACGGCGTCGCCGATGATCTTTGAGGCGAGTTGCCAATCGGGACATTCCATGTACCTCTCCAACAGTGATTGCTGCTCGGTTGGCCGGCCCTCCGCGAGTTGTTTCAATTCGCGGATGACCTCAGCTTTGAGCTCGCGACTTTGGCGGCGCATAGGTCACCCTTTGCTGCCGATCGCGCGCTCAAAGGAATAGCGCATCTTGTCGCCAACGGCTTCTGGCCCGTTGACGACAGCGGTGGCCAGTTCGGGATACTGAGCCGAGTAAAGCGCCTTGACTTCCTCGACGCTCATGTTCGGGTTGGGATCAGGCAGGCGAATGCCGTTGAAGGTGAAAAGCCGGGTCATTTTGGTGATGATTAGGGGCATGATGTTTTAATCTCCTTCCTCGGCTGGCGTTTCAAACAGGCTCAGCGGTTGCGGCTCGGGTTTCTTGCCGCCATTACCGACGGTCTTGTGCTTCTTGCTTGCCTCATCGCGGGCCGCTCGCTCAGCTGCGGCCAATTCCTTCTGGATTGCAGAAAGATTGGAATGCAGCCGGACCTGGGCGGCTACGAAGTTGGCGACCTGTGGCACGAGTTCAACATCGAGTTCGGCTGCGTTGCCGCAGACCGAAAGCGGCGTGGTCAGTGCCTGGTTTTCACCTTCCTTGAGTAGCCGTGGGCAGATGTTGACTTGCAACTGGTCGCCTTCTTCGAGTTTGGAGACGGTTATGAGAATCGCGCGTTGCGCCAACATGGGCAAGAGCTGCGAGAACAGTCCTGGCGTCGGGGTGTGGTCTGTCATGGGATGCCTCAGAAGGGCAGGTCATCGTCATCGGTTTCGGGCTGCTGGGCAGGCTTACCGGGACGGGCAGGCGACGTCGACTCTTCTTTGCGGGCAGAGCCAAGGAAGGTCACCTTCTCGGCGACGACCTGCATGATGTGGTGCTGGGTTCCTTCCTTGTCCTCGTACTCGCGCGTTTGCACGCGCCCGACGACGGCGACGGTGCGGCCGCGCTCAATGTAGGCGGCACAGTTTTCCGAGAGGCCGTTGAATGCCACCACCGGGAACCACGTTACCCGCTCGCGTTTTTCGCCATTGCTCTTCCATTGCTCGTTGACGGCCACCGAGAACCGGCAGTACGGCTGGTTGTTCTGGCCGTAGCTGAGTTCCGGGGCGGCACCGACGTTGCCGACAATCGTGATCTGATTGAGTCCGCTCATTGTTTGTTGCTCCTAAAATGAAAATGGCCGGGCGAGCCCGGCTTTGGGGTGTCTTGGAAAACGCGGGCGGCTGTGTCGCCAGCGTGGGGATGGTTGCTTACTCCTCGTCGAACCGGAACTTCCGGCCGCCGGTCTTCGTGAGCATGGTGTCGAGTTGCGATGCGAGACCTTCCATGCCCGATTGGACACGGGCGCGGAGTTCTCCCGTCGATCGCAGGTCATCCGCCTCCACCCCTTGAAGGAGCGTGCGGGCCTGGTTGACGAGCGCTTGCAGTTCCGCATCATCGGTGACGTTACGGAATTCAAAGTTGGCGAGGAACTCAACGAGGTTGGACACGGTGGTTTCCTTGAAGCGGACGGGCTTGCCGTCCTCGCCGACCTTCAACCGCTCCGCCATGTGCTGCACCAGCTTGGCCATGGTTTCGCGCAGGACCTGCTGGATCTCCGATGACGCTTCGGCCATGCGTTGGGCCGCCTTCTCCCGCTCCTGCTGCCATACCTCCTGAGAGATGCCCTTCAGTTGGTCTGGTACACCGAAGCTGACGTATTGCCAAGCGAAGCCGAACTCGCGTTCAACATCGCTGGCCGGCGGATAGTCCGCCGGGTTGTAGAGGCCACGCAAACGCTTCGCCGCTTCGTGGCAGAGGGCCGGGTAAGCGGCAAGGAAGGCTTTCACCAGTTCCTGCCGCTGGGTGGCAAAGTGGCGGAGCTTCTCTTCCACTACTTCGATCGAGGCAACCGGCAGCAGATGAATTCCCACTTCGAAGGGGAGGCAGATGTTGTAAAGGAAGCGGCGGACCTCGCCGTCGAAGCGGCCTATGGCCTTGAGTTCAGCGGAATCGAGCAAGTGCTTGGAGACGCGGAGAAGATCCTTGTCGGCGTCGGCCTCAATCTGCGAGGTGGACACCTTGCGGGTGTTGCCCATCGTGGAAAGGCGAACCTTGATGCATACGGTCTTCCGCGCGAGATCGAGACTGGGGTCATGGATGGGAACTAGCGGAGGCGGAGTCGGCGGGACGCCGCCCTCGCAGTTGCCTCCGGGGATAATGGGAATCGGGATGGCGAGCGCCGTCGCGGCAGACGAAAAGAGACTGCTTTGTGTAGCCATAGGTGGCCTCCAGATGTGGGAAGTTGATAAGCAAGCCAGATGCCTTAATAATGCTCAGAGCAAGAAGCATCGCGGCAGTAGCAAAACTGATTGGAGATTTGGGTTGGCAACAAGAAACATTGAACCCGACACAGAGCTTGCGTCGAACTTTACAGTTCAGCAATACCGTGACATCCGTGCGCTACTCACCTCAGAGCCCGAAGACGCAAGTGCATGGAGCCTGGTGATCAATGCGATCAGCAGGCGCATCGACGAGCGTTTCCTGAAACCGATCGATGACCTTGCTCGCTTCGATGACGACGACAATCTACCGTATCGACCCGGATTCGCAATTCTGGCTCTCGATTGCTTATTGATCGACACGGTTCAATCATTTCGCGAAGGCAGGACAACTACAGGCGAGCACAGTCCTGCGTATTCGTTCAAATCTTTTCTGCGAAACGAGAGGTTCTCTGACTTCAATAGCGCAGATAGAGATGAGTTTTTTGGCTACGTCCGCAATGCAATCCTGCACAATGGTGAAACCCGAAAAGACTGGAGAATCCGCATTGACAATGACAGCATGCTGACAAGGGGCCCAACTACCAAAGCGCGGACGCTCAATCGGAAGCGGTTCCACGATGCTGTAAAAGCAAGCTGTCAAGATCTCATAAGTGATTTGCACAATGGCGATTCTGAAGTTCGCAAGAACTTCCTAAGTCGCCTAGATGCGATGGCTGGAATGCCAATTGATCCCATGAAACACATGTATTTTGCTTACGGGTCCAACCTGAAGAGCGAGGAATGTCGCCGAACTGCACCGAACGCAGAAGGGCACTCCGTCGCTTTCCTCCCGGGCTTCAAACTCGCTTTCTCTAAGCACTCATCAACCCGCAACGGCGACGCCGCGACGATCGTGAACGACCCTACAAGCATGGTGTGGGGTTACGTGTACCGAATGACCGACTCGGATAAAGAGTCGCTCCGGAAACGCGAAGGAGGGTACGACGAAGTTGAGCTCACCGTGCAATTAGTTTCACCGGAGAGCGATAACGCACCCACACCGCAGCGTGTGTTTACGTTTATTGCACAGCAGGAGTGCCAGAACCGCTGCGGGCCACCGGCACCATATCTTGATTTGATTATCGAAGGCGCAACAGAGAGAAGCCTCCCGGAGCCCTATCGACAAGTACTTCAGAAACTGAGGGCGGCGGCAGACTAATCACCCGTCGATATCGCGCATTTACCGAGTGGAGAACCTCGAAAGGTCTTCCCCATTGCTGGACGTGATCTAGGTGGATGGAGTCAGTCGACGAAAAGTGAGCCGAGAATGGGGAAGCCGGTGATTTGGGTCAGTCCGGTGTCGTCGATTTGGATCTCGACAGACTGCTCCGCGAAGTCGGCCCTTGAATAGTGTGAGGTGTAGAGGTGAAGCGTTTGGTTGGTGGAGGAGACCATGGCGTTTGTGCCAGGACGCCTGGGGTTGTAGCGACCGAGGACGGCGAAGTCGAGGTGACTCCGAATGGCCAACCAGTCGGTGCTGTGCAGTTCCCGTTCGGAGTAGCCGGAGAACAGCCCGACACTTAGGGCAGGGGTGGCGGCTTTCAGTTGGTGGAGCAACTCCAATATTGCCGGCGCTTGCTCCATGGGTTCGCCGCCGCTGATTGTCAGCCCCTCGATGCTGTTATCGCTACTTAGGTTCAAAAGCCATTCGACGATCTCGAGTACCTCATGCTGGAAGCCGAGGAGTGCGTTGTGGGTTTCCGGATTCCAGCAGCCGGAACAGTGGAGCGAGCAGCCCTGGGTCCAGATCACCGCTCTCCTGCCGGGGCCGTTCACTGTGCTGCACTCCATCAATGAATGAAGGCGGAGCGTCATGCGGTTCAGCCTTGTTTAGCGTTGAGAACCTTGCGCCCCTCAACGGTGAGCACATGGTAATCGCGCTTCTGCCGGTTCACAACGAGTGAGTCCGCGCCCCGAAACGCTTCAGCTACATCACCGCATCCCTTGCCCTGAAAGCCTTTGAGGTCCAGCGCGCTATTGCCCTGGTCGTCGATTTCGATTGTGATGATCTTTTCACCCATGTGGAACCTCCTCAGCGAACCGCAAAGTGGAGTTGTACCTTCTTGCCGGCCTGGGTCTCAACGACCTGCCGACCCACGAACCGATAGCCCTTCGCCTTTGCGACCGCCATCGTTTGACGCTCCTTGTAGGTTTGGGCGATTCGGCCCAGCCAGGCGTCATCGAACCCGATGCCACGGTCGTATTCGCTAATGAGGGCACGGTACACGCCGTTCGCGTCACGGGCAAAGCCAATGTCGTTGCTCGCCGAATTGAGTTGTCGGCGGCGGATGACGATGTTCGCCTTTTCGGGGCGTTCGTCGCCGAGGTAGCCGTAAAGGCTCAGGCCCGCAGGAGAGACTTCTGGGCTGTAGCCAAGGTCGCTGAGCGCGTCCAAAAGGTGGCGCTCGTCGGACAGAATTGTTCGTAATTCTTCGTACTTGCTCATATTCCCCTCCGTCATAGTTGGTTCGCATACCAGCATGCCGCTTCGTTCTTTGCGCAGTCGAGGACAATAAGCCACGTGTACGAGCCTGCGAATCGAAGTTCCCTGCGCAGAAAATGACTACTTATGTCAGGGGCGGGCCGATGCAAGGTGGCATCAAAACCCCTCTGCGAAGCCGAAGGATTCCTTTGATACCAACTGTGCGATAGTGATCGTGAAAAGTGGTTTCTCTACGGATTACTTATCTTCAGCATGGCTGGGTCGATGCTTCACTTTCGAACGGCAGCACGAGCGCCCAAATAACCGGGTCGTACATCAGCGATGCAATCGGTGACTTGGTCCGCGCTACCCTTCGCCTCACTCAAGGGGAATTTCAGGCAGAATGCTCTTGGCTGTCCGAGCCAGGTGAATACCGTTGGCTGCTGCGCACTGCGCCTGCCGGAGTAAACCTAACGATATTGGAGTTCGATGAATGGCATCCTCGAAAGCCCGATGCGCAAGGACAATTGATTTTCCTCTTTGAGGGAACCTTGCAGAGGTGGGTAAGGCAACTTCTCAGCGAGTTCCAGAGGCTTTTCGACGAATTCGGCGACGCTGGCTACAGCGAGCGTTGGTCGGAGTCGTTTACGTTCCCGGCGACAGAATTGCATGAACTGAGACTTTGGCTGAAGACGATCCCGCAAGATTCGTGAACGATATCGCCAAGACAGCGCTAAACGGCAGAGCCGTTCGAAGCGAACAATTGAGCTAGAAGAAACTGCGGCCCAACTTCAAGGCTTTGCCGGACGAGCATGCACATTGAGATCAACATTGGGCTAGCGATTGCGCGGTCACGGTACGACGACACCATTCATTCGATCACAGTGCGCAGGACGCGCCTTTGAGCGTTGACCGAAGTAGGTTCATCAGTGCGGTATGTGCCTGAAATGGCTGCACTCAAGAATCGCCCCGACGATTGCCGTCGCAGCGCTTCTATCTGGTCCGCAGCAGAACGCGAGACCGGGACGATGTAGCCTGCTGAATCGCTTAACGAAAGCTTTAGCCGCCATGCCTTCCGGCAGCATTCCTTGATTTCCGCGCCGGTCCAGCCGTCGTCGTCGGGGCGCTCGCCGGATACATCCCAGCGCTGCTCGTAGATGTTCCAGATGGCTTCGCGCTCTTCGGCCGTCGGGAGGTCAAAGAAGAAGGTTCCCAGCGTGAAGCGGCGTCGCAGTTCGGGTGGGAGGCTCGTGATGGAGTTACAGGTGGCGATCCAGAGGCTGCGGCCTTGGGAGATGGCATCGACCACCTGGAGGGCAGATCGCAGTCTTTCGCCCGAACCGCCAACCAGCGAACTCTGCATAGCGCTGAGATCGAAGGCTACAGTTGGAATCCCAGCGGTCGCCCCTGCGGCCTTTGCCACGGCGGACTTCGCCGCGCCGGGCGGACCGATGAAGATGACGCCGTCGGCGTTCCGATCCTGCATCCAACTCAACATCGTGCCGGTCATCTCGGTCTTCACACCCGAAGTGTCGGTCCCACTGCCGGCGAAGGCCTTCTCAATCTCGTCTACGAAAACGACGACGCGGGGTGCTTCCTCACCGTGAATTACAGCATCAAGAAAACGCTTGATGTTTTCACAGCCGCCGATTTGATCGAAGGTTTCGCCGCCCCGCCAAATGGTGAGTCCGGGCGTTTGTTCCACGGCTTGGCGCTTGCGATCCCAAAGGCGCTCGAAATCGAGCCCGTCTTTCGAGAGCGACATTGCGAGGACCTGTTCGGCTGGGAAGGCTGCGAGGCCTACGAGTGCGTCCACGGCCCGGGTGATTGTCTCTTCCGTTGGCTCGGGGAGTTCAGCAGCTTCAAACGTCTCCCGCACAAGTGCGGCGAGTTCTTCAGTTGATGGCAACGGCTCATCGAGAACCATCACGTCGCTTTGCAACTCCGTGGGGAGTGCCGCACCGGGAGTAGTGACAAGGACCAGCATCTGCCCGGTGGTCTTGAAGACATCGCGGAGATTCCAGATGCCTTGCAGGACATCCACCTGTTCCCAAACTCGCTGCGGATTGAGGAAGAACAGGATCGTGTCCTTGGTAATCTTCTGCGCCGCGGCA
Source organism: Bryobacter aggregatus MPL3 (assembly GCF_000702445.1). NCBI lineage: Bacteria > Pseudomonadati > Acidobacteriota > Terriglobia > Bryobacterales > Bryobacteraceae > Bryobacter > Bryobacter aggregatus. The sequence goes on from NZ_JNIF01000004.1 coordinate 1,378,837, forward strand.
AGGGCGTCGGCGGGGCCGAGTTGACCGGCATTCTCACCAACCAGCTTTGCCACGGCCGCTTTGCCCGCTTCATTCCTGCCCGCGAGGCCGTTGAGAATGTCCCAAGCCACGATCGGTACTTCACTCTTGCCATTCAGGCTGGCCGTTACCTGAGCCATGGTGCTGGCCGGGTCGGGGGTGCGCACTGCGAGCAGCGGGGTGGCTGCCCGGCGGGCGGCTCTGAATACACTACGGAATTCCTCGGTGGAACGAGACATGGGAATGCTCCTGGAGAACTGGTCTAGAAGAAGACAGGTTTAGAAAAAGACGGCGGCCGTATAGATGACCGCGTTGAAGACCATGTGGGCGATGACTGGCGGGAGGGTGGAGCCTGAGCGTTGTCTCAGCAATCCGTAAAGCAGACCCGTGCCAAAGATGGCAGCCAACTGGCTTTCGGTAATGCCTGGCTTCGGGGCATGCGCGAGGGAGAAGAGCGCGGCGACCCATATCGTAGTCAGTGGACTGAGGGAAGAGGCGAGGCGCTGAAGCAGTGTGCCGACGGCCCAGAACAGGTAACCGCGAAAGACCAGTTCCTCAAAGAGCGGGCCGATCGTAATGGCATGCCAGACTTCCGTAAATGCCGGACTAGCGCTGCGGCCGTAGCCGTGGAAAGCGTAAGCTGCGATGAGTCCGGCGATCATCCCGGCGAAAAATGCAATGGCGATCGACGCCCGGCTGATCGGATGCCAATTGAGGAACTCGAAGCCATGGGTATTGAGCTTGCCTAGCAAGCTCCACATGAGCCAGAGAAAGCCCAGAGTGCATGCGACGGCGGTCACGTTTTCCGGAAAGTCCACTGCGGAGAATTGTCGTGCAGACGCGGGCAATCGCCGAGCGAGTTTTCTACCGTAACCGGATGTGATGGCCTTTCACCAGCCGGGCACCCTCCACGAGGACGCCATTCACGATGGCTGAGCGAACTGCGCTCCCATTCACCTGCCAACCCTCGGCTTTGAGTTGCGCTTCGAGGCCCTTGCGCAGATCGCCGTCGGGCAACTGATAAACCAACTCCTGCAGTTCGGTCTTGGTGAAGCCGATGGTCCGCTCGAAGTAGCATTCGCCGATCTTGAGCGGGTCATCGACTACCAGGGAGGCGGCCGAGTTCTGTTGCAGTCCGATGGAGGCCCGTTCGCCTTCGAGGCGCTTCAGGTCGCGAGAAAGCATGAAGTGCTGCAGCATTCCTTTGAGCCGGGTGACCCGGCCCTCGGCTGCCTTCTTCCGCGCGGACAGACGCTCGGCTTCCGTACCGCAAATCAGGGCAATAGACTCCTGCCAGCGCAGGTAGCCGGCGATGCGATCCACCTTTGCGTGGAAAGCAGCGATGTACTCGTTCAGTTCTTCCACCAGTTCGGCGGAGAGCTCTTGCCCTTCCCCGGCTGCGTCCTCTGCCCGGTCCATCAGTTCGACGAGGTGTTCGTCGATCTCGAACAGCGACCGGGGATCGCGCGGTGCGGCTTGCTGAAGCATGTTGAGCTCCTTTGGAAATCAGAAGAGTGAAAGCTGAACGGCCGGGCCCATTACCGCGATTGGCAGTTCTGGTTCCGGCATGACATCGACGACGATGGCCGCTGGTTTCGGGGCCTGCTGCTGGGGTGCCTGTGTTTGCAGGGAGCGCCACACTTCGGCGGCCTGCTCACCGACGCCCTGGCGGGTTACCAGTTCGCGGGCCATGGCCGTAAGGACATCGTCGTCCTCGTCCATTTTCTGCAGCCCTTCGGCTTGCAGCTTGCCCTCCATGGCAAGCGAGACAAGGAGTTTCTTACCCATCAGGCGGAGACAACTTTCCTGGGCTGTGCCGGCGTAGGTCAGGAAGCCGACCCGGACGGGATGCTTCTGCCCGATCCGCCAACTACGCCGGCTTGCCTGGCGGAGTACGTAGGTAGAGTAGCCGGTCTCATAGAATAGGATCGTGGGGAATTCCAGCAGGTCAAGGCCGGTCTGCACGAGCTTCGGGTGGCAGATGCAGACTTGCATGCCATTCTTGAGTTGGCGCTCGTACCAGGCTTCGCGCTGCTCTGGCGGTGTGTCCGCCGTTAGCACTTCGGCCCGTACGCCGCCTTCCCGCAATATGCGTTGCAGCCTCCGCGTGACATCCCGCTTCTGGGTGTACACGGCATAGATTTGCACCTTGCGGCCTTGTGCCAACTCGCTCTTCACCTCTGTGAGCAGACGCCGCTCTTTGGCGTACACGACGCTCTCATCGAGATCCGCTGGCTCTGCAATGAGGAAGCGTTCCCGCTCCCCCGATTCCGGATTGACGCTATGGCCATAGAGCGCTCCTAGCCCGAAGGGACGGTCCGGGTAAAGCAGCAGCGCGTTCATTGCCGTGCTGATCACGGAAGCATTGCCGTGGTGATCGCGAAGGGCGCCCTGGATGTCGGATTCGAGATCAGAATACGCCTTCCGCAGGGTCGGGTCCATCTCGACCGAAATCACCTCTTCCAGATAGCTGGGCAGTGCGCCAGAAATGTCCTCGAGCGACACGAACGCGGCCATGTTCATGAGGTATTTGCCGAAGAGGAGCGGCGAAGCGCCGGGCCGGCGCTTTACGGTGGTGCTGACGCGCGCCTTGGAGCAGGAGTTTTCCGAGGCTTCGATGGTCGTCACTTTTTCTAATACCCCATAGGCCTCGGCGAACTGACGCAACCCGCTTTCGCCATGGTCGAAGCCGTCTTCGCGCATGGCGCGCGCGTCCAACCGGTAGAGGATGTTGAATAGCTCGTCGGCGTATCCGCCAAGCAGGGTCCCCGTAAGGATGACGGTATGGCCGCAGGCTGATGCGAGGGTGCCAAGTGCGTTACCCTGCGCCGTCTCGCCCTTGAGTTCGTGGACTTCGTCGGCGATGCCGTAGTCGAAGAAGTCCCGCATGTAGCGCCCGATGAATTCAATGGGCGCCATGCGGTGGATCTTGCGGTTGTCGGCCTGCCAGAGCGGACTGAAGAAGGGCCGCCGGCCGCGATTTGTTTCTGGGATGACCACTTCTGAATGCTTCACTTTGCGGAAGTCGGCCCGGCGGAGCTGGTCATCGCTGGTGGCGACGGGTATGCCGGTGTCGGGGTTCACCACGTTTCCGAGGAAGGGTCCGCTTCTCGCAGTGCGGATGACGTGCCGCCAGAAGTAGCCCAGTTTCGCACGTTCGCGTGAGAAGACGAAGATGCTCGGCCCTTGTACGAGAGCCTGCCATTTCGCGCGCGCTGAGCGGTGTTTGCCCGCAAGCCGGATTTCGCTCAGGGTGGTGCGGAGGCCTTCGCGGAGGATTTTTCCGTTTCGGAGCCGCACCTCGTTCACCCCGGTGTGCCCATTTGAACCTATGCCGTTGCGGACGCCGTCGATGATGAAGACTCGAACGCCGGGAATTGTGAGGAAGCATTCGCGTGCCCACTTTTCGACGAGTTGCGGAGGGACCATTGCGAGGGCGGTGAAGGGCCGACCCGCTGCGTGGGTGAACACGCTGCCCAATGAGATAAGCGTCTTCCCGGTGCCGCATTCCGCAACCGCCGCGGCGCAGCGAGCTTCCTGCCAGCGCTTGACGATGCCCATGATCGCCATGGCCTGCGCCGGGAAAGGGGAGCGCTTCAACTGCTGGATTTCTTTGGCGAGCAGGTCGCCCGGAGCGTGAAGCGCCGGGAATTGTGCGAGAACTCGATTGCCCAGTTCTGTGCCGTATTCGCGCAGGTACGCGCTGATATTGTCCAATGCCACGCGGCACCTCACTTTCTGGGAAATCGGTCTGGATTTACTCTCGGGGCAGCCATGGACGAACAACTCAGCCAACCCGCCGGATACCGAAAGCTTCTCGAAGACATCAAGGCGCGCATTCAAACGGCGCAAGTTCGCGCCGGCCTGGCGGTGAACCGGGAGTTGGTCCTGCTGTATTGGTCGATTGGCCGGGAGATCCTCACCCGCCAGGATCGGGAGGGTTGGGGCGCCAAAGTGATCGAGTCGCTGGCGCGGGATCTGCACTTTTCGTTTCCCGAGATGAAAGGGCTGTCGCCTCGTAACCTCAAGTACATGAGGGCTTTCGCGGAGGCGTGGCCGGAGCAGCCAATTGTGCAAGCGCCGCTTGCACAAATCACCTGGTATCACAATCTGGCTCTGCTGGAGAAGATCCAGACCAGGGAGGAACGCATTTGGTACGCACAACAGACCGTAGTTCATGGCTGGAGCCGCAATGTCCTTGTCCTCCAAATCGAATCCGGTCTATACGGCCGGCAGGGGCGGGCGATCTCAAACTTCAAGGCCGCACTGCCCAAGCCGCAATCCGACCTTGCGCAACAGATCCTCAAAGATCCCTACAATTTCGATTTCCTCACGCTCGATAAGGACGCTCGTGAGCGCGATATCGAGCGCGGCCTGCTCGAACACCTGCGGCAATTCCTGCTGGAGCTTGGATCCGGCTTCGCTTTCGTCGGCAGCCAGGTTCCGTTGTCCATCGGCAGGGAGGACTACCGGATTGACCTGTTGTTCTACCACCTGAAGCTGAGGGCGTTCATTGTTGCCGAAGTTAAGTCTGGCCCCTTCCGCCCCCACTATGCAGGCCAGCTGAACTTCTATCTGTCCGCCGTGGATGACCTATTTCGTCACCCAAGCGACCAACCCAGTATTGGTCTGATCCTGTGCCGCTCCAAGGAGGGTGTCGTGGTGGAATACGCGCTTCGCGATATTGGGAAGCCCATGGGTATCGCGGAGTTCCGGCTTACTGAGAGCCTGCCGGAAAACTTGAAGTCGTCGCTGCCGTCGATTGAAGAGTTGGAGTCGGAACTGGATCAACGGAGGGAGGACGATGCGACATCCCACGAACCTTCGTCAGGGACTTGAATCTCCCCTCGCTTGAGGCCATGGCTGAGTAGCCGAAGCAGCCGGAGTTTGGTTCCTTTCACGAGCACCGGCGAGCAGTTCCAACCGAGGACCGGCGCCAGCATCTTGCGGCGGCGAAGTTCCTGGTGGAACCAGTCCGCCCAACCCGGCAGTACCGGGATGCCGAATCGGACTGAGAGGCGATGCAGCACGAAGTCCGGCTCATCGTGGAACAGGACCGTGCGGCGAGCATCACTGTCCGAACCCAGCGTCGTAGCCATCAGTTCAGCAGACAGCAGAACCACATACCGAACCGGGCGCTTTCGTCCCGGAACCTGGATCGAGGAGCGATAGATGACAGGTTTCTCGCCTAGAGTCCCGCTGAACTCCTCACCGCCGGCAGTGATCTGAAATCGAAGCCCTTCGAGTGCGGCGACCACCATGGCGCCGACGTCCTGGTCTCCCCCAAAAGCAGAAACCAGATGGAGTTGTGCGGAGCCGTTTCGCTCCGGCGAACGCTCAGCAACAAGGCGATGCAGGTGGATCGAGACATTCGTCACCGTATCCCGCGTCTGCCGCACGAAGGTCAGCCGGCCCATCCGCAAATGTGCATTCATCATCCTGGGCGTCTCCCTTCTTGCTCGAAGCAGGCCGCTCCGACAGGAGCGCGATTCGTCCATCCGCGTACAGCAGAGTCAGTCGCTGCGAGAACCGTTCCTTCTCCCGAACCACTGTGGTGGCCGCGTCCTCGCCTGACTCCTCAATTCGGTCCACTACCTTCACGCTTTCCCAATAGGCAACGTGCCGTTCGCTTCCTTCGCCAAAGACACCGTTGAGCAGTCCGCTGGTGCAGAGCAGGCCAACGTGCCCCTTATGGAGTGGGGTAAGTGGTCGACCTGAGAACTCGGCCTTTGGTGCGTGCGTGATGCGTTGCGCTTGCCGCCAAGCCGGTGAGGTTTCCAGTGCGTCTTCAATTTGATCGAGGGGTAACCCGCGATACTCAAGCTTTACCGGTGAGGCGGGCGGCACAGCGTATTGTCTGTCCGCTTCGTCGGGAAGCGCTGGTATCTCGTCGTACACCCGAGTCAGTTTCTGGAGCTTCCAATTACCGTCGATGACGGCGCGGTCGGTCAAGCGTTCCCGCTCTTGGCGAGACCGTCGAACGCCGAAGAGCACGACCTGTTTATAGGCGTCCGACTCTGGCGCCGTCAGCCGGTAGATCGATTTATCGCGGAACTGCGTCGTAAGAATTCCGCGGCAGTCGTACACGCGGTCGAAGGGGAGAACGAATACAAGCACCCCGCCAGGCTTCAACCATCGGGCAACATGCTCCAGAAAGAGCCGTTCCATCCGCTGGTTCTTGCCTTCGCCAATCTCGAAATCGTAAGGCGGGTTCAGGTAGACCAACGAGAACGACTCGACAGGGGCGTGCGTGTCGAAGACACAGCCCTGGATAACCTCATCGAGGATCTCGCGCGCCTCTGTGGCTCGGTATGCGTCGAGTTCGATTCCATAGTTGAGCACCGTGCCGCCGTTCGTGATTGACCGAAGCGCAGCACCTGACCCGCAGCATGGGTCGAGAGCTTGGAACGCTTCAGTCGACGAGCCAATAAAACCGGAAATCAGGTTCGCTTCATTGGCAGGCAGGGGATAGTAGCCCATTTTCAACTTTCCATGCAGCCTCATGTATACAATCTCCTTTAGTGCCTGCTAAAGTCTTCTTCGACACATTTCCGGTAATCATTGAAGCTGAGCTGAGTAAAGCCGAAAAATCATTGGTGGTCGCAGTCGCATGGATTACGTTCCGAAAATATGGTGTGTTCCTCGCTTCAGCAGTGTCACGCGGGGTTGATGTCCGGGTCTATTGCGCCGACCATTCTGCGAACCGCAAGCAAAGTGCAGAAATTGAAACGCTCCGCAAGGCTGGAGTACATGTCACTCTGTATAAGATGCCGCGCTCTACGAACTTCATGCATCACAAGTTCGCTGTGATTGACGAGGAAACTGTCATCACGGGCTCTTTTAATTGGTCTAACAATGCACTTAAGAGCTTTGAGAATCTTTTAGTGATAACAGGCGAGCCTGACGTCACCCACGGATTTCTGAGTGAGGTCGCAAAGCTGGAAGCCTTAAACGAGGCTGCTATTCGAAGCTTGCAAGCATTGAGGCGGTGCAAGAACGCAGATTGTCCCGGCCATGTGATCACCCTGCTCGTAATCAATCCGCATATGCATCCAATGTCTCACGAGCACTGGGGCGATGTGATCGAAACATGCTCAGTTTGTGCTGAGGAGGATTTCACGGTCATCGAAGCAGGCGTTCAGGTCACCCATTTGTATTCATATATCGACCCGCTTGAGTATATCGATCCAGATGACGACTTTGGAGAAGCAGCCGCTCGATTCAACCGCTTCCGAGACGAATACTTGACGATCGAAGGGAATAGCAGCCGCACACTTCACGCGATCGGACTCGTTAAAGAAAGACACTCGCCAAATGGAGAGAGTGATTGGTACACACAAGTCATCTGGAAGAATAAATTTGTCGATGAAGAGCTGCGTGATGAATATGAAACCACTTTCGATGTTTAGAACACGCCCTTGTTCGAACCTCGAGTTGACGGATTCGTTGCCGATAGCCGCAGATTCCTCCCAAGAAGAAGCATTCCATGGTTTCGGATCGATTGCGCTGATGTGTCCACGAACCGAGATGCCTGAGAAGCATTGACCGCTTGCAGTTGTGACACTGGCTAGCAGTTAACTTGAGATTTCATCGACTTTTCAGATCAGCCTGCTTCGACGGGACTGCCCACACGATTCTGAAAAAACATCATGTGGAAGCTCCGGATTTGGTCGCGCAATTCGTATTCCGCAACTTTAATTTCCGGCTGAAGTTCAAGGAGTGTTACCAGCGACCGCTCAACGAGGTCTGCTTGGCGATCCGATTCGATGAGTCCGTGGCAGGTTGGGCATGCGGCCCAATCGCCAACACTCTCGCCCACGATGCCGTCAAACACGTAAGCGGCGAAGGTGCGGGCTGGATAAACGAAGGCCACGTCAGGGCTGGAACAAAAGTCGCAAATGGGTTTGGGCATGATGATTCTCCTATGCAGTTGTCGATTTCGGGGGACTAGACCGCTTCGTCGCGATGCTCTAACACCCAGCGCAACGTGTAGGACTGGAGTCCGCGCAGCCAGTGCCGCTCGTCACCGGCGTCCAGGTCAACCAGTTCGTCGGCGGTGTAGTCGCTACTGCCGGCTTGTCGGGCTCGCGAGCGCTCCATGTATTCGGCGAGTTCTCCGGTCCAGCGGGCCATTGGCAGGTACAGCCAAGCCGGGGTCAGCAGGACGAACGCGAGTTTGTCGGCCAGGCAGAGTCGGCTGATTGGCAAGCCGGTTCGGCGGCACCAGTAGCGTGAGTGGCGAAGGCACTCGCTGCCCCACTTCGACCCGAACAACCAATTCATGACCTTGGCCCCAAGCAGCACATGCTTTTCGCCTTCGTCGCCGTCCATTTCGCGGCAGTAGATGTAGCCAACGTCATGCAGAAAGAACGCAGCCCACAATCGGGGGTCACGGGGGAAGCCATAAAGTTTGGCCCAACCCCACGCGACAAAGAATGGATGCAGCGCAAAACAATGCGCACCGCCAAGTACGCTCTTGAGACCTACGCGCATCTTCGCCTCCTGGGAAATTGCCTATGGTTCGTCTATCCGCGCGAGCCACTTCGCGTAAAGCGGCCAAAGCAGCACGGTGCCGGTAAGTGCGCCCACCAGAACTCCGAGTTCGCTGGCGCGGCCGGAGAGAAGCGCCGTCAAGAAGAGGAATAGGCAGATCTTGCGGATCAGCGGTTGCATGGTTCACCTCGCAGTAGAATTGTCGGGCCTGGGAACGCTCTCGATGAGCGCATGCCCGTCAATTAATGCGTGACAGTGCCGGCAATTGATGCAGGACACGCCAGCCGTCACGAGGCACACAGCTTCGACGTACTTCGGAGGGATTGGCCGGACCTCGCCGGAGCGGCTGAAGAACTCGGGTGCCAGACCTTGTTGCCGAAGTTCGTTCGACAGTTGGCCGTCCACACCGCGGTACATCACCGTTGAAATCACCGGCGGCCGCTTTCCCTCAACCTTTTCACCTAACCGATGTGCGGCAACCAGCAATTGGTAGGTCTGGTCACAGCGCGCCATCTCGACGGAGACCAGCTCTTCCGCGACAGTCACCGCATGAACACCGCTCGAGGTGATTCGATCCAAGCGTTGCAGCCAGGGCAATCGATCCCCATTGATGGCGAAGAAGCCGATGTATCGGCCGATCTCTTTCGATGCGCCGCCGCTTTCAACCGCACGCAGCACCCAACGGCCTGACTGCGCTTGCCGTTCTGCTGTCACCCACGTTTGGCAATAGACGCCCGCTGCGTCAAGTCGCCGCAGAAATGGTTTCGGCAGGACTAATCTCGGCATGCGTTCATTCATCGCTGGTCTCCTGAATACTTGGGAAGTGGAACGCCCAAGGCAGCTCGGATCTGCTCCTTAGTGCAGCCAGCCCAGCACAAGTACTTCCAGGGCTCGGCAATGGAAATGGCAAGATTGTCCTGGGAACGGTCATGCCCAGCCGCGGCGCAAGCGGGACACTGGGTCACCCAATTTCGGCCAACTTTGCGGCGGGCTTCAACGTAGTCGAGAATCTGGAAACCGGACTGTCTTGTTGGCGCGTACGATACGGGGGACGGGGCGTCCTCTCCAACAGCCGGAATGTCTGCGATTAGTTCGGCCAACTGCCGCTCTGTCACTCTTCGCAACGAGCGCAAGTATTCCATCTGCGCCGGAAGATTGTAGGCAGCGCCGTAAAACCAGTACCGCTTGCCGGCGGCGCGATGCACACCGAGCGGTCCGCGGATGGCGCTGCCGAACTGGCCGGCTTCGACACAATCCTGCCGAGGGAAGAGTTCGAGGCCGTCGGTCTTGCCGGAGCCTTTTAGCTCGACCGACAACTTGCCAGCAATGTGGCGCACGAAGATGCGCGCTAGGCTCGCAGGCACTGGGGATTCGAAGAAGATCCAGAGATGACCGCCACGCCGACTTTGCTCCAGTGCCGCTTGAATCCCTGACTGGCCCAGTTCGTATTGAAGGCGGAGCAGGTCTTCGAGTGCGCGACGGTAGTCTGCGTCGATGGCCATCCATTTCACTCGCTGCGTTCTCGGGTTGATCGCGTAGAGGCCCAGTGTGATGTGGCCTTCGAGATGGCGCTCGATGTCGCGCAAGGTGAGATGCACTTCCGCGCCACTGTTCTTGGGTCGGTAATAATAATGTCGGCCGCTGGCGGGATGGGCCGTCTCTGATTGGCGAGTGTATGCGCGGCGATTCACGAACCACCGCGCATACTCTGTTGCCAATTCCGGCGATGCCAATTCCTGCGAAGGTTTGAGCAGATCCGGCATAGGTCTTGTTTACTCCCGATCCTGGAAATCCCCAAGCGAGTTTTTGGTTCATCGCAGGGCAAGGATCTCGGACGGATTCTCGGCGTAGCGGAGCAGGCCGAAGTCCCGGATCTTTTCGCGCATCTGTTCGACACCGTAGCCGCCGAACACGTCATCAGCGAGTTCGAGCAGCCAGAACTGGCCGCGCTTGCGGTCATAAATGTAGAACTCGCCGGAGCGGGCATCTCCGGGCGCCATCACGAAGAGCAGCACGCCGCGCGCATATTCGATCCAGTGAGCGACCACTCCTTCACCGTAGGTGACGAAGCGGCTGACGATTTCTGTGAGTTCTTGTTGTGGCCGGAGGTTCAGGTCTTTCGTGGAAAGCACCGAACTGGCCGTGAGTGGAAGTGGATTCATGGCACTGGTCCTCATTAGTTGTGGGATGGATTGGTTGACGGACGCAGAGCAACTGCGCCCGATGGTTTGGGAAGGCTGAACGGAGGCGATCGGGCTTTAGCGCAACCGCGCAATCGCCGCTTCGACAATCGGAAGATTCGCATCGGTCAGATCTTTGAGACTTTCCAGCGTCAAGGTGCCAACCGTTGCCTCTTCAATTACGACGGCCAAACGCTTGCGCGTTCGGTCCGCACATTTGCGTGCCGCCTGGAGAAGACGGCCTCGCGCATCCGCGATCTTGCCAGCAGTTTGATTTGCCGCCGGCTCCGGCATACCAGACTTCGCTCTTGTCTCGACCTTCTCCAGCAAACTGCGCAACGTGTCGCGATCTGGAATGTCGTCGATGGCGTCGCTCGGCAAGTTCAATTCGTGGCAGAGTGCGCCGTACTGTTCTTCACCGAGGACTTTGCGCGCAGCGAGAAGACGTTCGACGCCTCGGCTCAGGTCGGTCAACTTGTCGAGGACGATTGCAACCTTGGCGTTTCCGAGCCGCTTCAGATCTGTCGTCCCGCCATAGGTTTGGAGCGTGGACTGCGCCAGGCTAAATCCAACTTTGTCGGCGAGAGCGGTGACTGCTGCCATTACTTCGTCACGAACCAGACTGTTGCGTGGCGCTCCATTGCTAACCGGACGCGTGCTTGCCGCTGGAGGTGGTGACTGACGCTTTGGCTGATGCGACCGCGGCAACGCCCAATCCGGCAGTGTCGGCACATAACCGGGCCGGTTCGACTGGTCGAGATCTACCCAGACCTTTTCGAGATCGTACAAGTAGCGACCGAGTCCGAAGCAGGCACAGGCACGCTTGAAGGCCTGCGCCTCGGCACGGGTTGCCGCGTTCTCATCATCGGCCCACTCCTCGCCAACGCCCGTGTGTGTGCCGAGTCCATGGATGGTTACACGCGAAACCACTACGACCTTCGCGGCCACCGCTGTTTGCGACTTGTCGTTCGACGCACGCCGCTCGAAGTTCTGCGCTACCTGCACGTCGTAATTGCGCGTCCATCCCCATTCCCCGAACACTGTGTTCAGCCGGTCGGTGTACGCGCGCTGGTCGGCGTATGCGATCAACTGGCCGCGCTTCTGCGGTCCATGCTTCGTTTGAATCGTGGATGTCGCTGTCACGCGCCATTTGATCTCGTCAGGGTGAAACGGCTCGTTGAGCTGTTCCTTGATTTCACTCCATCGTTTTGCGACGTCAAACTCTTCGCTCTTCGCCACATCACTGCGTTCGCCAAGCGGAACGCTGATCGCCGAGGGTGCCACGCTCGGCTGCTCTTTCACTGCACCATTCAGATGTCCCATGTCTCAATTGCTCCTTTTGCTCTTGTCGGTCTTCCGCATCTCTGCGCGACCATCTTGTCCATTGCCAGCGACTTGCTCGCTGATCCACGCACAAGCCCGGATCGCTGGCGGCGCTGACACCATCTCCATGCACACCGCCACTCCCACCTCGGCGCGCGCCACCGCTGCTCATCACACCTCCACCCACCGGTGCCACCCACAACTCCTTTTCCTCCTTACCCAAGCCACCACTCCACTTCCCGTCTCCCTCACCCACTGACAACCGGTCCACCGCTCACCACCACCCACCGATTCCACCCACCACCCCACCTCTTCCCTCACCTCAACTCTCTACGCCCCACTCTCCGGCCACTCTGGCTGACGGCAGCCTTGCTAAAGTCCGGGGATATCGGAAATTGGACGTAATGGTTTCAGCGATTTACAAGTGGGCGCGCGAAGGCAATAGGAGTTCAAACGAAAGCCATACCGGAGCCAATGAAGTTCGGATTAGCGGCTGGATCAGGCCAGGCAGTCGTGAAGACTTGCGGTGCTACTGGAGCGCAGATCCAGCAGCGGAGCCGTCTCCGGTTGGCTCTGGAATTCGCGGGTCAGCCCGACGTAGATGCGCGGGCAATGGCTCGGCGCGGCGTCGCGAAGCAGCAATTGCGACTTGCTGTCTGGTACGAGAAAGAGGAAACGGTCGAGCTGCCCTTCGTCTCTCAGCAGCGTGAATATGCGGAAGTATGCGTCGGCCGATTTGACAGTTCTTTCGAACTCTAGGGCGACTTCAGCTCGCCTGTCGCCGAGCCGGAACGACACGACAGCGTCGTACTCTTTCACGAATCGAATGCTTGCGACGCGATTCTGTGCGCGAACCTCCGCCTCAGATTGCCAAGTCCGCACCACTCCCGCGCGCCGGAGCGCCAACTGAATTCCGAACAGTTCGACGTCATGCCACACCTGGCTGCGCGCATTGGTGCCTCGCGAACGTGTTCGCCGTTCCACAATTGCACCGTCTTCACTCTGCAAGTAGAGTTCTCCCGCCTCGCCCAACGTCAGAACCGGCGGCATTCCAGGAACGCATCGTGCATCGAGAAAGCCATGCTGCACCAAGCGACGCACCCGCCACGCCAGCGAGTCCCGCAAGTTCTTCGACTGCGAGTACGGAAAGTTGCTCTCAAACAACTGGTCGAGACGCGCGTGCCCGGCGGAGTAGACCGTGCGGAGGATGGGTTTGTCTGCCACTTCCGAGATCGCGATCGAGCCTTTGGCATAGCGCATCGGTCACCACCCGCGAGTCTTCCAACGCGCAGGGCCGCGTTCGGTTACCTCAAAGACTGCCGATCCAGAAGCGCCAGAGAGCCAGGCAAGTGGCTTTACCAGTAGCAGCAGTTCCTGTTTGTCCTTCCGCTGAGACGCGGATAGAACGAGGGATCGCTCGGGATCGAACCCTTCTGGGCCGATCAATCCGACCAGCCGTTCGTTCACGGTTGTCAGATACCAATCGGCCGCAGAGTCCGGTGCAGCAGGAAACACAAGGCGCATGCTGCGCCGGTCGGAGCATTCGGCGATGTCGCCGGCGATCCAGTTTCGTCCCTGAACTTGCGAAGGTTGCTGCAGAAATGGCTTCGACCGTGCTCCAAAAACCAACTGCCCGAACAATGTTGCGTACGAACGGACCTTGATCCCATCGCGGATTCCCGTTGTGTTCCACACACGCGTGCCGCCGTTCGGCAGTTCTTTCGTTTGCCAAAGGCTTCCCAATGAGTGGACCCGGACAATCACTTCGGCCCCCGCTTGGTGACCTTCTTGTCCCCGAGTTGTGATTCGGCTCGCTGGAGGCGCGCCACGAGTTCTGCATTCGCGCCGTTTTGGCGTTCCTGCACAAGCGCTTCGAGTTGGCGAAGACGTTGTTCGAGTCCGGCCTGAAGCGATTCCCGATCTTCCAGCGCCTTCTGAAGCCGCATCGACTTTGCTTCTTCGGCTGTCAGCTTGTTTCGCAGGGTCAGGACTTCCTGCCGCCAGGTGTCAGTTGAGTTGCCACCGGGCACGCCAGATTCCTGATTCTCGATGACGCGATTGCAGTGTTCAATGTGGCGGTTGTACAGGCCGATCGCTTCCTTGGCACGATCTTCGGCGATGCGTTTTGCGTTGATCGCATCGGCGAGGCACTCGGCCGCGACCCACTTGATCTGCCGCATTTTGTCCCACCACACCCAGCAGACGAGCAGAAGCAACAGAATTGCTCCCATCTGAAACGCGCTCCAGCGGAAGTACGGATTCAAAATGGACTGTTCGGATAGCCGTGCAATTCGCCGGTCGATCTCATCGCCCCAGCGGATCTGCTTCGGATTCAGTGCGCGGAGGTAGAACTCGAAGATTGTTTCGCGCGGAGCGGTACGGTTGAGTGGAACGGGCCGGTACGGTTGGTTCGGGTTGACGCCGACGCTGCCCGTCCCACTCGGCACCGTCTTGATGGGCGCCTTGCGCTCCGCGGGAGTTTGCGCCGACATCGAAAGCGGACTAAGAGCAATCGCCGCGACAAGAATGAGGATTCGTTTCATGTTGTCCCCCGGCGCGGCAATGAGATCGTCGCCGCCAACTTCTGATCTTTGAAGCGCAGGTTCGCGCCGCGAGCATCGGCGCGAGATGAGAGTAGTTTCGGGAACATGCCCGGCTCGAAGCACGGGACTCGGATGTCGCTTGGCGGGCGAACATGCAAGCGGCCGTGCATGGTTCCCTGAATTGGGTCCGTCATAAGGATCTCCATTTTTCCCTTACCGAGGTTCTTGATGTGGTGATCGAGGGCCCGGTACTCCAGTTGCTCCCGCTCCGTCGCGCCGATGGCTTTCTGGAATTGTTCGAAGCCGAGGAAGTCCTTGCGCCAAAGTTGTTGCGTCCGCTTCTGCACCGGCACTTGCGAGGATGCCTGCTTGAAGTACTTGGCCGTCTCTTCATCGCGAGTCTGGAGCAGCATGGTTGTTCCGGGAGCGGAGGAGACGTCCTGCTGAAAGTCGCGGCCCACCTGCAAGAGTTGGGGGAGCGATTGCATCGAGAACAGAAAGGCGGTGTTCGTGCCGCGCGCGGTGTTGAGGATCTGAGCGAAGTTCCGGTAGCCGAACGGTGCAAACTCGTCCATGACGACGGAGAACAGCGGCTTGTTCGTGCGCTTCCGCTCTGATTCCGACTCGTAACGTTTGCCCACCACCAGTTGGAGATTCTGCAGCAGCATCTTCCCCAAAGCGCGAACTGGAGCAGTGTTCTTGTTGATGTTCAGGCTGACGAAGAGAATCAGTTGCTGGTCGATCACCTCGTTGATCGACAGCAGGTTGTCGTAGGGTCCGGTAATAACGCTCAACTCGTCATCGAGGAAGGTCATGCATTCGTTCAGCAACCCCTGGATTTTTGGCACCCGATCCCGGTCAGAGAAGGACTGGAAGAGATTCTTAACGGACATCTCGAAGTTCAGCCGACGCTGGGTTGAGATGCCGGAATCGCGGCTCATTTGGTGGCGGGCAAGGGCGACTTGGTCCTCGATCACGCGTTGATCCAGCGCCATCACCATGACGTCGTAAAAGTTGAAGGCACGGCCGGTGTAGTGCAGGATGCGGACGATGTCGGCGAGGTAGTTCAATTGGTGCTTGGCGAAGAACTCGTCATGGAGGTCAAAGGACCCGAAGACCATGGAGACCTGGGCCATGTAGTTGTCGTCATCCGACGAGAACGGGTTGTATTGAACCGAGTATTCGGGGCGGGACGGATTCATGAGCCGCAGGTCGTTCAGGCGTCCGGCGCGATGAATGTAGGGAAGCAGGGAGTGGAAGAACTCCAGATCACCTTTGCCGTCGAAGATCACCATCGGAATGCGACGCGGATCGTCTGTTGGCCCGACGCGCCGCATCAGATCTTGCGTGATGATGTTGCGCAGCAGAGTCGTCTTTCCGCTTCCGGTTTGGCCTAGGACTAGCGCCTGCATGACGCGAGTCTCATCACTCCACTTCCAGGGCTTGCCGTGCGCGTCGTAGCCCAGAACAACTGCGCTCTCCTTCCAGGCGTCCTCGACAATCTGGCGATCAGAACGCGCGGGGATTGTGGGTAGTTGGTTGGGCCAGCAATCCTCTCTCGCTTTTCGGGCTTGGGTGATTTCAAAGATCAGCAAGTAAAAGCCAACGGCGAACAACAAGATCCACAGGGTGAGTTCCACGATCTGGCGGTCGTGCAGGAACCAGGCATACTTCGCGATTGCCATGGCAGCCAGATAGGCGCCGAGCAAAAGCAACCACAAGAGGAGCGCCGGATTCTCCTCAATCAGCGACGGCCGGTACTTGTAGTCCGGAGAAGACTGGCTATTCATATGGCTGAGTCCTCTCTAACGCAGGTGGAAGTAGTAGACGATCAGCGCTGCGAGCAACACTAACCCACCGAACGCAACCAGCCACTTCTTCGGCTGACGTTGCACTTGCTGAAATGGATTGCGCGGCTCCATCGCTATATCGCTGAGCAGGTTGCGCAGTCCCATGTGGGTTCGGTCACGCAGCAGAAGCTCAAACTGCTGGTGGACCTCGCTCGCTGTCACCAAAGAAGCGGACTCATTCACCGGATCGGCGGCCATGCGCCACCTCCTGCTTAGTGGTCAGTCTGCCCAAAACCAAGAGCGCTTCGACAGATGCTTTCGCATCTGGTGGGAAGCCGAGGCGCACAAGCTGTCCGTCTGCCGGCGGCGACTCCAGCCGAAACGCAATCCAGCCATTGGCTTGCTCGCCGGGCTGCACAAGTTCGGGAGCTTCACCGGCAACGATGGCGAGGTTTCCAACCGTTCGTGTGCGTATCTGGCGAGAGGAACGGCCATTCAATTGGTGGCCGGCAAGGGGGATCAATGAGAAGGGTGGCTTTAGCGCCTCCACCTGAGTGGCCGATGGCATCGTTAGCCGATAAACGGTCCGGCCATGATTCACTACTGCGTAGCGGAGGTAGCAGCGATCTTCCTTCCGGTAGAGATCGCGCAACAGCACCTCGACATGGTTGCCGAGATCTCGGTCCCCGTGGAGCAGAACTGCCTGAGCCTGCTCAAGCATCTCTGACGGCAACTGACGCTGGGCGCTCTCATCAGGAACGAGAGGCGAGGTATTAGCAATCGATTGAACCGCCACTTGGGGCTGATCAATCGCGAAATGCATTTGATCAATGCCTGCCGCTGGCACAAGTTCATAACTGTAGCGGCCGGTTGCCGTCCATATAAAGAGGTTGGTACGCGCATTCTCGTCCGCGGGCTTCACGAAGACTTTGTTCTCTCGCCGCTCGATCGTGAACGCATCCTGGTTGCCCACGGCCACCATCGTCACGGGCTCGTGGAGCTCGATGATGGTCAAATGGTCGCGCGCGGTTTCCACCCGAACCACCTTCTTGGGGTCGGGTGTCTGGGTTTCGAGCTTCTGTGCGGTGAGAATGCCGGCAGCGAAGATGGCCAGCAAAGAGAAGAGTGCGGATAGCTTCATTTGTGCCTCCCGTTGGTTCGCCCGGCAGACTCAGGTGCCCGCGCGGATGCACGGGACCTGAGTCGCTCGGGGTTGGTTCACATGGACTTGGCAGGAGGAGCTACTTGCGGGAGTTGCCGCGTTCCGGGAACTTCGAATTTCCCATTGCGGATCTCACCCATTCCCGGACTGCAAGGGAAAGGATGGACCCATTCGACTTTTCCGCTGTCGTAGACGACCTTTCCGTCTGGCGTAATCGCCATCAGGAATGACATCTTCGAATAGCTTTGCCCGTTCTCGCCCATGACGGTTTCGACGAGGAAGCATCGGCCTTCTTCGTCCATTTCCACCATGCCTTCACACACCTTCGGTGCCGCCAGTTGTACCGGACGGCCTCCAGTGCGCTCGACGATGGCTTTGAGCAATTCATTCGGGAACGCATAAAAGGGCAGCGATCCCGAAGCCTGTTCGTTCTTGGTGCCGCAAACGATGGTGTGCAGTGCCTGCAACCAACCCATGCGGTTCTCTTCCTTTCGCGCTGCCCAGGTCCGCACAAACCAGATCAATGACCGGATTTCCTCCTGCCATTGCTGGTCGTAGGTTGCCAAAGCTGCACGTGCCTGGCAAAGCGTGTGGAGAAGCCGTGAGCGAAGGTCCTTGTTGTCCTTACCGGATTCAAAGGCCGCTTCGGCTTCCTGAACGCTTGCGATTAAGAGCTTCTTCTTCTCAAGGCCGGCCTGGATTGTGAGCGCCCAAGCCCGATTCACCCGCCTGCATTCGTCAGCCATTTCCAGGGAGAATTCATGTCCCTGAACTAGACCGCGGAACTGCGAAACGGGCATCCGACTCGTGAAGAAGTCGCTCAGTTCTTTACGGACCAGGTTGTACATGCCGCCAATGCGATCGGTCGCAGGGCATTCGACTCGTTCCGGCAGATCCTTGATGGACCGGAGCCGTTTCGCACGAAGCCACTGCGCCGCCGGGGTCTGCTTGATCTGTTCCCGGATTGCGCGGATTTTGTCCTGGTCTGGCGTGACGCCATGTTTCAGTTGGTCCAGCGCGAGTTGCAGTTGCTCGACCAGTTCCCGATGGCAATCATCCCGGCCAGCAGCGAGGCATTGAGTCATCAAATCGGTAATGGTCCCAATCTGATTGCCCATCGCGCCAACAGCTACCTGCGGGAGATTCCACCACGGAGACCGAGCCTTCTTCGCCTTGGTTTTCTCGACCGCTCCTTTGCCCTTGTACTGAATGCGATGCTGCACGAACCGCGGGAAGCGATCGCCCTCCACCACGCAGACAAAGTCGAAGTCATAATCACCGCCGTTCTTCGCCGCCGTCTTCGAATGAAGGACAAAGGTTCCTTCCAGTTCGAGTTGCTCCGAAGCGATCCGTGCTGCAAGACTCTCCACATCGGGGCAGCCTTGACGCGAAAGATCCTTCGCGAGCAGTTGACGGGTTTCCGTGGGCGGGATCTTCGTGTACGGGAGCAGGTCTTCTTTCATGCGCACGGGATACCGCACAACCAATCCCCGGTTGGTGGCCAGAGCATTGATCGAACGGTCCTGCGGCATCCAGTCGGAGCCTGAGTACACGTGTCCTTGGTGCAACAGCAAATAACCGTCATCCGCAAGCGCGAATGCCGGCATCTCAAACCCACCTGCTGTGCACACCTTAAATGCCCAACGCGCCAGAATACGTTCCAACTGGTTATTGACCCAGGGATGCTGAATCAGGAAGCCAGTTGGGTCCGCCTTGAGAACGCCTTCCAGAACTGTCCGCTCTACAGAAGTCGCATCGTCGTCTTCAGCGGGCATCTCATCCAACAAAGGGCGTTGGGTTTCCGAGATGCCGAGAAGTTCGAAGAGCCCCGTGTAGTCGCGGTATTCCAGGAGGTCTTTCAGCTTGGCGGTCTGCGCGAGGGCATGCGGCTTGATTTCAAGTTCGAACGAATCTTCCGGTGCGTGCTGGACGACCGTGTAGCTCGACTCGAAAGCCAATGGCCGCGAGTATTCCCGAATGCCAAGAACCATCTCGCCAGCGAAGGTGCGTGCCTCTCCAGTGAGCCAGGCGATCAGCTTGGATGGACCTTTGTATTCGGGTTTGACGGAGGAGACGGGCAGAACCACATCGGTGTCGAGGGCATCGGCCACTTCGTCCGGCATGATCTTGAACGATCCCTTCGCTTGCGTTTGGGCGAACGCGAGACGGAATTGGTAGAAACGGTTCTCTGGCAGACCGAGCTTGTCGAAGATCGACTTGCGCAGCCAGCCGCGGCAATCGTTGGTTCCCAGTTCGAGATCCGGAACAACAGTCACACGGCCATTGGGAATCTGCATCCTCACCATGCAAGGCGAGACGAGAATTCCGAAGTACGTGACTGCGGCTTGCGGCCAGTCAGAGAAGCGCGCCGCCAATGGACGTTCATAGCGAGCGTCCACGGCATAATACTTTCCGTTCTTGGCCGACCCGGATGCGCCGATGAGCCGGTATTCCGTACCGTCGAGGGCGAATCGCGAAAGGGTGCTTTCAACCTTCGCGCGCTCCACCTGGTCGAGCGGTTCCGGGGTCACAGAGACAGACGCCACTTTGATCCCTGGGCACAGGGCTTCGAGCAGCGTATTGTTCAACTGCGCTTGTGGGCTCAGATTCGGCATTTTGCGTTCGATTTTGCCTTCCTTGTTGACCATCAGGCTGAGGACCTTCAGGCCAGAATTCGTTGTAACGGTTGCTTGGCTGTTCATGAGTTCTCCTTGAAACGGTTGTGGGATGGGACAACAGACCGTTCCTGAGGAAGCCCTCAAGTGCGCAGTACCCGGGCGGGGTCCTTCGCTGGCCTGCTGCCGAAACACTCGTGTTTCGGGTCAGGCCTCCGTAAAGAAGCCGCCCTATTCCGTTGTGTTGCCTGTCGCGATACGGCTGGACAGGTTGCTTTTGCGGCTTTGAAGAGCTGCAAGAGCGGATTCCCACATGAGGTGTGGGCGCCTTCTACTCAACTTGCGTTGGCAGTAGAAACCCGTTTGGCAGAGTTCACCGGCTGCCTTTCCAGCCGGACCTCATTGCCTTCAATCCTTTGCGTCACGCGGTACTCATGAACGAAGTACACGCGGCTATCGTTCTTGAACGCGATCACGAGCCCCTCGGGCTCGCTCGCAACCTCTTGTTCCAGCGTGGGTTTGCCGTCTTCGGCTGCGGGGCGGCCGACGAAGTAGCGCACGATTGGATCGGCTGCCTCCGCGCGACGGCGGCGGTCCGGGCGGCGTGAACCGCCCTTCGATGGTTGCTTCTTGGCCGCTGCTGCTTTTAGCGGCTCCACGGGTTGCGGTCGATCCTCAGGCGCGTCCGGTAACGCGCTTCCATTCGTTTTCAAATGGCACCTCCTTCCAGCCGGCGTCCGCCGGCACGTAGCATCTGCCGTCCTTGTCGAGCCGCAGGTATCGCCTGGTTTCGACGTGCTTGTAGTGTTCAAGGCCATCGCGTTGGAACATCCACATGAAATCGACGCAGTCAAGCGGCTTCAAGTGCCGCTCCAACGTCGTCCAGTGTGGCAGCAGTTGTTGGGCGGGTTGTGGTTGCATTGATTTGGAGCGTACGGCTATTTTTTTTGAAGTCAAAGGGACTTTACCCTTGAAGTCGAGTGTGCGTAGTGCTTGGCCAATGAGGAATCTATTGTCGATCAATGCTGCCAGCCCAGCATAGGCTGTGCAATCCTCCCGGCTTCAAACTACTCGACACGCATACGTTACGCATTGCGCGCCGATAGCTTCGCTTTTTCTTCGTATACTGTGTTGAAATCTGCACCGTCGTGGTGTATCGTGATGCTGTGGAGTGAGTTTTTATGCCAAAAAGCAAAGTTCGAGGTTCAATCAGTGGTGGCGATCTGACGATGCCGCGAACCTCTGTCAGTTTTCCTCCGGAGGTTTATCAAATGCTCGGTGACCTTGCGGCGCAAAAAAAGGTCTCCATTGGCTGGGTCGTGCGAGAAGCTGTCGAAAAGTATCTTGGAGATCAATGCCCGCTCTTTGGAACCAGCTTGTTGAAGGCACCCAAGTAGATGCCCTAGCAGAACGCGATCTGCTCTAGTGTTTTTGCGCCAACCGGTGGCACAGCGGGGCCAATGAGCCGCTAAAGGCAACTGATCATCCGCTAGTCATTCATTTAGAGAGGTATAACCCATTGCCGAGTTTGGTACATAGTCCATCACGGTCCGCATCTAAACAGCAGGCGCTGCTACTTGCCCCGCAAGAACTCTACGAACCTGATCCCGAAATCGTCACCGCGGCGAAGCTTAAGAGCACGAATACCACTGATAAAGCCCGTCAGCGTGATCTCGCGGAATTATTGCGGAGGATCAACCTTTCTGTATTGTCGCAGGATCGTTCGGATCTAGCCGCTTTTGTAAATTGGAAGGGCAACGCGGAATCCCCAATACACCGCTGGCTTCGCTACCGCGAGGCCTATTCTCCAAACCTCATCACTAAGCTTGGTTTGGGTAATGAAATTTTAGACCCTTTCTGTGGTTGCGGGTCGATTCTCATCGGAGCGGCGGAGAACGGCAACACGGCTGCAGGCATTGATATCAACCCTCTTGCGATTTTTGCGGCAAAGGTCAAGCTGACCCCGCTCTCGCGCACCCAACTGCAGGCGGTTCAAAACTACGTCGACCGCTTGGATTCTGCGCTGAATACGGCAAGGCCCTGGCCTATGCCTGAACTCTCTATCGCTTCCAAAGTCTTCGAACCTGTCATACTCGACACCCTTCTCAGAATCCGGTCTCTGATCGAGTCAACATTTTCCGGCGACATTGAGTGCAGGAATTTTCTGCATCTGGCATGGGTCGCAATCCTTGAACGAGTGGGCAGTTATTTTAAGGAAGGCAACGGCATTAAATACAGGAACAAGAAGCGTCTAAAAACAGGCTACACAATTAGACCCGAAGGCCAGTGGCAGCTTGAGCGCTTTGGTCGCGACCAATACAAGTTCACGCTCAATGCCTTCTGTGAGCACGTTCGGATGATGCTGAACGACGCGCGGTTCTGGCGGAAAGGGGCTTGGCGAAGTCAGACCATCATCGAGGGCAGCGTACTTGAAATGGATAAGCTGCTTCCCCTCAGAAAATTTGACTCTATCGTGTTCAGCCCTCCCTACGCCAACAGGTTCGACTACTTTGAGTCGATGAAAGTCGAGCTGTGGTTTGGAGGCTTTGTCGATTCGTATGAATCTATCAATCGCTTCCGCAAGGCGTCACTGCGATCACATCTGGGGGCCGATCTCAATCGGTCTTACCGGCACATAGAGGATCTTGAGCAGCTTATCGCTCTAATGGATCGGGATGCCAGCAGTTGGCGGATGGGAGTGCCAGAACTGTTGCGCGGCTATTTCGACGACATGCGGATTACACTGAAACATTGCCGGAAGCTCTTGGTGGAGAACGGCAAATGTTTCGTAGTTGTCGGGAACTCCGCGTTTGCAGGCGTCATTATTCCGACGGACGTTTTACTGGCGAACCTCGGGCTGGAGTGCGGATTCAAGAAGGCTGAAATCCTCATCACGCGCCACCTGACAGTCGCCCCGCAGCAGCGAAATAAACTATCGAACTTAGAAGAGAATATGCGAGAGAGTGTTGTAGTCCTATCATGAGAAACTTAACTGAGGCTTAAGTGGCATTGACTCAACCGGATTTATTCGCAAAATTGGAGGATTCCGATCGAATCAGCGATGGTACTTCGACTCTGTTCCGCGAAGTACCGTCGTTTCCGCCCTTTGACAGTATTGTTAATGGTGAACTGTTTTCGCTAAGCCTCAGCAATCGAGCACCCGCGCTTACACATGGCTTACACCGCTTTCCAGCGAAATTCATTCCACGGATACCTGGGTGGGTCCTGGACGAGTTTGCGAGCCAAACAGATGTAGTGCTTGATCCCTTCTGCGGCTCTGGAACTACGCTAGTTGAAGCATTACTACGCTCTAGGCAAGCGATAGGTATAGATTGCGATCCTCTGGCCTGCCTGATCTCGCGAGCCAAGACGTCCAGTGTCAGTCCGACTCGCATTGGCCAATTGGGAGTTCAGTTGCAGAAGAATTGGCGTGGACTGGCACCCTCGCTGCTCCCGCCAATGCCGGATCTCACTAACTTTGGACACTGGTATTCCGAGAGTGCCTGGGGCGATCTCCAATCGCTCCTCACGGCGATCCGTGCTCTCGACGCTTCGCTAGAGGAGCTCGACTTCCTTTTGTGCGTCTTTAGCTCGATTCTCCGATGGGTTTCAAACGCGGACGACCAGACGCAGAAGACCTATGTCTCCGGAACTCTAAAGAAGAATCCTCCCGATGTCGAGCCACTCTTTCGCAGAGCATTCGAAAAAGCTCTAGCAGGACTGGAGGAGCTGTCCTTGTTGCGGCATCCGTCGGCCTCCGCGTCTGTCATCGAGGGCGATGCTGCCGAGATCAAACTACCGGCACATTCAGTGGACCTGATCGTTACGAGTCCGCCCTACCTCGACTCGGTTGACTATATGTACAACTTCATGCTGGAGTACTTCTGGTTAGGTCCGCTGCTGGGAGTTGAGGACAGACGGACATTTAACCGGATGCGCCGGAGAGTGACTGGTGCAAAAAACCCCGCCGCTGATGCCTGTCCCCCTGCGCTACAGCATTCACTTGACGACCTAATCGATGAACGAGACATCATTAAGCAGCGAGTCTCTGCCACGCGCGCCTATTGCGACAGCATGGGGCGCCACTTCCAGTCGGCAGCAAAGGCGCTCAAGCCGGACAGTTATTATTTCCTGATCATCGGAAACAGCCAGACCCGCAAAGGTGTACTGCCCATACACGATTCTCTTGTTCGGCTCGCAGTCGATGCCGGATTCGCCTTTGAAAAAGCATTCGCCTATCGCATCCGCCGACACTATATGAAATTTCCTCGCGCGGGGCGAGGGGGCATCATCACTATGGATTGGGTCATTGCGCTTAGAAACGTCCAGAAATGCACCCCTTATCCTGATCGGCTTCCGCTTCCCAACTTCACGCTTCGCGACGACGAGGTTGCGAATTGAATTATGTCGCAGCTTCCCTTGCAAACTCAGGACTTCTGGAGAGTAAACAGTTACGGCTACCCGAATCCGTTCAATCGCGACACAAAGTCTCAAGAGGCGTGGGCGACGTTTTGTTCTTTCTACAAGTACAACAAGGGATCATACAGTTCGCTTAAGGCCTACTGGGAGTCGACTGAGGCACCCCGTAAACTGGACAGTCATGCCGTGGAAAGTTGGAAGGCGACCTTCGAGGAGTTCGGCCTACTGTATGTCATCAGCCGCTCGAACACCATCACGGTTACCCCTGCGGGCGACCAGTTCTACGAAGCCGCCCAGCGGCAGAATGAACAGGAATTCGTCTGGATTGGCCTGAATCTTTTGTTTCGTTACCCGGTTAAAGGGCCGCCGCGCGGGCGTAGCAAGAGTGCCGCGCACGCGGAAGCGGATATTTTGCCTTACCGTTTTCTCCATTCTGCGATGCGCGATCTCGGGGATTACTTTTGGTGGACTGAGTTGGAGCGAATATTCTGCCGAGTCTTTCTTACATCAGAGGCAAACGCAGCGGTCTCCGCCATCCGTCGTCTTCGGGCAAATCCTTCTGCTCTTGAGGAATTTACGCTACCTGTTGATAAACGTAAAGGGGCATTCTACAACTCTCTCAACCAAGTTGCCAACCACGCAGGCATGAACCATTTTGCTTTTATGCAAGATGACGAAAGCGAGCACTATGGACCCAACGAAAGCAGGCGACGCCACTTCATTAACCGCGACTTTCTCTCCCTCATATCGGTCGCACTCGGAGACGCCAAAACTCCCTCAGACTGCGGGGCCAGCGCGACGTACGTGGATCGCCTGCCAACTGCACCCCACTTTGACGATGAGCAAGCGTACTTCGACTATCTCGGAGCGTTGGTTCCGAATATGACGGCTACTGGAGGCTCCACTGGACTCCAGGCAATTACCCTTTCCGGTGATACGGTCTTCATCCTTAAGGTGGGGGAGCATTTCGAAGCCGTCTCTGTCGCTGAATACGAACGAATCGTCCAAGGCAGCACTCTCACGCTTTGCCGCATCGCCCGCAATCACAGAATTGTTTTGTCCACGGACTCGAGTTGGACCTACTTTGTTACCGGTAAAGACCTGGTTGGCCCCAACACTGTGAAGCTATCGCTTCGGCGTGCCAGGCCGATTACGAACATGGAACCAATTAAGACGCTGTTTGGGGGTGGCGATGCCTAATGTAAACGAAGAAACGCTTGTGGAGCAGGGGGCGATTCCTCCGACCGAGTTTCATGACAAAATCGAGCGCATAAGAGAGATCGCCCAGTATGACATTGATTCACCACAGGATCTCACCGCCCGACTGGAAAAGGCCACGCAAGGACTCCTGATTTCGCCTGAAACATTGAGATCTGCAGCAGCTGCTCTGCGTGTCGGTCACGTCGTCCTACAGGGCCCTCCGGGCACCGGAAAATCGAGCCTGGCACGCGCCCTTTGCGAAGCCTTCCACGTATCAACTTTCCCGGTAACGGCGCATGAGGACTGGACGGTGTTCGACGTTATTGGCAGGCTTGAGCTTCGGCTCCACGCGGACCGAAAGGAGGAGATAGTGCCCGTCAACGGCTACTTCACCGAGTCCGTCGTTCGCTGCGCGAACGCTATTGTTCGGCATTTCGACGACCCGGCCGAGCCGCAGGCGGAATGGCTTCTTATTGATGAACTTAACCGCGCTCACATGGACCGAGCGTTCGGGGAGTTGTTCACAGTGCTTGGCACTGATGCCGCTCTGCCAATCACGCTGCCGCACCAGCGAGATGGCAATAGGAATCTCGTCATTCCCCGTCGTTTCCGTATCATCGCAACGCTCAATTCGTTCGACCGCCAGTTCGTGAATAATCTCAGCCAGGCTATCCGTCGCCGGTTTACGTTCATCACAGTTGACATACCGGACAAGCGCCCAATGGGCGCAACATGGTCAAACACCGCGAACCCTGCACCGCTTGCCGTCCAAGAATACCGGACCGTAGTGGAGAGAGTCGCATCAAGAGTCGCCAAGCGCCTGACTTCGCTTGACACTTCAAGAACACAGCAGGAGACTTCAGACATTTTGGTCAAACTGAAAGGACCGCTTGCCGCCTTAGTAGGTCAACTGTTCGATCTCATCGAACGCGTGCGCTATAGCGGACCGGACCAACGCGTTCCTCATCTACCCATTGGGACAGCACAGATCATTGACACCTTGGAACTGTTACTTCTCCGGATGTCGCAGGATAACGTAGCATTAGAAGGCGCGGGGGATATTCTAGATTGGGCCGTCTCGGTCAAAATCGTTCCACTCTTTGATACTGACGTGGTAGCACCCGAAGTTTTGAAAGAGTTTGCCAGTACTCTTTCTGCGCCCTTTGACAAAGCGACACGGCGAGCACTGCTCGGAATCGTAGCGGCCGGGATGCACTTCGTTGAATGAGTCGGATTCTATTCGGAGGTTCGTCCGAGAGGCACTGCCTCTCCTGTCGTCGTATCTCTATTCCGAACAGGTGTCGCTTGAGCCTACCAACATTGAAGTAGGTGATGAATATGGCGATGAGTATCATGCGTTTGCGGATCTTATCCGGTTGCGCCACGTTCTCGCTTGCAGCCTGAAGTTCAAGCCAATCCTTGAAGCGATCAAACGCGGCTACTCACAGGCGTCGGAAATGGTCCGGTCCGAGTCGAAAGGTGCCATATCTGGACGGCTGGATATTCCTTTATACCTGAGTCGGCGTGGCACTAACCTCTCTTGGCCACGCACATTCCCGGTGCTTATTGCACAAGCAACCGCGAGCACGCCAGAAAATCAGCTGGTCGTCGATACGCTTCGCCAAATGGTGCGACGCCTCAACACCTCAAATTTTTTCGATGTAAGCGCCGAACGCACCTACTGCCTCAATCTGTTGCGCTGGGGACGGGAGCAGCTTCACTCTGAACCCTGGGACAGTGTAGTTCCTACTCGAAGCGCTGTCCGGCTCCGACGCGAAGCCGAGCACCGCCTACGCAAGCGACAAACAGGGAACCAGCCCGCTTATGGACAGTTTCTTGAATGGTACAGGCAATGGTCCCTCGACAGTGCTCTCAGCAGTCCTGAGGAGTCGGAGCAACTCGTTGATTTACTTCTTGCGTTTCCTCCCGGTGACTTCTTTGGGGACCGGGTCTTCGAGATCTGGTGCCTCCATCAGGCGATCGAGTCCTTCCGTCGATGCGGAGCACAGTTGGTGGACGGCCCTCGGCTGTTGTTGAAGCGTGCCAATCACCCAATATGCACGCTAAATTTTGAAGGCTATCAATTTGAGATTTGGTTCCAAAGGGCGTTTCCGTCGACGGTCGCGAGATGGAAGTACATTGACTCGCGTCGAGCGTTGGGTGGGATTCCCGACATCACGGTACTCGGCTGTGACGGCCGGCAACTTCTGATCGATGCCAAGCGGCGGGAAGTCCGGACGCAGACCCGATCCGAGGAGACATACAAAATGTTGGGCTATTTGGAGAACTTCCGGAGTCTCTTCGAGAATAAACCGTTCTGGGGAGCCCTGTGTTTCCTTTCAGATTCGGAGCTTTTCAGGGAAGTCTCTGCCGAAGGCAACCATCGAATTATGCTGTTGGGTGCCCACACGAACGACTCGAGAATCTGTGCGTTCGGAGGACGGATGGATACGCTGGTCTCGGAATGGCTTTCAGAACGGCAGAGCGAAGCCTCCTTAGATTCGAAGGGGTTGCCGCCCCATGTAATGTGATAACTATGCCCATCATCAAGCCGGCTTTCGCTGCCGAGGCACAAGGAGCTTCGTAGATGATGAGCGAAAAATAGTCAGGTGTATCTCCGCTTGTAAAGGGCACCTGAATCTCCCAAGGCCGGACGTTATGTGGTTTTCGGGTCAACTGACTTGGCCAGATTGCCGATGGCGCGAGTGTCCGAGGGATCATTTCGTAATGGGTCAATTCCACCCATCTTATGGACGTTTTGTCACCGCGCTAGCAAACTGCTCTGCTGGTCAAGGGAAATGTCTCGATCCCCCACCATCTGCTGCTCCCAGAACTCTCCCACCAACAGCCCGGAGGGGTGTTGCTGTGATCGCCCAGAATAGACTAGTCGGATCTGATACCGGCAGACCATCTTCTCGGTCTGCTCGATCCGCTGTGATGTCACCCGATGGATTTCTTTGGCTGCGAATACCTGGTAGGCCCAGGGCATTCCGCCAACGGGTTCAATAGATCGAATCTTGATGCTGGAAGTGATCGCTTCCGCCTTGATCTTGCCAAGCGTGTCGTCTTCCCGGAACTTGTTCATCGTGAACGTGCGGAGGTTGACCGTCATCAGGTTCAACGCGTCCGCATACTGGCGTTCCACGTTGGCCGGCGTGTAGGTCAGGTAAGCGCTGAGGAATTTCCTCACGATGGCGCGGCCCTCCACATCGGTTGGGGCCGTTGCTCGGTCTGCGAGAGTTTGTCCTTGGGCCTGAACGGGCTGAACTAGTGCGCGAGGAACGTTCAGCGAGCTGCCGCCGACGACTGTTGCCTCCCCGGCGCCATCCACGCGAATCACCACGGGCGGTTGCAGCCTGACGTAGGCAAACAGACCCAATGCCAAGACCGCCAGCATTCCGCACGTCAGGCCGAGCGCGGCCATGCGGTTGGCGTACGCCTTTAGTGCGCCGTCCATTTCGTAGTACTTGGAGATCTGCTGCTTTTCCGGCAGCGCTGCTCGATCCCTCCGCTGAAATCCAAACATCGTCATCGCCTCCTTCAAGACTGATCCGAATTCCGGCTTGCCGCAGCCGCTCTGGCCGCCAACCCTCGCCCCGCCTCAACCACACGTTGCCCGCCTTGGACCCCCAGTGCGGCCGCCGCGCCGGCCAACCATCCCACCGCATGCGGCATATTGACCGGGCGGTGCTGGCCCATTCCTCCAGACGATCGAGATGGACCCGAAGGCGCTCCGGATCCTACCGTCCCTCCACTGCCTGTACTAGCTGATGCCGCAGCGGTCGGGCTTGGTGGCATCGGGGGTGCCCCGCTGGACACCGAACTGCTCGAGCCTCCGCCATCGCTTGCACTACCCGCAGAAGAAGTGCGACTGAAACCATCAGATGCACCAGATGCCGTCGCCACAGCCGCCTGCGCCATCGCTGCCGCGGTGCCGAGAACCGTCAACATTGAGGACCCGAGGTCCCCTTCGACCACCCGCTTTGCCAGAAATGGGATCAAGAGAATGCAAACGGAAAACAGAATGCTCGCGGCCGCCAGCAGAACCTCTGAGGCTGCACCCGAAAGGAGTCCACCGAGGTTACCCGCGCCAGTGATTGCCGCCATGCTGTGGATGTTCAAGGCAATCGCCAGCCGGCAGAACACCCCATAGATTAGGCCCCAGGCGCCGAAGATCATGAAGTTGATCGCATAACGACGAGCCAGCGAGCCGAGCCCCATTGTTGGCAACAACGCTAGCACCAAGGGACCAGTCGTGTAGAGAATCGTCCCGTAGAGAGCGTAAAGGATGGAGAAGATCGCATACGCGACCGGATAGAGGATCATCGCAACGAAAAGCAGGATTGCGCTCAGCAACCCCGCGATGCTCCCTGTGATCACGTTCAGGAATGTGCCCGAAGAGGCCGCAGCCACAAGTTCGTTCTTCCAATTGGTGAAAACGTCGTTTGGCCCCGCTCCGGCCATCGTATGAGCGATTTGATTAAAGGACCCGAGGACCGCTCTTACAACTGAATCGTAGACGGTGCCCCCGTTCAAGAACAACAATCCCAGCGCTAGGTACTTCGCTGCTGATACTCCAAGAGCACGGACATCTCCACCCCGCACCCATGCCTCGTACGCGGAGAACAGAAGCGAGACAAGCAGGATGCCGTAAGCGACCGTGAGGATCGAACTCATCAGCCCCGCGGAATTGATGCCGATCAGCGCCGTGTTGAACATTTGCTCGAACAGAAACATTGCACTCTCCCCCTATTTGTTGAGTTCTGTCAGTTTGGTGCGGGTTTCGCGTGTGAAGCGAGCCGACTCCTTCAGCCGGGCACTTTGCGCGGCAAGCTCGATCGTCCGAATGCGCATCAACTCGGCCAGTGCCTGCTGCGTATAGGCGTGAGAACGAACCAACCACGCCCCTGCCTGCGCACCGATCATCTCGGCCGTTCCCGGAGCCGCCGACTGCAAAGCACTCATCATCTGTTCTGCCGCAGCCAATTCCTGGTCCGCGATGGCGTCGATGGCGATGGCTCGCTTCATCGCTGCCTGGGCCGCTGCGTCTGAGCTATCGATCAGGTCTCGTTGCGCGGGGTGGGCCTCCGTTGCTGCCGGAAGTGGTGTGTAGACCGAGCTGAAGCTGCCGCTGACGGACCCGATTTGGCCGGGATCGCGCGACAGAATCACGGTTTCCAACTGGCGAGGGTTCGGTAACGTTGCGCTCCGCGCGATGGTGTTCCAAATTCCGCGAATGGTGGCGTAGACGCCTTGTACCTGTCCGACCAGCCCGCGAGCCCGATCAATCGCCGCCTGTGGATAAATCACGTTTCGCTGGAAGTCGAAGATGGCATTCATGATCTGCTGAGCCGCGGTCATGATGCTGTTGATCTGCTGCAAGACAGGCCCGATCACGTTTTGCAGGGCAGTGTTTACGCTGCTCATGACGTTGTTCAGTGAGTTCATGCCGCTGGTAACGATGTTCACCAAGCTGAAGAGGAACCCGAACTGCGCGTTGGCGGGTTGGGGCACGAAGAACGAAACGATCAGTAGCAGCGCAATCAATCGCACCCGATGCTGACGAAGGAACGACCAAAGTTGTGGCAAAGTCGGCATCGCATCCCCCTATTTGTTCAATTCCGAGGCTTTGTTGCGGGACTCGCGAGCGAAGGTCGCCCCGCGTTTCAAGGCCATGGTGTCGTGGGCCAGTCGTGCGGCCTCCTGGCGCAATTGCCCAGCCAGCATCTTCTGGATATGGGCTTGGCTCTGCACTGCGGCAATGTAGGCTGCGGCTGACGCCATGGCAGCAGTGCCTGGGGCCATCCGTGTCGCCTCATCTTCAATCGCCTCCGCAGCGCGCAATGTCTGCTCTGCCGAAGCGTCACCCAGCTTCAACGTCATGAGCTGCCCAATTGCCAGCGCGTCGTCTACGTCAATCAGATTCCGCTCTTGCGGATGCACTTCCGAGGGTGCCGGCAAAGTACCAAACGTACGCTGAAACTCGGACATCAATTGGGCATGGTCTCCGGTCTGCCGATTGCGCATCACGGACTCCAAACGGCTTGGGTTCGTCAGTTGTGCGCTGTTGACACCGATGGAATAGAGGTTGTTCAGGAGCCCTCGAAACGTTGCGATAAGGTTCGCGGCCAAACCTCGGGCGCGACTGATCTCCGGCAATGGCCAAACGATCTGCTCCCAGAGGTTCCGTAGCTGATTCAAGAAGCCTTGGAGCGCCTGTGCGGAAGCCTGAACTCCTTCAAGCAACGGCCGCATCGTGTTGTTGACGAAGTTCAGAATTCCATTGGCCGCCTGGCTGACAAGATTGAATGCGCCAGTGATTCCCCCAAGGCTCAACTGCGCGTGCGCCGGTTGCGGTACAGCCACCGCGAGCGCCAATAGGAGGGCGAGCGAAAGCGCAGTGAGCTTCATCAGATGTTGCCAATCAAGCATTGTGGCCTCCACTTGCCGCTGCCGCTTCTACGCGTGGCTTCACGGAGGCAGCCTGTTGGACGCTCCCCGATAATTCCTCCGGAAGCGCGTCAATGTCGGCCAGCCCATTCGGGAATCGTTCTCCCAACTCGCGATAGACCTCTATTAAGCTCCGCTTCCGGTTGCGGTCTAATCCCAAGAAATACGAGCGATACGCGCGTTCCCTCGGGTAGGTGGTCGCAATCCAGTAGTCGATTGGCGTCGGAACCAGGCGAATCGTCTGGGTGGTTTCCGATTTCTCGCCGAGCACCAACAGCACCTCAGCGCTGCGACCCTTGCGCGGTGCGGCGAAACGCTTGATTTCGCTCAGCGCCACCTCATTCAGGGCTAGATGATCTACCAGCGGATTGACATCGCCCGGTTGCTGCCCGATCACCTTCACGGACGTGTTTCGTAGAATACCGGCGCCGTGTTCCTTGGGGCGCTGCTTGGTTCCCACGAAGTCTTCGAGTGTCTGCGAGATTCCCCACACGCTGGCTCCTCGCTTACGGGCTGTCCGGAAGAGCTGAACAACGCAGTCCGCCAGCACCGGCGATTCCAACAGGGACCAACACTCGTCGAGGACCGTAATCGATGGCTGGCCAGACCTTCCACTGGCGCGTTCCGACATCGCTTGGGCGATAAGCATACTCATTGCGGTTTCAAGGCGCGGATCGGAACTGAGGCCTTCGATGTTGAAGAAAAGCCAGTTGGCGTCTGTGCGGATTGTCGTGTGGCGATCAAACAACTTGGAATAGACGCCTTTGTCGCCAGTCCATTGCCGCAAGGCTACGGAGGCCAGCAGGGCGAGTTCGCGGATGTGGTCGATCCGTTCTTCATCCGTCCAAGTCGAGAGCTCATTGCGGAGGTCAAGATAAGTCGGTGTCTTGTTGTCGACTCGCACCGCCGCACGTTTATAGACCCTCGCGATCGCTTCCGAGAGGATGTTGTCCAGGATGGAGGTGTCGGTCTGTCCCAAGTCGCCGATCATGTGCCGGGTCAGGTTCTTCAGGAAGGCGATCTTGTCCTTGGTGGGCTGGGTCTGACCGGCTGGCAAGTCCCAGGGATTGAGTGTCTCGGTGCCCTCCAGATCAACTTCGATCACCCGGCCGCCCATCACCTCCACCAGCGGACGATATGAATCGCCCCGCTCAACTATCGAGATCAGCGGATTGGCCCGGGCCATCATGAGCAGGAACATCTGCGCCATAAATGTCTTGCCGCCCCCCGACTTCGCCATGAAGAGCATGTTGGCGTCGCCCACGGATGGGTCGTAGGGAGAAAACGGGATCAATTGCCGGTAGGGTGTTTCGAGCAACATCAGCGGCGATTGCGGCGTCCCTTGCCAGGGCATCTCCACTGGCAGCAGGTCGGCTGCGTGAAGGGTCAGGCAGCTCAGGTCTCGTTTGTTCTCCTGCGCCATTCCCGGAAGCGTTCCGATGAGCAATCGCCGCTGCGTCAACGATTCCGGGATGGCACGCGCCCCGTTCATTCGCGTCACGGCATGAATCACCCGCTGCCTTCGGTCGTTAAGCGTGCGCTGCGCCTCATCCATGTCGGCGCGGCTCACAATCGGCTTCGAGGTCCGAATCGCGATCACCAGCGAGTAGTTGCAGACCTTCAGCGACGACGAGATAACGGCTTGCAGTACTTCCTGAAGTTGGTTCTGTGCAACCTGCGCTTCGACGTTCACCTTGAAGCCGCCATTCGAGTCGCGCTGAGCCGCCTGCATACGCCGCAGTCGCCCTTTGAAGTGCTCCAGGATCTTCGCCTGGTCGGGGATCGTGACCTCAGCGTTCACGATGATGGGAAAGTCCAGCACCATCAGTTCCCGCAGAATGCCGGGAAAGGTTCCATCCGGGAGATCCTTCAGGCTGACGAGCGTGTAGAGTAAGCCACCCACCTGGATGTAGTTCTCCTGTTCGTCCTCAATGCTGGTGTTTGCTACTTGGCTTCGCGCACTTCGATATTGCAGCGCGTAGTCAGCCCGGCGCATGGGGCTGCGGTCTTCGACCGCTGGGTTCAGGGCTCGCTTTGCATCAAGGAACATTTCGTCATCGGACATGCGCCGAACACCCATTCCCGTCGCGACCAGAGTTTGCTCCACGCCGGCCAGGAGGCTGCCGAATTCAGACAGAAGATCCACGTGCTCTCGCCTTGCACGTTCCACACACTTCTCAACGGACAGGCTGAATAGGCTGCGCTTCTTCCCTTGGAGTTGCTCGGCGAGTTCGTGGTGGATGCGCGGATTCCAAACGAAGTACGCGTGCAGGAGGTGCCGCAAGTAGTGCCCGCGACTCTCGCCCGAGTCCCATCTCCCCATCCGCTCGCGATCGATCGCTTGCAGCACGGCGTTCTCATTCCGATTCAGCCGCGGATAGGCGGTCCGCGCGTCGCCAATGCCCTCACAGATTTCGAACCGCATCTGCAGTCGCATCGACCGCTCTGGCAATGACCGGATCAGTGCCTCCAACGCGTGCTTGGACCGGTTGCGCATGGAGTCGTCATGGTAGAAGCCATTGATGCCAGTCAGCTCGTAGCCGGCCACCAGACTCCCATCCACTTGCACCATCACGCCGTCCAGATATTCGCGCACCGGCAGCAGTTCACACAGAGCCGGGCGGCGCAGCGATTCTTCATGCTTTGCAGCAGTAACTGGCATCTCAACCTCCTAACGCAAGAATTCGGAAGTGAACTCCCGATCGGGCTCAAGCCCGCAGTAGATGTGTGGCTTTGCGTGCCACACCAGCAAATCTCGCAAGTACCCGCGCGGCTTCCCGTACTTGAAGAGCATCAGCACCGGGACGGCAATCAGGGGGACGACATACTGGAGCACGATCCCTAACGGAATGCCGTTCAATTCCCGATTCAGGAAGCGACCAACAATGTTCATCACCGCCGCCAACCCGATCACGAAGAACAGGTCCTCGAATTCGAGGTAGAAAAATGTCACGCGCTGGTGCAGGTTGCGGTAAACCGGCGTCACTTCGATTGCCATGGCCTTAGCTAACGCCTCCCGTTCCCTGAGCAACGAAGTATTCCGCAAGTCGCAGAACGCCGGAAAGGCCAAAGCAGATCATGGCCGAGAGAATGTGTCTCGCCCATGGCGCTCCGGGATAGATGCGGAAGCCCATCCCGCCGATGTGCATTACTCCGATGACAACTTGCAGGACGCCATACAAGGGTAGGAATACGTTGGCGGACCAGTTCACTAGGCCAAGCAACGTGATCCAGACCGCATCGGGGTCGTTCCACGCGCGTTGCTGGGCGAACCGTTCGAAACCACGCAAAAGCCCAGACACCATCAACGCCGCGACTCCCGCGTACATCGAGTATTGGTGCGAGCCGCCGCGCGAGAAGCGCAGCACCGACACGACGAAGAACAAGGCGGCGAGAGTCGGCATGATCACGTTGCCGAACCAGTTCGTCAGATTGGTGAGTCCGTTCAGAAAGTTCATGAGTCCTCCCCTGGGTCACATCATTCGGTTAATCAGAATCCAGAGCGCATTGATCGTCAAAAAGCCGCCGGCGCACACCAACAGGCGGAGATATCCAGGCCGGTTGAAGGCGAACTGAAGGATCGCCCCGCAGATTGCCAGCCCGGCGGCGATGGGCATGATTCGGCCGGCCAGATAGGTCCACATCGACTCCAGGCCGACGACGATTGAGAATCGGTTGCCAGCGGGCGTCCATCCATCGATCAATGCGTGTGTGCTGGAAATTGCCAATAGAAACATGGAACTCAAAAGCGAGGGCAGCGGACCCGCGCCCGACGCCGTGTCCAGAACAGCGCGCACCACGAAGTAGGCAGCAGCCACCGGAACGACGCGCGCCACTATGAACGAGTTCACGAACGTGGCCAGACCCTGCTGTATGTTTGCCAGCCACGGTGTTCCAATGGCTGCGCCAGGCGGAAAGAAGACAGGTATCCCGAGGAACTGAAACCAACTCAGCGTAGGCTCCAGCCCCAGGAAGATCACTGCCCACAACATCCACTTCGAGAACCCGCCACCAATCCAGAACACGGTGCCACCTTCTTTGCGTAGCGAGATTCCGGCGTTCAGAAGACAGATGAAGGCCGCTGGCCCCGTCAGGAGCAGAAGCACACGCATCACGTCGTAAAGAAGAGTTGGCATGGGATGTCTCTTGGGATTTGCCGGGAGCCCGTACTGCATTTGGGCTCCCAGCGAATCTTCGGGCGCGATCAGGACACGCCACCTCCGCCCTGGGTGATCCAGAATTCGAGCAGGCGTGTGACACCGGAAATGGCCAGACAGCCAAGCGCCGTGATGACATAACGCATGACGCCCCGCCCAGAGATGTAGGACACGAGCCCGGCAGCGATTGCCAACCCGGCGCCCACTGGCGCGATCACGTTGCCGATCCAATTCACGAGGTTCAGGAATGCGCCTTCCGGCTGAGCGCCGGTTTGCCCTTGTACGGCAACGTTCGTCTGTGGGGCAGCGCCAAGGTTCTGGGCCAGCAGGACTGCTTGCGTGCCCACAAGGAGAAGGAGAACGGCCGTCAGCAGGACAATCGCCGAACGCCGATCACCGAAAAGTCGTTTCATCGAGGTGTTCCTCCCAGGTCTGAAATGGGCTCATGCAGAAGCATGAACTTGGGAGGCAGAATAAGGCGCTATTGAGAAATCTACAAACGAGTTGGTGGAAAGAGGCTACCGGACGCGAGCGATCGCCAACTCGATGTCGTTTGCCTCGATAGGCATTAGGCGCGCTGCACCCTCTGGTGTCCGGGTCAGCGCAAAGCGCTTCGCTGCGCTCGCCACGGCGGAGATCTCCGAGGGGCTCAAACCGCGCACCATCTCCAGGATTCGCATCTCAGTCAGCGCGGCAGACAACTGGGTGACAGGAAAGTTCATGCTCACCAGCCGACGATACCCATCATCGTCCGGTAAACCAATCTCAACCTTTTCGCTGAATCGACCACCTCGCAGAATACGTGGGTCCACACGAGAAAGGTCGTTGGTTGTCCCAATCAGAAAGACTTGGTGCTCCGGACGGAGATCACTGATCTCGATCAATGCTTGTTCCACCAACTGCACATCGTGCTGGCTGCCGTACCCCGTCACAACGGGAAACAGCGCATCCATCTCATCGAAGAACAGAATCGAGGGAGCATGCTCCCGCGCGCGCGCAAACAGCTCCGACACCCGCTTGACGGATCCGCCCACCGAGCCGCTCAAGACATCACTCGGCGTAATCGCGTAGAAACTGCGCTTGGCCTGCGAGGCAATCAATCGCGCCACCAGAGTCTTGCCCGTTCCTGGACGGCCCACCAGCACAAGGCCCGATGGCACAGGGACGCCCAGTTGGTCGGCAGTGCCGGGAGACAACAGCCGCAGAATCGTCTTGATGTCGGACACTACCGGCCCCGGGAGAACCACTTGGTCCCAAGTGACGACTTCAACTTGCGGCCGGTCGTGTCCGCCGGATTCCTCCAGCGTTGCCAGTACGTCGCGCTCAGTCGCCGTCGCACCGCTTGCCTGAAGCATCGCTCGATCCACTAGCGCGCGCAACCGGGCCGGGCTCCACCCTGGCGTCCGCCTTGCAATCTCCACAATCTCGGGTGTCGCCGGCCCTGATCGCTTCAAGATGCTCGACAGCATCGCTTCCCGTCCAGCCTGATCAGGCAGGTCGAGTCGTAGCTTAACGTCAAAGCGACCCTCACGTGTCAGCGTTGGTTCCAGGCCATCGAGAGAATTCGTGGCGGCAACAATCATCAATCCTTCGACCGAACGATACTTGTCGATGGACTGCATCAATTGGGTCGTGACTGCATTGTGCTCGCGCCCGCCCCCTCCAGCATCGGTCCCTGCTCCCTGCGCTTGCTTCTTGCTTCCAATTGCATCGACCTCGTCGAGAAACAAGACAACGGGACGCATTCGCTCCGCCTCTTCAAAAACCTGCCTGATCTGCGCAGAAGTTGAACCAATCGCCGAACCCAGCAACTCAGGGCAGCGCACCTGAAGGAACTTCGCCCCAAACTCGCCGGCCGTGGCTTCGGCCAACAGGTTCTTTCCTGTGCCCTGCGGGCCGTAGAGCAAGACACCGTTCCGAACGATTCCCTTACCGTTCTTATGAAAGCGATTGCTCGCTACCAGTGAGATTTCCCGCTTCGCCGAATCCGCTCCGCCGACGTCTTGATGGCGCACTTTCGGAACGTTCACCTCGACAGCGACCGGCACCGTGCTGCTTGGTTGCGGGATCGCAGTTATTGGGCCTCGCGGGCGCAGAGCAGCCAGAGTCCAAACCAGAAGGACGGACATTGCAGCGAACCAGATCAAGCCATTCCAGGTGCTGATCGTGGGAATAGCCAGCGCAGCCGTGTCCAGCCCCACCGACAAGAACGTAATTGTGGTGACGAAC
Source organism: Bryobacter aggregatus MPL3 (assembly GCF_000702445.1). Classification (NCBI taxonomy): domain Bacteria; kingdom Pseudomonadati; phylum Acidobacteriota; class Terriglobia; order Bryobacterales; family Bryobacteraceae; genus Bryobacter; species Bryobacter aggregatus. Next base: position 1,417,416 of record NZ_JNIF01000004.1, read on the forward strand.
GCGAAGGACCGACCCGCCAGCAAAATAAGTCTCGGTACGGGCCTCGGGAGCAGGAACAACACAACCCAACTGGTCGCAAATGCCAGCGCACTGTCGCGCCGATCCAGGATCCGATAGAGAAAGTAGTACTCGCAGACCACTATCAGCGTTCCGATCAGGAAGCGTCGCAGCCATGCAGTTCGTTCTTCTGCCGACGCGCCCCGCATTCGGCCCTGCAAGAATTCCGCCTCCGCACCGACCGCATCCACACCGCCGCGCAAGAACCGACCCAACCAGTGCGCCGGCCTCCAAGTCGCCGAATCAGATCCGACAGTGTGCGGCATTCTCGGGCGTTCCCTCCGAACACCCTCAGAATAGCCGCTTCAATCGGGACTTCCAACCCAGAAGGATCTCGCTAGATCGATCGAACTGAGCCTCTCTCGAACAAAGTCGACGGCGAAACTAAGGTCTTACTGGACTCGAAGCTTCGTTGCGCCTGAGCATCCGGTTTGCCTCCCGCATCTCCTCGCGAATCTGAATCAACTCACGGAGTTCGGGTTCTGAGATGGTCGATACGTTTGGACTACCCGGGGACGAACCTGCCTCAGGTTGTGCTCGACCGCCCGATTGCACTTCGGATCTCTCCTGCAAGACGAGATAGAAGCGCGTGTTCGCAGGCACCGTTACGACGACGTTCTGCTGGTAGGCCAACCGCGCGAGTTCCTGCTCACCCGCGAGCGCAACGTTGGACGCGATCCGCTCCCTCAACAGAACCGAATTGTCGATACCGCCGCTCAGCCCGCGCCCACCCACGGCAAAGGCTGCGATAGTGCCCACACCTGTCAGCGCACGAGTCAAAAAGCGCTTACCCTGGTTTAAGCCCGATACCTCCCCACGCAATGCCTCCCGTTGCATTCCAAGCGCGCTACCGGAGATCTCCTCCGTCTCCCCGCTTGGGAATTCGAGCGAATGAAACTTCAGCGTCACCCAGCCCTGGGGTGTTGCGCCCGCCAATTCCCCGTAAGCCTTCGTTCCGGCCGGTACCAGGATTTCGCCAGCTTCCTCGTAGTTGTATTCGATGACCGCAATTACCGGTGCCTTCGCTGCGGAACTGACCCCATGTTGAAGTCGGGCCACCAAGGCCAGCCCTTGCGGAAGGCTCCGGCCGCTGACTTGCGCGACGGTGGGCTTCACGCGTGCAGTGCTTGAGACATTTGCCGTCTGCGAACGGACAAAGATGAAGGACGACTTGCCCAGTTGGGGAACCTCCTTCACTGCGGGTACAGGGGGCGGTTGGGCATTTGCTGGCTTTGGCTGGCGGCTCTGATAGTCGGAAATTGCTGCCTCCCAATTGGTCGTGGCTGGTGGTGGCACGGTCCGATTCTGCCGGCGATACGCATCCGCAAGAGCGGCGTCAGGCGTCGGCGCATCTGAGAAATCCACGGATGACAGATCTTTCGCCGGCCCTAGCACCGGCGGCTGCGGCGGAACCCGATTCCGCATCGTTCCGAGCAAGTCTTGCTCGGTCAGTTCGTTCGTTTCCTCGTTGGGCTGCTGGTTGACATTCAACTGCGGCACCGGCGACCGATTCCCATTCTCTTGGTTGGTCGTCTCCGTCGCTGGCCGCCCTAGATTGGGTCCCGTTCCGCGCGATTTCTTGGTGCTGTCAGCATCGGTCGTAAACATTCCCACAAACAGGAACAGACACGCCACACTGGCCCCAACCAGAACGACCAACCCGCGCGTCCGTTCTGTGGATTTGCTGTCGCGGCTTGCAGGAGCCGCAAAGCGAGCCCGTACCCGGTCAAAGAACGATTCCTCGCTCGCCGCTTCATCGCGTGAGTCAGGCTCTTCTGCCCGATGGTCGTGGACGTCGCCCTCGGACTGCTCCTCGACAACCTCGGACTCACCTCTCTCTTCCTCATTCCAGTCTTGTGACGGATGCCGTTCCTCAGTCATGACGAACCTCCTCTCGGATTGCAGAAACCCCAAAGCCGATCGGTGCCAGTGCGGGTTGATCCACCGCGCCGCTCTCGGCCAGTTGCAGAAACAAGCTTTCTTGCGCCTGCTTAAAGCCGGGCCGGGTGAACACCACGACCCCATCCACGCGCTCGCCGGGGCCGAGTCGCCGCCGCGAAAGGCGAAAGTCAAGAACCGGCAATTGCTCACTGGTGGTCCATTGATCTTTGCGAATCAGTGCACCCTTTCGGGACTTGCCCGCCAACTGCACCTGCGGGGGCATGATCTCGATGGCCCTCGATTGAGGATTCACTGCGGAAAACAACACCATCACCGTGCGCCCCTCATCGATCACTTCGGAAACACCCGCCCTGATCCGGTCGCCTTTTTCCGTCTGGGTGGGAGGCTTGGCTCCATAAAGCGGCGGAAGCGGGGCAAGTTGCTGCCGCTGGAGACGCGCTGCTAGTGTGTCCGGGACTGCTTCTGGCTGGACACGTTGAAGTGCACTAATTCCTGGGACCTCCGACCTGGCCAACACGCTTTCCTCCACCAGGAAGCTCCCGCGCGGTTTGTAGGCCAGGACGAAGTCCACCTGTCTCCCTCCGCCCGAATCTGCCCGAAGCAGAAAGCTGTATTGGCGTCCGGTCGTAGTCAGAACCAACAGGTTCGACTCGCCGGGCAGTTCCGATGTCGGCTTCACCAGCACAAGGGTCGGCTCCTTGTCAGAATGTTCGGCCAGGAACTTTTCCGGATCGCCCAGCACCAGCGAACTCACAGGCTCTGAAACGCGGATAGCTGTCGCGAACCGCGGCGCCACGCGAACCACTTGCACTTGATCCGTCTGGGTCCGCTTGCTCACCACCGGCACAGTTTGGGCAGCGAGCACACCGAATGCAAAAAACAGGACGATCGATTTCATTTCCTCAAGTCCCTCCGATGTTGGTGGTACAAATATGCAACTCGCCGGGTATAGCTGACCGTCTCCGGGTTGCGGTAGCTCAGGCCAGCCCTACCAATGCGGCCATGCCCAGCGTTATAGGCCGCGACAACCAAACGCAGATCGCCGTCGAATCTTTTGAGAAGGAACGCAAGATATGCGACTCCGCCCCGAATGTTCTCCGCCGCAGCGAATCGGTTTCGCACACCAAAGGCCGCCGCAGTCTCTGGCATCAACTGCATTAAGCCAACAGCCCCGGCCGGCGAGACTGCATGTACGTTCCAGTTGGATTCCGCCTCAATCACCGCACGCACCAATTCCCACGCCACCCCGAAATGGTCTGCCGATCGGTCTGCGACTTCCAAGAAGCTGGCGGTCTGCGCGAACGTGGGGACGCAAAGCGCCAATCCACAAATGAGTACTGCTCTCATGTGGTGCTCCCCGGGTCAGCACCCACCATCGCCCGCAGCGCCTGGTCACGATACTCGCGCGCCGTAGCAACCAGACTGCTGAAGCCATCGCGCAGCAGGAGCCGCTTCACGTCCTCTTCCGTTTTGGCCAAGAATGGCAGGAGCACATCCCGGTCCTCCGGACGAATCTCTGTCCGGCCCAACAGTTGCAGCGCACGAACGAACTGAACGATCTCATCAATCGACGGCGGCTTCACCAGGTTGTATCCGCGCAGTGCCTGCGCCAGGCCGACGGCCTGCGCCTTCAGTTCCAGCGGGGCGTCCACGGTTCGGATATCGAGGATCTCCGCTTCCTTCTTCACATCGGGATGCTCGATTCGTTGGTATAGGCTGCGTCTCCGCAATGGGTCGCCCAGCCGCCGCTCCTGGTTCGATGTCATCACCACGAAAGGAATCGTGTAAGCCTTCACGGTCCCCAGCTTGGGCACAGTGATCTGCCAGTCGGAAAGGATCTCCAGCAGCAGCGCCTCAAATTTTTGATCCACCTTGTCGAGTTCATCGATCAGGAGTACCACGGGCTTGGGTTGCAACACAGCTTGGAGTAGCGGCCCATGCGTAAAGAAGTCCAGCGTATGCAGCCGGCCGCGCAACGCATCCCATTGCCGCTCAACTTCATTCCCTTGCGTTTCGAGGAAAAGGCGCTGCAGGGCTTCATCGAAAGATCCAATCGCCTGCCGCTCCGTGATCCCCTCAAAGCATTGCAGGCGGATCAACTCCGTCCGTGCCGCCGCCGCGAATGCTTGCGCCAGGTACGTTTTGCCGGTGCCAGGCGGACCCTCGATCAAGATGGGCTTCTGCATGCGCGTCGCGAGCCAAATGATCTGGACCAATACGGGGTCCGTCGCATACCCCGCGTTCCGCAGGCCGAACGCGACAGATTCAGGCGAGTCGAACATGTTGGCAGTCTACGCAGCATGCGTCGCAGGCCAAAGCGAGTTTCCAGCAACTCGTTTCGTGAAATCGCCCAACTGCTCTACCGTCAAGCCATCATGCCAGTGAAAGAATGCTCCCTACTTGAAGCCGAGCTTCAGGCCCGGCTCCCTCGCAACATAGAAGAGATGGCCCTCCGCCGCATTGCGCTCCGAAGATCAAACCTGGGCACCACGGAACTTCTCAACTCGCAACTGCCTTGTGGCGCCTGGTCCAATTGCCCGGTTACCGCCATCCCGAATGCATACGCCACCGGACTCGCCCTCCTCGCCCTCGCGCACTGCAAGCCGAGTGAGCGAAGCGAAGAAGCCGCATCGCAAGGCTTCAAGTGGCTAGAGCAGACGAGAGGACGCGAAAGTCATTGGCTATGGCAATGGAAGTTCCGGTTATTCGACCGCAAAGTGCGCTTTGATCCCGGCAAGTCCGGCTGGCCATGGGTAGAGAACACCGTGAGTTGGGTCGCCCCCACGGCCCTTGTGCTTCTCGCCTACGCCGCCTGGGGTAAGTCATCAAACCGTATTTCCTCCGCGATCGCGATGCTGCAGGACAGGGCCTGCCCGTCCGGCGGATGGAACGCGGGCAACGGCCACGCCTTTGGCGTCGACCTAGATCCGCACCCTGACTTCACAGCCATGGCAGTCTGCGCCCTGCGAGCGCATGGGCAGTTAGATTCCCGCAAGGCCGCCCAATATCTTGAGCGTCGGCTGCAATCGTGCCCTTCGACTTATTCATTGGCGTGGGGTGTCCTTGCCTTGGCAAATCTCCTGGAGATCAGTGCCACCTCAGTTCGGGAATCACTGCGGCGAATGGCCGATGCGCAAGCCAGCACAATGAACACAACGGCGCTGGCGCTCACGCTTCTTGCCCTGGAAACACCGGTCTTCCGCTTCGGGCGGCGCGCATGACAGATCGACGGAAAGCCCTTGGTGGCCTTGCTCTTGTAGGAACGTCTGCCCTGGCAATTCAACAATCGTTACGCGACCGCATTCCGAAGAAGCCTCGGCCTCCTTCACGGGTCGCGGTACTTCGCTGTGAATCGTACGAAAAGGCCTATCAAGTTGTCTGGGATGGCCTGAAGCTCCTCGCGCCGGCGGTTCGAGGCAAGTCCGTACTCCTGAAACCCAATCTAGTCGAGTACTCCGCGACCGCCCCGATCAACACCCATCCCACAATCATCGCTGCTGCCGTTGACAGCCTCTACCGCTTGGGGGCCACAACCGTAACGGTCGGCGAAGGCCCCGGTCACGTCCGAGACACAGAACTTCTGCTCGAGGAATGTGGCCTCCGATCAGCCTTACGCGAAGTCGGTCGCACCAGGTTCGTTGACCTCAACTACGACGAGGTGCATCGCGTGAAGACGACAACGCGCCTCACCGGACTTTCTGAACTCTGGCTGCCTCGAACAGTCCTTGCGGCAGACGTTCTGATATCCATGCCGAAGATCAAAACCCACCATTGGGCCGGAGTGACCCTGAGCATGAAGAACCTCTTCGGTGTCGTCCCCGGCTCCGTCTACGGCTGGCCGAAGAACGTCCTCCACTGGCAGGGCATCGACAACTCAATCGTCGAACTCGCCTCGACGATTCCGATCCACTACGTCATCGCCGACGGCATCGTTGCCATGAAAGGAAACGGCCCGCTCCACGGCTACCCAGTGAATCTGGGATGTCTCGTGTTCGCCGCCGACCCAGTTGCCGCCGACGCTCTCTGTTGCGATGTCTTGGGTATTGAGGCAGATTCAATACGCCATTTGGCGATTGGAACTGGCCAGGCAAGCCCAACACCATCCAACTGCTTGCATCTCGGCGAGAACGACAAATCCAGAAGACAGCGCGACTGAGCCTTTCCTGCCCTAGTCGAGCACCCCAAGCATCTCTGCCCGAATGAAGTTCAGGGATGAGAGTGGTTTCGCAGTTTCCGAATCGCCCGTGATCGAGGTGGCGTCGGAGACGGATCTACCCTTCGCGACAAGGCAGGGGCCTGCGACGGGCGCTTCTGCTGGTGATCTTTACAAATAGCGGAACTTTTCGTCAAGTCATCCGTATTCTAGGAAGCGATCTACTAGTCGATCATCGACAGGAAAGCATGCCGAGACAAGAATCCCCTCTTCAATCCGAGATGGTCCAAGGAACCCTGGACATGCTAATTCTGCAGACGTTGGTCCTCGGCACAGCACACGGACAGACAATTGCCCATGCGATCGAGAGAGGGTCTGAAGAGGTGTTGCAAGTCGAGCACGGGTCCCTGTACCCCGCCTTGCGCCGCCTCGAGAATCGAGGATGGATCGCCTCATTCTGGGGGACTTCCGAAAACAACCGGAAGGCCAGATACTATCGCCTCACGCCGGAAGGCAAGAAGCAACTGGCGGCGCAAACGTCACGCTGGGAGCAGTTGGTGAAGGCTATCGGCCGCATCCTGCGCCCGGCCCGCGAGGGACAGTCATGAATTGGCGGCGATTCTTGAAGCGAGGCGACGCGGACGCCGAACAGAGCGAGGAACTGGAATTCTACATCGCCGTCACGGCGGAGGAATACATCGCACGCGGGATGGAGCCGAGCGCCGCGCGAGACGCAGCACGCAAGAAGCTCGGGAACCCGCTCTTGATCCGCGAGGAGGTATACCAAATGAACACCCTGATATTCCTGGAAGGCCTGGTGCGGGATGTCCGCCATGCACTTCGCATGATTCGGATGAATCGAGGTTTCAGCGCGGCTGCGATCCTCTCGCTTGCCCTCGGCATCGGCGCGAATGTGGCAATCTTCAGTGTCGTCAATGCGGTACTTATCCGTCCCCTGCCTTACCCGGATGCGGAATCGCTGGTTGGTGTCTTCAACTCGAGCATGATCGAAGGCGTAACCTTTAACGACATGGGGCTAGGGCCTTCCATCTACGCCGGTTTGAAGGAGCATTCGGCTGCGTTTCAAGAGTTCGGTGTCTGGCAGGCGGGCACGGCAACAGAAATCGGCACGGGCGAACCCGAGCAGATCAAGACTGTAACAATGACCCGCGAAGTCCTGACGGCGCTGGGCGTTACGCCATTCCTGGGCCGGCCGTTTTCCGTTGAAGACGACACCCCCGGGACGCCAGAAACCGTCGTTCTTTCCCACCTGTATTGGATGCGACGTTTCGGCGGCGATCCGCGAGTGCTGGGACGCACGGTAACGATTGACTCCGTTCCGCGCGAGGTGATTGGCGTGATGCCGCGGACTTTTCGGTTTCTCGATCTTTCCCCCGATGTTTTGCTGCCGCAACGTTTCGCCAAAGCGAACCTGCCCTTCGAGCCGTTCTCCTGGCCGGGTATCGCAAGGCTCAAGCCAGGTGTGACTATCGAACTGGCAAATCGCGACTCGGCGCGCATCTTGACGCAGGTGATCCCGGAGAACGCTCGATCCTTCGCCGAGCAAGTTCGATTCAAGCCCAATTTGCGCGCGCTAAAGCAGGACGTTACCGGCGACATCAGTGGAGTTCTCGGCGTTCTGATGGGCGCGCTGGGCCTCGTGTTCCTGCTAGTCTGCGCCAATGTCGCAAACCTAGTTCTGGTGCGTTCACAGGCGCGAATGCAAGAGTTCGCGATTCGAGCGGCGCTAGGTGCAGGCTGGGGGAGAATCGCGAGAGAGTTGTTTGTGGAAAGCCTGACCCTGGGTGTCGTCGGTGGAGCTTGTGGGATGGCGCTTGCGTATGGGGCGGTGCAGTTTCTGAAGGTCCAGGATCTTGCCAGCATTCCCCGGTTGGCGGAAGTCTCAATTGACAGCGCAACTCTGGCCTTTGGCATCGGATGCTCGGTCACCGGTAGTCTGCTCTTCGGCCTGATCGCTGTTCTCAAGTGCGGCATTCCTGGCCGGATCCGCAGCGCTCGCGGGGCGAGCATGAGCTTCGATCAATTGCGAACGCAGAACGTGCTGGTTGTTGCGCAAGTTGCTCTTGCTTTGGTACTGCTCGTTGCCAGCGGACTGTTGATTCGTACCTTCGTCGCGCTGCGAGGTGTCCACCCCGGCTTCACTCAGTCCGAGCGCATACAGACGGTCCGCATTGCCATCGCAGGCGAACAAGTGCAAGAAGCCGAGCGCGTGGCGCGGATGCAAACCGAAATCCTCGATAACGTCTCTCGTCTGCCAGGGGTAGAGGCTGTTGGTTTTGCGGATGGCATGCCCATGGAGGCGGACTATCGCAACGGGAATCTGATTGCTGTCGAAGGCAAGTTCGTGCTGGGGCAGCCTCCGCCCAACAGGGTGGTCAAATATGTCTCTCCTGGCCTGTTTGCCGCGCTAGGCACCCGGTTGCTTGCCGGCCGGGATTTCTCACGGGAGGATCTCGCCCAGCGACGACTGGTCGCAATCGTATCGGAGAGCATGGCGCGCGAAAACTGGCAACAACCCGGTGCGGCACTGGGCAAGCGGCTGCGGCCGGGCGCTCTCGGAGACAAATGGTTCGAAGTCGTGGGAGTGGTGGAAGACGTGCATGACGAGGGCGCGCACAAGCCGGCTCCGCCTATGGTCTATTTCCGGACGGGCGTGTACGACTCTTTGCGGCCGGATCGGCCGCCCTCGGTCCGACGCGGCCTCACACTCGCGATTCGAAGCGGAAGAGTGAATAGGGAGAGCTTTCTCCGGGAAATTGCCACGGTTATCCACGCTGTGAACCCAAGGTTGCCCTTGGCGCAAGTGCGAACCCTCGATGAGATTTACCGGCGCTCGATGGCGCGTACTTCATTCACGCTCGTCCTGCTGGGCATTGCTGGAATGATGGCCTTGACTTTGGCCATCATCGGCGTTTACGGCGTGCTGGCCTATGCGGTTGGCCAGCGGCGGCGAGAAGTGAGCATCCGAGTTGCCCTTGGGGCTCAGCCCAGTGAAGTGAAAGGCCTGTTCATCCGGCGGGGGATTTCGCTGGCGGGCCTCGGCGGGGCCATCGGATTGGGTACAGCTATGTGGCTTTCAAGGTGGGTTGCTCCGCTTCTGTTCGGCGTGACAGCGCTCGACACTGCCACATACGTGCTGTCCGCGGTGGTTGTTTCGACAGCGGCGGTGCTAGCGAGCTATATCCCCGCCCGCCGAGCCGCAGCGGCGGACCCCATGGAGTCGCTTCGGACAGATTGACGCGGGGTTGGGGGGGCGGAGCTATCGTCACTGGGTTTCTGACACGAAATTGGACGAACTCTTTGCACTACGGAGCTGCTATCTATTCTCCGAGCCGCGTGCATCTGCCGGGCCACTAAGATTGGGATGGCCCACGATCAACGGTCAACTCCCGAATCATCGGCGATATGGCAATTGACGGATCGCGCGTTATCCATAAACTGGTGTCGATAGGCCTGCACTTTTCTACCTTGAGGGGCCTATGCTGGCCGACAGCAGTAATTGGACCTTCATTCACTCCGCAGGGACTCCTGCGGATTGATTGTCGCGGCTCTCCACGCAGGGACGATAGCTGCAACGAGCGCAATAACACCCACTATGCTAACCACTCCGAGCAAAGTCGCCCGATCCAATGGTTCCACTCCATAGAGCAGTTCTAGCATCGCCCGAGTCACGGCAACAGCACCCAGTAGTCCGAGCATAAGGCCCGCAACAGCCAACCAGACACTTTCCCTCACAACAATCACAACTATGGCCCTCACGCTGGAACCCAGCGCTAGCCGAATTCCGAACTCCCGCGCCCTTTGTGCCGTCAGGTATGCCAGCGTCCCATAGAGCCCCAAAGTGGCCAATAATAAAGACACGCCCGCAAACGCTGCAAGAACAAACAGAACGAAGCGGGTGTCCCCGATCGAGTCTGAAACGTAGGCACTCATTGGGAGTATGTCGACGGCCGCCCGACCGATATGCGCCTTATCAATCGCAGCCCTAATTGCCGGCGCCATTCGCTCAGACGTCTCGCGGGTCTTGATTACCAGGGAGGTCTCGATCGACGGCATCAGGTAGCCAGGAATGTCGTCGTCTCGCACGCGCGTGGCTCGTACGGCAGCGGTCACGCCAACTATCTCGAGATCGTCGCGTCGGCCAGTTCGATAAACTGCCAGACGTTTTCCAATGGCTCCTTCCGGCCACAGCCGCCTGGCGAGGCGCTCGTCGACGATCACTACTTTACGTAGCGAGATGACATCGTCATCCGTAAAGTCACGACCTGCAAGCAAAGGCGTTCCAACCACTCCAAGATATCCAGGCATGGCTCCCTGTTGGGTTGCCAGGATCGGCGGATCGTCCGGTCGGTCGACACGCCCGACCCGGCGCTTCTGTTGGTTGGGAGAGAGGGGCAAAGGTCCAGCAGCGCTCACTGCTTGAACACCAGGAATAGCTCGTACTCCATCAATCACTTCGCGCATGACCGTCCACTGCTGCTCGGCTTTCGGGTAGAGACGCAGGCTGAAGGGTACCTGGGTGGTGACGACGTGGGTAGGGTCAAATCCGAGAGGCGCGTCCAGGAGGTTCAGAAATGACCGTAGGATGAGGCCACCGCAAGCCAGGGGCACGATCGACAGGGCGACTTCGATCACGACAAGCGTACGTTGCAGATTCCGCGAACTGGTCTTCGTGGTCTGTGCACGGTTTGCCGCGAGCGAGTGGACTGATGAGGAGCGCCACGCAGGCAGCGTCCCGAAAAGAAGGCTCGTAACCACGGCCAAGGCAACAGCGAAGATTGCCACCTCTGTATCGAGTGCGATCCTTGAGTGCAAGGGAACCTGAGAAGCGCTAGCGCTGGCGATGACTTGGAGTGCAAAGCGCGCCAGAATCAGACCAACGCATGAAGATACGAACGCGAGCAGGAGACTTTCGGTGAGCAGTTGCCGGGAAATCCTGACGCTACCCGCACCCAGCGCGGAGCGGATCTCAAATTCCCGCTGTCGAACCGTGCCTCTGGCCAATAAAAGGTTAGCGACATTCGCGCACGCCAACAAAAGCACAAATCCAACGACGCTCGCTAACAGAATCAACTTTGGCCGGGCATCGCGTGTGACTGCCTCCTGGAGCGGCACCGCTGTAAACCGGAGTCTGTTACTCAATTCGCGATCGAGTTGAGCTGCTTGCCATCCTGTAGCGCCGGCATAATACAGCGGATGTTCCTGTTGAAACTGAGACGCGATCGTTTGCAACTCAGCGTTCGCTTCACTGAGAGTAGCGCCGGTCCTGAGCCGCGCGAGGATGGGGATCCCTCGGTACTGCCGGGTCGGACTCATAGCAAAGGGAAACCAGACGTCGATTTCCTCTGCGGCGCTGGCGGCCGGTGGCAGGAAGAGGCGGAAATCTGCCGCAAGGACCCCGGCAATTTGCACGTCCTGATCATCAACCCGTACGGTTCTTCCGATGACGCGGGGATCTGAGGAGAAGCGGCGCCGCCAAAGTTCGCCGCTGATGAGAATGGCGGACGGCGCCGACTTAGGGTTGTCGAGTCGCGAATCAAGAAGCCTTCCGAGGGTCGGTCGTGCGCCCAGCAATGGAAGAAAATTATCGGAAACACCCGCATGCGTCACGCGCTCGGACTCGCCTCTGTACGTGAGCGTCGCCGTGCCCGTGTCAAGCATCGAAACCTGTTCGAGAGAATGGCTACGTTCCTTCAAGTCGAGCACTTCGCCAAGTGCCGCACCCGCGTTGGCAACGCTCCTTGCATCAACTTGAATCGTGACAATTCGGTCGGGTTCTGGATAAGGCAACGGGCGCCACATTACCCCGCGCATCAGGCTAAACATCGTCAGGGTCGCGCCCATTCCGAGCGCCATGGTCGCGATCACAATCGTCGCAAACCCGCGTGCTCGCATCAGACAGCGGCACGCAAAGCGAACGTCATCAGCCGTTGTCCTAATTCCTCGTCCAATCCACACGTCCCGGACACCTTCCTTGATGGAATCAATCCCTCCTGTTTCCACCAATACCAGACGTCGCGCTTTGTCGGCGGGCATGCCAGAATCAACAAGCCGTTTGGTTTGTTCCTCCACATAGTCCCTGATTTCGGCGTCAAGTGAATTATCGGCATCCTGTCTGCGAAACAGGTTCGCAAATAGCCGGTTCAACCCTCTGGCGATTCGCATGTCAGGTTGACTCCAGGAGTGCGGTCATTGCCTGAACAATCCGTGTCCAGGTCTTCTGTTCTGCGGACAACTGCTTGATGCCGTCGGGGGTCAGGGTATACGTCCGGACCCGGCGACCCAACGCAGACTCTTGCCAACTGCCCGTGATAGACCCCTCCTGTTCGAGGCGATGAAGTGCGGGGAACAACGATCCAGCCTTGACCTGAAAGGCGCCGTGCGTAACCTGAGCAATACGCTCCGCGATGGCGGAGCCGTGCATCGGGTGCAGTTCCAGTGTCCGCAAGATTAGGAGATCCAGCGTACCTTTAAGGAGCTCAAGAGATGGCTCTGTCATAGCTGTAGGACATCGATATAGAGATTCTATATCACTCCGTGTGAATTCGCCGGGGCTCTCCATGCGGTTGCGAACAGATACTCCGGAGTCTCTGTAAAGGAGCCATTTCTCCGCAGTTTCCGTGAATCAATCAACCCATGATCAGCGGAGTAGTGTTTATTGATCTTGCCCCCATCGTCGGCGATCGGTCAATCGACGAATCGTGCGTGATCCGGCCGGCATTGCGCTACACTGCGCGACAAGGGGAGAGCCTACTCTCGCGCCACCGCCAGAAGGCCTGAGTGCATCGAATCAACGACCTCGTCGTTCTCAACATTGCTTAGGATGATTACGGTAATGCCTCGTGCCGGGAGGTAGCTCAGGTACGCTGAGAATCCATCTATACTGCCGTCGTGCCAAACCAGAAGCTCGCCTTGAAAGACAGACAAGGCGAAGCCATAAGCGTAGTCGATTCGTCCCGCTCCTGTCATTTGTCGAAGCGACTCATCAGAGACAACCCGGAGTCCGAAGAGGCCTTGCACCCACCGCAACAGGTCGCCGGTCGTAGAATACATCCCGCCCGCGGCCCAAGCCGCCGAGACCGGGCTTAGACTGGGGCGCAGGGCTCCATTCGTCAGCACATGTCCCTTTGCCCGGCGGGTCAAATCAAGTTGGTCGCCTTCATCCAAGCCTGAGTCAATCATGCGCAAGGGGATCAGGAGTTTTTCTCTCAGCAGGTCTCCAAATCGTCTTCCACTTGCCGTTTCCACCACCCCACCCAGAAGGATGTAATTCGAATTGCTGTATTGAAACTTGCTCCCTGACGGAAACTCGAGCGGTCGTTCGCGGAAGAATGCAATGGTCTCAGCGGGCGTCCTTGTGGTGGACGACCACTGCTCAAATCTCGGATCGTCGGTGAAGTCGGCAATTCCCGACGTGTGGTTTAGAGCCTGATGAATCGTAACGCCCGCCCAAGCAACCGGGCTCCCTTGGATGTATTTCGAGACAGGATCGGTAAGCCGCAGTGTTCCTTCCTCGCGAAGAAGCTCGATTAGTACTGCGGTGAATTGCTTGGTGATGGATCCGATCCGGAACTTTGTGCTGGTCGTGTTTGCCTCTCCCGAGACGGAGTCGGCGAGGCCAAATGACGCATCGAGCAGGGTGCTGTTTCCCTCCGCTACGAGGACCGAACCGGAGAAGTGCTTCAACGCAGCCAACGCTCGTGCCTCCGACTCGAGACGCTCGCGCCGCATTCGCGTTCCCCGTGAGGAGTCGCAAGAGAGAATCGCACTTGATAGCAGAATTCCGCAGAGCACAAATCGGACTCGTGCCATCAGGACCCGTGGGCAAAGCTCATGATTCTAGTGTAGTTCGGCCAGATGAAAATCCAAACTCGCGAAAAACGGCGAAGATTTGATTGAGCAGTAAATCCCTTATCCGTCCGGCGATCCGGCAATTGACGAATCGAACGTTCGGGATGAATAGCTCAACACCACGCGATTTGAACGAAGGTCGGCATGACACAACCGCCACGATTCACCGAGGGCACTTCTCGCGGGTGAAATTCCATCCATCAGCCCCGCAGCGCAACAACGCGGTGTCCCAACAAACGCTAGCACCTGCAGCGACCGCTCTGCCTTCCCAGATGCAGCCCGCCGCTTTCGGAGCGGCTTCTCCGCAACCAGCCTGACTAGGCGCTCTTCGAGTTTCTTGAACACTCCAATCCGGGCCGTGCCCAGACGTCCTCGTACTTGATGACTCGAAGCCCGCTGAATAATGAAAGCAGTTCGTTGTTTCCGAAATGTTCCGGTTGGCCAAACTCGTCTGGTGTCTTAGATGCCTGTCTTCCACAACGACAATGCCACCAGGCCGCAACGCCTGGGCTACCCTCGGCGCGATGGCTTTGGTCGGTTCGTACGTCAAGACGATCAGGTCCCACTTTTCCGTGCCGAAATCAAAGGCTTCGAAGGTACTGACTTCTGCAGTGAGTCGGAACAGCGAGGCGTGCGGCTTCCAATTTGGCTTGCCGAAATTCCCTCCCGTCGGCGGAATCGAACCCGGTAACGTCCCAACCGTTCCGGGCAAGGAAGAGCGCATTGCGCCCTTGTCCCATTCCGACGTCCAATGCGCGTCCCGGTTTGCGGTTCCGAACCGCTTCAACCAGTAAAGCGTTTGGTTCGCGAGTGAATACATCTGAGCCACTTGAATAAAGGATGTTGTAGTCGCCGGGTTGCGCTGATGCGCACATTGACACCAGCAGGAGCGCTCCAAGGCTTCGCATGACTTTCAGTCTACTCACGGGAAACGGCATAGTTTTTACCAATCCCGTCCAGGATCGTCGGCGATCCGTCGATTGACGGAGAAGCATGAATGTTCACTCCAACAATCCCCGCACACTGGGCACCTTCACCGAAGCCGATGGGTCTGGGAACCCATTCAGCACCAGCCATTCCCTGTGGGCCGGCGGCAACTTTGTATAGGGTACAAAGTGGGGATGCTCCCGGAGAAAGGCCTCAAACGAGGACTCGGCGATTCCTCCCTTGAACCGACGAAGGTAGCCACTCTTCAGCAATCGCTGCACTGTCGTGCGGAGCGGCCGATATCGTGCGCAACTTGCTTCACTGTTAGCGGCTGATGCTCCAGTTCATCCATGTCGCTTCTCAACTCGTTGCTTGTGCTTTCGAAACGCTGCTGGGTGCGGCCATTTGGGTTCTGCCCGCGCTCAATCGCATCGCGCTCGTGCCGGTTCCATCGTGGCTTCGTCTGCCACGGCCACTGGTCGCGCGGGAGTTCTACCGCCGAAGGAACTCCTTGATTGCCTCCGGAGTCCGCTCCAGTTCATTCGCCAACGCTTCAATGGGTCGTCGCCACGTCTTCCGGTTCCTTGGCCCATGCAACAACCAATCGGGAATTCTGATGTCGTCCAATTTCGCATGCCTCTCACACCGGCTCCTCAATGGGGTCTTGATTGGCATCCTAGGGACGCTTCGCTTTTTCAACAATTGGCAAACGTGACGGCTCGGCAGTTCGTCATCGCGCCGCTCAGGGATACGGTGGCGGCGCTAAACCTCTGCAATGACGGGAGTTGAATGCCTAACGCATTTGCCTGCTGACGCCGGGAACAGCCTTCGCGGCCATGGTCAAAAAATGTCGATCCCTTGTAGTGTCCGTGGGTAATATCGGAATCGATTTTCTCCGAGGGATTGCCGCTTTTTCCCAAAGCCATGCATACTCGATGGGAGTGGGCAAGAACGAATCAGCGCGGTCCAACCGAGGCAGTGATTCCCAGACCGAACTTTCCGAACGAATGCTTCAGCAGTCGCTGAGAGTCTCATGGAGGGGCTTGGCGGCAGAGGTTAATCGCGTTCTGGAATTCCGGGCGTTTTCACTTTGGACACGAGCAATCATTGAGATCGAAGGCTCAATTCCTGACTCAGTGCTTGCCTCCATCGAGGGACGCTGCCCTGGATCTGGGATGCGCAAAAGGGGCAATCACGATCTGGGTTCGCTGTGGACAGACCTTCTTGCGTGGTCCGAGCAGTTCGTGTTCACAGAGTCTAAAGCTGGCGGATGGATCGAGGCGGCCCACTATTACTCCGGCCTGGACCCTCGTTCGGAGCAAATCTGGCTGCATATGGAGCGATCCGTGAGTGAGTGGTCTGAGAAGCGGCCAACCCACTACCCCGAGTTCACCGAATGGTGGAAGACCGCTCCGGCACCGAGCTTTGAGATTCCCCCGGCACTCTGGACGAAGCCATTGAGGCAATCGCTTTCTCCTATTGGGCAGTTCTGCTTTTGGCAGTCGGTGACCAAGAAAGCTCCCTGCAAGACAAAATCGAATCTCGCTGCCCGAGCTTCCTTACGAATCATCCGATTCCA